>JAPOKC010000025.1 GCA_029977845.1 Mycobacteriaceae bacterium | reverse complement strand
TGACATGTCGCTGGCCATGAACAGGATCGCCGAGGCCACCTCGTCCTCGGTGGGAAGCCGCTTGAGATCTGATGCTGCTGCGGCGGCGTCGTAGATCTGCTCGACGGTGGTGCCGTATTTACCGGCCTGGTGGGTGAAGTAGCTCTGCAGCGTTCCGCCCCAGATATAGCCGGGTGCAACGGAATTCACCCGGATACCCATTGCGCCAAGCTCAGTCGAGAGTGACTGCGACATCGCCAGCAGTGCCGCCTTGGCCATCTTGTAGGCACCGTACTTGGGCTGGGAGTGCCGGATCACCATCGAGTTGACGTTGACCACCGAGCCCTTGGCGTCGGCCAGCGCCGGGGTGAATCCCTGGGTCAGCCGCAACGCGCCCAGCACGGTCAGCTCGATGGCGTCCCTGATGTGCTGGAAGGTGGTGTCGGCGAGCGGTTTCATCGACGGCACCCGGAACGCGTTGTTGATCAGGACGTCGACCTTGCCGTATGTCGACATGGCCTGCGCGACGAGGTTGTCGACCTGGGCATCGTCGGTGATGTCGGTGGTGACGGTCAGCGCCCGTCGTCCCAGGCCGGTAACCATGGCGCCGACCTCGTCGAGGCGCTCTGCGGTCCGCGCGGCCAGCACCAGGTCGGCGCCGGCCTCGGCACACCGGCGCGCCAGAGTCGTGCCGAGTGCGGGACCCACACCGCTGATCACCACGACCTTGTCTGCAAGCATGCCGGTCATCTAGCCCACCATCCTGTTCTGGATCTGTAACTGGCGCAACGCGATCCGAGCCCGCCAGTCCTGTTCGGAGATTCGATTGTGCTCGTAGTAGGGCAGATGTGCCTGCACATCGGCTGCATCGACCAGTTCCACCGTCGGACCGTCGGCCGCGGTGAGTTCACGGGACACCCGCTGCCAGCGGAACTGCAGGAAGCCCTTGTGATGCCCGAGGGTCTCAACCCAGTTGGTCACACCGGGGTTCCGCTCCCCGACGACGATCCGGATCTTGCCGTCCGGATCGACCTGCGCCTGTGTGCCGTTCAGCGATGTCTGGTGGTTGATGTAGTCCAGCGAGATGTACCACAGACTTCCCAGCTGGAATCCGAGGTAGGGCGCATCGGATGCCGGCAGCGTCAGGACCAGTGCCTGATCGGGAGCAAGATCGAAATGACCGGCGGAGGAATACTGGGTGGCAAGACCACCGGGCGTCAACCGCGGCGCGACCATCGTGTTCACCGGAATATTCATATAGAACCACTGCGGGAACTGCAGCCAGGTCTTCACTCGCTGAACAAGCTGCTTTCCGGCTGTGGCGTAACGCTTTTCGATGAGGTCGTTGGTCAACGGCGGTGGTGCGGTGCCGGCGGTGTCGGTGCGTGCGATCGCGATCGACCCGCGTTGCGCTGACCAGTCGTTGTACACCTCGCGGATCACCAGTTGGGCGTTGGTCTTCGCTGTGAAGCGCCACTCGAAGCTGCCGTCGGCGGCAATGTCGAGCCGGCGATCGTCGAAGGCCGTCTCGCTGTCCGGGACGTTCTCGTCGGTGTAGTCACCGCCGAGAAGCTGAAAGCTCAGGTCGGTGGTGGTGCCGCGGACGCCGCTGACGACGTACTCGTGTCCGGCCTGCACCCGGGTGCCGAAGTACAGGGTGTCGGGGTTGTCCAGGCCCATCTTGGTGAACGGTCCGGTGCCTGATTGCAGGAACGGGTGGTCGCGGTCGTAGTCGAAGGCGATGTGGACGCAGGCCGCGATCCCACCGGCCAGGTACTGCATGCCCTCGAGCAGATCGGCCTCGTTCTCGATGTGGGGGGCCTCGCGCACCAACCGCTCGGCTTCGGCGATGGAATCCAGCAGCGGTTGTGCATACACGCCTGGAATCTAGAACGGGTTCCAGTTTCCCGTCAACGCTTTCCCGTGGATCAGTAGCGCTGGAACGGGTCAATTCTATAACGTGTTCTAGTATGACAACTGACGAGTTCGATGTCGTCGTCGTGGGCAGTGGCGCGGCCGGTATGGTGGCCGCGCTCACCGCCGCTCACCAGGGGTTATCAGCGGTCGTCATCGAGAAGTCGGCCCATTTCGGTGGCTCGACCGCCCGGTCCGGCGGCGGCGTCTGGATCCCGAACAACGAGGTCCTCAAGCGGGACGGCGTCACCGACACCGAAGAGGCCGCGCGAACGTACCTGCACGCCATCATCGGCGATGTCGTCCCGGCGGAGAAGATCGACACCTATCTCGAACGCGGTCCCGAGATGCTGTCCTTCGTCCTGCGTCACACCCCGCTGAAGATGTGCTGGGTGCCGGGTTACTCGGACTACTACCCCGAGCAACCGGGCGGCCGCCCGGCCGGCCGCTCGATCGAGCCCATGCCGTTCGACGCCACGAGGCTGGGCCCGGATATGGCCGGCCTTGAGCCGGCGTACGGCAAGGTGCCGCTGAACGTCGTGGTGATGCAGCAGGACTACGTCCGGCTCAACCAACTCAAGCGTCATCCGCGCGGCGTGCTGCGCAGTATCAAGGTCGGTGTGCGCACGGCGTGGGCGAGCCTGCGGCGCAAGAACCTCGTCGGCATGGGACGGGCGCTCATCGCACCGCTGCGCATCGGGCTGCGGGAGGCCGGTGTGCCGGTTCTGCTCAACACCGCGCTGACCGATCTGTATGTCGAGGGCGGAGTCGTGCGCGGTGTCTACGTCATCGACACCGACGCGCCGTCCTCGGCCGAACCGCGTTTGATCCGCGCCCGCCGCGGGGTGATCCTGGGCTCCGGCGGTTTCGAGCACAACGAGCAGATGCGCCGCAAGTACCAGCGTGAACCGATCACCACCGAATGGACGGTGGGTGCCGCGGCGAACACCGGGGACGGCATCCTGGCAGCCGAAAAGCTCGGTGCTGCTTTGGATCTCATGGAGGACGCCTGGTGGGGGCCGACGGTGCCGCTGGTGGGCGCGCCGTGGTTCGCGCTGTCCGAGCGCAACTCGCCGGGATCGATCATCGTCAACATGTCGGGCAAGCGATTCATGAACGAATCCATGCCCTATGTCGAGGCCTGCCATCACATGTACGGCGGTCAGTACGGTCAGGGTTCCGGGCCGGGCGAGAACGTGCCCGCCTGGCTGATCTTCGACCAGCGGTACCGGGATCGTTTCATCTTCGCCGGCCTACAGCCCGGACAGAAAATCCCGAAGAAGTGGATGGAGTCCGGAGTGATCGTCAAGGCCGACACCATCGAGGAACTCGCGGGTGCGACCGGCCTTCCGGTCGAGAGTCTGCGTGCGACTGTCGAACGGTTCAACTCCTTCGCCCGATCCGGCGTCGACGAGGACTTCCATCGCGGCGAGAGCGCGTACGACCGCTACTACGGCGACCCCACGAACAAGCCGAACCCCAATCTGGGCGAGATCAGCCATCCCCCGTACTACGCCGCGAAGATGGTGCCCGGCGACCTGGGCACCAAGGGTGGCATCCGCACCGATGTCAACGGCCGCGCGCTGCGCGACGACGGTTCGGTGATCGAGGGTCTCTACGCGGCCGGGAATGCCAGCGCGCCGGTGATGGGACACACCTACCCCGGACCCGGTGGCACCATCGGGCCGGCCATGACGTTCGGATACCTGGCCGCGCTCGACATAGCCCGAGAGGCCTGACATGCCGATCAACCTCGACCTGGCCCTGGGTGCGGAGCTGGAGCCGGTGGAGTTCAGTTGGAGCAGCAGCGATGTCCAGCTCTACAACCTCGCGCTGGGAGCCGGCCGCGACCCGATGGACCCCACCGAGCTGCGCTACCTGACCGACGGCACCCCGCGGGTGCTGCCGACGTTCAGCAGCGTGGCCGCGAGCTTCCACGAGACCGAGCCGCCGAAGGTGAGCTTTCCCGGCGTCGAGATCGAACTCGGACGGGTGCTGCACGCCAGCGAGGCGGTCACGGTGTCCGCTCCCCTCCCGCCGAGTGGGTCGGCACGCGCGGTGACCCGGATCACCGACATCTGGGACAAGGGAAAGGCGGCGGTTCTCGTCAACACCACCACGGTGACCGCACCGGACGGCACGGTGCTGTGGACCGTCGACCGCTCGATCTTCGCCCGCGGTGAGGGCGGCTTCGGCGGTGAGCGCGGACCGTCGGCCGCCGGCGGCGCACCGGACCGGGCGCCCGACTTCGAGGTCGATGTGCCGGTGCTGCCGCAGCAGGCGCTGCTCTACCGGCTGTGCGGTGATCGAAATCCGCTGCATTCCGATCCCGAGTTCGCCGCCGTCGCAGGCTTTCCCCGGCCGATCCTGCACGGGCTGTGCACGTACGGGATGACCTGCAAGGCACTGGTGGACACCCTGCTGGACGGGGACACCACACGGGTTCGGTCCTACGGGGCCCGCTTCGCCGGCGTGGTCTTCCCGGGTGAGACGATCCGGGTCGCGGGCTGGAAGGAAGCCGACCGTCACGTCGCCGTCGTCACCGCGCCGGGACGCGACAACGCCGTGGTGCTCTCCGATGTGGAGTTCGTGACTGGCTAGCCCGTCCCCCTCGCCGCCCCCTCGCCGCCCCCTCGCCGCCCCCTCGCCGCCCTCCGTGAAGTTATCTTCACTCGCGCCCTCGAACGTGAAGATAGCTTCACCGGCGGCGGGCCAGGGCGTCACGAACCCGTCGCACGATATGCGTTGGAGAGTCCTCGGCCGTCACCCGGATGACGATCCACCCCCGTCGTTGCAACATCTCCGACCGGCGGATGTCCCAGGCGTACTGCGATCGGTGCGTGCGGTGGTGCTCGCCGTCGTACTCGACGGCGATCTTGAGGTCCGGCCAGCCCATGTCGAGATAGGCGATCGCCTTACCGATGTCGTCGCAGATGGGGATCTGCGTCTGCGGCCGGGGCAGGCCGGCCTGGACGAGCAGGGTCCGCAGCCAGGACTCCTTCGGGGACTGCGCGCCGGCGTCGACCAGTCCGATCACCCGCCTGGCGTTCGCGATTCCCCGCCGGCCGCCCAGGTGCTGCATCAGCAACTCGACGTCGGCGATCTTGATCTCGGTGGCGCGGGCCAGTGCGTCGACCGAGGCCACCGCTTCGTTCAACGGATACCAGCACGCCAGATCGACAGCGGTTCGTTCCGCGGTGGTGGCCGGAATTCCGGACACGACGCAGACTTCATCGTCGCTCAGAGGTTCGGCGCGGGTCATCAGCCCGGGCAGGCGATGACGATTGTCGTGGTACAGGTCGACGGTCAGCGACGGGTCGACCCACTTACTGCCGTGCAGTGCGGCCGCAGCCAGGCCGGCCACGACGGCGCGACGGCGCGACCACAACCATGCGGCCTGTGCGCGGTCCACCGCGGTGATCTCGAGTCCAGCCGGGACATAGACATCGCGGTACACCCGCGTGGAGTCGCGCTGGAGCCGTCCCCATGACAGCCCGCCGGCGATGGCTTCGCTGCCGATGAATGCGTTGAGCATGGCGGCAGTGTGCGCCGGCACGCCGACTCCGCGTCCACCGTGAAGCCAACTTCACGCTCTGCCTGTGGAGTGAAGATAACTTCACAAGGCGGGCGGGTGGGTGACTTGCGAACGCAGGCGAACGGCGTCTAGCCCAGGATCAGCCCCGAGGTCGGCACGCCGGTGCCGGCGGTGACGAGCACGTGCTCGACGCCGTCGACCTGGTTGACCGAGGTGCCGCGCAACTGGCGCACACCTTCGGCGATACCGTTCATCCCGTGGATGTAGGCCTCACCGAGCTGGCCGCCGTGGGTGTTGATCGGCAGCCGTCCGCCGATCTCGATCGCACCGTCTTTGACGAAGTCCTTGGCGTCACCCTTGGCGCAGAATCCCAACTCCTCCAACTGAATCAGAGTGAACGGGGTGAAATGGTCGTAGAGGATCGCGGTCTGGATGTCGGTGGGCTTCAACCCGGACTGCTCCCAGAGCTGACGGCCGACGAGGCCCATCTCCTGCAGCCCGATCTCCGGGCGGTAGTAGCTGACCATCGAGTACTGATCGGGGCTGGAACCCTGGGCGGCCGCCTCGATGATCGCGGGCCGGTGCTTGAGGTCCTTGGCCCGTTCGGCGGAGACCACCACGATGGCGACACCGCCGTCGGTCTCCTGGCAGCAGTCCAGCAACCGCAACGGCTCGGCGATCCATCGTGATGCCTGATGCTCCTCGATGGTGATCGGCTTGCCGTAGAAGTACGCCTTCGGATTGTTCGCGGCATGGCGGCGGTCGGCGACCGACACCGCCCCGAAATCCCTACTGGTGGCGCCGGAATCGTGCATGTAGCGCTGGGCGATCATCGCCACCTGTGCGGCCGGCGTCGACAGTCCGTGCGGGTAGGAGTACGAGTTGTCGACGCTGGTCGAGTCCGCACCCTGCACCAGACGCAACTGCACCTGACCGAACCGCATCCCGGATCGCTCGTTGAAAGCTCGGTATGCCACAACGCAATCCGCCACACCGGTGGCCACCGCGATGGCCGCCTGCTGGATGGTGGCGCAGGCCGCACCGCCCCCGTGGTGGATCTTGGAGAAGAACTTCAGATCACCCATCCCGGTGGCACGGGCGACTGCGACCTCGGTGTTGGAGTCCATGGTGAACGTCACCATGCCGTCCACGTCGGCGGGCGTCAGTCCGGCGTCGTCAAGAGCGTCGAGCACCGCCTCGGCTGCCAGCCGCAACTCACTGCGGCCGGAGTCCTTGGAGAAGTCGGTCGCGCCGATCCCGGCGATGGCAGCCTTGCGCGACAGCATCATGCACCTCCGATGGTCAAGGTTGCGGTCGCGATCACATGATCGCCGAGGCTGTTGCTGCCGACGACTTTCACCGTGACGAGTCCGTCCTCGACGGCAGTCACCTCACCGTTGAAGGTGACCGTGTCGTAGGCGTACCACGGCACTCCGAGTCGTAGCGCGATCGACTTGATGACCGCGGTGGGCCCGGCCCAGTCGGTGACGTAACGCTGTACCAGACCGGTGTCGGTGAGGATGTTGACGAAGATGTCCTTGGATCCCTTGGCCTGCGCCTTGTCCCGGTCGTGGTGCACGTCCTGATAGTCGCGAGTGGCGATGGCCGTGGAGACGATGAACGTGGGATCGCCGTAGAGGGACAGTTCGGGCAGCACGGTGCCGACAGCAGGTGCGCTCACTGGGCCGGCTCCCACGCGTACAGGGTCCACGCCGGACCGCTCTCCCCGTCCGGGAAGTCGATGTAGGTCACCGCAACCGGCATGCCGATCTTGACCGCCGACGGGTCGGCGCCGCGCAACTCACCGAGCATCCGCACACCCTCCTCGAGTTCGACGAGTGCGATGACGAACGGCAACGTCCGTCCGGGGACCTGCGGGGCGTGGTGGACGACGAAGCTGTACACCGTCCCCTTGCCGCTGGCGACGAGATAATCGGACGGCGCCACTTCTTTCTTCGGGTCCTGCCAGACCGCCGGCACCGGCGGGTGCTGCAGGGTTCCGTCCGGCCGTTTCTGGATGCGCAGTTCGTGCGCGTTGACGCCGTCCCAGAAGAACTGGGTGTCCCGCGACGCGGCCGGACGCATCATCAGGTCGGCGTCGAGATCGTCGGGAACCCCCGCCGCGGCCGCCCGATCGGCCGGCTTGAACTTCATGATCCGCCACATCATGTCGGCGACCGGTTCTTGACCGACCGACCAGGTGATCTTCTGGGTGATGAAGAAACCCTCGCCCAGTGCGGTGTTCTTCGGACCGATGACGTCGGTCAGTTCGGCGGTGACGTTCACCTGCTCACCCGGACGCAGATAACGGTGATAGGTCTGCTCACAGTTGGTGGCGACCACGCCGATATAACCGGCCTCATCGAACAGGCCGAGGATCTTGCCCAGTGGGTCGTCGTCGGCGCGGGCACCGCCGAGACCGGCCATCGTCCATACCTGGATCATGGCCGGCGGCGCGACGACGCCGGGATGCCCGGCCGCCTTGGCCGCGGCCTCGTCGGTGTAGATCGGATTCTTGTCGCCGATCGCGTCAAGCCAGTGATCGACCATCGGCTGGTTCACCGCATGACGGCCGTTGCGCGGCTTGCTCTTTCCTGCGGCCTTGATGCGTTCCGCAGCGGCGGCGATCTCGTCAACGCTCATCGCGGAACTCTTGGCACCTGCAGACCCGCCGCCGCGACCTGCTCGCGCATGACTTCGTTGACTCCGCCGCCGAAGGTGATCACGAGATTCCGCTTTGTCTGGGAATCAAGCCAGTCGAGAAGTTCGCCCGTTTCGGCATCCATCGGGTTGCCGTACTTGCCGACGATCTCCTCGGCGATACGGCCGATCCGCTGAATCCGGTCGGTGGAGAACACCTTGGTGGCCGCGGCGTCGGCGATGTCGACGGTCTCCCCGGCGGCGGCGACCTGCCAGTTGAACAACTCGTTGATCCGCCAGATCGCCTTGATCTCGCCGAGCCCGCGACGGACGTCCTCGTGATCGATCGGCGTCACCCCGTCACTGCCCGGCTTCAACGCCCAGGCATGGAGATGGTCGTAGATACCGGCGATCTTGCCGGCCGGGCCCAGCATGACGCGCTCGTGGTTGAGCTGAGTGGTGATCAGTCGCCAGCCGGCGTTCTCCTCACCGACGAGCATGTCGGCCGGAACGCGGACGTCGTTGTAATAAGTGGCGTTGGTGTGGTGCGCGCCGTCAGACAGGATGATCGGCGTCCACGAGTAGCCCGGATCCGACGTATCGACGATCAGGATCGAAATCCCCTTGTGCTTGGCCGCTTCCGGATCGGTGCGGCAGGCCAGCCAGACGTAGTCGGCGTCGTGACCGCCGGTTGTCCAGATCTTCTGGCCGTTGACGATGTATTCGTCGCCGTGGCGCACCGCGGAGGTCCGCAGCGATGCCAGATCCGTTCCGGCCTCGGGTTCGGAGTAGCCGATGGCGAAGTGCACCTCGCCGGCCAGGATGGCGGGCAGGAACTTCTTCTTCTGCGCGTCGTTGCCGTACACCATCAGAGTCGGCCCGACCGTCTGCAGCGTGACGGCCGGCAGCGGAACATCGGCGCGGGCCGCCTCGTTGACGAAGATCTGTTGTTCGATCGGCCCGAAACCCAGACCGCCGTACTCCTTGGGCCAGCCGACGCCGAGTTTCCCGTCCGAGCCCATCCGCTTGATGATCGCACGGTAGGCCTTACCGTGGCGGTCGACCTCCATCTCACGCGCCTCATCGGTGGAGATGAGACTGGCGAAGTACTGCCGCAGCTCAGCCTGCAGGTGCCGCTGCTCGGGAGTCAGTTCTATATACATTGCGCTCCAACCAGATCCAGACGATGGGCGGGACCGCCGAGAAGGCGGGACAGATCCTTGATCGACGAGTAATAACGGTGCATCGGGTAGGTGATGTCCATCCCCATACCGCCGTGCAGGTGATGGCAGGTCTGCATGGCGGGCGGCGCCTGCGAGGTCAACCAGTAGGCCAGGATGTCGAGGTCTTCGTCGGCATCGCGGCCTTCCGAGAGCCGCCACACCACCGACGTCGACGCCAGCGCCAGCGTGCGCGATGCGATGTAGACCTCGGCGAGCTGGGCGGCCACCGTCTGGAATGTCGCCAGCGGGCGCCCGAACTGGTGACGGTTCGACACGTAGTCGGCCGTCAACCGCACGGCGCCGGCCACCAGTCCGGCGGCGTAGGCGCCGACGGCAGCCAGCGCCAGTTGATTCAGCCGATGCACGGAGGCGCCGTCCAGGACGGCATCGGCATCGACCGCGACGTCGGTGAACTGCACGGCGTACTCCTCGCCCCCCGTCGACGTCGGCGTCTTGGTGAGCCGCACGCCGTCGGCCTTCGGTGAGACGACGACGACGCCGCTATCGGTGCTGACCACTATCCAACTCGCCTCTGCCGCATACGGAACGGCGACCTTGGTTCCGCTGAGCTTGCCGTTGCGCACGGTGGTGGCAGGCCGTTCGGGAAGCGCAGTGCCCTGCTCGTTGAGCGCGGCGGTGAGGACGGCGCCTTTTGCGACGCCGTCGAGGAAGCGATCCTGCTGCGCCGGTGAGGCGAGGTCCACCAACGGAAGCAGCCCCAGTCCCAGCGTGGCCAGTGCCGGTGAGATCAACCCGTGCCGACCGATCTCGGTCAGCGCCGCGGTGATCTCCGGCAGTCCGACGCCGTCACCGCCGAGTCTTTCGGGGACGCCCAGGGCCATCACACCGCTGGAGACCAAAGCCTCCCAGGTGTTGTCGTGGTCGAGCGCCGTGTTGACGACATCGGCGACGGCCTGCTGCTCCGGCTCCGGAGTGAAGTCCACCGGTTCTCCCTTCGAGTTACGAGGCGGCCGAACCGGTGTAGTCAACCTGCCAGTGTTTGATTCCGTTGAGCCAGCCCGAGCGCAACCGCTCCGGTGTGCCGATCGACGTCAGGTCGGGCATGTTGTCGGCGATGGCGTTGAACATGAGATCGATCGACATGCGCGCGAGGTTGGCGCCGATGCAGTAATGCACACCGGTGCCGCCGAAACCGACATGCGGGTTCGGGTCGCGCAGGATGTTGAAGTTGTGCGGATCGTCGAACACCTCGTCATCGAAGTTCGCCGAGCGGTAGAACATGACAACCCGTTGTCCCGCTTTGATGTTCGCTCCGCCCAACTCGGTGTCGGCGATCGCGGTGCGCTGGAATGCGGTGACCGGTGTCGCCCACCGCACGATCTCGTCGGCCGCGGTCGCGGGGCGCTCCCTCTTGTAGAGCTCCCACTGATCGGGATTGTCGAGGAAGGCGATCATCCCGTGAGTGATCGAGTTGCGGGTGGTCTCACTGCCGGCGACGGCCAGCATGAGGACGAAGAAGGCGAACTCGTCGTCGCTGAGCTTCTCGCCGTCGACGTCGGCGTTGATCAGCGCGGTGACGATGTCGTCACCGGGGTTCTCAGCCTTGATCGCGGCCATCTGCATGGCGTAGGCCAGCAGTTCCATCGACGAAGTCCGGCCGTCGACGTGAGCGAACTCCGGGTCCTCGTTGCCGGTCATCTCGTTGGTCCAGCGGAACAGCTTGGCGCGCTCCTCCTGCGGTACGCCGAGCAGTCCCGCGATCACCTGCAGCGGCAACTCGCAGGAGACCTGCTCGACGAAGTCACCGGCGCCGTCGGCCGCTGCGGTCTTGACGATGGTCTCGGCGCGCTGGGTGAGTTCCGGGCGCAGCCGCTCGACGGCGCGCGGGGTGAACCCCCGGGAGATGATCCGGCGCAGCCGGTCGTGGTGCTCACCGTCCATGTTGAGCAGGATGACGCTCTGCATGTCGATGTCTTCGCGCTTCATGTCGTCGGCGAACTGCGGCAGCGCGGTGTTGGGACCGGAGTGGTAGATGTCGTTGCGCCGCGACACCTCCTTGACGTCCCTGTGCTTGGTGACGACCCAGTAGCCGCCGTCGTTGAAACCGCCCTTGCCGATCTTCTGCTCGCACCACCAGACCGGCGCGATCTTGCGGAGCTCAGCCAGCTCCTCGACCGGCAACTGCACAACGTTGCGGTCGGGGTCCAGGAAGTCGAAACCTGGCGGGAAGTGTGGGCTGGGCCCGGGATCAGGCATACGTGAACCGCTCCTCGATATGACGCTATCTAGTGCCAGTAAAACACGGTCCTACCGCAGACAAAAGGCATCGCGGCATCCTTGCTTGTCAGAGGAATGAAACGTGTTCTAGCCTGACCCGCATGGGTAATCCTGTCATCGTCGAAGCCACCCGCAGCCCCATCGGCAAGCGTCATGGCTGGCTCTCCGGACTGCACGCCACCGAACTTCTGGGGGCGGTGCAGAAGGCTCTCGTCGACAAGGCCGGTATCGACGGCGCCGACGTCGAACAGGTCATCGGCGGGTGCGTCACCCAGTTCGGTGAGCAATCCAACAACATCACCCGGGTGGCCTGGCTGACGGCAGGTCTGCCCGAGCAGGTGGGCGCCACGACGGTGGACTGCCAGTGCGGCAGCGCCCAGCAGGCCAACCACCTCATCGCCGGCCTGATCGCCACCGGCGCGATCGACGTCGGCATCGCCTGCGGCATCGAGGCGATGAGCCGCGTCGGCCTCGGCGCCAACGCCGGCCCGGACCGCGGAAAGATCCGGGCCGAGTCCTGGGACATCGACATGCCCGATCAGTTCACCGCCGCCGAGCGGATCGCCAAACGGCGCGGGCTGACTCGTGCCGATCTGGACCACCTCGGACTGATCTCGCAGCAGAAGGCCAAGCGGGCCTGGGACGAGCGCCGCTTCGACCGGGAGATCTCGCCGATCCTGGCTCCGGTGATCGACGAGAACAAGCAGCCGACCGCCGAGAAGCACATGGTCGGCCGCGACCAGGGTCTGCGCGACACCACCGCCGAGGGTCTGGCCGGACTCAAGCCGGTGATGGAGGGCGCCCTGCACACTGCGGGCACCTCATCGCAGATCTCCGACGGTGCGGCCGCCGTGCTGTGGATGGACGAGGACAAGGCGCGTGCGCTGGGCCTCAAACCACGGGCCCGGATCGTCAGCCAGGCGCTGGTCGGTGCCGAGCCGTTCTACCACCTCGACGGTCCGGTTCAGTCGACCGCGCGGGTACTGGAGAAGGCCGGGATGAAGCTGGGCGATATCGACCTCATCGAGATCAACGAGGCATTCGCCTCGGTGGTGCTCAGCTGGGCCCAGGTGTACGGCGCCGATATGGACAAGGTGAACGTCAACGGCGGTGCGATCGCACTGGGTCATCCGGTCGGCAGCACCGGCAGCCGGCTGATCACCACCGCACTGCACGAACTGGAGCGCACCGACAAGTCCACCGCGCTGATCACCATGTGCGCCGGCGGGGCGTTGTCGACCGGCACGATCATCGAGCGGATCTGAACCGGATCGCCGCGGCGCAGGCCTATATCGACGCGCTGATCAGCCATGACGGCGACTCGGTGCCGTTCGCACCGGACTGCACCCGCATCGAGCAGGGGTTCAAGAACGGATTCTCCGGGAATCACCTGCGGCGCAGCCTGAACCGCGGACCGCAGTACCGGATCATCGGTGCGGCGAGCACCCCGACGTTCACGGTGGACGGTGACGAGGTGCGAGCCGAGTACATGGTGCTGACCAAGTTCGCCGTCGCGGGGCGGCGGGCCGCCGCGCGGGTGGACGAGACCTTCGTCATCGACGATGACGGCCTCATCCATCACATTCGGGTTAGATTCCAACCGACGCTGATCAAGGAGTAGCCGTATGTCCGCCAAGCCGCCGCCCAAGGGCCTCAACTCGCCGTCGACCAAACGCATCATCAAGTGGATGTCGAAGGCCAACACCTTCGTCTACCAGAAGACCGGCGGCCGGATCGGCGGCAAGTTCCTGCAGGGCGCACCGGTGGCTCTGCTGACCACCACCGGCCGCAAGACCGGCGAACCGCGCGTCAGCCCGCTGCTGTTCTGGCGCGAGGGTGATCGCATCGTGCTGATCGCCTCGCAGGGCGGCGCGGCCACCAATCCGATGTGGTACCTGAACCTGAAGGCCAATCCCAAGGTGTCGGTGCAGATCCGCGACGAGGTGCTTCATCTGGTCGCACGCGATGCCACCGAGGAGGAGCGCGCGAACTACTGGCCGAAGATGGCGGCGATGTACACCAGCTTCGACGACTACCAGTCGTGGACCGACCGGGTGATCCCGGTCGTCATCTGCGACCCGGCGTAGGCCTGACCGCACGCCCTGCCCGCCTTGCCCGCCCTGCGTGAAGTTATCTTCACGCTCGACGCCGACGGTGAAAATAGCTTCACGGGCGGGGCCGTGGGGCGGGGCCGTGGGGCGGGGCCGTGGGGCGGGGGCGGGGCTTCAGGCCCCGTAGACCGGAAGCGGTGTGCGACTCTCGGCCAGCAGTCGGGTGACGACCGGACCCAGTTCGGCCGGATCCCAGCGGGCGCCCTTGTCGGCCTCCGCGCCGCGGGCCCAGCCTTCGGCCACCCGGATGATGCCGCCCTCGACTTCGAACACCCGACCGGTGACATCGCGGGACTGCGTGCTGCCCAGCCAGACCACCAGTGGCGAAACGTTCTCCGGGGCCATCGAATCGAAGTCCGAACCCTGGGTCGACATCATGTCGGCGAAGACGGTCTCCGTCATCCGGGTGCGCGCCGAGGGCGCGATCGCGTTGACGGTCACGCCGTAACGCCCCATCTCGGCGGCGGCCACCAGGGTCAGGGCGGCGATACCGGCCTTGGCGGCGCTGTAATTGCCCTGCCCGACACTGCCCAGCAGTCCGGCCCCGGAACTGGTGTTGATGATCCGGGCGTCAACGGCCTTGCCCTCCTTGGACTGCGCCCGCCAGTACGCCCCGGCATGCCGGATGGTGGCGAAGTGTCCCTTGAGATGCACGGCGGTGACGGCGTCGAACTCCTCCTCGCTGGTGTTGGCGATCATCCGGTCGCGCACGATCCCGGCGTTGTTCACCAGAACATCGAGACCGCCGAAGGCGTCGACTGCGGTCTGGATGAGGCCCTCGGCCTGGTTCCAGTCGGCGACGTTGGCCCCACTGGTGACGGCTTCGCCTCCGGCAGAGAGGATTTCGTCGACCACAGCCTGTGCGGCACTGCCCCCGCCGGCCGGTGACCCGTCGAGGCCGACGCCGATGTCGTTGACGACGACCCGGGCGCCCTCATCGGCGAAGGCAAGAGCGTGCGCCCGTCCGATCCCGCCGCCGGCGCCGGTGACGATGACCACGCGGCCGTCCAGCAATCCCATTGTCTCTCCTTATTTCAGGTCGGCACTGGTGGCCGAGAGATACGGTGGCGGTTCGCCGCCGCCGTGAACCTCCAGAGCCGCTCCGCTGATATAGGAGGCGGCATCCGATGCGAGAAAGGCTGCCGCCCAGCCGATTTCGGTCGGTTGCGCGAGACGGCCCAGGGGAACGGTCGCAGCGACGGCGGCCTGGGAGTCGCTGTCGCCATAGAACAGTTCGGCCTGCTCGGTCAGCACCATTCCGACGACGACGGCGTTGACCCGCACCTTCGGCGCCCACTCCACCGCAAGCGTTTTGGTGAGACTTTCCACGCCGGCCTTGGCCGCGCCGTAGGCGGCCGTGCCCGGGGTGGGACGGCGGCCGCTGACGCTCGAGATCGACACGATGGACCCGCCGCCGGACTGCTGTTGCATGACGGCGTTGGCGGCCTGCGAGACGTGCAGCATGCCGAGCAGGTTCAGTTCGATGATCTTCTGATGGAACTTCGGTGAGGCGTCGGCGGCCAGCGCGTGGGGCGATCCCCCGGCGTTGTTGACCACCGCGTCGAGCCGGCCGTGCCGCGCGACGATCGCCTCGATCAGGCCGGCCACCGCGTCGGGGTCGCGGACGTCGCAACTGTGGAACTCATACGGCAGTCCGTCGACGGGCCGCCGCGCGCAGGTCACCACCGTCGCGCCCTGACCGGCGAACACCGCGCTGATCCCGGCGCCCACGCCGCGAACGCCGCCGGTCACCAGCACGATGCGGCCGCCGAGGTCCAAGTCCATCGTGCTAGCCTACCAAGCAAGTGCTTGCTTAGGAGTGCCATGCCGATCACATCCTCCACCGTCGAACCGGGCATCGTCGCCGTGACGGTCGACTACCCGCCGGTCAACGCGATCCCCTCACGCGGCTGGTTCGAACTGGCCGACGTCATCACCGCCGCCGGCCGCGAGATGGCGACCCATGTGGTGATCCTGCGGGCCGCGGGCCGTGGCTTCAACGCCGGTGTCGACATCAAGGAGATGCAGAACACCCCCGGGTTCACCGCGCTGATCGACGCCAACCGAGGGTGCTTCGCGGCGTTCAAGGCGGTCTACGAATGCGCCGTCCCGGTGGTGGCGGCGGTCAACGGGTTCTGTGTCGGTGGCGGGATCGGACTGGTCGGCAACGCCGACGTGATCGTGGCCTCCGATGACGCGACGTTCGGGCTGCCGGAGGTGGAACGCGGGGCACTCGGGGCGGCCACCCACCTCTCCCGGCTGGTGCCGCAGCACATGATGCGCCGGCTGTTCTTCACCGCCGCGACGGTCGACGCGGCCACCCTGCACCAGTTCGGATCGGTGCACGAGGTGGTGCCGCGCGCCGAACTCGACGAGGCCGCCCTGCGGGTCGCCCGCGATATCGCCAAGAAGGACACCCGGGTGATCCGCGCGGCCAAGGAGGCGCTGAATTTCATTGACACCCAACGGGTCAACTCGAGCTACCGGATGGAGCAGGGGTTCACCTTCGAGCTGAACCTGTCCGGTGTGTCCGACGAACTGCGGGACGATTTCGCCGGCACCAAGAAGGCGGACACATGAGTCCGCGCGACAAGCGGTCCACCCTCGACGAGGCGGTCGCCGGCATCGAGAGCGGTATGACGATCGGCATCGGCGGCTGGGGGTCCCGGCGCAAACCGATGGCGTTCGTCCGCGCCCTGCTGCGAACCGATATCACCGACCTGACCGTGGTGACCTACGGCGGTCCGGACATCGGCCTGCTGTGTTCGGCCGGCAAGGTGGCCAAGGTCTACTACGGCTTCGTCTCGCTGGACTCCCCGCCGTTCTACGATCCGTGGTTCTCGCACGCACGCACCACCGGTTCGATCGTCGCCCGGGAGATGGATGAGGGCATGCTGCGCTGCGGCCTGCAGGCTGCCGCCGGGCGTCTTCCGTTCCTGCCGATCCGGGCCGGGCTGGGCAGTTCGGTGCCCGATTTCTGGGACGGCGAACTGAAGACGGTGCGCTCGCCCTACCAGACGGGCACAGGCTACGAGGAACTCATCGCGATGCCGGCCCTGCGCCTCGATGCCGCCTTCGTGCACCTCAACCTCGGCGACAAGCACGGCAACGCCGCCTACACCGGCATCGACCCGTACTTCGACGACCTGTTCCTGATGGCCGCCGACCGGCGCTACCTGTCAGTGGAGCGCGTCGTGCCCACCGAAGACCTCGTCAAAGCCGTTGCGCCGCAGGCACTGCTGGTGAACAGGATGATGGTCGACACCGTCGTCGAGGCGCCCGGCGGCGCCCACTTCACCACCGCCGCACCGGACTACGGCCGCGACGAGAAGTTCCAGCGGCACTACGCCGAAGCCGCCGCCGACGAGACGGCGTGGGCCGAGTTCACGAAGACCTACCTGTCCGGCAGTGAAGCCGACTACCAGGCCGCCGTCCGCCGTTTCGGGGAGGCGAACTCGTGATTCAGGTCAGCCGCGCCGAAGTGTGCGTCATCGCCTGCGCCGAACTGTTCCGCGGCGCCGGCGAGATCATGGTGAGCCCGATGACGACCCCGGCCTCGATCGGCGCCAGGCTGGCACGCCTGACGTTCGCGCCGGACATCCTGCTCACCGACGGCGAGGCCCAACTGCTGGCCGAGACTCCGGCGATCGGCGCGGCCGGTGCGTTCGAGGGGTGGATGCCGTTCGGCCGGGTCTTCGAGACGCTGGCCTGGGGACGTCGGCATGTGGTGATGGGCGCCAACCAGATCGACCGGTACGGCAACCAGAACCTCTCGGCGTTCGGACCGTTGCAGCATCCGACCCGACAGATGTTCGGCGTCCGGGGCGCGCCGGGCAACACCGTCAACCACGCCACCAGTTACTGGGTGGGAAACCACTCCAAGCGGGTTTTCTGCGATGCCGTCGACATTGTGTCCGGAATCGGTTGGGACAAGATCGATCCGGACAATCCCGCCTACCGCTTCGTCGACGTCCATCGGGTGGTGAGCAATCTGGGTGTGTTCGACTTCGACGGGCCCGGACACACCATGCGCGCCGTCTCGCTGCATCCCGGGGTGGAACCGGACGAGGTGCGGGCGAACACCGCGTTCGAGATTCACGGTCTCGACGATGCCGAGCGGTCGCGTCTGGCCACCGGCGAGGAGTTGGAGATCATCAAACGCCTCGACCCGAAAGGGCTCCGCGACAAGGAGGTCAAGGTGTGAAGATCAAAACCGCGCTGACCCGCCTGGTCGGGATCGAACATCCGGTGGTGCAGACCGGGATGGGCTGGGTTGCCGGCGCACGCCTGGTCTCGGCCACCGCGAACGCCGGCGGGCTGGGAATCCTGGCGGCGGCGACCATGACCATCGACGAACTGGCCACCGCGATCGCGAAGGTGAAGTCCGCGACCGACAAACCGTTCGGGGTGAACATCCGCGCCGACGCCGCCGATGCCGGTGACCGTGTCGATCTGATGATCCGCGAGGGCGTGAAAGTCGCCTCGTTCGCCCTGGCTCCCAAGGCCGAACTCATCACAAGTCTCAAAGAGGCCGGCGCGGTGGTGGTGCCGTCGGTCGGTGCTGCCAAGCACGCCAAGAAGGTGGCCGGCTGGGGCGCCGACATGGTGATCGTGCAGGGCGGTGAGGGCGGCGGGCACACCGGTCCGGTGGCCACCACCCTGCTGCTGCCCTCGGTGCTCGACGTCCTGGCGGGCACCGGCATCCCGGTGGTCGCCGCCGGCGGCTTCTTCGACGGCCGCGGCCTGGCGGCAGCACTGTCCTACGGCGCGGCCGGGGTCGCGATGGGAACCCGGTTCCTGCTCACCTCGGATTCCACCGTGCCCGACGCGGTCAAGCAGCGCTATCTGCAGGCCGCCCTGGACGGCACCGTGGTCTCCACCCGGGTCGACGGTATGCCGCATCGGGTGCTGCGCACCTCCCTGGTCGAGAAGCTCGAAAGCGGTTCGCGAGCAAGGGGTTTCAGTGCCGCAGTGCTCAACGCCGCACGTTTCAAGAAACTGTCCGGAATGAGCTGGCCGGCGATGATCCGCGACGGTCTGGCAATGCGGCACGGCAAGGACCTGACCTGGTCGCAGGTGCTGATGGCCGCCAACACGCCGATGCTGCTCAAGGCCGGACTGGTCGAGGGCAACACCGATGCCGGTGTGCTGGCCTCCGGTCAGGTGGCCGGCATCATCGACGACCTGCCGTCGTGTGCCGAGCTGGTCCAGGGCATCGTCAGCGAGGCCGTCAAGCACCTTCAGGCGGCGAGTTCGCTCATCGAGTGAGCGTATGGTCGGGGCATGGGGATCGCACCGGAAAGCTGGCCTTCACCGTTCCAAACCTTGATCCGGACGTCGAACAAGTACCTGCTCAACCCGCTCATGCTGCGCCTTGCCGGGCAGCGGTACTGGTATGCCTCAGTGGTTCGCCACACCGGCCGCCGGTCGGGCAAGCAGTACTCGACGCCGATCGTCGCCGACCGGGTCGGAGATCACCTGATCATCCCGCTGCCCTACGGCACCCAGGTCGACTGGGTGCGCAATGTGATCACCGCGGGCAACGCCACCGTCATCCGCAAGGGTGAGACGTATCAGGTGGTCGACCCGGAACTCATCGATTCGACCGAGGCGCTGCCATGGCTGCCGAGTGACCGGCGCGAGACTTTTGAGCGGATCCGGATCGGACACTTCCTGCGGGCACGGATCGCGCAGTAGTGGCGGTCGGCCTCGCCGACGACGTGATGTCGTTGATCGCGGCACGAATCCCCTGCCCGACCGCGTCCACCAGATCGACGGTCACCGTGACGGGGTTGATCGGCGGGATCAACCGGAACGGGGCCGGCGTGCTGTAGGGCAGTGCGCGGTCGTATCCGGTCTCGATCAACACCCGCAGGGCGGGCTGAATCAGGTCGATGATCGGGGTGGTCAGGAACTCGGTGTGGGTGAAGGCCCCGAACTCACGAAGTGGTTGCAGCAGAGGAAGATTCGGCGTCGGGATCAGGACGTAGGTGGTGTCGCTGCCATCGAGGCGCTGCTGGTTCGCCGGATCGGCGATCGCCGCAGCGAGTTCAGCCGGAGTCAGCCCGTTGGGCAGCTCGTCGGGATTGCGCCCGTTCGGCGCCAGATAGCTGCCGTGGATGTACCAGAACCCTGCCGCCGCATTGAGGTCGGCGAGCAGATTGACCGGGTAGAGCGGAAAGTCGACGACCCCGTCGTACTGGAACGCGATGTCAACAGTCGACATGGAAGTGTCGGTCGGGGTCGGCACACCGAAGGTCGCATCCAGGATGGGCACGGTGCCGAACATGGCAAGACGTTCGAACAGTCCACCGTTGGGCCGGTTCGGATTCCCGATCAGCGCGAAGTTGATCGCCGACTGATCATCGGCGGAGAGTTGGCTCAACTGAAGCTTTTCGTGGGTGGCCACCGTCGCGCCCTGGGAATAGCCGAAGACGACGACCGGGTTCTGCGCGCCGGGGTTGAAGGGTCCGACGAGATCGCTGGTCAGCTGGGCGATGCCGCTGGCCACCGATACGTCCAACTTTGATCCGGTCAGTCCGCCCCACCCTTCCCAGGGGAACGGCCAGAACTGTGCGATGTAGGGCACCGGCTCCGGGATGCACACCACCGCGCAGGATTGCGTGGTCGGTGCGATGTAGTAGTCCACGGCGTTGCGCATGTAATTCGTGACGGTGGACGGGTCGGGTGTGGCGGTTCCGGGAACGATCAGCGCCGTGGCTGTCAGGGTGACCGCCGCGGTCACGGTGACGGCGGCCGAGCCCACCGCTCCGGTGGCGGCGCAGAAAGCAACGGCCGCAGCGGCGGTGAGGGATCTGGCCGGCATCCTCATGTCTTCAGAGCCGTTCGATGATGGTGACGTTGGCGGTGCCGCCGCCCTCGCACATGGTCAGCAGGCCGTAACGGCCTCCGGTGCGCTCGAGTTCGTGCAGCATCGTGGCGAATTTCTTGGCCCCGGTGGCCCCGAGCGGGTGGCCCAGCGCGATGGCGCCGCCGTTGGGGTTCACCTTCGCCGGATCCACGCCGAGTTCCTTGATCCAGGCGAGCACCACCGGAGCGAACGCCTCGTTGATCTCGACGACGTCGATGTCGTCGACCGACAGGCCGGTCTTCTCCAGCGCGTAGCGGGTCGCCGGGATCGGGCCGGTCAACATCATCACCGGGTCGGCGCCGCGGCAACTGATGTGGTGGATTCGTGCCCGCGGCCGCAGACCGTGATCCCTGACCGCCTGCTCGGAAGCCAGCAGCACCGCACTGGCGCCGTCGGAGATCTGGCTGGCGACCGCCGCGGTCATCCGGCCGCCCTCCATCAGGGTGGGCAGACCCGCCATCTTCTCCAATGACGTCTCCCGCGGCGTCTCGTCGACGGCGAAGCCCTCCACCGCAATGATCTCGTCGTCGAACTTGCCGCCGCGGATGGCCGCGAACGCACGCTCGTGGCTGGTCAGTGCGAAGCGCTCCATATCCTCCCGGGTAATGTCCCAGCGCTCGGCGATCATCTCCGCACCGCGGAACTGGGAGATCTCCTGGTCGCCGTAACGTGCCAGCCAACCCTTCGACTCGGCGGTGGGCGTGCTGAATCCGAACTCCTTACCGACGATCATCGCCGCCGAGATCGGGATCTGGCTCATGTTCTGCATACCGCCGGCCAGGATCAGATCGGCGGTGCCGGCCATGATCGCCTGTGCGCCAAAGGAGATGGCCTGCTGGCTCGATCCGCACTGCCGGTCCACGGTGACGCCGGGCACCTCTTCGGGGTAGCCGGCGGCCAGCCAGGCGAGGCGTCCGATATTGCCGGCCTGACCGCCGATGGCGTCGACGCAGCCGACGACCACATCGTCGAACGCGGCCGGGTCGACATCGTTGCGATCGAAGATGCCGCGGAACGCATACCCGCCGAGGTCGATCGGATGTATCGCCGCCAGTGAACCGTTGCGCTTGCCGACTGCGGTACGCGCGGCGTCGATCACATAGGCCTCAGGCACTGAGATGCTCCCTGTCTGTCGCTATTCCGTCGAGAACGATCGCGAGGTACTGCCGCCCGACCTGTTCGGCGGTGAGCGGGCCACCGGGCTGGTACCACCGCACCGACACCCAGGTGGTGTCGCGGATGAACCGGTACACCAGGTCGACGTTGATGTGTTCGTCGAAGTAGCCCTGCTCGATTCCCTGGTTCAACAGGTCGACCCACATCTTGCGCTGCCGGCGGTTGAGTTCCTCGATGTAGGCGAACCGGGGCTGAGCGGACAGTCGCTTGGCCTCGTCCTGATAGATCACCACTTCGGCGTGACGGTGTTCGATCGCGTCGAAAGACGCCATGAACAAACCCTTCAGCCGGGCAAGGGGATTCGGCTCGGTGTCGATGATGTGCTGATAGCGCTTGAAGAGCCAGTCGAGGAAGCCGCGCAGCACCTCGTCGACCATCTCCTCCTTGGACTTGAAATGGTGGTACAGGCTGCCTGACAGGATGCCGGCCGCATCGGCGATATCGCGGACCGTCGTGGCGCGCAGCCCGCGTTCGGCGAACATCGCCGCGGCGAGTTCGAGCAACTCCTCGCGCCGTGTCGCGGGCTGGGATGTGGTCATGCGCGCTGACTCGACACCGAGATCACTTCGCCGGTCAGATAACTGGAGTACTCGCTGGCGAGGAAGGCGATGGTCGCGGCCACCTCCCAGGGTTCAGCGGCCCGCCCGAACGCCTCCTGATCGGCGAGCCGGTCGAGCAGTTCGGACGAACTGGTCTTCTCCAGGAACTTGTGTCGGGCGATACTCGGTGAGACGGCGTTGATGCGAACGCCGTATTCGGCGGCTTCGATTGCGCTGCAACGGGTCAACGCCATAACCCCGGCCTTGGCTGCGGCGTAGTGGGACTGCGAATGCTGCGCACGCCAGCCCAGCACGCTGGCGTTGTTGACGATCACTCCGCCGTGGCCGGCGTCGCGGAAATAGCACAGCGCCGCGCGGGTGGCGCGCATCACCGAGGTCAGCGTGACGGACAGGACTCGGTCCCACTCCTCGTCGGTCATGTCGACCACCGGGGTGGTCCCGCCCAGGCCGGCGTTGTTGACCAGGACGTCGAGGCGGCCGAACCGGGCGGTCGTCGAATCGATGAGGGCGTCGACCTGCGCGGTGGAGGTGACGTCGCAGACGACGCTCTCCACCCGGCCGAGTGCCCGCTGTCCGGAGAACGCGGACAATTCATCCCGGGTCTCGCCCAGCCGCCGTTCGTGATGGTCGGAGATCATCACGTCAGCGCCTTCGGCGAGCGCCCGCCGCGCGAACGCCGAGCCGATGCCGGTGCCGGCCGCCGCGGTCACGACGACCACCTTGCCGGTGAGCAGTCCGTGTCCGTCGATCTCCCTCGGCGGCGTACTGAGCGGATTCATCAGCCCCTCGCTTCCCGGGGAAGGCCGAGCACCCGTTCGGCGATGATGTTGAGCTGGATCTCGTTGGAGCCGCCGTAAATGGTGTCTGCCCGGGAGAACAGGAACAGCCGCTGCCATTCGTCGAACTCGGCGTCGTCGAGCACCATCCCGGCCTTGCCCTTGACGGCCATGGCCAGCTCGCCGAGGTCTCGGTGCCAGGTGGCCCACAACAGTTTGGAGACGTTGTCCTGCCCCGGCTGTTCCTCGTCCATGGTCGCCATCGCAAACGAACGCATGGTGCGCAGACCCACCCAGGACCGGGTGAGCCGCTCCCGGATAAGCGGATCCTCGATCGCGCCGGTCTTGCGGGCCAGCTCGATCAGGCCGGAAAGCTCACGGGCATAACGGATCTGCTGCCCGAGGGTGGACACACCTCGCTCGAACTGCAGGGTGCCCATCGCGACACCCCAGCCGTCGCCCGGTTCGCCGACCACCAGATCCGCATCGGTGCGCGCATCGGTGAAGAACACCTCGTTGAATTCCGAGTCGCCGGTCAGCTGGATGATCGGGCGGATCTCGACTCCCGGCTGGTCCAGCGGCACAAGCAGATACGACAGACCCTTGTGTCCCTTGGACCCCTTCTCCGAGCGGGCGATGACGAAACACCACTGCGCCCAGTGCGCCAGGGAGGTCCACACCTTCTGCCCGTTGATGATCCAGCGATCGCCGTCGAGAACGGCCGTGGTGGACACGTTGGCCAGGTCGCTGCCCGCGCCCGGTTCGGAATAGCCCTGGCACCACAGTTCGGTGACGTCGCGGATGGCCGGCAGGAAGCGGCGCTGCTGTTCGGGGGTGCCGAAGGCGATCAGCGTCGGCCCGACGAGTTCCTCACCGAGGTGGTTGACCTTGTCGGGGGCGTTGGCGCGGGCGTACTCCTCATAGAAGGCGACCCGGTGGGCCACCGAGAGGCCGCGCCCGCCGTGTTCGACCGGCCAGCCCAGGCAGGTCAGTCCGGCGGCGGCCAGGTGCCGGTTCCAGGCCAGCCGTTCGGTAAAGGCCTCATGCTCGCGGCCGGGCCCGCCCAGGCCCTTGAGCGCGGCGTATTCGCCGACCAGGTTGGCGGCCAGCCAATCGCGGACCTCAGCCCGGAACTCCTCGACCGTGCTCACCCCTGTAGGCTAACCTACCAAGCACTTGCTTTGTTAGCGGCCCGGAGGGAGCAGCGATGACGGCCGGGACCGGCCATCCGCTCACCACGCCGGCGGTCCTCGACCGGATGGCGATCGACCACGCCGACCATGAGGCGCTGGTCACCCCCGATCGGACCTTCACCTTCGCCCAGCTGCGCGATGAGGTCCGCCGCACCGCCGCGGCCATCGCCGGACTCGGCGTCAACCCCGGGGACCGGGTTGCGATCTGGTCGCCGAACACCTGGCACTGGGTGGTGGCCTGCCTGGCGACGCACTACGCCGGCGCGGTGCTGGTTCCGCTCAACACCCGCTACACCGCCGGCGAGGCCGCCGACATCCTGGCCCGCACGCAGGCGCCGTTGCTGATCGCGATGGGACGCTTCCTGGGCGCCGACCGGGTGGCCGATCTGGACCGCACCCAACTGCCGGCGTTGCGGCACATCGTGCGGGTGCCCATCAAAGAATCAGACGGCGAAGAATCAGACGGCACCTGGGACGAGTTCATGGCCGGACCGCGGATCGCCGAGCATGAGGTGGACGCCCGCGCCGCAGCGGTGCGGCCCGACGACGTCTCCGACATCCTGTTCACCTCGGGCACCACCGGCCGCAGCAAGGGTGTGCTGTGCGCACACCGTCAGTCGCTGTCGGCTTCGGCGTCATGGGCGCAGTGCGGACAGATCACCGGCGCCGACCGCTATCTGTGCATCAACCCGTTCTTCCACAACTTCGGCTACAAGGCCGGCATCCTGGCCTGCCTGCAGACCGGCGCGACCCTCATCCCGCTGCTGACCTTCGATCCCGAGCAGGCGATGCGCACCGTACAGGAGCAGAAGATCACCGTGCTGCCCGGTCCGCCGACCATTTATCAGACACTGCTGGATCACCCGTCCCGCAAGGACTTTGACCTCACCTCGCTGCGCTTCGCCGTCACCGGTGCGGCCATCGTCCCGGTGGTGCTGATCGAAAGGATGCAGAGCGATCTCGACTTCGACATCGTGCTGACCGCCTACGGCCTGACCGAATCCAACGGCTTCGGCACCATGTGCCGGGCCGACGACGATCCGGTCACGGTGGCCACCACGTGCGGGCGGCCGATGGCCGGATTCGAACTGCGCATCGAACACGACAGCGGTGAGGTGCTGCTGCGCGGACCGAACGTGATGCTCGGCTATCTCGACGATCCGGCCGCCACCGCGGCGGCGATCGATGCCGACGGCTGGCTGCACACCGGCGATATCGGCACCGTCGACGAGGCCGGCAATCTGCGCATCACCGACCGGCTCAAGGACATGTACATCTGCGGCGGGTTCAACGTCTATCCCGCCGAGATCGAGCAGACCCTGATGCGTCTGGAGGGGGTGGCCGATGCCGCGGTGATCGGGGTGGCCGACGAGCGCCTCGGCGAGGTGGGCCGGGCCTTCATCGTCCGGCGGCCGGGGTTCGAGCTCGATGAGGAGACCGTGATCGCCTACACGCGAGAACATCTCGCCAATTTCAAGACGCCGCGATCGGTGGTGTTCCTCGAGGCGTTGCCGCGTAACGCCGGCGGGAAAGTCGTCAAACCCACGCTGCGGGAGATGCGCTGATGGATATCGACTACGACGAGTCGACGCTCGCCTTCCGCGACGAGGTGCGCTCCTTCCTCGCCGCCAACCGGCACGAATTCCCGACCAGGTCCTATGACTGCGCCGAGGGGTTCGAACAGCACCGCCGCTGGGACCGGGTGCTGTTCGACGCCGGTCTGTCGGTGATCGCCTGGCCGCGCCGCTACGGCGGCCGCGACGCCACCCTGCTGGAGTGGGTGGTGTTCGAGGAGGAGTACTTCCGCGCCGGCGCCCCCGGCCGCGCCTCCGCCAACGGCACCTCCATGCTGGCGCCCACGCTGTTCGCGCACGGGACCGAGGAGCAGTTGGATCGGATCCTGCCGAAAATGGCCAGCGGAGAAGAGATCTGGGCGCAGGCCTGGTCGGAACCGGAATCCGGCAGCGACCTGGCCTCGCTGCGGTCGACCGCCACCCGCACCGAGGGCGGCTGGCTGCTCAACGGTCAGAAGATCTGGAGCAGTCGCGCGGTGTTCGGCGAGCGCGGTTTCGGACTGTTCCGCTCCGACCCGTCCGCCGAACGCCACCGCGGGCTGACCTATCTGATGTTCGATCTGCACGCCGAGGGTGTGACGGTCCGGCCGATCCGGCAACTCAGCGGCGACACCGGGTTCGGCGAGATCTTCTTCGACAACGTCTTCGTCCCCGACGCCGACGTGATCGGTGATGTGCACGAGGGCTGGCGAGCGGCGATGAGCACTGCCAGCAATGAGCGCGGTATGTCGTTGCGCAGCCCGGCCCGGTTCCTGAACCCGGCCGAACGGCTCGTCGCGGCCTGGCGCGACGCCGGATCCGATCCGCGGTTGGCCGATCGGGTCGCCGACTCCTGGATCAAGGCGCAGGCCTACCGGTTGCACACCTTCGGCACCGTCACCCGGATCGCCGAGGGCGGCGAACTGGGCGCGGAGTCCTCGGTGACGAAGGTGTTCTGGTCGGATCTCGACGTGGCACTGCATCAGACCGCACTGGACCTGCGCGGCCCGGCCGGCGAGTTGGCCGACGGCTGGACCGACGGCCTGCTGTTCGCCCTCGGCGGCCCGATCTATGCCGGCACCAACGAGATTCAGCGCAACATCATCGCCGAACGGCTACTGGGACTGCCCAAGGAGTCGAAGCCGTGAGGTTCACCCTGGACGCCGAGCAGCGCGACTTCGCCGCCAGCATCGACGCCGCACTCGGTGGCGCCGACGTTCCGGGCGCAGTGCGGGCCTGGGCCGACGGCGACACCGCGCCGGGACTGCGGGTGTGGCGACTGCTGTCCGATCTGGGCGTCACCGCGCTGGCGGTGCCGGAGCGCTTCGACGGTATCGGCGCCCATCCGGTCGATCTGGTCGTCGCGTGCGAGCGGCTGGGCCGCTGGTGTGTTCCCGGCCCGGTCGCCGAATCCGTTGCGGTGGCGCCGGTGCTGCTCGCCGACGACGAGCGCGCGGCCGCACTGGCCGCCGGTGAACTCATCGCCACCGTGGCGATGCCGCCGTCGGCGCCGTGGGCCCTCGACGCCGATTCGGCCGGGCTGGTTCTGCTGGCGGCCGACGGCGCGGTCTGCGACGCGACGACGACCCAGCAGCACACCTCCGTCGATCCGTCCCGGCGGCTGTTCAGCGTGACCGGACAGGGCTCCTCGCATCCGGCCGACTCCGCGCGGGCTTTCGAGTTCGGCGCGCTGGCCACCGCCGCCCAACTCGTCGGCGGCGGGCAGGCGATGCTGGACATGACCGTCGACTACGCCAGGCAGCGCAGCCAGTTCGGCCGGCTGATCGGCAGCTACCAGGCCGTCAAACACAAACTCGCCGATGTGCACATCGCCCTGGAACTGGCCCGGCCACTGCTCTACGGCGCGGCACTGTCGCTGGCGGATTCGGGTCCCGACACGGTGCGCGATGTCAGCGCCGCCAAGGCCGCCGCCTCCGATGCCGCACTGCTGTCGGCGCGGGCGGCGTTGCAGACCCACGGGGCGATCGGCTACACCGCCGAACACGATCTGTCGCAATGGCTGCTGCGGGTGCAGGCCCTGCACTCGGCGTGGGGCGATCCGCGCCACCATCGCGGCCGGGTACTGGAGGCGTTATGACCACTGCAGAGGAACGTTCACTGCTGCGGCAGACCGTCACCGCACTGATCGACAAGCATGCCTCCCCCGATGCGGTGCGCCGGGCGATGGAATCCGAGCGCGGTTACGACGAGGCACTGTGGACGCTGCTGTGCGAGCAGGTCGGTGCCGCTGCGCTGGTGGTGCCGGAGGATCTCGGCGGCGCCGGCGGCGAATTGGCCGACGCCGCAGCGGTTCTCGAGGAACTCGGTAAGGCCCTGGTGCCCACTCCCCTGCTGGGCACCACGCTGGCCGAGCTTGGACTGCTGGCCGCCGACACCCCAGACGCCGAGACACTGGAGCAGTTGGCCGCCGGGGAGAGTATCGGCACGGTGGTGTTCGACCGCGACTACGTCATCAACGGCGATGTCGCCGATGTCGTGCTGGCTGTCGAGGGCGGCGACGTCGTGCGCTGGGATCAGGTGAGCGCCGAACCGCTGACTCCGCTGGACCCCACCCGGCGACTTGCGCGGCTGAGCGCGACTGCGACGACGACGATCGGCCGCGATCCCGGGCTGGCCGACACCGCCGCCATCCTGCTGGCCGCCGAACAGATCGGCGGCGCGTCGCGATGCCTCGACCTCACCGTCGAGTACACCAAGCAGCGGGTGCAGTTCGGCCGCCCGATCGGCAGCTTCCAGGCGCTCAAGCACCGGATGGCCGCGCTGTATGTGGCCGTGCAGTCGGCCCGCGCGGTGGTCGGCGACGCGATCGCCGACCCGAATCCGACCTCGGCGGCGCTGGCTCGGCTGGCCGCCAGCGAAGCGTTCACCACGGTTGCCGGCGAGTCCATCCAGTTGCACGGTGGTATCGCCATCACCTGGGAGTACGACATCCAGCTGTACTTCAAGCGCGCGTATTCCAGCGCCGAACTCTTCGGCTCACCGGCCGAGCAGGTCCGCAGGCTGGAATCCGAAGTGCTGTAGGGGAATTCATGGACTTCGCCGAACAGTACGGACCGTGGGCGGTGGTGGCCGGCGCCTCCGACGGGGTCGGGGCATTGCTCGCCGAGACCCTCGCCGGACGCGGCGTCAACGTGGTTCTGGTGGCTCGCCGCGAGGCGCTGCTGGGTGAGGTGGCCGCGGGCATCTCCGAGCGCACCGGCGCGCAGACCCGCACTGTGGCGCTCGATCTGTCGGCGCCCGGGGCGGCCGAATCCCTCGCGAAGGCCACCGCCGACCTCGAGGTCGGCTATCTGGCGTACTGCGCCGGCGCCGATCCGGATTTCATGCCGTTCCTGGAGAACTCGCTGAGCAACGCCGAGGCGATGCTGGAGCGCAACTGCGCCGTCCCGATGCGGTTGTGCCATCACTTCGCGCCGTCGATGGTGGCGCGCGGTCGCGGCGCCATCGTGCTGCTCGGTTCCGGAGCGGGTTTCGTCGGCGGACCCAATATGGTCGCCTACGGCGCGTCCAAGGCGTTCGACATGGTGTTCGCCGAAGCACTGTGGAGCGAGTTGCACACCAGCGGTGTCGACGTGGTCGGGCTCATCCTCGGCAAGACCGACACCCCCGCACTGCGGGCCCTGGAGTACTCGCGGGGCAATATCGCCTCACTCGAGGAGACGCCACCCGGTACCGATCCGGTCGAGACCGTGGTGGCAGCGGCGATGGACAACCTCAAGAACGGTCCGACCGTATATGCCAGCGAGCAGATCACCGCTGCCGCCGGGATGCTGGGGTCGATTCCGCGCAACGACGCCGCGCGGCTGATGGCTCAGCTGATCAAGGGAGCCATGGGGGATTAACCCAGGGCCTCACGTAATGCCGACGCCTGCAGCGCCCACAGTTGCCGGCTGACCTCCCAGTCCGGGGCCATGGAGTCGAAGCCGTGACAGGTGCCCGGGTAGAGGCGCACCTCGGCTGCCACCCCGGCCCGCCGCAGACGCTCGCCGTAGTCCAGGGCCTCATCGCGCAGCGGGTCGAGTTCGGAGCACGTGATCAGCGCCGGGCACAACCCGGACAGGTCCTCGGCCCGCCCGGGTGCGGAGTCGGCGGACGCCTGCGCACCGGCGAGGTAGTAAGTCCACATCTGCGCCACCGCCGCCGCGTCGACGCCGGGGGTGTCGGTGAACTCACGCTTGGACGGCGTCGGCCGGTCGTCGAGAACCGGCTGGTGCAGCAGCTGGAAGACCACCGGCGGGGCTTCACCCGTCGCGGAGAGTTGGGCCGCCCGCGCCGCCAGCGCCGCCCCGGCGCTGCTGCCGGCGATCGCCAGCGGCCCGCCGGACTCGGCCGCCCATCGCAGCACGGACAACGCATCATCAAGCGCTGCGGGACAGGGGTTTTCGGGCGACAGGCGGTAGTCGACGGAGTACACCGCCACACCGGCCCGCCGGGCGAGTTCGACGCACTGACGGTGGTCGGTGTCGAGATTGCCCAGCACGAACGCCCCGGAGTGGCAGTAGATCACCGCTCCGGCCGCATCCGGCACGCGATAGACCCGCACCCCGATCGCCCGGTTCTCGGAGATGTCGACGCCCGTTGTGTCGACGACGGCGTCCGCGCGTCGCTGATCCAGTGACGAACGCACGGCCGCGAGATCCTCCGGCGCCAGCGAGATCCGCGCGCCGGCCAGATGACGCAACGCCGGCGCGAGCCGATCGGCGACCGTCATCTCATCCGATCGTCAGCGACTGCCCGCCGTCGACGACGAGTTCGCTGCCGGTGATGAAGGAGGCCTGCTCCGAGACGAGAAAAGCCACCGCATCGGCGATCTCGGCCGGGGTGCCGATCCTGCCGAATGCGGAGTCGGCCGCGAGGCGGGCCTGGGCGGAGTCGTCGAGCATCGACGTCGCGACCGGTCCGGGGATCACCGCGTTGACCCGGATTCCGGTGCCGGCCAGTTCGGCGGCCGCGATCTGGGTCAGCCCGCGCAGCGCCCATTTCGCCGAACCGTAAGCGGCATGGTTGGGGAACGGCCGCACCGCACCGGTGCTGCAGGTGTTGACGATCGATGCGCCCTCGGCGGCCTTCAGGTGCTCCACACTCGCGCGGATGCCGAGGAACGCCCCGAAACAGTTGACCCGCCAACTGCGCTCGAATCCTTCCGGGGTCTCCTCGGCCAGCGAGGCGCGGTGCAGCACACCGGCGTTGTTGACCAACGTCGTCAGCGCCCCGAACTTCCCGACCGTCGCGGCGACGGCGGCCTCCCACTGCTCAGCCGACGTCACGTCCAACGGCACACCGACGACATCGTTGCCGAACGGCACGGCAGTCGCCGCCACCTCATCGGCCCGCACATCGGCGGCGGCGACCTTGAAACCATCGGCATGCAACCGAGCGACGATCGCCGCACCCTGACCGCGGGCCGCCCCGGTGACCAGTGCAACCCGAGTGCTCACTGGTATCCCCCGCCCGACTGTGCCGCCACCTGCGATCCGATCGCCTCGGCGAGATGGGCCTCAGCTCCGCTGCGCAATGCCTTGGACTCCGCTGCCAGCGTGATCATCCGGAAACCCCTCTCGGCGAACACTTTCCCGAATTTTCCGGTTCCGGCATGCACACCGGAAATCAGACCGTGCTCTTGCGCGGTCGCCCCGATGTGGTCGATGGCCTCGGTCACCGTCGGATCGGTGTAGCCCTCACCCGGACGGCGGCCCATCGAGATGGCGAGATCGGACGGACCGACGTAGACACCTGCCAGACCCTCCACGCCGCAGATCGCATCGAGGTTCTCCACCGCAGTGGCGGTCTCGATCATCACGAACACATTGGCCCGCGCCTGGATCGCGGCGATGTCATTTCCGAGTGAGGCGCGCAAGGGTCCGTAGCTTCGCACGCCGGCCGGTGCGTAGCGGGCCGCCGCCACCGCCGCGGCCGCCTGCTCGGCCGAGTCGATCAGGGCGATGATCACCGCGTCTGCGCCGGCGTCGAGTACCCGCCCGATCGGCGCCGGGTCGGCATTCGGCAGTCGGACAGCGGTCGCGATCGGGAGATGTTCGAGTCCCCGGATCAACAGCGCTGCTCCGGCGTCATCGAGATAGCCGTGCTGGATGTCGATACCGACGTAGTCGTAACCGGCGGCGGCGAACTGCTCGGGTCCCAGGATCGTCGGTCCGGTCACCCAGCCGCCGAAGATCTGCGGTTTGGCGTTCAGTACGTCCTGTATTCGGTTGTCAGCCATCAGGTTTCCTCATCGACGAGGGCGATCTTGATCCGTTCCGGGACGGGTCGGCAGGCCAGGGCGAAGGCGGCCTGGGCGTCGTGGGCGTTGAAGGTGTGGGTGAGATAGCTCGGCAGCAGTTCGGGGTGCTCGGCGGCGAACGCATCGGCGCGGGCCAGCATCCGGCGCCGCTCGAGTGTCACACCGGACTTCAGGGTGAGGTTGTTGCGCAGCATGGTCCGCATGCTGATCGGGTAACAGTCGTCATCGGGAACGCCGAAGTAGAAGACCGTGCCGCCGAACGCCGCCGCGGTCACCGCATGGTTGAGGGTGGCGACCTGATGGCCGACCGTCTCGATCACGATGTCGGGCCGGTCCCCGTCGGCGAGATGGCTGACCCAGCGGTCGCTGGTGGCCCGCACGACATCGTCCACTCCGAACTTCGGACCGATGGCGTCGCGGTCGACGGGATCGACCCCGGTCACCCTGGCGGCGCCGGCGACCTTGGCGATGTAGGAGAACAGCAGGCCGATCGATCCCTGGCCGAGAACGGCGACATGGCGGCCCGCCAGGTCGGGGAGTTGCTCGACGGCGTAGAGCACGCAGGCCAAGGGCTGCAGGCTCACCGCGTGGGCGGCACTGAGTCCGGAAGCGTAGGCGCACAAACCGTTTCCGTCGGCGGTGACGAATTCAGTCAGGCCGTCGAAGCCGGACGCCCAGCCGACCACCCGATCACCCACGCGGTGCTCGGGATGACGACTGGCCAGCACCTCGCCGACGATCTCGTGGATCGGGAAGCCGTCCATCTCGGCGGCGCGGACACCGGTGTCACCGGGTAGCCGTCCCTGAGTGCCGCGGAAGCCGGGAAGGTCGCTGCCGCAGATTCCGGCGGCCAGGAACCGCAGCAGCACCCGTCCGTCGCTCAGCCGGTCCGGTGTCGGCGCGGGTACGTCACGGCGCTCAAAGGTGTACGGCGCGACGAGACGGTAAGTCCACATGTGCACCGCCCTTCTATCGGTTGCCCGTCATCATTGCAGCGGCGAGGGCGGCAGCGCGGCAAGAATCGAGTCCTCCCACCCGTCGCGTAGGGCCGGTGCGACGCTCATCCAGGTGACGATCTCCGCGGGCGGACTGTCCTTCCAGGACGGATAGTGCTCGGCGAAGCAGTCCCAGTCACCGTCGAGGGCCCAGTAGTGGATCACCTCGTTGAACCGGAACGTCGTGATGAACGAGCCGAGCCAGCGCTTGCCGGTGCGCTCGGACCACGGCACGTACAGCCGCTCGAGTTCGCGGATGTAATCGTCCTGGCGGCCCGGTTTGGTCTGCATGATCTCCTGGATCACCAGTCCGGCCTTGAACCCGTCGGCCTGCAGTGCGGCCAGCGGTTTGTTACTGCGCCCGGCGTACATGATCCGGCCCTCGCCGCTGGCGCCGAATGAGGCGAGGAAGTCAGCCCACGTCCGCGCGGCCTCTGCGTGGGAGCCGCCGCGGCTCTGCGCCTGCCCGATGCGGGCGTAATCGGCGAAGGCGTCGATCTCCCAGATGATGGTGATCTGCGGCCAGTGCCCGTTGTAACGCGTCGTCTCCCAGATCGCGAACAGCCGCGCACCGAGTTCGGACATCATCGGGTGGTAGACCGCCTCGAAACGATCGACGAACGTCTGCCCCGGATCCTGCGTCAGTGAGATCGTCTCGTGCAGGTACAGCAGGGTGTGGCCGTAGTACTTCTTCACGGCTGCCGGACTGCCGAGGTGGTTGACACTGACACCCAGCGAGCGTGACACTGCAGCCGTGGTTTGTAAAGGTGCGGTGCCTTGACACCAGCCTTGACGCCGACCTTGCTGGCCGAGGGTTTCTGTTTCGGCGAGGGCCCGCGCTGGCGCGACGGACTTCTCTGGTTCTCCGACATGCTCGGCGAGGCCGCGCACACCGTGTCGCTGCGCGGAACGTTGACCACCATCCCGTTGCCCGGTCACCGGCCGTCCGGTCTGGGGTTCGGTCCCGACGGTGCACTGCTGATCGTCTCGACCGCCGCCCGCCAGGTTCTGCGCTATGACGGCGAGAGTCTCAGGGTCGCTGCCGATCTCGGTGATCTCGCGCCGGCGGATCTCGGTGACATGGTGATCGACGGCCGTGGGCGCGCCTATGTCGGATCGCAGGCGCGCCAGGGCGGGGTGATCATCCGGGTCGATCCGGACGGCTCGGCGAGAGTGGTCGCCGGTGATCTGGAGTTCCCGAACGGGATGGCGATCCTGCCCGACGGCGCGACGTTCGTGGTCGCCGAGTCGACGGCCCGACGGTTGAGCGCCTACACCCTCGACGACGGCATCCTGACCGGGCGGCGGGTCTTCGCCGACGGGCTGTCCGGTCCCCCGGACGGCGTCGCGGTGGACGCCAACGGCGGGGTGTGGACCGCGCTGACCCTGGCGCACGAGTTCGCGCGGATCACCGACGGAGGGACGGTCACCCACCGGATCGGCATCGGCGAGCGCATCGCGATCGCCTGCGCGCTCGACGACGACCAGCGCACCCTGTTCCTGGTGTCGACGACCGAGGCCTACCCGGAGCGATTGATCGGCACCACGTTGTCCCAGGTCCACCGGGTCGAGCTGGACGGAGCACACCATGTCTGACGCGTACTACCTCCCGCTCGGTGACGACGGCGAGCTCGGCGAGAAATTCCACGCCACCGATATGGTGCGCAGCACCTGGTCGTCCCAGATCCAGCACGCCGCACCGGTTTCCGCACTACTGGTGCGGGCGTTGCAGCGTTGCGAACCGCGTGATGACACCCGGCTCAGCCGGGTCGCGGTGGACCTGCTCGGCGCGGTGCCGGCCGAGGGCGACCTGTGGGTGCGGGCCCGCAAGGACCGCGGCGGCAAGCAGATCGAACTGCTCAGCGCCGAGATGCTGGCCGCCGGACCGGACGGGACACCGCGGCCGGTGGCGATCGCGAGCGGGTGGCGGTTGCAGACCACAGACACCACGGAGCTGACCTCCACCGGTGAACCTCCGCTACCGCCCCTGGAGGCGGGTCGCAATCTGGGGCATGCCAAGAACTTCGACCCCAACTACGTGCACAGCGTGGACTGGCGCTGGCTGACCACACCGCTGTCCGAGGGGCCGGGCGAGTCGTGGATCTCGCCGACATGCGCTCTGGTGCAGGGCGAGACGATGACGCCACTGGAGCGGTTGTTCACCGTGGCCGACTGCGCCAACGGCATCGGCACCAAGCTGAATACCGGCCGCTGGACGTTCATGAACACCGACCTGGTGGTGCACATCCATCGCATTCCGCAGGGCGAGTGGGTCGGCATCCGCGCGGACACCCACTACGGCCCGGACGGTATCGGCACCACAGTGGGCACCCTGTTCGACCAGTCCGGCGCGGTCGGTTCGATTCAGCAGTCGGTGTTGGTGCGGGCACGACCCGGGCGCTGATCAGTTGAGAATGTGCTCGGCGCGGTCGAGATCACGGGTGCGCCGCCAGTAGTCGACCAGACCGAACGGGCACAGCACGTACACGCCGCCGTCGGCCGCCTTGTACCAGGAGTGCTCGATCGACGGGTGTCCCCACATGAGCGTTGCGATCTCGGCCTGCAGGTCGGCGTTGTAGCGCTCATAGGCCTGGGCGGTCGGCTCGATCGAGCGTGCACCCTCGGCGATCAGCGCGCTCAACGCCTCGCCGATATAGCGCATCTGGCACTCCAGCATGAAGATCACGCTGCCGGCATGCGCAAGCGCGGTGCCGGGTCCGGCCATGATGAAGAAGTTCGGGAAGCCCGGTACCGAGATTCCGTTGAACGCGGCCGGCTTTCCGTCCCACAGCGCTGACAGCGCGACACCGTCGCGGCCGATGATCTCCATCGGCCAGAGCATCTCGGAGGCGCGGAATCCGGTCGCCAGAACGATGACATCGACCTCGTGTCGCCCCGACTCGGTCATCACCGAGGTCTCGTCGATGCCGAGGATGGGTTCGGTGACGAGGTCGACGTGATCACGCCGAAGGCAGCGCAGCCAGCTTCCATTGTCCTGCAGCATCCGCTTGGCCATCGGTGGGTACTGCGGGGTGACTTTCGCGGCGAGTTCCGGATCGTCACCGACGTTGGTCTGGATCCAGTCGGCGAAGATCTTCCGGCGCGCGGCACTGGCGGCGTTGGCGGTGTGCGGGAAGTCCGGCCAGTCCGGATCGGCGCGGACAAGTTCGAGCATCTTGTCGCTGGACTGCCACATCAGCATGAACCGGTACCAGCGGGCATAGCCCGCCAGATGACGCATCGCCCACCGTTCGCCGGGACTGACGTGCGCGTGGTAGCGCGGGTTGGGCGCCATCCACTGCGGGGTGCGCTGGAACACCGCCAGACTGGCGACATCGTCAACGATCGCCGGCCCGATCTGGAAGCCGCTGGCCCCCGCCCCGATCAGCGCGACGCGTTTACCGCGCAGGTCGACGCAGTGATCCCATTGGGCGGCATGGAATGTCGGCCCGGTGAAGCGGTCCAGGCCGGGCAGGTCCGGGATCAGCGGACGGTTGAGGAACCCGACCGCGGTGATCACCGCGGAGGCGGTTCGGGTCTGCTCGGTTCCGTCGGGGCCCACGCATGTCACGGTCCAGTGCGAGGTCTGCTCGTCCCAGACGGCCGTACGCACCTCGGTTCCCCACCTGACGTGATCGGCGATCCCGTGTTCTGCCATCACGCGGCGAAAGTAGGCGTGCAGTTCCGGTTGGGTGGTGTAGTACGAGTCGAAGCCGCTGTTGGATTCGAAAGAGTACGAGTAGTAGTGGCTGGCGACGTCCACGCGGCAGCCCGGATAGCTGTTCTCGTACCAGGTTCCGCCAACGTCGGGATTCTTCTCGATGACCTCGAACGGGATACCGGCCTGTTTGAGCCGGATCGCGGCGAGCAGTCCGGATGCGCCGAGTCCGATGATGAGGACCGAGAAGTCCGGCGGCACCGGGCCGTCGGCGATGATCGCGCGCGGGTCGGCACCGGCCAGATCCATCTCCTCGGCATACAGCGTGGCATTGGCGTCGGGCACCGGTTCGCAGGCGATCCAGTCCATCACCTCACGAATCAGGTCGGGGCTCAGCGGCATCGGCGGCGGGCATCCGGCGTCGCGCCAGGCGCAGATCGCGCGGATGGCTGCGGCCCGTAACTGCGCCTGTTCGTCTGCGTCGAGGCGGCCCTGGAATTCGTTCTGCACGAACTCCCGCGGGCGGATCGCTCCGCGGATGAAGGACGGGTCGCCGGTGATCCCGACGACCGAGGCGATCAGCGCGGACACCGAGACGTCCCGCAGTGCGGCGGCGATCGCTGCGTCGTCATCGCCGATCGGTTCGGTCACGAGATGACGGCCGGCCATCATTGCAGTGTTCAGGATGGCACTGATAAGTGTCAATAGTGGCACTCATGCGGTACATTACGGCTGTGTCCCTGGCTCAAGCCAAAAGGCAGGCCGCCGCCGACCACATCCTGGCCGCCGCCCGCACCCTGGTGCTGCAGGGCGGTCTGGACGTCACGATGGATCAGCTCGCCGAGGTCACCGGCGTGAGCCGGCGAACCCTGTTCCGGCACTTCGACACCCGGGAGAAGCTGCTGGGGGCGGCCTTCGAGGTGGGGATGGCCGGCTACCGCAGGGACCTGCCGTCCTACACCGAGTATCCCGGCGATGTGGATCGCTGGCTGCGCGCCACCTGCGAGGCGGCCCACCGGATGAATGCCGCGATCGGTCCGGGCTTCTTCGAGCTGGCTTCGCGCAAGGACCTGCCGCCTGATCTCGCGGCTGCCGAGAAGCGGCGACGACGCGAGTTCCGCGGCGCGATGGCCGATATCGCCGCGGTGCTGTGGCGGGAACGGGGACATCGCGGAAGTCCGAGTGAGGCGCTGCTGACCACCGTCACCACCCATCTCAGTCCGCACTTCACCGCGGCGTCGACCATCGACGCCGGCCAGTCCTGGCGCACCGCCGCCGATCTCGCCTACACGGCGATCAGCAATCACTGAGAAAGGCATTCCGTTGGGCATCGTGACCACGAGTTCGGAGACGCTGTTCACCCAGTCCGCCGAGACGGTCTACGACTTCGTCACCAATCCGGCGAACTGGACCAAGACCTATCCGGGCAGCGCGTACGTCGGCAAGCTCGACGACCTGCCGCTGAAAGTCGGCGACACCTGGGAGGAGGGCGGGGCCGAGAGCGACCGGATCTTCAGCTGGCAGCTGGCGATGGCCACCCGGCCGAGGCTGTGGATGTTCACCTCGATCGGACGGCTCGGTCACGACAGGGACGGCAACGGCGGAATGGACGGGCGCATCACCGTGCAGTACCACTTCAGTTCACCCGGTGAAGGTCTGACCCTGTTCCGGCGCACCATGACCATCGAGGCGCCCAAGGAGTCACCGCTGCCGGACAAGTTCTTCCTCATCGTCAACCCGGCCAATATCGACAAGTACCACGCCGCGATCCAGCGCGAGTTGGACAACTAATTCGACTTCGTCGACGACGCCTCGGGTTCGTATGGCGTGTACCACCACCAGTCCGCGCGTTCGCCGTGTGGTCCCGGGTAGGGCGGGACATCTGGTGGGGTTTTGGTGGGTGGGCGTGCCAGTGATCCGGGACTGAGGAGGTGGCCGTCTTCGTCGGTGACGGTGAGGGTCTCGGCGC
>JAPOKC010000024.1 GCA_029977845.1 Mycobacteriaceae bacterium | reverse complement strand
CCTACGCCTCGCTGCGCATGCCCTCGGGTGAGATCCGTCGCGTCGACGTGCGCTGCCGCGCCACCGTCGAAGAAGGCCAGCCAGGAGAACGGAATCTCGCGGGCCATGTTCACCGAGTTGACCGGCTTGTCGACGACGTCGTCGCGCCCGTCGGCCAGCAGCACCGGGTTCTTGATGTTCTTCAGATTGGCGAAGTTGGATTCATCGGCATCCCACAGCGTGGTCCGGGCCCGGTTTTGGCGCAGGGCGGTCTCTTTCGAGACGGTGAAGTCATCAGGTGCCGATCCCTGTTTCCCCGCCGCCAGAATCCGGGCGTAGATCTCCTCGGCGAGAGCCTCTTCGCCGTCCCCCGGCGGGAACAACAGGGCGAGCTTCTGATCGTCGGAGATGTTCGGATCGTTGAGCTTGTCCTCGACCGCCTTGTCCGCGGGAACGCCTCGGCTGCCGCCGGGATTGGCGGCGGCCAGTACCGCCTTGCCCACCGACTCGGGGTGGCGGATCAGCAATTGCTGGCCGATCCGCGCGCCCATCGACCAGCCGAGGATGTCGGGTTTGTTCAGCCCCAGAGCCTTGATCAGCCCCGCCGCGTCATCGGCCATCTGCGGAATCGTCGTGTTGTTCGCGCCCGTGTCGCTGGAGAGTCCGACACCCCGGTTGTCGAAGACGATCAACTGGTGGTTCTTGGCCAGTTCCTCGATGAGCAGGGGATCCCACAAACTCATGGTCGAGATGTAGCCGTTGATCATCAGCAGCGGCTTGCCTTCGCCGCGGACGTAGTAGGCCAGTTTGACCTCGCCCACCTCGGCATACTTCACGTCTGCCCGGAATGTGGCCGGAGCGGACGGCTTCGTGCAACCGGCGCACAAAACGACGACGGCCAAGGCAAGCAAGCTCCGCTGGAGGAAGGTGTGTCGCACGGGCCATAGGTTATCGACCGCCCAGCCACACCGGATATTGCGGCCCATCCCCACGGGACGGTAACGTCCGCTCCGAAGAAGGGGAGTAGTTCCTCCCGCCACCACCGGGTGGCGGATGCGGATGGTCGACATGCTGGCGGTTGCACCGCCCGGTCATCCACCGGGAAGCCCGGCGAGCGAGACCTTCGGACGACGTTGACCGCGTCGACCGAAGCCTTGCCGTTTTCACCGGCTTCGGTCGCCAAGCCGAAAGCTGATCGTGACCGAGACGAAGACCCCCGCACTGTCCCCGGGCCAACGGCGCACGCTGGCGCGTTCAGCCGCCATCACGACGGTATTCATCGTCCCCGCGATGCTGGCGCGCTTCACTCACATACACCTGGACCCCGTTGTCACCATGCTGATCTACGGCGCCGCGGTGGTGGCCGCGAGTTTCCTGCTGGCCTGGGCCGCCGAGGCCGCACAGATCGACGTCTCGGGCGGCTTGGCCATCGCGGTGCTCGCCCTGATCGCCGTCCTCCCGGAGTACGCCGTCGATCTGTACTACGCGTTCCGGGCCGGAAGCGTTCCGGAGTACACCCAGTACGCCGCCGCCAACATGACCGGATCCAACCGGTTGCTGATGGGGCTGGGATGGCCGCTGGTGGTGATGATCGGACTGGCGGCAAGTCGCAAGCTCACCGGTGAACGTCCCACGGTCCTGCCGTTGGCGTCCAGCAATCGGGTCGAACTCGGCTTCCTGCTGATCGCCGGCGCGGCGGCCTTCATCATCCCGGTCACCGCGGAGATCCATCTCGCACTGGCCATCGTCCTGCTGGCCTGGTTCGGCTACTACCTGTTCAAGCTGAGCCGCGGCGAAGTAGAGGAACCCGACCTGATCGGCACCGCGGCGGCCATCGGCGCGTTCGGCACCCGCACCAGACGGCGCACCGTCATCGGTCTGTTCGTTCTCGCCGCCGGCGTGATCCTGCTGTGCGCAGAACCCTTCGCAGAGAGCATGATCGACGTCGGCACCCAGTTGGGGATCGACCAGTTCCTCCTGGTTCAGTGGCTGGCACCACTGGCCTCCGAGGCTCCCGAATTCATCATCGCGATCATCTTCGCCGCGCGCGGCAAGCCCACCGCCGCCATTGCCACGCTGATCTCCTCGAAGGTCAACCAGTGGACCCTGCTGATCGGATCGCTGCCGCTGGCCTACCTCGCCGGCGGCGGCGGCATCGCACTGCACCTGGACACCCGTCAGGTCGAGGAGACCCTCATCACCGCCGCCCAGACCCTGATGGGTGTCGCCATGATCCTGTCGCTGCGCTTCCACCGCGTCACGTCCTGGCTCCTGCTCGGATTGTTCGTCATCCAGTTCCCGATCACCTCGACACACGGACGCCTCATCCTCAGCGCCGTCTACGGCGTCCTGGCGATCGCCGGACTGATCATCAACCGCCGCCAGATCGCACCGACCCTGAGGGCGCCGTTCCTCTGATCAGGAATCGGGCAAGTCAAGCGCTCAGGCTCCGGTGTCGGTTCCGGTACGGTCGGACTCTCGACTGAAGGAGCCCGCTATGGACCGGTCCCGCCGAATCGTCCTGGGCGCCCTACCGGCGGCAGCACTGCTGGCAGCGGCATGCGGCTCCAAGGAAACCGCCAAGCAGGGGATTCCCGAACCACCCCATCCGACGACGCCCGATGAGGCGATCGGAGTCCTGATGGACGGCAACTCCCGCTTCGCCGCGCGCTTACCGGAGATCCGCAACACCGCGGAGATCGACACGATCTGGGCCGGCGGGATCGCGAACAAACAAGAACCCTTCGCGATGATCCTGGGTTGCGCGGACAGCCGGCTTGCTCCGGAGGTCATCTTCGACCAGTTCGTCGGCGACGTCTTCGTGGTGCGCGAGGCCGGCAATATCGCGGTCTCCCCCACCAATCTCGGCAGCCTGGAATACGGCCAGGCGGTGTTGCACGCCAAAGCGCTTGTGGTGCTGGGCCATTCCGACTGCGGCGCGGTCAACGCCGCGTTCACAGCATCCACACCGGGCGGCAACATCCAGTCGATCGTCGATGCGATCAAGCCTGGCATCGCCGGCGCATCCTCACTCGACGACGCCATCGCCCGCAATGTCGGCGCGGTGGTCGAACACCTGCGCGCGCACAGTCCGCTGCTGGCCGAGGCCCAAAAGGGCGGTGCGTTCAAGATCGTCGGGGCGGTCTACGACATCAAGACCGCGAAGGTCCGGCTGCTCTAGCCTTGAGCGAGTTCCCGGATGCCTTCCAGGGTGGCGGTCATGCCCGACCGAAATTCCCGCAGCCGATTGGCGATGATCTCGTCGGCATGGTCGGGATCACGCTCGATCAGCATCGTCACACCCGAGCGCCCCGGGCCGATCCGGCCGGTGTAGCTCAGCCGGCTACCACCGGGGATCGGTGACAGTTCGTATCGCCAGGTGGCGGCGGGATTCGCCGGATCCCCGACCGCCCAGCCGAAGAACCGCCCGGGTTCGAATTCGACGATTTCCGAGCGGGTGGTCCACTCGCCCACCGCCGGATGACGGTTGTGACCCAGGAACTGAGCCCCGATACCGGCGGCCGTGAACCCGTCCGCCCACTCCACACCCTGAAGCTCGGAGCTGAACCTCGGCATCACCGCGATATCGGTGATCACCTCCCAGACCCGCTCCGGAGACGCTGAGATGTCGATTGCGACCACGGCTTCGGGCACTGTCATGCGAGGACGATATCGAGAATCGCCCATCCGTACCGGTAGTCTGGTCGCGTGCGATCCGAGCGGAAATTCGCTGGTCGGATATTGCCTGAAGGCCGTTTCCGGCGGTCGGACTGTGAGCGCATGCAGCGCCGCCCGCCGGCCCGCAATCAGCACTGGGCCGAGGCGGTCACCCGGCCGCAGCGGATTCTCAACATCGCCGCCTGGATCGGCGCCTTGCTCACCGCGACATTGGGCGTGCTGCAGACCGTCACCGGGGACAAGGTGCTCTACGTCGGCCTGGTGAACCTCGCCACCGCCGCACTGCTGCTGACCATCCCCCTGCTGCACCGGTTCGGGAGCATCATCGCCGCACTGGTGTTCGTCGTCATCGCCTACTGCTCGCTGACCTTCGTCGGCCTGGAACTCGGCACCGATTCGGGGATCCAGTTCTACTACCTGGTCTCCGCGTCGTTGGCCGTGCTGGTGCTGGGCACCGAACACATGGTCCTGGCCGGCGTCACCACCGTCGTCGGCGCGGCCCTGATCGTCGCGATGCAGTTCCTGGTCCCAAGCGACACGGGGTTGCAGCCACGGTGGGCGCTGATGGCCGGATTCGTCTTCTCCACCGTCGGGGCCGCGCTGATGATCTTCGCCACCGTCTGGTACGCCATGCGGGAAGTGGCCCGTGCCGAAGCCGCGATGGAAGTCGAATACGACCGATCGGAAGCTCTGCTGGCCAACATCCTGCCCGCCAGGGTGGCCCAGCGACTGAAGGATCCCGCACACGGCGTGATCGCCGATCGCTACAACGACGCCTCGATCCTGTTCACCGATATCGCCGGGTTCACCGAACAAGCCAGCGAGATCCCGCCGACTGAACTGGTTCGCTTCCTAGACCGGCTCTACACCACCTTCGATCGCCTGGTCGACCGCCACGACCTGGAGAAGATCAAGACCACCGGCGACTCCTACATGGTGGTCAGCGGGGTGCCGACCCCCCGACCCGATCACACCAAGGCGATCGCCGAACTCGCACTCGACATGTCCAAGGCCGTGGCCGGACTGCGCGATCCGCGCGGCAACCCGGTGCCGCTGCGGATGGGTATCGCCGCCGGTCCGGTGGTGGCCGGGGTGGTCGGCGCGCGCAAGTTCTTCTACGACGTCTGGGGCGATGCGGTCAACGTCGCGGCGCGGATGGAGACGACTGATCAGGTGGGACGCATCCAGGTGCCGGAGAACGTGTACGAACGTCTACGCGACGACTTCATTCTCGAGGAGCGCGGCGAGATCGACATCAAGGGCAAGGGCGTGATGCGGACCTGGTACCTGGTCGGCCGCAAGACGGAGAACACAGCGGAGCCGCTCACATCACTTTCGACAGGAACGCCTTAGTCCGGTCGTGCTGCGGGTTGCTCAGCACCTCACGCGGCGGACCGCTCTCGACGATCACCCCGCCGTCCATGAACACCAGCTGGTCGGCGACCTCCCGGGCGAAGCCCATCTCATGGGTCACCACCACCATCGTCATACCGGCGGCGGCGAGTTTCTTCATCACGGCCAGAACTTCGCCCACCAACTCCGGATCCAGCGCGGACGTCGGCTCGTCGAACAGCATCAGTTTGGGATCCATGGCCAGCGCGCGGGCGATCGCCACCCGCTGCTGCTGGCCGCCGGACAACTGCGCCGGGTAGGCGTCGGCCTTACCCGACAGACCGACCTGGTTGAGCAGATCCCTGGCCCGCTCAACCGCCTCGGCCTGCTTGACGCCCTTGACGTGGACCGGGGCCTCGATGATGTTGTCCAGTGCGGTGCGGTGCGGGAACAGGTTGAAGTGCTGGAACACCATGCCGATATCGCGGCGCTGTTTGGCGGCCTCACGCGGGGACATCTCGTGCAGCTTGCCGCCCTTCTCCCGGTAGCCGACGAGGTCCCCGTCGACGTAGAGCCGGCCGGCCGAGATGGTCTCTAGATGGTTGATACAGCGCAGGAAGGTCGACTTGCCCGATCCCGACGGACCCACCAGAACCAGCACCTGGCCGCGCTCAACGGACAGCGTCACGCCCTTGAGGACCTGCAGCGCACCGAAGCTTTTGCAGACCTGTTCGGCCTTCACCATCTCGGTCATACGTGACCACCCTCGGTCTGCGCCTTGGCCAGGGCCTCGAGTTGTTTGGAGGTCAGCTGCCGCGAGATGCCCCTGGAGAAGTACTTCTCCAGGTGGTGCTGGCCGACCATCAGGATGCTCGTCACGACGAGGTACCAGGTGGCGGCCACCAGCAGCATCGGCACCGGTTCGAAGATACGTGCGGCGATCTCCCGCGACGCGATGCTGTACAGGTCGTAGGAATACGGCACCGCAGTCACCAGCGAGGTCGTCTTCAGCATCGAGATCAGCTCGTTGCCGGTCGGCGGGATGATCACGCGCATCGCCTGCGGGAGCACGGTGCGTCGCATCGCCATCCCCCATGACATGCCGAGCGCTGTTGAGGCCTCCGTCTGCCCCTCGGGCACAGAAGTGATTCCAGCCCTGATGATTTCGGCCATATAGGCCGCCTCATTGAGGCCGAGACCTATCACGGCGAGCAGGAACGGAATCGACAGCGCCTGCAGGTTGAGATGGAAGAACGACGGGCCGAACGGCACGCCCAGCTGGATGTTCTGATAGATCGTTGGCAGGAGTCCCCAGAACACCAATTGCACGTAGACCGGGGTGCCGCGGAAGATCCACAGGAACACCCACGCGACGGCCTGGAACACCGGATTGGGCGACAGTCGCATCACCGACAGCACGATGCCCAGTACGACGCCGATCACCATCGCGTAGACGGTCAGCTGCAAGGTGTTCCAGACCCCGAGCAGTATCCGGTCGTTGAACAGATACTCCACGTAGGTCGACCAGCCGTAGGCCTTGTTGGTGGCCGCACCGTAGATGAACAGCCCGGCCAGGACGATGATGACGGCCGCTCCCACCCATCGCCACGGATGCCGAAGCGGCACCGCGTCGATCGCGGCCGGCGTCGATCCGCCGTTCATCACGGTCTAACTGGTTGCGCCGTTGATGACAGGCTTCTCGATCATGCCCTTCTCCAGACCCCAGTTGGTGGCGATGGTCTTGTAGTCACCACTGGCGATCAGGTGCTCAAGCGCCTTCTGCATGGACTGGGCCAACGGGGAGCCCTTCTTGACCGGCCAGCCGTAGGGCGCCGCCTCGAAGATCTCACCCGCCGCCTCAAGCTTGCCGTTGCTCTGTTTGATCGCATACGCGGTCACCGGCGAGTCAGCCGACATCGCGTCCACCTGACCGAGGACCACGGCGTTGGTCGCGGCGTCCTGGCTGTCGAACTTGACGATCTCGATCTCCGGCTTGCCCGCGTCGACGCACTTCTTGCTCTTGGCCGGCAGTTCGTCGGTCTCCTCGGTGGTGGTGGCCTGAACGGCGACCTTCTTGCCGCACGCGTTGTTCGGATCGATCCCCGCGCCGGGCTTCTGCGCCCACTGGATACCAGCCGAGAAGTAGTCGACGAAGTCGACGGAGGCCTGGCGCTCCTTGGTGTCGGTGAACGAGGACATCCCCACGTTGAAGGTGCCCTGCTGGATCGACGGGATGATCTTGGCGAAGTCCGCCTCGCGGTAGTCCGCGGTGAGCCCCATGGTCGCGGCGACCGCGTTCATCAAGTCGACGTCGAAGCCGACGATCTGACCGCCGGCGTCCTTGAACTCATTCGGGGCATAGGGGATGTTGACGCCGACGACCAGCTTGCCGGTGCTCTTGATGTCCTCGGGCACCGACGCGGCGATCTCGTCGACCTTCTGGACCTTGACAGCCGTGCTGGCGCCGCCGGCGGCCGACTCCTTGTCAGCCGCCTTGGAGCAACCGGTCAATGTGAGAGCACCCACGGCAGCGACGACCGCCGCGGCCTGCCACCAACGAACACCATTGTCGTGAGCTGTGAACACAGTTGCCCTTTCCGCCGAATTGCCGTTGGCGGGACACTAACCGATCTGGGCCGATATCGCCGGGCATCGCCTCTGCTGGCCTGCTCAAATGCCAAATCGTGATCTGGCGGTCAGCCCAATTCGACACCGGCCTGGGTAAGCTGCGGCCCATGACAAACACCTCTAGTGGACCGCTTGCCGGCCACCTATGGAAGTCAGTACTGGTGACCGGCATCCTCTCGATCATCCTCGGCGCGATGGTGCTCAAGTGGCCCGGACAAACGATCCTGCTGGTAGCCATCTTCTTCGGCGCCTACCTGCTGGTGACCGGGATCTCGCAGGTCTTCCATGCCTTCACCCTGCACATCACCGGCGGCGGCCGGGCGCTGCTCTTCATCAGCGGCGCCGCCTCCCTGGTGCTGGCCGTGCTCTGCTTCAAGAGCATCGACAACTCCGTGCTGCTGCTGGCGATCTGGATCGGCATCGGCTTCATCTTCCGGGGCGTCGCCGAGGCGGCCTCCGCGATCAGCGAACCGGGCGCCCCGGGCCGCGGCTGGCAGATCTTCCTGGGCATCATCACCGTGATCGCCGGCGTGATCGTGATGTCCTACCCGATCTCGTCACTGGCGACCCTGACGCTGGTCACCGGCATCTGGCTGATCATCATCGGTGTCTTCGAGATCATCGCCTCACTCAGCATCCGCAAGGCCGGCAATGAGGTACGCGGCGCCGTCAGTGAGGCCCTCGGCGCCCGCTGAAGCCCACCCCCAACCCCGACAGGGCGCGGATCGCGACGGCCACAATGCCGTCGTCGATCCGCGCTCTTTGATTTCACCGGCCGGTCAGATGGGTAACCTTTTCAGCGATGACCGAACAACCCGAATGGCAGACCCGGCCTGAGGTGCCACCGGCGGGTGCCCCGCCGAGTCCGTATTCGTACCCGCCGCCGCAGGGGCCCTACGGCTACGGGGTCTATCCGGGTGCGGCGCCGATCCTGCGCAACGGCATGGGAGTCGCCGCCCTGGTGGTCGCAATCATCGCCCTGCTGCTGTTTATCACCGTCGCCGGCGGCGTGGTCTTCGGCATCACGGCGGTCGTCCTGGGGTTCATCGGACGCGCACGGGTCAGACGCTCGGAAGCCGACAACGGCGGTATCGCCCTGTCCGGGATCGTCCTCGGCGTCATCGCGATCATCGCGGGACTGTTGGCTGTCCCGTTCTTCTGGGTGCCGGTCTTCAAACAAGCCGGAGCCAGCGACTACGTCGACTGCCTGCAACAGGCCGGTCAGGACTCGGCCATGGCCCAGCAGTGCGCGGACGAACTCCGGCAGTCCTTCGAGAACCACTTCACCCAGACACCAAAACCGGTGCGCTAAATTTCGCGGCTACTTTCCCGGGAAGTGCTTGACGATGCCCTCCTGGGCGACCGTGGCCACCACCTGTCCGGCCTGATCGAAGAAGTGCCCCATGCCCAGTCCGCGGGATTCCGCGGCCACCGGTGATCCGGTGGAGTACAGCACCCAGTCGGAGAAGTCGACCTGCCGGTGAAACCACACCGAGTGGTTGATGGTGACGGCGAAGATGCGATCCCATCCCCAGGACAGACCGTGAGTGGTGATGATCGAGTCGAGCACCGTGGTGTCCGATGAGTAGACCATCGCCGCGGTGTGCAGAACCGGATCCTCGGGCATGGCACCGTCGGCCTTCATCCATACCCGGTTGTGCGGAAGCTTCTCCGATTTCTCGCGCATCACCCAGGCCGGGTCGTTGGTGTAGCGCCATTCAATGGGCCGCATCGCCCCGGCGAAATGCGGGACCACCGTCTCGTAGCCGACAAGCAGGTCATCGATGGTCGGCAGGCCGTGCGGTTCCGGTACTTCCGGCATGTCGAAGTTGTGTTCCAGTCCGTGACCGCCGGACAGGTACGACACCAGGGCGGTGGCCAGCAGCTTGCCGTCCTGCATGGCGTCGACCCGCCGGTTGGCGAAGCGGCGTTCGTCACGCAGCCGGACAACGTGGAATTCGATGTCGGATGCCGGGTCGCCGCCGGCGATGAAATGGACCGAAAGAGCGCTGGGGGGCAACGAGATCGGGACCGTACGACTGGCGGCGACGAAAGCCTGCGCCATCATCTGGCCGCCGAAGGTGCGGACCGGATTCTTGCGCGGATGACTCCCGGCGAAAACGTCGTCACCGATCGGGGACAGTTCGAGGACCGCCAGCAGTTCGTCGAAGTCCGATCTCAGTGGTCGTCCTCCCCGATCCGGTGCACGTGAATCAGGTTCGTCGAACCCACCGTGCCGGGCGGCGCGCCGGCGACGATGATCACCAGGTCGCCGCGCTGATAACGGCCGAGTTCCAACAGCGCGTGATCGACCTGCCGGATCATCGAGTCGGTGCTGTCGGCCTCGGGGACGATGAACGTCTCGGTTCCCCAGCTCAGCGCCAACTGACTGCGCAACTCGGGAACCGTCACGAAGCCCATCAGCGGCAGCGGGCTGTGCAGCCGGGCAAGCCGCCGGACGGTGTCACCAGAGGAGGTGAAGGCGATCAGCGCCTTGGCATCGAGGCGCTCGCCGATATCGCGGGCGGCGTAGGAGATCACACCGCGTTTGGTGCGCGGTACGTGCGGCAGCGGCGGTCCATCCGCATCCTGTTCCACCCGGGCCACGATCCGGGCCATGGTGCGCACCGCCTCGAGCGGAAACTCGCCGACCGATGTCTCGCCGGAGAGCATGACCGCATCGGTGCCGTCGAGCACCGCGTTGGCGACGTCGGACGCCTCGGCCCGGGTGGGCCGGGAGTTCTCGATCATCGACTCGAGCATCTGGGTGGCGACGATCACCGGCTTGGCGTTCTCCCGGGCGATCTCGATGGCGCGCTTCTGTACCAGCGGGACTTCCTCGAGAGGCAACTCGACGCCGAGGTCGCCGCGGGCGACCATGACGGCGTCGAAGGCGCGCACGATGGCCTCAAGGTTCTCCACCGCCTCCGGCTTCTCCAGTTTGGCCACCACCGGGACCCGCCGACCGACCCGATCCATCACCGCGTGGACCAGTTCGACGTCGGAGGGGGACCGGACGAAGGACAGCGCGACGATGTCGACCCCGAGTTTGAGGGCGAACTCGAGATCCTCGATGTCCTTCTGCGACAGGGCCGGAACCGACACCGCCATCCCCGGTAGCGAGATGCCCTTGTTGTTGCTGACCGGCCCGCCCTCGATCACCATGCAGACGACGTCGTTGCCGTCGATCGCCTCGACCACCAGGCCGACCTTGCCGTCGTCGACGAGCAGGCGGTCCCCGGGGCGGGCGTCCTGGGCGAGTTGCTTGTAGGTGGTGGACACCCGGTCGTGGGTGCCCTCGCAGTCCTCGACGGTGATGCGCACCGATTCGCCGTTGCTCCAGACGGTTTTGGTCTCGCGGAATCGGCCCAGACGAATCTTGGGACCCTGTAGGTCGGCGAGGATGCCAACGGCCCGCCCGGTGGCGTCGGAGGCTGCCCGGACCCGGCGGTAGGCCGCTTCGTGGTCGGCGTAGTCACCGTGGCTGAAGTTCAAACGGGCTACATCCATACCCGCCTCGACGAGGGCCTTCACCATCTCGTCGGAGTTGGTGGCCGGACCGAGGGTGCAGACGATCTTGCCGCGCCGAGTCACCGCCTGAGCATAGTCACGAACCCGGCGGCCCGGCGCAGCCAGGACGGGACTAGGACCCGAACAACGTGGGAACAAGTGGAAAACCGGGCAGATTGCGCACGACCGTCCACACCAGTGCCGCGACCGCGATCACCGCGAGGACCACCGGGGTGAACGCACGCTGTCCGCGGCGGTTGCGCCACAGCCACCACAACGCGAGGGCCGGAAGGCCCACCAGGAGGAAGACGTTGTCGACGACGGCCGCCGAAAGGTCGGCGTGCAACAGATCATGGGTCATCCGCAGACCGCCGCAGGCCGGGCAGTTCCAGCCGGTCAGGAGTTTGAACGGACAGGCCGGGAACAGCGCGCCGGGCCGGTGCGGATCGACCATGCCGACATAACCGAGGGCGCCCAGGCCCAATGCGCCGGCGCCGAGTCCGCTGTAGAGACGGTTGCGTTCGGTCATCTGCTGTCCCGGTCAGCCATCCCTGAGCGGCCGGCCCTGCGGATCACGCACCTGACCGCTGAAGATCAGCACGGCATCGATGATCCCCCAGATCACCGGAACGGCGAAACCGAAGCCACAGGTGACTATGCCCAGCACCAGTCCGCCGACCAACTGCGCGATGCCGAGATTGTTGTAGCCCAGATAGATCCGGCCGATACCCAGAATGCCGACCAGTCCGAGCAGCTGCAGCAGGCCGGCGACGACCTTCGACTTGTCCGACAGCGGCTCACCGGTGATCGGATTGCGACCGTAGGGCGCCATCGGGTCCGCGTAGTAACCGGGCGGCTGAAACGGGGGCGGGAACGGACCCGGCGGCGGGTAGTTCGGCGGCGGCCCGAACGGCGGCTCTGTCATGCCACCAGGCTAGTCGTCGCCGCCGGCTTGGACGCCCCACAGCAGCCGGCGCAAGGTCCGCCCGAAGCCTGCTGTCTTCTCCGGTGCGGAACCGACGACCACGGACTCCGGCTCGGGTTCCGGCTCTGGCTCGGGCTCTGGCTCTGCTTCTGCCTCTGATTGGTAGACCACCACCGCCTCGTGGGCGGTGTCCGGTGTCGTCTCGTAGACCACGACCGTCTCGTCGGACGCGGCTTGCGCCTCCTCCTCGACGGTCTCTTCCACGGTTTCTTGTGCGGCCTCTTCGACGAAGTCCGGGGTGAAATCTTCGGCGCCGTGGTCACCGGCTGCGTCGGCGTCCTCGTCTTCGTGCTCGCCGGCGACCGTCGCGGCAGCGACGAGCCCGGTGCCCTTGGCGGCCGCGACCAAGCCGTCGGTCCATTCCTCGAAGGGTGATTCACCGTCGTCGTCGGCGTCCCCGTGCGCCTGATCGCCCTGGAGCGTCGCCGGATCCTCACGTCCCTTCGGCGCCAGCAGGATGTACACCACGGCGCCGAGGAATACGAAGGTCGCGGTGAAGACGTTGATCCGGATTCCCGCGATGTGCGTCGCGGTGTCATCGCGCATCAACTCGACCCAGAACCGGCCGACCGAGTATGACGCCACATACAGCGCGAAGAGCCGGCCGTGCCCCAGGCGGAACTTCCGGTCGGCCCAGAGCAGGAAGAAGAAGACCAGTACGTTCCAGAGCAGTTCGTACAGGAACGTGGGATGCACGACGGCGGCCACCTGACCGGTCGACACCCCGTCCAGGGAGTGCACGTCGACCATGCCGGCGGCATCGCGGCGGTAGAACACCTCCATGCCCCACGGAACGGTCGTTTCGCGGCCGTACAGCTCCTGGTTGAAATAGTTGCCCACCCGGCCGATGGCCTGGGCCAGCACGATGCCGGGCGCGACGGCGTCACCGAACGCCGGCAGCGGAATCCCCCTGCGGCGGCAGGCGATCCAGGCGCCCACTCCGCCCAGGGCGACGGCGCCCCAGATGCCGAGGCCGCCTTCCCAGATCCGCAGTGCCGCACCGATACCGGCGCCGCCGGGGCCGAAGTAGGTTCGCCAGTCGGTCATCAGGTGGTACAGCCGTCCGCCGATCAGACCGAACGGCACCGCCCACAACGCGATGTCATAGATGACGCCGCGCTCGCCGCCGCGGGCCTCCCAGCGCCGGTCGCCGATGACCAGCGCCACGATGATGCCCGCGATGATGCACAACGCATAGGCGCGGATCGGGATCGGACCCAGATGCCACACACCCTGAGTGGGACTCGGGATGTAGGCAAGGACTGTTGTCGTCACTAAGCAGGCACCTTCTCTCGCACCCCGGCGGCCAGTTCCCCGATCAGCGTCCGCACCGCGGGCACTCCGTCGCTCAGCGCGGACACCAGCGCCGAGCCCACAATGACACCGTCCGCGAAATGCGCGATCTCAGCGGCCTGCTCCCGGGATCGCACGCCGAGACCCACACCGATGGGGATGTCGGAGATCTCCCGCACCCGCGCGACCAGATCCGGCGCCGCATTGGACACCGCGTCGCGCGCCCCGGTGACCCCCATCGTGGAGGCCGCGTAGACGAATCCGCGGCAGGCGTCGACGGTGCGGGCCAGCCGTTCCGGGGTCGACGACGGCGCCACCAGGAAGATGCGGTCCAGGTCGTGCTGCTCGGCGGCGGCGATCCATGCGTCGGCCTCATCGGGAATCAGATCCGGGGTGATCAAGCCGAGGCCGCCGGCCGCCGCGAGGTCACGCGCGAACGCGTCGATGCCGTAATGCAGCACCGGATTCCAGTAGGTCATCACCACCGCATTGCCGCCCGCACCACTGATCGCCTCGACCGCGCGCAGGGTGTCACGCACCCGGACACCGCCCTGCAACGCGGTCTCGGTGGCGGTCGCGATCACCGGGCCGTCCATGCCCGGATCGGAATAGGGCACGCCGACCTCGATGATGTCGCAGTCCGAACTCATCGCGACCATCGCGTCGATGGAGATCGGGACATCCGGATAGCCGGTGGGCAGGTAGCCGATGAGTGCCGCGCGGGCCTCGGCGCGACAGGCGGCGAAGATCGGACCCAGCCGGCCGGCCGGGCTGTGCGCGACGGTCATGACACACCCGGACCGTCGAGCAGACCGAACCAGCGTGCGGCGGTCTCCACATCCTTGTCACCGCGGCCGGACATGTTGATCACGATGATCGACTCCGGTCCGAGTTCCCCGGCGAGTTTGACCGCCCCGGCCACCGCGTGCGCGGATTCGATCGCGGGAATGATCCCCTCCAGGCGGCACAGCAATCGGAAGGCGTCCATGGCCTCGGTGTCGGTGATGGGCCGGTACTCGGCGCGGCCGAGATCTTTGAGGAAGGCGTGCTCGGGTCCGACGCCCGGGTAGTCCAATCCCGCTGAGATGGAATGGGATTCGATGGTCTGGCCGTCCTCGTTCTGCAGCAGGTAGGAGTACGAACCCTGGAAGGCGCCGGGTGTTCCGCCGGTGAAGGTGGCCGCGTGCCTGCCGGTCTCCACCCCGTCTCCGGCCGCCTCGTAGCCGATGAGCCGGACGGTCGGGTCGTCGAGGAAGGCATGGAAGATGCCGATCGCGTTGGATCCCCCACCGATGCATGCGGTCACGGCGTCGGGAAGGCGACCGGCCTGGGCGAGGATCTGAGCGCGGGTCTCCATCCCGATCACGCGCTGGAAGTCGCGGACCATCATCGGGAACGGGTGCGGCCCGGCCGCGGTGCCGAAGCAGTAGTAGGTGGCGTCGGCGTTGGTCACCCAGTCCCGGAACGCGTCGTTGATGGCGTCCTTGAGGGTCTTGGAACCGGACTGCACCGCAACGACTTCCGCGCCCAGCAGTCGCATCCGCGCCACGTTGAGCGCCTGGCGTGCGGTGTCGACCGCGCCCATATAGATCACGCACTCCAGACCTAGCAGCGCGCAGGCGGTCGCGGTGGCCACGCCGTGCTGACCGGCGCCGGTCTCGGCGATGACCCGGGTCTTGCCCATCTTCTTGGCCAGCAGCGCCTGCCCGAGCACGTTGTTGATCTTGTGCGAGCCGGTGTGGTTGAGATCCTCGCGCTTGAGGAAGATGCGCGCCCCACCGACGTGTTCGGACAACCTCGCCGCCTCGTACAGCGGTGAGGGCCGGCCCGCGTAATGGGTCTGCAGCCGGTCGAGTTCGTCGAGGAAACTCTGATCGGTGCGGGCCTTCTCGTAGGCGGCGGTGACCTCCTCGATGACCGCCATCAGCGCCTCGGCCACGTAGCGGCCGCCGTAGACGCCGAAATGTCCGCGCGCATCGGGGTCGTGAGAGGTGCGCTCGGCGACCGCCGCGCTCATCGGCGGCAGGCTCGGAGTGGAGGTATCGGCCATGTTCAAATCCCGGTGGAGATTCAGCGAACCGGTTTGGGGCACGACGGGTGCGCGCCGGCCGTCACCAGATCGGCCACCGCGGTGCGGGGATCGCCGCTGGTGACCAGACCCTCGCCGACCAGAACCGCGTCCGCTCCGGCGCCGGCGTAGGCGAGCAGGTCGGCCGGGCCGCGCACACCGGACTCCGCCACCCGGATGATGTTGGACGGCAGTCCCGGGGCGATCCTGCCGAAGCAGTCCCGGTCGACGGTGAGCGTCTTGAGATCACGGGCGTTGACGCCGATCACCCGCGCTCCGGCCTGCAGTGCCCGGTTCGCCTCATCCTCGGTGTGCACCTCGACCAGAGCGGTCATCCCGAGCGACTCGGTGCGCTCCAGCATCGACTCCAGGGCCGGCTGATCCAGGGCGGCCACGATCAGCAGCAGCATGTCCGCGCCGTGCGCTCGGGCCTCATGGATCTGGTACGGACGGACGATGAAGTCCTTGCGCAGCACCGGAATGTTGACCGCCGCACGCACCGCGTCCAGATCGGCCAGCGAGCCCTTGAAGCGGCGCTCCTCGGTCAGCACGCTGATGACCCGGGCGCCCCCGTTCTGGTAGGCGCGGGCCAATTCGGCCGGGTCGGCGATCGCGGCGAGTTCGCCCTTGGACGGACTGGCCCGCTTGACTTCCGCGATGACCCCGATACCGGGTTTGCGAAGCGCGGCCATCACGTCGCGGGGCGCCGGCGCGGCCTCGGCGGCGGCCTTGACCTCGGCCATGCTCACCCGTGCCTCACGTGCGGCAACGTCAGCGATGACTCCCTCGAGAATGGAGTCGAGCACGGTTGCCGAACTCATGACAGATAGGTCCCCTTCAGCGCAGCCGGACGATCACGTCGCTGTCCGTGAAAGGGTATCCATACCGCCGGTGGCACCCGTCACCGCCCCTCATCCGTCGGGTCCCGACCCTCATCGAGCGCATCCCACATGCCGCGCTCGGACATCCCGGGGGAATCGGCCCCGCCTCGGACCCGGGCCGGTTCGGCAGACGGGTGGGCGACCGCCGCGGCGGCCCGCATCAGTATCGCCGCCGCCACCAGCGCGCAGAACGCCGCCACCAGCGTGAGGACCGCGCCACCGAGTTGACGCCGGCTTTCGACCAGCGTGGCGATCGGAACCCCGGCCACAGCGGCTCCGCGCGGACCGACGTCGGGGGTGACGAACAGGCTGACACCGAGATAACCCAGTGCCAGACAGGTGACCGCGACCAGCAGGGCGACCAGCCGCAGCCAGACCCCCCGCACCGCGAGGCCGGCCAGCGCGGCGGCCAGCAGCACCAAGGCCAACGGAAGCAGGGCGTCCGACCAGGCCGCCCCGGCCAGGTCGATGGTCTTCTCCGGGCCCAGTCCGTCGGCGGAGCGCACCGAGACCCACGGCATCCGGGAGGCCGCCCACAGTCCGCCGCCGGCAAGCACCAGCAGCAACTGGGCGATCCGGATCACGTTCTTGCCCTCATGGTTTCTCAAGCGTCTCGGCGGCCGCGATCGCGCTCAGCACCGCCTTGGCCTTGTTCGCCGCTTCGGTGTACTCGTAGGTGCCGTTGGAATCGGCCACCACACCTCCGCCTGCTTGCACGTAGGCGTGGCCGTTGCGCATCAGCGCGGTGCGGATGGCGATCGCGAAGTCGGCGTTGCCGGCGAAGTCGAGGTAGCCCCCCCCCCCGCCGTAAAGACCCCGGCGGGTCTTCTCGACCTCCTCGATGAGCTCCATCGCGCGCACCTTCGGCGCCCCGGAGAGGGTGCCGGCCGGGAAGCAGGCGGTGACCGCATCCAGCGCGCTGCGATCGGAGGCAAGTCGCCCGGTGACGGTGGACACCAGATGCATGACGTGGCTGTAACGCTCGATGTGGCTGTAGTCCTCCACCCGCACGGTGCCGGGCACGCACACCCGGCCCAGATCGTTGCGGCCGAGATCGACGAGCATCAGATGCTCGGCACGCTCCTTCTCGTCACTCAGCAGCTCCTTCTCGAGCAGCTGATCCTCCTCCTCGGTATGGCCCCGCCAGCGGGTGCCGGCGATCGGGTGGGTGGTCGCCCAGCCGTCCTTGACCGTGACGAGTGCCTCAGGCGAGGACCCGACGATCGAGAACGCCGTGCCGCCTTCCCCATCGGGAACGTGCACCAGATACATGTACGGGCTCGGGTTGGTGACCCGCAGCATCCGGTAGACGTCGATGGGGTCGGCATCGGTGTCCATCTCGAAACGTTGAGAGGGCACCACCTGGAACGCCTCCCCCGCCTCGATGTCGCCGACCAGTTTCTCGACGATCGCGCCGTACTCCTCGACGGTGCGCTGCGAGCGGTGCTTCGGCGCCGGCCGCGAGAAGGTCGCCACGGTCGACGGCAGCTGCTGACCCAGCGCCGCGGTCATCACGTCGAGTCGTGTCACCGCATCGTCGTAGGCCTCGTCGACGCGCTCGTCGGTGCCGTTCCAGTTCACCGCGTTGGCGATCAGTGTGATGGTGCCCTCGTGGTGATCGACGGCGGCCAGGTCGGTGGCCAGCAGGAGCAACATCTCGGGCAGCTTGAGGTCGTCGACGGCCAGTTCGGGCAGCCGCTCCAGGCGGCGGACGAAGTCATAGGCGAAAAAGCCCACCAGCCCGCTCGACAGCGGCGGCATCCCCTCCAACGGGCCCGTCGAGAGCAACTCGACGGTGGCGCGCAGCACCTGCAACGGGTCGCCCCCGATCGGCGCGCCCTCGGGAACCGCACCCAGCCACACCGCCTGGCCGTCGCGCACGGTCAGCGCCGAGGGCGCCCCGGCCCCGATGAACGACCATCGCGACCAGGACCGCCCGTTCTCGGCCGACTCGAGAAGGAAGGTGCCCGGACGGCCGGCGCCGAGCTTGCGGTAGGCCGACAGCGGAGTCTCGCTGTCGGCGAGCACCTTGCGTGTCACCGGAACCACGCGGTGCTCGGCGGCCAATACCCGGAACTCGTCCCGGGTGGTCGTGGCGGAAAGGGCGGACTGCACGGGTACATCCTCCCAGACCTGTTCATTCGCTCTGACCGGCGATAGCGTGACGGTCATGAAAACTGGTGACCGCGTGCCCGATTTCGAGTTGCCCGATCAGACCGGAACGGTGCGTTCGCTGAACAGCCTGCTCGCCGACGGCCCGATCGTGCTGTTCTTCTACCCCGCGGCGATGACGCCCGGATGCACCAAGGAAGCCTGCCATTTCCGCGATCTGGCCGGGGAGTTCGCCGCCGTCGGCGCGACCCGGGTGGGGATCAGCACCGACGCGGTGTCCAAGCAGGCCAAGTTCTCCGACTCCCAGCGCTTCGACTACCCGTTGCTGTCCGACAGCGACGGCAGGGTGGCCGAACTCTTCGGTGTCAAGCGAGGCCTGCTGGGCAAGTTCCTCCCGGTCAAGCGAACCACGTTCGTCATCGACACCGACCGCACGGTGCTCGAGGTGATCTCCAGCGAGATCAACATGGACACCCACGCCGACAAGGCGCTCGAGCTACTCAGAGCGCGCTGAGTCAGCGCCGGCCGCGCCTGGCCTGTTTGGCGAGCGCCTTCTCCCGGGCGCTGCGCTTGGGCGCCTGCTGAGCCTGGCCCCTCGATGAGCCGGGCTTGCGGCCCCGCACGATCCCGATGAACTCCTCGACCAGCTCGCTCTGCGGGCCTTCCCGGACGGCCAGCGCCACCGAGCCGGTGGGTGCGTCGGCGATCGGACGATAGGTGAGGTCTCTGCGATGGTGAAGCCGGGCCAGGGACTGCGGGACGATGAGCACACCGAGCCCGGCGGCGACGAGTTCCGTTGCCGCCATGGTGGTTTCGGGCCGGTGATCGATCGGGACACCCGGGGCCTCACTCCAGTCGAGGACATCGTCGATCGGCACCAACCGCGGTTCACCGGCGAGATCCGCGGCGACGACCTCATCGGCAGCGGTCAGCAGATGGTCAGCCGGCGTCACGACCACCGTCGTCTCCTCGTAGAGCGCGATGACGGCCAGACCGGAGGTGTCGGCGGGCAGCCGCAGCAGTGCCGCATCGACGGTCCCGGTCCGCACCGCGACGGCCGCCTCCGCCGCGGTGAGCGCAGTCAATGTCAGCGGCGCCTCGGGACGGCGCTGCGCCCAGGTGCGCGCCCACTTCGCCGGTGTCGCGCCGGGGACGTAACCGACGGCGAGCGAGAGCGCGGGCATCGTTTCAGGCTACCGATGTTCCTGGCGATACCCTTGCTCCCATGAGCAGGTCCGATTCGCAGTCCATGAAGCCCGCGACGGCCGCGAAGAAGCTGGATGTGTATCTGCCGGCCACGCCCGCGGAGTTCCAGGGCAACCCGATCACCCGCGCCGAACTCGCCGCACTGCAGGCCGACCCGCCGCAGTGGCTGACCGATCTCCGCAGAAACGGACCACACCCGAAGAACCTGGTCGCCGCGAAGCTCGGTGTCTCGATCTCCGGCCTGGCCCGCGGCGGCGTCACCGAAGCGCTCACCACCGATCAGATCAAGGCACTGCTCGAGGACAAGCCGGAGTGGCTGATCGCCGAACGTGAGAGCTACCAGAACGTGCTGGCCGAGGAACGGCGCCCCAGGGTCGGCAAGAGCTGAGCATCCGCATCGACTCTGCGCAGAGATCACGATTTCGGCGCAAGATGCGATCTCCGCGCAGAGTCGACGCGCTAGTCCCCCGGCCCCAGCAGGACGTCGGCGTCGAAGCAGGTGTGCTCACCGGTGTGGCAGGCCGCGCCGACCTGATCGACTTCGAGCAGCACGGTGTCGCCGTCGCAGTCGAGTCGCACCGAGTGCACCCGCTGAGTGTGCCCCGACGTGGCGCCCTTGACCCACTGCTCGCCGCGCGATCGGGAGAAGTAGGTGGCCTCCCGGGTTTCCAGGGTGCGGGCAAGTGCGTCGTCGTCCATCCAGGCCACCATCAGCACCTTGCCGGTGCCGCGCTCCTGCGCCACGGCGGCGAACAGTCCGTCGGCGTTTCGCTTGAGCCGCTTGGCGATTGCGGAATCGAGAGTCATCTAACCGTTATCCCTTCACGAGCCATGGCCGCCTTGACTTCCCCGATGGTCAGCTCACCGAAGTGGAAAACACTGGCGGCCAGCACCGCATCGGCGCCGGCCCGCACCGCCGGCGCGAAATGCTCGACCGCCCCGGCTCCCCCGCTGGCGATCACCGGAACGGTGACCGCCTTGCGGACCGCGCGCAGCATCGGCAGGTCGAACCCGGCCTTGGTGCCGTCGGCGTCCATCGAGTTCAGCAGGATCTCGCCGACCCCGAGATCGGCTCCGCGCGTTGCCCATTCGATCGCGTCGACCCCGGTGCCCTGCCGGCCGCCGTGGGTGGTGACCTCCCAGCCCGACCGAGTGGGCGTGGCGCCTTCGGGCACCGTGCGGGCGTCCACCGACAGCACGATGCACTGCGAGCCGAACTGCCGCGCCAGTTCGGCCAGCAGTTCCGGGCGGGCGATCGCGGCGGTGTTGACCGAGACCTTGTCCGCACCCGCCCGCAACAATGCGTCGACGTCGGCCACCGTCCGCACACCCCCGCCGACGGTGAGCGGGATGAACACCTGTTCGGCGGTGCGCCGCACGACGTCCAGCATGGTGGCCCGCCCCGATGAGGAGGCGGTGACGTCGAGGAAGGTCAGTTCGTCGGCGCCCTCGGCGTCGTAGACGGCGGCGAGTTCGACCGGGTCACCGGCGTCGCGCAGGTTCTCGAAGTTGACACCCTTGACCACCCGGCCGGCGTCGACGTCAAGGCAGGGAATGACCCGCACGGCGAGGTTCGAGGCGGGGTCCATCAGCGGTACTCCTCCGGTGAACCGACGGCGCGCAGGATCTCCAGCAGTTCCTCGTGCACCCCCGGGGCGGCACTGAGGGTCGAACGTGTCTCGACGGTCCACGGTCCGCCGGCCAGGTCGGTCACCTCACCACCGGCCGCACGGACCAGCGCGACGCCAGCCGCGTGGTCCCAGACCTGACCGCCGAAACTCACGGCGGCCCCGTAGATTCCGGCGCCGACGTAGGCGATGTCGATACCGGTGGAACCCGACATCCGCAGTTTCGAGCAGACCCTGCTCAGGTGCGCCAGCACCGCCATCCGGTAGCGGCCCGGAAACCGGCCGCCCCAGTCGACGTTGAAGGTGCCGAAGCCGACCATCGACTCGGCCAGCGAGACGCGGCGCAGCGGCGGATGGTCGACACCGTTGACCTTCAGCGGCCCGCCCAGGACCGCGGTGTAGCGCTGATCGACGAACGGCAGCCAGGTCAGCCCGGCCACCGGTTCGCCGTCGCGCAGCAGTCCGAGCAGGATGGCGGCCATCGGCGATCCGGCGGCATAGTTGAACGTGCCGTCGATCGGGTCGAGCACCCACACCAGCGGGGCGTCGAGATCCGCGCCGCCGAACTCCTCGCCGTGCACCGGTATGCCGGTGGTGTCCTCGAGTGCGGCCACCACCTCGCGTTCGATGGCCAGATCGACCTCGGTTGCGAAATCGTTGCCCTTCTTCTGCACCGCGGACTCGGCCCGGTGTCCGGCGATGAACGGCAGCGACACCTCGTCGAGGATCACCGCCGCATCGGCGACGAGCGTCTCGAGATCGGCGGCAACCACTTAGCGGCTCACCGCCGCCAGCGCCTCCGGCAGGGTGAAACGCCCGGCGTAGAGCGCCTTTCCGACGATCGCGCCCTCCACTCCGGAACCGGTCAGCGTCGCGATGGCGCGCAGATCATCGATGCTCGACACGCCACCGGATGCGATGACCGGCGCCTCGGTGCATTCGGCCACACCCTCGAGCAGATCGAGATTCGGTCCGGTGAGCGTTCCGTCCTTGGTGACGTCGGTGACCACGAACCGCGAACAACCCTCGCTGTCCAGGCGTTCCAGCACCTGCCACAGGTCACCGCCGTCGGTCTCCCAGCCGCGACCACGCAGCCGGTGCTCGCCTTCGACGATCTGGACGTCCAGGCCGACCGCGACACGGTCGCCGTACTCGGCGATGGCGCGTGCGCACCACTGCGGGTTCTCCAGCGCGGCCGTGCCGACGTTGACCCGGGCACATCCGGTGGCCAGCGCAGCCTTGAGCGACTCGTCGTCCCGGATACCGCCGGACAGCTCCACCTTCACGTCCAGCCGGCTGACCACATCGGCGAGCAACTCGCGGTTGGAGCCACGTCCGAAGGCCGCGTCGAGGTCCACCAGGTGGATCCACTCGGCTCCGTCACGCTGCCAGGTCAGCGCCGCGTCCAGTGCCGAGCCGTACTCTGTCTCACTGCCGGCCTTGCCCTGCACCAGCCGCACGGCCCGGCCCTCGACGACGTCGACGGCGGGTAACAAGATCAGTTGCTTCACAGCCCCTCTTACCTGATTCCCTCTAGCCAATTCGCGAGCAGCACCGCACCGGCGTCACCGCTCTTCTCCGGATGAAATTGCGTCGCCGAGAGCGGACCGTCCTCGACGGCGGCCAGGAAACGCACGTGATGGGTGGCCCAGGTGAGCAGCGCACCCGGATCGCCCTCCCAACTCTGCGCGGCGTAGGAGTGCACGAAGTAGAACCGGGTGCCCGCGTCCAGACCCTTGAACAGCCGGCTGCCCGGCGCGGCCTCGACGGTGTTCCAGCCCATGTGCGGGATCACCGGCGCGTCGAGTCTGGTCACCGAACCGGGCCACTGACCACACCCGGTGCTCTGCACTCCGAATTCGACACCGCGGGCGAACAGTATCTGCATACCGACGCAGACCCCCAGCACCGGCCGCCGGGCAGCCACCCGTTCGGCGATGATCTCCTCGCCGCCGATACCGCGCAGACCGGCCATACAGGCCTCGAACGCGCCGACTCCGGGTACCACCAGGCCGTCCGCCGCGAGTGCGGCCGATCGGTCGGCGGTGACGGTGACATCGGCGCCGGCGCGTTCCAGGGCGCGTTGCGCCGAGCGCAGGTTTCCCGATCCGTAATCAAGTACGACAACTCGTGTCACAGAACGCCTTTGGTGGACGGCACGCCCGCCGTGCGGGGATCCAGTTCCACGGCCTGTCGCAGCGCGCGGGCAACCGCCTTGTACTCGGCCTCGGTGATGTGGTGCGGATCGCGGCCGTAGATGGTGCGCACGTGCAGGGCGATCTTGGCGTTGAGGGCCAGCGATTCGAAGACGTGCCGGTTGATCACCGTGTGGTACGGGACTCCGGACCCTGCGATGGTGAAGTCGACGAGGTACTCCGGTTCGCCGGTGTGCACGAAGTACGGCCGTCCGGACACGTCGACCGCGGCGTGCGCCAGGGTCTCGTCCATCGGGATGAATGCGTCACCGAAACGGCGGATGCCCTTCTTGTCCCCCAGCGCCTTACCGAGTGCCTGCCCGAGCACGATCGCGGTGTCCTCGACGGTGTGGTGTGCCTCGATGTCGACGTCGCCGCGGGCGGTGATCATCAGATCGAAGCTGGCGTGGCTGCCCAGGGCGGTCAGCATGTGGTCGAAGAACGGAACGCCGGTGTCGACGCTGACCTCGCCGGTCCCGTCGAGGTTGAGTTCGACGACGATGTCGGACTCACGGGTCTTGCGCTCGAGTCGTGCGCGCCGATCGGTGGTCATGACACTCCAATCGTCTTGCTGGCAGCCAGGAAGGCCTCGTTCTCCGATTCAAGCCCGATGGTGACACGCAGGTATCCCGGGATGCCGACATCACGGATCAGCACCCCGTCGTCGAGATAGCGCTGCCAGGCCGCCGGGGCGTCGTCGGCCCCTGTCCACTTCGGGCTGCCGAACAGCACGAAGTTCGCGTCGCTGGGGATCACCCGGAAACCCATGTCCCGCAGCGCCGCGCACACCCGATCGCGCTCGGCGGCCAGGGCGGCCACACTGGCCAGGGTCTCGTCGGCGTGTCGCAGTGCGGCCCGCGCCGCGGCCTGGCTGAGCACCGACAGGTGATACGGCAACCGCACCAGTAACACCGCCTCGATGAAGGCCGGGGCCGCGACGAAGTAACCGAGCCGGCCGCCGGCGAAGGCGAAGGCCTTGCTCATGGTCCGGCTGACGATCAGCCGGGACGGGTGTTCGTCGAGCAACGTGATCGCACTGGGCTGATCGGAGAACTCACCGTAGGCCTCGTCAACGATCAGCACACCGGTTGTCATCGCATCGAGCAGCCTGCGCAACTCCTGCGTCGGGATGCTCTGTCCGGTCGGGTTGTTCGGGCTGGTGACGAACACCACGTCGGGCTTGTGTTCGCGCACCGCGGCGACCGCGGCCTCGATGTCCAGACCGAAATCGCCGGCGCGCGGAATCTCGAGCCACTGCGTCTGGGTGCCGTCGGCGATGATCGGGTGCATCGAATAGGACGGCACGAAGCCCAGCGCAGCACGGCCCGGGCCACCGAACGCCTGCATCAACTGCTGCAGGATCTCATTGGATCCGTTTGCCGCCCAGACGTTCTCGACGCCCACCGGGACGCCGGTGCGCGCGGTCAGATATGCCGCGAGATCGCGCCGAAGATCGACCGCGTCCCGGTCCGGATAACGGTGCAGTTCGACTGCCGCCGCCCGGACCGACTCGGCGACATCGTCGACCAGTGCCCTGCTCGGCGGGTGCGGATTCTCGTTGGTGTTGAGCCGCACCGGCACGTCGAGTTGCGGCGCGCCGTAGGCCGACTTGCCGCGCAGGTTCTCCCGCAAGGGCAGGTCGGCCAGATCTACCTTGTCCCCGACCGTCACTTCTCGAACCTCCGGCGTACGGCTTCACCGTGCGACGGCAGATCCTCGGCCTTGGCCAGGGTGATCACGTGACCGGAGACGTCCTTGAGCGCCGCCTCAGTGTAGTCCACCACGTGGATACCACGCAGGAAGGTCTGCACGGACAGACCGCTGGAGTGCCGCGCGGTACCCGCGGTGGGTAGCACGTGATTGGACCCGGCGCAGTAGTCACCAAGGCTGACCGGGGCCCAGGGTCCGACGAAAACCGCTCCGGCGGAACGGATCCGGGAGGCGACCCCGGCTGCGTCGGCGGTCTGGATCTCCAGGTGCTCGGCGGCGTACGCGTTGACCACCCGCACACCGGTGTCTAGGTCGTCGACGAGCACGATGGCGGACTGCGGTCCGCTCAGCGCCTCGACCACCCGATCACGGTGTTTGGTGGTCTCCAGCTGAGCGCCCAGTTCGGCCTCGGTCGTCGCGACGAGTTCAGCGCTGTCGGTGACCAGCACACTGGCCGCCATCACATCGTGCTCGGCCTGGCTGATCATGTCGGCCGCCACATGCGCCGGATCGGCGGTGTGGTCGGCCAGGATCGCGATCTCGGTGGGGCCGGCCTCGGAGTCGATACCGACCTCTGAGCGGCAGATCCGCTTGGCCGCGGTCACGTAGATGTTGCCGGGCCCGGTGATCATGTCGACCGGCGCGAGTTCGCTGCCGTCGGTGTCGACGCCGCCGTAGGCCAGCAGTGCCACCGCCTGCGCACCGCCGACCGCCCACACCTCGTCGACACCGAGCAGTGCCGCCGCGGCCAGGATGGTGGGGTGCGGCCGGCCGTCAAAGCCGGCCTGCGGCGGGCTGGCGATCACCAGTGACTCCACCCCGGCCGCCTGGGCGGGCACCACGTTCATCACCACACTGGAGGGATAGACCGCATTGCCGCCGGGCACGTAGAGGCCGACCCGTTCCACCGGCACCCAACGCTCGGTGACCGCGGCGCCGTTGTCGAACAGCGTCGTGGTGTCGGTGCGACGCTGATCGGCGTGCACCGCGCGGGTCCGCTCGATGGCGACCTGCAGCGCGATCCGCACCTTCGGGTCCAGTTCGGCCAGTGCGGCCTGCAGGTCGGCGGCCGGGACTCGGACAGCGGCCGGACGCACGCCGTCGAACTTCTCGCCGTAATCCAGGGCCGCGACACCGCCGCGGGCGGCCACGTCCTCGACGATGGGCTTGACGGTGGGCACCACCGAGTCGACGTCGACACCGCCCCGGGGCAGGACGGCGCGCAGCTGCGCCGCGGTGAGCGTGCGCCCACGCAGGTCTATCCGGGACATGGCGAAGCTGGTCATCGGCTCAATTGTCGCTGATCGACACACCGATACGAAAATCGTTTTCCGGGCCCGCGTACTGCACCGATGCAGTGGGTCGATGTCCCCGGGGCCGGCGATCGGCCTGCCCCGGGGCTGGTTGAGCGTCGCCGGACTGCAGGTCGGACCGATGTTGCAACCGGTCCCGGTCGCGATCGGCCCGGGGCTGCGGTGGCCGAATCGGTGGTCGACATCACCGTGATGGGGGCCTACACCGGCCTGGCTGCGCACATCCAGGTAGCAAACCGGACCATGTCGTTGGTCCGGCGAGGCACCGCCTGACCCCGGGGGCATGATGATTCGTATGCGCGCAGCCGATCACCCCAACAACGCTCCGGGCGTCCCGATGAAGTTCCCGCCGTGGATCGAACGGTTGCAGATCAAGTACATGAATCCGATCGCGGTCCCGATCGCGCGGTTCATACCGGGGATCACCGTGATCAAACATCGCGGCCGCACCTCGGGAAAGCGGTACGAGACCGCGATCACCGCCTACCGCAAGGGTGACACCGTGGCCATCATGCTGGCCCACGGCAAGACCAACTGGGTGAAGAACGTCATCGCCGCCGGCGAGGCGGACCTGCGACTGGGACGCCGCGACGTGCACCTGATCAACCCGCGCATCGTGCCGGCCGGCACCGACGACCCGGCTCTGCCGCGGATGGCCCGGCTGGCCGCACAGCGCGGCGTCGGGGTGTTCGCCGCCGACATCTCACGTTGAGTGAGGAACCCTGCAGACATCTACTCGCACTTTGTCTGCGTGAGTCCTCACTCAACGCAGGGGGTAGCGCAGGGGGTCAGAGGTCCAACCCGATATCGAGCACCCGCACCGAGTGGGTGAGCGCGCCGACGGCCAGATAGTCCACCCCGGTGCCGGCGTACCGGGCCGCACTGTCCAGTGCGAGCCCGCCGGAGGACTCCAGCTTGACCCCGGGGGCGCGAGCGTCCCTGCGCTGCACGGCCATCTGGGTCTGCCATACCGGGAAGTTGTCCAGCAGGATCAGCGCCACGTCCTCGCCGAGCACCTCGTCGAGTTGCTCAAGGGTGTCGACCTCAACCTCGCATGGCAGATCGGGGGCCGCGGCCCGCACCGCCCGCAGTGCGGCGACGACGGACCCGGCCGCCGCGACGTGGTTGTCCTTGATCAGCGCGGCATCGCCGAGGCCCATCCGGTGGTTGACACCGCCGCCCACCCGCACCGCGTACTTCTGCAGCGCGCGCAGACCGGGCAGCGTCTTGCGGGTGTCGCGGATCTTCGCGCCGGTGCCCTCGACCGCGTCGACCCAGGCGGCGGTGGCGGTGGCGATTCCGGACAGGTGGCACACCAGGTTCAGCAGCGTGCGCTCGGCGGTCAGCAGTCCCCCGGTCGGTGCCTCGACCCGCAGCAGGCACTGGCCCTTCTCCAGCCGGGTGCCGTCCTGCACCCGATCCAGCACCCGGTAACCGTCCGGACCGAGCACCTCGTCGAGCACCATCAGGGCGATGTCGATCCCGGCGGCCACTCCCGGTTCGCGGGCCACCAGTGCACCGACGGTGGTGGCGCCGGCCGGAACGGTCGCCCCGGTGGTCACGTCGGGGCCGTAGCGCAGGTCCTCGTCGAGGCCGCGCCGGATCGTGATGAGCGCCTCGCGGCGCTCCTCCTCGGTGAACGTCGCTGTCATCGCGCAGCAGTAGGTGCGACCACCGCGACCCGTCCGTCGGCGCCGGTGCGCACGTCGAACGAGACCGCCTGGGCCGGATCGGTGTCCGGGAAGTCACTGCGGTGGTGGCATCCGCGGGTCTCGGTGCGGGCCAGCGCGGCGGCTGCCACCGCCTGCGCCGTCGCGGTCAGTGCGGCATCCTCGAAGTCGGCCCGGTTCGACATCCGGCCGAGGATGGCATCATCCAGCACGGCGGTCAGCCGACCCAGGCCGTCGGCGTCGCGGACCACCGATGCCCATCGCGTCATCGCCTGCTGAAGTTCCGGACGCGGCAGCGAAACACGTTGGGCACGGCTGATTTTCGCCGTCGGCGCCTCCACCGCATCGGCGTGCTCGGCGGCACCGCGGCCGGCCCGGGCCCCGACGACGAGACCCTCGAGCAGACTGTTGGAGGCCAGCCGGTTGGCGCCGTGCATCCCGGTGCGGGCCACCTCCCCCGCCGCGTAGAGGCCGGGCAGGGAGGTTCGACCGTCCACATCGGTGCGCACCCCGCCACAGCTGTAGTGCGCGCCCGGAACCACCGGGATCAGATCGTGGGTGGGGTCGATACCGGCGGCGCGACAGGCGGCGTTGACGGTGGGGAAGCGGCGCGCGAATTCATCGATGGACCGGGCGTCGAGGAACACACACTCATCGCCGCTGGACCGCAACCGCGCCTCGATCGCCGCGGCGACCACATCGCGCGGCGCCAGGTCGCCCAGCGGGTGCACACCGGCGGTGACCGAGTCGCCGCGCGCGTCGCGCAACACCGCGCCTTCGCCGCGCAGCGCCTCGGTGATCAGCGGCCGCCGCCCGGTTCCGGTGCGGTCGAACAACATGGTCGGGTGGAACTGGATGAACTCGATATCGGCGACCTCGACACCGGCCCACAGCGCCAGCGCGATGCCATCGCCGGTGGAGCCCTCCGGGTTGGTGGTCGCGCTGTAGAGGTGACCGAGTCCGCCGGTGGCCAGGATCACTGTCGGCGCATGCACGATGCCCACGCCCTCGGGATTGCGCACCAGCACACCGGTGACCCCCGACGCGTCCCGCAGCACCTCCATTGCGGTGTGCTCGCGCCGGATGTCCAGCATTGCCGCGGCCGCGTCCAGTGCGCGCTGCACCTCCGCCCCGGTGGCGTCGCCGCCGGCGTGGATGATCCGGCGCCGGGAGTGACCGCCCTCCCGGGTCAGTGCCCACTGCCCGGGGGCGGTCTCGTCGAACCGGGCGCCGTCGGCAACCAGATCCGAGACCGCCTGATAACCCGCGGCGACGATCGAGTAGACCGCCTCGGGATCGCACAGTCCGGCACCGGCGGTCACGGTGTCGGCGACATGGGCCTCGATCGAGTCGTCGGTGCGCGGCAGCACGACGGCGATCCCGCCCTGGGCGTGGAACGTCGCCGTTTCGGCGGCCTTGCTCAACAGCACGGTGCGGGCCCCCTTGCGGTGGGCGGCCAGCGCTGCGGCCAGTCCGGCAACGCCGGTCCCGATGACCACCACATCGGCCCGCTGCTGCCAGTCGACGCCGCCACTGCTCGCGCCGCAGGCGATGGGGCGGCTCATTCCCCGCCGCCCGGCTGTCCGATCCCGATCATACGGGTGACGCTGGCACGGGCCAGTCGTGCGGTCTCGGGGTCGACGTCGACCTCGTCGGCGCCCTCGATCAGGCAGCGCAGCAGCGCCGCCGGGGTGATCATCTTCATGTACTTGCACGAGGCGCGGTCGTTGACCGCCTGGAAGTCGACTCCCGGTGCGGCCCTGCGCAACTGGTGCAGCATGCCGACCTCGGTGGCGACCAGAACCTGCTTGGCGTGCGAGGCGCGGGCGGCCTCCAGCATGCCGCCGGTGGACAGGATCTTGACCCGGCCGTCGGGGAAGGCGCCCTCGCCGGCCAGGTACAGCGCCGAGGTCGCGCAGCCGCATTCGGGGTGGACGTACAACTCGGCGTCGGGATGGCTGCGGGCCTGCTCCGCCAGCTCGTCACCGTTGATACCGGCGTGCACATGGCACTCGCCGGCCCAGATGTGCATGTTCTCCCGGCCGGTCATCCGCCGCACATGCGCGCCGAGGAACTGGTCCGGGCAGAACAGCACCTCACGGTCGGCCGGGATCGAGTTGACCACCTCGACGGCGTTGGAGGACGTGCAGCAGATATCGGTCAGCGCCTTCACCGCGGCGGTGGTGTTGACGTAGGACACCACCACGGCGTCGGGGAACTCGGCCTTCCAGGCCGCGAGTTCGTCGGCGTTGATCGAGTCGGCCAGCGAGCAGCCGGCGCGCTGATCGGGGATCAGCACCGTCTTGGCGGGCGAGAGGATCTTGGCGGTCTCGGCCATGAAGTGCACACCGCAGAACACGATGGTGTCCTCGGGAGCCTCGGCGGCGATCCGGGACAGCGCCAGTGAATCGCCGACGTGATCGGCGACGTCCTGGATGGCCGGCAGTTCGTAGTTGTGCGCCAGGATCGTGGCGTTGCGCAGCTTGGCCAGCCGGCGCACCTCGGCGGCCCATTCGGCGTCACCGTCGACGCCGGAGTACCCACCGGGTCCGTTGACGATCCGGGACGCCATGTCGACCACGCCAGGATTCAGGACGGTCATACCGCCTCCGTTCTGCGCACTCGAGGTTTTCGACTTATAATCGAAAACATGCTTCATAGTAGCACCCAACACGAGGTGCTGGCCGCGGTATTCCAGGTCCGTGACGTCGAATCCGGCAAACCCGCACTCAACGTGCTGTTATGGCAGCGGGCGCTGGAGCCGGAGCGCGGCAAATGGTCCCTGCCCGGCGGGCGGATCGGCGACGACGAGAACCTGACCGATTCGGTGCGCAGACAGCTGGCCGAGAAGGTCGATCTGCGTGAGGTGGCCCACCTCGAGCAACTGGCGGTGTTCTCCGATCCGGACCGCGTTCCCGGCCCCCGGGTGATCGCCTCGACCTTCCTGGGGCTGGTTCCCTCCCCCGCGACTCCGGCCCTGCCGTCGGACACCCGCTGGCATCCGGTGCACGATCTGCCCCCGATGGCGTTCGACCACGGTCCGATGGTGGCCGACGCGCAGGCCCGGCTGGTCGCGAAGCTGTCCTACACCAACATCGCATTCGCCCTGGCCCCAAGGGAATTCGCGATGTCGACGCTGCGCGACATCTACAGCGCGGCACTGGGCTATCCGGTCGACGCCACCAACCTGCAGCGGGTGCTGGCCCGACGGGGTGTGATCACCCCCACCGGGACCACCACGAACCCGGGCCGCAGCGGCGGCCGGCCGGCCAAGCTGTACCGCTTCACCGAGTCCCGGTTACGGGTCACCGACGAGTTCGCCGCACTGCGCCCGCCGGGCGCGGCGACTGGCTTCTTAGATCATTCTTAGGTTTAATTGAGGAAATGACGAGTGCAGCCGGGGCGGTCAGTCCCGAATGGATCGGCCGCGCGCCCCACCAGGCGCTGCGGCGGGGCGAACGCCCGATCCTGCCCGCCAAGGATCCGTTCTACGAGCCCCCGGAGGGCTTCCACCACGCCGAACCCGGCACGGTGCTGCGCTCCCGGGACGTCCGGCTCGGCTTCCTCGGGCTGATCCCGCAGAAGATCCGGGCCACCCAGCTGCTGTACCGCACCACCGACTTCCACGGAAACCCCCAGGCAACCGTCACCACCGTGCTGGTGCCGGCCGGCCATACCGCCAACCAGGTCCGGCACGTGGTGTCCTATCAGTGCGCGATCGACGCCGTGACCTCACGCTGCTTCCCCTCCTACACGATGCGCCGCGGCGCCAGGGCGATCGGTTCGCTGTCCCAGTGGGAGTACCTGCTGGCAGCCGCCGCCGTCGCGGAGGGCTGGGTGGTGTCGATTCCCGACCACGAGGGTCCCGACGGCTCCTGGGGCGCCCCGCGTGAACCCGGGTACCGGGTGCTCGACGGCCTGCGGGCCACCCTGAGCTTCGAGAGCTTCGGGCTGGCCGCCGACAGCCGGGTGGGCCTGTGGGGTTATTCCGGGGGCGGGCTGGCCAGCGCGTGGGCGGCCGAGATGCACGCCGACTACGCACCGGAACTCAATCTCGTCGGCGCTGTGCTCGGCTCGCCGGTCGGTGATCTCGGCAACACCTTCCTGCGGCTCAACGGATCCCAGTGGGCGGGGCTGCCGGCCCTGGTGATCGCGTCGCTGGCCAACACCTTTCCCGGATTGCGCGATGTGGTCGACGAGCACTGCACCGAGGACGGCCGCGCCACGCTGAAGAAGCTGGAGCGGATGACCACCATCGAGGCGATCGTCCGGATGTTCCGCAAGGACGTCGACGACATGCTGGTGCCGCCCCTGACCGAGGTGCTGGCCATGCCCGAGGTGCGGGAGGTGTTCGACGCGATCCGGCTGGGCACCGCCGTTCCCGGGCCACCGGTGCTGCTGGTGCAGGCCGTGCACGACTCGGTGATCAACGTCGACGACATCGACACCCTGGCGGAGTTGTATTCGCAGGGCGGCGCGAAGCTCACCTACCACCGGGACATGTTCAGCGAGCACATGCTGCTGCACCCGATGTCCGCGCCGATGACGCTGCGGTGGCTCACCGACCGCTTCGCCGGCCGGCCGCTGGACTCACACCTGATCCGCACGAAGTGGCCGACATTGTTCAACCCGATCACCTATGCGGGCATGTGGCGCCTGAGCGGCATCGTCGGCCGCGTCATGCTCGGTGGACGGGTTCCTTTCCGCCCACTGTAGCGCCGAGATCGTCCCGGTGCGTTCCGGCCGCCATCAGCGCATACACCAGGACCGCCACCGCGGCCGGCAGCAGTAGCGTGACCACTACCTGAAAGACGTTGTGCCCCATGAAGACCGGCGGCGCCTCGGTGAAGTAGGCGACCCGGTTGTCCGGACTGAGCGCGACACCCTCACGATCGGGTGTGCCATAGCGCCAGTGTGCGAGTGCGGCGCCGGTTCCGGCGGCGGCCGCACCCGCGGCGGCCATACCGATCCACAACGCGATCACCATCAGCGGCCCACGACGGGTACGCCACTGCCACAGCGCAACAGCGGTGATCACCGCCAGCATGCACAGCAGGCCGGTGAGCATCGCCGAGGCCACGAACACGTTGTCGGCGGCACGGCCCAGGAAGCCGTCCACCCGCTCACCGGACTTCGACAATCCGGTGATGGTGTGGACCGGCGGTGCGATGGCGGCCCAGATCGCTCCCAGAACAGCGCCCGAGAGGGCAAGTCCGACAGTCACTTTCGCCAGAACCTTCACCGCCGGGTCTCCAGATCGGTGGAGTCGACATGGCCGTGCCGGGAACACTCGGCCCACCACCCGTCGGGTCGAACCTGAACCTTCATCCGGCGGCCGCACTGCGCACAGAACCGCGGGGGTTCCAATCCGAGCTGGGCGGTCAGCGGCGTCACCTCGCTGTGCGGTTTGCCGGTGTAGACGTTGTAATTGCCGGCGCCGACCACGGGGTGGGCGCTCATCAGATGCTGGCGTTGAGGGCCTTGATCGGCATCTGCAGATCGTCGAGCAGTTCCAGGTCGGACTCGGCCGGCCGGCCCAGCGTGGTGAGGTAGTTGCCGACGATCACCGCGTTGATGCCACCGAGAATGCCCTGTTTGGCGCCCAGATCGCCGAGGGTGATCTCCCGGCCGCCGGCGAAGCGCAACATGGTGCGTGGCAGGGCGAGCCGGAACGCGGCGACGGCCTTGAGCGCCTCACTGGCCGGCATCACCTCGAGATCGCCGAAGGGCGTTCCGGGGCGCGGGTTGAGGAAGTTCAGCGGAACCTCGTGCGGATCGAGTTCGGCGAGTTCGGCGGCGAACTCGGCGCGCTGCTCAAGCGTCTCCCCCATGCCGAGGATGCCGCCGCAGCAGACCTCCATACCGGCCTCGCGCACCATCCGCAGCGTCTCCCGGCGCTCCTCCCAGGTGTGGGTGGTCACCACGTTGGGGAAGAACGAACGGGAACTCTCCAGGTTGTGGTTGTAGCGGTGCACACCCATCGCGGCGAGCTGGTCGACCTGCTCCTGGTTCAGCATGCCCAGTGAGCAGGCGACGTGGATCTCGACCTCGTTGCGGATGGCCTCGATACCGGCTGCCACCTGAGCCATCAGCCTCTCGTCGGGACCGCGCACGGCGGCGACGATGCAGAATTCGGTGGCGCCGGTCTTGGCGGTCTGCTTGGCCGCCTCCACCAGGCTGGGGACATCCAGCCAGGCGCTGCGCACCGGGGAGGCGAACAGCCCGGACTGGGCGCAGAAGTGGCAGTCCTCCGGGCAGCCGCCGGTCTTGAGGCTGATGATCCCCTCGACCTCGACCTCGGGACCGCACCAGCGCATCCGGACCTCGTGGGCCAGGGCGAGCAGTTCCTCGAGCCGGTCGTCGGGCAGTTGCAGCACCGCCAGCACCTGCTCCCGGGACAGCCCTTCGCCGCGCTCGAGTACCTGCTCACGGGCTTGCGCGAGGACGTCAACTGCTGCCGGGGTCACGCAGGACAGGTTAGTGCACCGGTTCAGCCGATCAGAATGTGGTCGGTGCGCTGGTCGGAGTCCCATCGGCGCAGGCCGACGATCCGGGCCGTCGGTTCACCGGGGTCCCCCAGCGCCTCGAGTGCGGCGCCGACCTCGGCCTCGGTGAGCCGTCGCCCGAGGGTGACGTGCGGGGTCCAGTGCCCGGGCGCGCAGTGCGGGTACGGATCACCGGTCACGTGCGGACAACTCAGTCGGTAGACCTCGGCGTGAACGGCCAGCAGTGCGGCCGACGGTACGACGAGCCGGGCCAGTGTGTGCTTGCCCGCCCCGAACACCACGGGCGCGCCGATGACGCACTCGAACGGCAACGAACCGGCCAGTCCGCGCAGCGCCTCGTCGACGCCCGGGCTGATCTTCGGAGCGGCCAGCAGCGTGATGTGCGGCCGGTTGGTCGGCGACTTCACCCGCATCTGACTGGGCAGACCGGCCTCGGCCAGGGTCTGCCACTGTCCGCGGATCGCCTGATCGCTGTCGGCGTCGAGCAGCACCTCGATCGAGTGCGCCATCTCAGACCAGCCCGCCGAACCAGTCCGGGTCGAACGCTGAGCGGCTCATGGCGGCGAATGCCGCCGCGTCGTAGCCGCCGGCCCCGGCGGGAAGCACCGCGCGCACCGGAGCGAGCCGATCGAGTGCGTCCCGGTTGGAGATCTCGGCGGCGCCGGGATGCTGGGGCCAGGAGCCGATGACCAGGCCAGCACACGAAACCCCCTTGTGCCCAAGGGCTTCCAACGTCAGCGCGACATGGTTCAGCGTGCCGAGTCCGGCCGAACAGACCACCAGGACTGCGGCGTCCAGAGCCGCGGCGATATCGCGCAGCGTCGCACCCCCGGCGCCGAGTTCGACCAGCAGTCCCCCGGCCCCTTCGACCAGGGTCAGCCGGCCGGGCCGGTCGGCCGCACGCACCGATTCGATGATCTCGCCGGCCGACGGCAACGGGAGTCCCGCCGCGTGGGCCGCGGCGACCGGAGCCAGCGGCTCCGGATAACGCGCCAGACCGATCAGATTCGTCACGCCAGACAGCCAGCCCACCTCGGCGAGATCGTCATCCTGCTCGGCCCCGGTCTGGACGGGCTTGCACACCGCGACATCGATTCCCGCGGTGCGGGCCCGGCAGGCCAGCGCGGCGGTGGCGATGGTCTTGCCCACCCCGGTGCCGGTGCCGGTGATGACAAGCACGCTCACGCGCGCGCGACGGCCAGCACTGAGGTGAGCACCCGCCGGGCGAGGTCGAGATCCCCGGCGCTCAGCGAGGCGCGGGCAGTCAGTCGCAGCCGTGAGGTCCCGGCCGGCACGGTCGGTGGCCGGAAACAACCCACCAACAGACCGGCGTCCAGACAGGCAGCGGCGGCGGCCACCGCCGGTTGGGGCTCACCGAGCACCACCGACACCACCGCCGACTCCGGAACCTCGGGCACGTCACAGATCTGCGCCAGGGTGCGGGCGTGATCCAGCACGGCCTGCGGGCGCCGCGGTTCGGCGATCAGCAGACGCAGTGCGGCCAGCGCCGAACCGACCGCCGCGGGCGCCAGTCCGGTGTCGAAGATGAACGGCCGGGCGGCGTTGATCAGATGGTCGCGCAGTGCCTCGGATCCCAGCACCGCACCGCCCTGGCTGCCCAGCGACTTGGACAGTGTGGTGGTCACCACCACGTCGGGCGCACCGGCCAGGCCCACCTCGTGCAGCAGGCCGCGACCGCCGTCGCCGCGCACCCCCAGACCGTGCGCCTCATCCACCAGCAACACCGCCCCGTGCGCCCGGCACACCTCGTGCAAACGGCGCAGCGGCGCCAGACCGCCGTCGGTGCTGAACACCGAGTCGGTCAGCACCAGGGCGCGTTCCTCAGTGCGATCGGCCAGTGTCGCGGCCACCGCGTCGGCATCGCGGTGCGGGGTCACCACCACCCGCGCCCGCGACAGCCGGCAGGCGTCGACGAGTGAGGCGTGCGATGCCGCATCGGAGACCACCAGCGAACCGGCGCCCGAAAGACTGGTCACCGCACCGAGATTGGCGGTGTAGCCCGAGGAGAACACCAGCGCCGCGGCGGCGCCCATGAAGCCGGCCAACTCCGTCTCGAACTGCTCGTGCAGTTCGGTGTCACCGGTCACCAGCCGCGATCCGGTCGATCCCGAACCCCAGGTGCGCAGCGCCCGCACACCTCCGTCGATGACGTCGGGATGCTGGGCCAGACCGAGGTAATCGTTGGAAGCCAGATCCAGCTCGCACGGCACCGAAGACCGGGGGCGCAGCACGCGGCGCAGTCCGGCCTGCCGGCGCTGCTGCTCGGCAGCCTCCAGCCAGGCCAGCGGCGAGGTCTCGGTACGGGAACCCATCGGCTTCTACCCTAGGGCCCGGGCCACCGCGTGCATGGCCGAGGTGATCTGGTCTATCTCTTCCGGGGGACAGATGAACGGCGGCATCGCGTAGATCAGGTTGCGAAACGGCCGCAGCCACACCCCGTGGTCGAGGGCCACCGGTGTGGCGACCCGCAGGTCGACCGGGTCGCGGGTCTCGATCACCCCGATCGCCCCGCAGACCCGGACATCGGCCACCCCGGCCAGGTCCCGGGCCGGGGCAAGACCGGCAGCCAGACCGGCGCTGATCTCGGCGACCCGGGTGCGCCAGTCGTCTCGCAACAGCAGTTCGACCGAGGCCACCGAGACCGCGCAGGCCAGTGCGTTGGCCATGAAGGTCGGCCCGTGCATCAGCGCTCCGGCCTGTCCGCCGCTGATGGTCTCGGCGATCACCCGGGTGCACAATGTGGCCGCCAGGGTGATGTAGCCGCCGGTGAGCGCCTTGCCGACGCACATGATGTCCGGGCTGACCCCGGCATGGTCGGCGGCGAACATCTCGCCGGTGCGGCCGAAGCCGGTGGCGATCTCGTCGAAGATCAGCAGCACGTCGGCGGCGTCACAGATGCGCCGCAGATCGGTCAGGTAGCGCGGATCGTGGAAACGCATCCCACCGGCGCCCTGCACCACCGGTTCGACGATGACGGCGGCGAGTTCGTCTGCGTGGCAACGCAACTGGTCCTCGAACGCCGCCACGTACGCCGGGTCGTACTCGGTCGGAACCTGCGGCGCGAAAACCTGCTCGGCCAGTACGTCCCGCCACAGCGAATGCATGCCGCCGTCCGGATCGCAGACGCTCATCGGGGTGAAAGTGTCCCCGTGGTAGCCGCCGCGCCACGTCATCAGCCGGTGCTTGCCGAACCGGCCGAGGCTTCGCCAGTACTGCAACGCCATCTTCACCGCCACCTCGACCGAGACCGAACCCGAGTCGGAGAAGAACACGGTGTCCAGCCCGGCCGGGGTGATGTCGACGAGCAACTGCGCCAGCCGGGCCGCCGGTTCGTGGGTCAGCCCGCCGAACATGACGTGGTTCATCGTCTGCAACTGGCGGGTGACCGCGGCGTCGAGGACCGGATGCCCGTGGCCGTGCACCGCAGTCCACCAGGACGCCATCGCGTCGAGGACCCGGATCTCGGCGCCGTCGCGGTTCAGCGTCAGCCAGGCGCCCTTGGCCCCGGTCGCGACGACCGGCGGGTAGGCCTGCGGATCCCCGATCGTGCTGTACGGATGCCAGACGTGCGCGGCGTCGATGGCGCTGATCTGCTGGGGGGTCAACGCCGACACGGACTCAGAGCCTAATCGGGCCGCCACCGACCCCTGCCGACCAGCGGTGTTCAGGAACCGTTCACCCGCTGTTCGGTAGATTGACCGGCGATCATGATGCTCCTGACCCCGTCCCGGCCAGGCGTCCCGGCACCGCCGCCGTCGGGCGCCGATGCCGCGTCGGACGGTTCCCCGGGCGCGCGGTTCTACCGCCACGACCTCGACGGACTGCGCGGGGTCGCGATCGCATTGGTCGCGGTGTTCCACGTCTGGTTCGGCCGGGTGTCCGGCGGCGTGGACGTATTCCTGGCGCTGTCGGGGTTCTTCTTCGGCAGCTCACTGCTGCGCAAGGCCCTGACCCCGGGATCGTCGTTGTCGCCGTGGCCGCAGATCAAGCGGCTCGTCCGGCGGCTGCTGCCCGCACTCATCGTGGTGCTGGCCGCGGCGATGCTGCTGACGATCCTGATCCAGCCGCAGACCCGCTGGGAGACCTTCGCCGACCAGACGTTGGCCAGCCTCGGCTATTACCAGAACTGGGAACTGTCGGCGACGGCCGCGAACTACCTGCGGGCCGGCGAGGCGGTTTCCCCGCTGCAGCACATCTGGTCGATGTCGGTGCAGGGCCAGTTCTACATCGCATTCCTCGCGCTTGTCCTCGGACTCACCGCGCTGCTGCGAAACCGGCTGGGCGGTCGGCTGCGGGCCGCCTTCGTCGCGGTGCTGACCGTGCTGACCGTCGCATCCTTCGTCTACGCGATCGTCGCCCACGGCAGCGATCAGGTCACCGCCTACTACAACAGCTTCGCCCGGGCCTGGGAGCTTCTGCTCGGCGTCCTGGTCGGCGCGATGCTTCCGTTGATCACCTGGCCGATGTGGCTTCGCACGCTGCTCGCCTCCGTCGGCCTGCTGGCGATCCTGTCCTGCGGCGCGCTCATCGACGGCGTCAAACAGTTCCCGGGCCCGTGGGCCCTGGTGCCGGTCGGCGCGGCGATGCTGTTGATCCTCTCGGCCGCCAACCGCGGGACCGATCCCCGGATGCCGCTGCCCAATCGGCTGCTGGCCGCGGCCCCACTGGTGATACTCGGTTCGATGGCGTACGCGCTATATCTGTGGCACTGGCCGCTGCTGATCTTCTGGCTGGCCGCCACCGGGCGTCCGCACGCCGGATTCTGGGACGGGCTGGCCATTCTGCTGATCTCCGGTGGACTGGCGTATCTCACGATGCGCTTCATCGAGGAGCCACTGCGGCGCGGCGGGCCGTCCCGGGCGCGCACCGTCGGCGCGACCGCAGTGGCACTGCTGGCGGTCGCCCTGGTCGTGACCTCCTTCGCCTGGCGCGGGCACGTCGCCGCCGGACGTGCCGACGGCACCGAACTGCTCACGTTGTCCCCCGCCGGCTACCCGGGCGCGCACGCCCTGCTCGATCACGCCCGGGTGCCGCAATTGCCGTTCCGGCCGACCGTGCTGGAGGCCGCCGACGACGTCCCGCAGTCCACCAACGACGGCTGCATCAGCGACTTCGACAACACCGGCATCATCAACTGCACCTACGGCGACCCCTCTGCCACCCGCACCATCGCACTGGCCGGCGGATCGCATGCCGAACACTGGATCACCGCGCTGGACATCCTGGGACGGCAGCGCGGTTTCAAGGTGGTCACGTATCTGAAGATGGGCTGTCCGCTGACCACCGAGAAGCTGCCGCTGGTGATGGGCGACAACCGTCCCTACCCGAAATGCCGGGAGTGGAACGACCGGGTGATGGCCAAGCTCATCAAGGACCGGCCTGATTTCGTCTTCACAACCTCGACCCGGCCGTGGAACATCAAACCCGGCGACGTGATGCCGGCGACCTACATCGGAATCTGGAAGACGTTGTCGAACAACAAGATTCCGATCCTGGCAATGCGCGACACCCCGTGGATGGTGCGCAACGGCAAGCCGTTCTTCCCGGCCGACTGCCTGGCCAAGGGTGGTGATGCGGTGTCCTGCGGCATCAAGCGCTCCGAGGCGCTCTCCGGGCGTAATCAGACTCTGGACTTCACCAAGCAGTTCCCGTTGCTGAAGGTACTCGATATGAGCGACGCGGTCTGCCGCGCGGACTACTGCCGCGCGATCGAGGGCAATGTGCTGCTCTACCACGACGCCCATCACCTGTCGGCGACCTACATGCGCACCCTGACCCCGGAGCTGGGGCGGCAGATCGGCGCCGCGACCGGCTGGTGGTGACTAGGGTCATCTAATGACCTCGCCTACCGGACCGATCGTGTGGCCCGGCACCCCCTATCCCCTCGGCGCGACCTATGACGGGGCGGGAACCAACTTCTCGGTGTTCTCCGAGATCGCCGACCGGGTCGAGCTGTGCCTGATCGGGGACGACAACAGCGAAACCCGGATCGACCTCGACGAGGTCGACGTCTTCGTCTGGCACGCCTACCTGCCGACGGTGTCGCCGGGACAGCGCTACGGGTTCCGGGTCCACGGCCCGTGGGACCCGGCGGCCGGGCAGCGCTGCGACCCGAGCAAGCTGCTGCTGGACCCGTACGGCAAGTCCTTCGAGGGCCAGTTCGACTTCAGTCAGGCGCTGTACTCCTATGACCTGGCCGCCGGAGACCCGGTCTCGGGCGGCACGCCGCCGATGGTCGACTCGCTGGGCCACACGATGACCAGCGTGGTGATCAACCCGTTCTTCGACTGGGGCTCAGACCACGCGCCGCGCACCCCGTACCACGAGACGATCATCTACGAGGCCCACGTGAAGGGCATGACGCAGACCCATCCGGGTGTGCCCGAACATCTGCGCGGCACCTACGCCGGCCTGGCGCACCCGGTGATCATCGAGCACCTGAAGTCGCTGAACGTCACCGCGATCGAACTGATGCCGGTGCACCAGTTCATGAACGACAAGCGGCTGCTGGACCTGGGACTGCGAAACTACTGGG
>JAPOKC010000023.1 GCA_029977845.1 Mycobacteriaceae bacterium | reverse complement strand
GAAGGGCCTTACCGTTCGACTTGCATGTGTTAAGCACGCCGCCAGCGTTCGTCCTGAGCCAGAATCAAACTCTCCAAACAAAAACACTCGGAAAATCCGAAACCAAACCAGCAAAAACTGGCACAACAGTCATTCCCGACACGGGGGTATCAGAAACAACAAAAAACAACAAACAAAAACCACCAAACACACTATTGAGTTCTCAAACAACACACCCGGCATCTCCACCCGGCCGCGCAAACCAACCCGCGGCGAAAACCGCGAGCTCGTAGTTCGGACAGTGGAACACCCCGAAGTCCGGGAGTATTCCGTGAGATGCCGTCGCGCTCTGCGGACGAACCGCGTCGCAACGACCTCCATAAGTTACGTCAGGGTTGCAGTCCAGTCAAATCCCCCCGCGCAGCGGGAGCGTTTGACCTTCGTCACACTGACGTCCGGCCAGTGCTGACCTACCCAACGCGCTCCACGCCGGCGATATTCCGCTTGCCGCGACGCAGCACCAGCCAGCGTCCGTATAGGAAGTGCGACGGGTCGGCCGTCCAGTCCTCGCTTTCGACCCGGACGTTGTTGACCGACACCCCGCCCTCAGCGATCGTGCGCTTGGCTTCCTTCCTACTGGCCGACAGACCGGTGCCCACCAACAGGTCGACGATGCCGCCCGGCCCGCCGGGCGGCAGTTCGGCCACTTTCCCGTTGCCGGTCTCGCGCAGCGCCGCCGCCAGCGTCGGCTCGTCGAGCCGGTCGAGCTCACCGCGGCCGAACAGCGCCGCCGACGCGTGCTCGACCGACTCGGTGGCACCATTCCCGTGCACAAGGGTGGTGAGTTCGCGGGCCAGCCGGCGTTGAGCGGCCCGGTCCTGCGGCCTGGTGGCGGTGGCCTGCTCGAGTTCGGCGAGTTCGTCGGCAGACAGATAGGTGAACCAGCGCAGGTAACGGATCACGTCGGCGTCGGCGGTGTTCACGAAGTACTGGTACCAGGCATACGGGCTGGTCATCTCCGGGTCGAGCCACAGGCTGCCGCCTCCGGTGGACTTGCCGAACTTCGTGCCGTCAGCCGCGGTCACCAGCGGCACGGTTAGCGCGTGCACGGTCGCGCCGAGCTTCTGGCGGACCAATCGAACCCCGGCGATGATGTTGCCCCACTGGTCGGAGCCGCCGATCTGCAGCGAGCAGCCGTGTCGCTGATGCAGTTCCACGTAATCGTTGGCCTGCAGGAGCATGTAACTGAACTCGGTATAGGAGATGCCATCGGTGTCGAGGCGGCGGCGGATCGTGTCGCGGTCGAGCATGACGTTGACCGAGAAATGCTTGCCGACGTCGCGGAGGAACTCGATGGCCCCCATCGGTTGGGTCCAGCTCAGATTGTTCTCGATGATCGCCCCGCTCGGTGCCTGATTGAACTCCACGAAGCGCTCGAGTTGCCCGCGGATCCGCTCCGACCATTGCGCGACGGTGTCCTCGGTGTTCATCGTGCGTTCGCCGGAATCCCGCGGATCGCCGATCAGGCCGGTGGCTCCGCCGGCCAGCACGATGGGCCGGTGCCCCGCCTTCTGGAACCGCTGCAGGGTCAGAAGCGGAACCAGGTTGCCGGCGTGCAGGCTCGGGGCGGTCGGGTCGAAACCGCAGTAGACCGTCATCGGCGGACGGGCGGCCGCCGCCGCGAGTGCGTCGATGTCGGTCGACTGCGCGATGAGCCCGCGCCAGTTCAGCTCATCGAGGATCGTCGTGGCCATACCGGTGATCTTCCCGCATGCCGGTCGGTTACCGAGCCGACGGGCCGACCGACAGGCCGAGATCGGCGCACAGGCAGTCCGCCGCCGCCAGACCGGACAGCGCGACCATGGGCAACCCGCCACCGGGGTGGGCGCTTCCCGAGGCGAGGTACAGGCCGGGCAGCCCGCGGACCCGATTCGGCGGCCGCTTGAAGGCGGAGAACCGGTCGTTGCTGGCGGCGCCGTAGATCGCACCCCGGCTTCCCGGAAAGGCGGCCGCCAGTTCGGCGGGGGTGCGTCGCCACACCACGGCGTCGCCGTCGGCCCACAGACCGGCGGCCCGGATTCGTTGTTCCATTGCCTCCTCCAGATCCCGCCACAGGGCCGCGGGCCGCACCGCGCCATCGGGTTCGGCGGGCGCGTTGGCCATCAGGAAGACCGGTTCAGCATCGGCCCAGCCCGGTGTTCCGTGGCAGCGCTGCTGGGCGCAGAGATAGACGGTCGGGTCGGCCGGCGGACGGTCACGGTCGACGATGTCGGCGAACTCCGCGTCGTAGTCACGCGGGAACAGCACCTCGTGCGGCAACCGGTCGGTGCCCGGGTCTGCACGCAGCGCACCGGTCCAGCCCGACATCGAGGGTGTCGTCGCCGGCGGCAGCCACCGGCCCGCGTCGGGCAGGGCGCCGTCGCGCAACCAACCGACGTCGGCGTTGGCCAGCACAGCCCGGCCGCGCCGGACGCCTCCGCCCACGAGAGCCACGCCGGTGGTCCGGCCCCCCTCGACGATCACGCGTTCGACGGCCGTGTCGCACTCCACGTTGCCGCCGCGGGCCTCGATCGCCTGCACCATGGCCGCCACCAGCGCCCGGATACCACCCTGGACCCCGAAGCCGCCGAGCGAGAGTTCCACGTGCGCAATGCAATTCAGCGTCGCAGGCGCCTTGCGCGGATCGCTGCCGTTGTAGGTGGCGTAGCGGCGCAACAACACTCGCAGATGCGGATCGGCGACATGACGGTCGATACCGGCCGCCATGCTGGACAGCGGGTCCACGGCGAGCAGGGCCCGCGGGTGACGCAGCGCCAGTCCCGCCATCGCCGCCCAGGTGGGCGCGGGCCCCAGAACGAAATGTGGCGCCGCCGCATCCCAGATGCGGCGGCTGTATCGCAGGAAGGACGCCAGACCCGCCTCGGCGGTCGGCCCCAGCACGGAGCGGACATTGGCCAGTGTCTGCTCCGGATCGTGCGCGACGTCGAGGATGCAACCGTCCGGCCACCGGTAGCGGAAACCGGGATCGAGCCGACGCAGACCCACGACGTCGTCCAATCGCAGGCCGGCCCGGGCGAACAATCCGGCGAACACCTCCGGCAGGGTCAGAACACTGGGACCGGTTTCGATCACGACACCGTCGACCTCCACGGCGCCCGCCTTGCCGCCGGGCTGGGAACCCGCCTCGAGAATGCGAACCGGGATGCCACGCGCCGTCAGGGCCAGCGCGGCCGCCAGCCCCCCGATGCCGGCGCCGACGATCAGGACGTCGCGGTCAGCGGGCACGGGACCAGCCTCGGCGCGGCACGAGCGTCGCCGGAGATATCAACGCCCGGAATCCGGGCAGCGGCTCAGCGGGGTGGGTACGGGCCCGGCGTCCGTCGGTGGCGGCCCGTGCGGCGGTGTCGATCTGCTCCAGGCCGGCCAGCAGTTCGGTCTCCACCGCGGCGACGACCTCGCCCGCCTCCACCGGCACCGGCGGTGAGAAGCGGACGACGGCGGCCGGACGCGACTTCTCCAGGAACACGTAGTCGACGCTCACCGCGATGAGGGTCACCGGATTGCTCTCGTACATGATCTGCAGCCCGGGTCTGAGATCGAGCGGCCGCAGATGCGCCGGACGCTGGCGGCCCTGCGGAAAGATCCACATCGCGCGCCCGGGCCGGTCCAGCAGGGCAGCCGAGGACTCCAGACACTGCCTGCTGCGTTGCGGGCTGCTGCGGTCCAGTGGCAGTGCGCCGATCCAGCCGAAGAACGGCAGCTTGCGCAGATTGCGTGCATCCATCACCGCCCAGCCCAGACTCCCCAGCGCCTCGTCGAGGGGCAACAGCAACAGGGCGTCCCACCATGCGACGTGATTGGCGGCGAAGAGCACCGGACCGGCCGCCACGGCGGCGCGCGCGTCGTCCAGGCCGGCAACCCACAGGCCGTCGAGACGGCGGGCGATCCGGCGCCGGGCCACGATCCGGAAGAAGTTCAGAAAGGCCGGATGGCGATGATCACCCGCGCGCCGCAACGCCTGCCGGTCGGACTCCGACGCCGTCATGCCGCCGACTCCCGTTGGGCACGGGCGGCATAGGAACGTCCGCGCCACCGGATGTCACCGCGGCGGCTCCACCGATAACCGGTCAGCAGGACACCCATCATCAGCAGCACCGCCACTGGATGCAACAGCACGCTCAGCGCGCTGTGCCGGTAGCGCAGCGCCATGATGACACGCAGACAGATGTTCGCCGCCACACCGATCATCGCGGCGATGGCCAGAGCGCGATCCCCGATCAGAAACGCAATGGGCGCAACGACATACGGCGCCACGAAGAGGAGCAGGTGCAGGGCCGCCACGAGGATCATCGCGACCGGATTGCCACCGATACCCTCGTAGATGTTCTTCGCGAACCCGCGCCACAGGGAGGGCGCGTCGCGGTACATCCGGCACCGGGCCATCGCGTCGCCGTCTGCGAAGACGACCCGGCCGCCGTTGTTCTTGACCGCGCGGCACAGCGCCATATCGTCGACGAGTGCGGTGCGCACGCCCTGCCACCCGCCCACGGAGTCCAGGGCGTCGCGGCGGATCAGCAGAAGCTGGCCGTTGGCGGCCAGCACCCGAGCATCCCGGGTCAGGTGGATCAGCGGCATCGGAAGCCATGCGACATAGGACAGGTGCAGCAGCGGGATCATCAGCCGCTCGACGAAGCTGCCGGCCAGTTGGCGCGGCACTGCGGTGACCAGATCGGCATGCAGTGCGCCCATCAGCGAGAGCATCCGCACCAGACAGTCGCGTTCGACGGTGACGTCGGCGTCGATGTTGAGCATGACGTCGCTGACCGCCGCCTCGCTGAGCCGGTGCAGCGCATACGGCTTGCCGACCCAGCCGTCCGGCAACGGATCGCCGCGCAGCACCCGTAGCCGGGGCACCTCATCGGCCAGGCCTGCCAGCGCCTCGATGGTGCCGTCGGTGGATCCGTCGTCATAGACCACGATCTCGGCGACCGGCCCGCGCATCGCGTCCGCGGCGCGCACGCACCGTTCGATGTTGGCGACCTCGTCGCGGGCCGGGATGAGCACACTGACACCGGCAGGCGCCACGGCCCCAACCACGGCACTGGATTCAGCCGTGACCCGGCCGCGCGTCCAGAACACCGCGTTGAACGCCACCAGACACAGCGGGATGCATGCGGGGACTGCCAGTAGGGCCAGCGCCCACGTCATGCGCGAGTGCGCCCGGACCGGCCGATCAGCCTACGAACCCGGCCGTCGACGTCCCCGGAGAACAGCGGCAACCACATCGAGTTGGGGCCGTCGGCGCGGTGCACCCGCATGCGCACCAGTGGCCGCAGCAGGTCGGAGTCGACCCGGTCGGGTACCAGGTTCTCCCCGATGCCGTGGCCTTCCTCCCCGCCGGATCGGCCGCGCAGCAGGTAGCGCTGATAGAACGGCCCGTTGTCCACCCGGGCGACGGTCTCGACGTGAATCGGCCGGCCGTCGGGATCACCGAAGGTGGCGGCCCTGGGCCAGCGCAGGCCCCAGGTGCTGCGACTCATCCGCCCGGCCTGCAGTGCGGCGCGGGCCGGTGTGCGGCAGGTGCCGTCGGCGGCGAACTCCACCACGACGTCCTGCGGCGACGCGCCCGGCGACGACGGCGTGAGGCGGTAGAAGATCAGGTCGCGCCCGGGCATCGCGATCCGACCCCACCACCAGTTGCGAATTCCCAACCCGTGCAACGGTTTATGTGCGCTGTTGCGATCGTGGTAGCCGCGACCCTCAATCCGAAGCGAACCGTCGGGGGTGGTCAGTTCCAGGGCACCGCGACTCGCCGCGAGCATCGGCGTCCAGGTGTGTGTGCAGGACGGATCAGCCGGTCCGATGCCGCGGAAGTCGTGCTCATCGCGGCGCAGTGATCCGGACAGCCATAGTTGTCCCTTGGCCCGGCCACCGGTCGGCAACGCCAGATCCAGATCGGCCTGCAGTGTGCGAGTGGGGGCGGCGCCGTCGGATCCGGGCGTGTCGATCCACTGGAATGAGCATCCGCCCATCTGCCAGGATCGGCCGTCATCGCTCCACGAGCATTCATCGCGCGGCAGTTCGGACAGCAGATAGAACCGCTCGCGGCCGCCGCCGTAGACCACGAGGTTCACGCTGGGCCGGTCGATCGGCAGTTGCGGTCGCCCCACCCGGGACGCCCGTGCGTAACCCGGCAGGAAGGGCAGGCCCCAGGACCAGATCAGTGTCGCACCGCCGCCGTCGTCGTCGACGAGGTCGACGTAGAACCAGGTGAAGCCACCCGGGCTGTGCAGCACAGCCGGGTCGGGCCCGCATTCCGCGGAACACAGCTCGATCACATGGCCCCCTCGTCGGTCCCGAGCGGTCGGATTGCGACTCAGATTCTTCTACACGATCACACCGATGTCTGGTCGGACCACCCGGGCTGCGGGGCGCGGGGGCTTCGCCGATAGGCCGACACCTCCGGGCGGCCCGGGAGCCAGAACCGCCAGGGGCGGTCGGCCTCCCGGCTGACACCCACCCGCGGACCGCTGCGGCTCTCCCCCGGTTCCCGCAGCTCGAGGGTCACCGGCGAGCGCGGGTCGAGGAGGTCGAGGCCGTTGTCGGCCATGGTGATCCCCAGAGCCGAACAGAGGTTGCCCGGGCCGCGGGCCAATGCCGACGCCTGCACCGTCGCACCGCGCCGGCTCTGAGCCCGATCATGGCCGGATTCGATGATCGCCGCGCGCAGCAGTACCGCGGCCGCCACTCCCTCCGGAGCGCAGGAGACGTTGGCGCACACATGGATTCCGTGGCTGCGGTAGGCGTAGAGCCGGCCGGGCGGGCCGAACATCACGGCGTTGCGCGGGCTGCGGCCTCGGTAGGAGTGCGACGCCGGATCCGGCCAGGGACCGCTCTCCGGCCCGCCATAGGCCTCGACTTCGACGATCCGGGCGCTGACTCCGCGCGCTGTGAGCACCGATCCCAACAGGCGCCGCGCCGCTGTCACCGGATCGTCGTTCAGGACGATGCGATCAGCCGTTCGTGTTCCTCGGGACCCACATCGCGGGCCTCGTCGACGAGCAGCACCGGGATACCGTCCTCGATCCGGTAGGCCTTGCGCAGCCTGGGGTTGTAGAGCAGACCGTCGGCGAGGATCAGCGGGCCCCGGTCGGCGGGGCACACCAGGATGCTCAGCAGTTTGGCGTCCACGGCGCCTACGGGGTGACCGGAGTGGCCTCCGTCGGCACCTGGGCTACCGGTCCGACGGGAAGTTGCGCGGGATTGCTGGCGCCCGGCATCGGTGCGGCACCCATCACCGCGCTGTTGGCGTTCTGCCCGGCCTGGGCCTGCTGCAGGATCTCCATCTGGCCCTTGATCTTCGCCTGGTAGGCGATGGTGTCCTTGAGGGCGTTGATCAACGGGTTCTGGTTGGGGCGGTAGGTCATCGCGACCTGGATCGCCTCCAGATTCGCCTTGGACGGTTTGAAGCCCATCGCCCGCAATTTCAGGCAGGTCCTCAGCAGGTTGGACAGCTGGCCGCCGCCGGATCCCACCGCGTACTGGTCGGCGAGCTGATCGAGAACATCGCCGCCGACCGAGGCCGGCGCGCTGGCCGGACTCGGCGTGGGAGAGGTCGAGGGATCAGCGGAGGAAAGGGCAGCAGAGCCCAGGACCAGAGCGGCCGCCAACGCCAGGCCGACGCCCCCGTTGCGCGCGTCGCGCAGCCAGTTCCTGCTGGTCATTCATCCCTCCACCTGGACATCCCGCTACCGGCGAGCCTACCGCGTCGTCAGACGCCGTCCTTGGCGAGCGCGGCGCGGGCGGCCGCGGTCAGTCTCTTGTACCTGCCTGTATCGGCATCGAGGTACCAGCTGTTACGGCCCGCCTTGGGCAGCCCTGCCGCCCGCAGAGCGGACACCGTGGGCCGGTAGGAGGCGCTCACCGGCAGGCTCGGGACCACGTGGACGACGTCCGGGGCGAGCCCGGCCGGCATCCCGGCCACCGCATCGGTCAGGTCCGCGACGGTGACGGTCATACCGGGCCGCAAGGTGATCGCGGTGACCCCCAGGGTGCCGCCACCGGCGTCGACCGGATAGGTCACCGCGAGGTCGACCCCGGAGATGGCCCCGATGGCGTCGGTGATCAGCGCCGGGAAAACCACACCGCGGCGGGTGTGGATCAGTCCGGACCTGTTGCCCAGCAGCCAGAAGTCGCCGTCGGCATCGCGCCAGAACAGGTACTCGGTCGAGATCCAGATGTCGCCGGCGGAGAAGACGCCCCGTTTGATCGCGGCGGTCGGGTCGATCGGGCCCCACGGGCGGGCCAGCAGCACGCCGATCTCCTCGCGGCCGGCGACCCGGACGAATCCGCGATCGTCCTCGAGGATGAGGTCGTCGGCCGGGTCGTAGGCGGCCAGTTCCACTTCCCCGCCGCCGGGCAGGGGGCGGCCCTCGCTGCCGATCTTGAGGCCCGAGACGTTGGCCAGCACCGCCTGACCGTCGGAGGTGGCGAAGAACTCCACGATCTTGGCCGGCGCGAACGCCTCGAGGATTCGTTCCCACAGACCGGTCGGCATGCCCGACCCCATGAACAATCGGATCGGGTTGTTGCCGGACATCTTGAACTCCGGGGAGTCGACGACCTCGCGCAGCATCGACCAGGTGTAGGTCACCACCGTCACCCCGTACTGGCGGACCTCCTCGACGAACCGCTCCGGGCACAGCCCGCGGGACAGCGCGATCCGCGAACCGGCCACCACTGAACCGCCGAGGCTGACCAGCAGGCCGGATTGATGGTGCAGCGGGGTCAGGCAGTAGACGGTGTCGGTGCGGGTCAGCGCTGCGGCCGAGGCGGTGCCGAAGGCCGACAGCGCCCAGCGGTAGTTGGTGATCTGCTTGGGAATCAACTCGCCCCCGCCTATCGCGTTGAACACGACGAAGGCGACGTCGCGGGCGAAGCCCGGATTGGGCCGGTACCAGCCGGGCAATTCGACCGCGTCCGGATCGATCTGCTCCATGTCGATCACCCGGCTGCCGGCCCGCAGCTTGAGGTCACGACTCTCGCCGCCACCGAGCACCAGCAGCTGCACCGGAAGCGATTCGGCGGCAGGCAGATTCGCGGGGTCGGTGATGACGTCGGTGACACCACCGAGTCGCACTGCAGCTTTGAGATCGGCATCGTGCGGCATGAGCACCGCGACGGCACCAAGACGCGACAGCGCTGCGATGGCGACCAGTGCGCTGGGCCGGGTCTCCATCAGCACCCCGACCCGGGTGCCCTGGCGGACCCCGACGTTGATCAGGCCGCGCACCACATTGTCGATCCGCCGATTGACCGCCTCGTAGGTGTGCACACGTCCGTCGAACAACAGGAACTCGCCGTCGGGTGCGGACTCGGCCTGTTCACCGATGATGCGGCCCAACGAGATTCGGGTGTGGTCGTTGATCGCGCCGAGGCGCAGCAGCCGCGGCAGGGTGCGCACCGTCTCCAGCGCCAGCGTCCGCATCGACAGGTTCGCCGCGACGACGGTCTCGGCAGCGCCCTTGGCCAGCGAGATGGCCAGTTCGGAAGTCTCGGCGACGCCGTGCATCACGCGCGACCTCATCGCCACACCGGATTCCCCCGAGTCGGCCTCGGGCGCATCCGGCATCGGGGCGATGTTGGCCGGCATGGGGTCCCGGCCGGCGAGCCACATCACCCAGTCCGCGACGGTCGGCCAGGAGATGGTGGCCGCTTTGGAACCGACGACCAGACCGAAGTGTCCGGCCCGGATCATCGTCTCGTAGACATCGGCATCCGGCGCGGCCCGCTTGATACCGCGCACCGCCGGCGGCTGACCGATATCGTCCACCTCGCCGACGAAAGCCAGTACCGGACAGGTGATGTCGCTGAGTGTGACCAGCTGCCCCTGGATGGCGAACCCGCCGGTCATCATCCGGTTGTGCGCGACGAATTGCTTGAGCAGATCGGCCACCGCCGGACCGGACCAGGCGATCCAGCCCTCCCGGTCCAGGAATCGGCGCTGCTGTTCGCGCGGCAGCAGTGCCTCCCGATCGTGCAGTTGCAGGAGGAATTCGACGCGCGACTTAAGCGTCTTGAGCGGATCGAGCAATTGGAAACCGACGCGGGCCATCCAGCCCGTGATGTCGATGCGGTTGAAGACATGGTCCGCGAGGAACTCGGCCACCCCGACCGCGAGGTTGGCGGGAAGTCCGCCGGGCACACCGGCGAGGGTGTCCACCGGTGAACCGAACGCGATGATGCTGGCGATGTCCTCGGACCGGCGATACGCGGCGGCCTGATAACAGAACATCCCGCCCTGCGAGTAGCCCACCAGATGAACGTTGTGCCCGGTGGTGTTCTTGACCGTTTCGATGGCCTGGTCCAGGGCGACGATGTGGTCGGCCAGGGTGCGCTCCATGCCGCCTTCGACCTCGTCGGGCGATCCGTAGTCGATGACCCACGGATCGATTCCGGCCGCATGCAGAATGCCGACCGCGCCGTCCTCCCTGGTGACGTCCCACATGTTGGCCGACATCATCATCGGGTGGACCATCAGCACCGGGGGGCCGGCCGCGGTACGACCCGGCCGGTTGTCCGGCGGGAAGTAGCGGCGCAGCTTGTACATGTTCGTCGACTCGACGATCTGGAAAGGCGAGGGCACCGTGCCGGTGTCCAGACCTCCGAGGCGCGCCACCTCGTAACCGTTCAGTGCGGTGGCCACCACGCGCTCCAACGGCTTGGCGAACGCCGACAGGCTCAGATCCACAGTTACTCCCCGATCCTCATCGCTCACTAGGCTATCGCCGGTGGCACATCTGCTGGGCGCCGAGGCGCTGCATCTCCAGTATCCGACGCAGGTGGTGTTCGACGCCGTGACGGTCGGGGTCAACGACGGTGACCGGATCGGCATCGTCGGGCGCAACGGCGACGGTAAGTCCAGCCTGCTGGGCATGTTGACCGGCCGGATCCGGCCCGATTCCGGTCGGGTCACCCGCCGAGGTGGCCTGCGGGTGGCCGCCCTGGAACAGGCCGACACCCTCGATCCGGATGCGACCGTGGGATACGCCCTGGTCGGCGACCGCCCCGAACACGAATGGGCCGGGGACCCCAAGGTGCGCGATATCGTCGCCGGTCTGGTGTCCGATCTGGACTGGGACAGCCCGGTCGGCACACTGTCCGGCGGTCAGCGGCGCCGGGTTCAACTCGCCGAACTGCTGATCGGTGACTGGGACGTGATCGTCCTCGACGAGCCCACCAACCATCTGGACGTGGAGGGCATCACCTGGCTGGCCGCCCACATCAAGGCCCGCTGGCCGCGGAACACCGGCGGACTGCTGGTGGTGACGCACGACCGCTGGTTCCTCGACGAGATCGCGACCACGACATGGGAAGTGCACGACGGAATCGTCGAACCCTTCGACGGCGGGTACGCCGCGTATGTCCTGCAACGGGTCGAACGCGACCGGGTCGCGGCGGCCACCGAGGCCAAGCGGCAGAACCTGATGCGCAAGGAACTCGCCTGGTTGCGCCGCGGGGCCCCGGCCCGGACCTCCAAGCCGAAGTTCCGCATCGAGGCGGCCAATCAGCTGATCGAGGATGTGCCGCCGATCCGCAACAACGTCGAGTTGGCCAAGCTTGCCACCGCACGACTGGGCAAGGACGTCATCGACCTGCTCGACGTCTCCGTCACCTTCGGCGACAAGCCCGTGTTGCGCGATGTCGAGTGGCGGATCGGACCCGGCGAACGTACCGGGATCGTCGGCGCGAACGGCGCCGGGAAGTCGACGCTGCTCGGACTCATCGCCGGAACGCTGTCCCCCACCACCGGGCGGGTCAAGACCGGCAAGACGGTCAAACTGGCGATGCTCGATCAGCAGTCCCGTCAGCTCGCCGATATCGCCGATGATCTGGTGCGCGACGTCCTCGGCCGGCTCAAGACCGATTATCAGGTCGACGGAAAGGACATCACCCCGGCACAGTTGTTGGAGCGCTTGGGATTTCGCCGCGATCAACTGTCGGCCCGTGTCGGCGAGCTGTCCGGCGGACAGCGCCGGCGGCTGGACCTGATGCTCACGATCCTCGCCGAGCCCAACGTGCTGATCCTCGACGAGCCCACCAACGATGTGGACATCGACATGCTGTCGGCCACCGAGGATCTGCTCGACTCCTGGCCGGGCACGCTGATCGTGGTCTCCCACGACCGCTATCTGCTGGAGCGGGTGACCGATCAGCAGTACGCCATCCTGGACGGGCATCTTCGGCATCTGCCCGGCGGGGTCGACGAGTACCTACGGATCACTGCGCACCGGGAACCAAGGAAGGTGACGGCGGCTCGCGCGGAACCGACAGGACTCTCCGGCGCCGATTTGCGCGCCCTGCAGAAGGAGGTGTCCGCACTGGACCGGGCGCTGTCGAAACTGGCCGGCCGGGTCGACGCCAAGCACGTCCAACTCGCCGAGCACGACCAGACCGATCACACCGGACTCGCAGCTCTCACTACGGAGTTGCGTGCGCTGGAGGCGCAACTCGCCGAGACGGAGACGCGATGGCTGGAGTGCTCGGAGTTGCTCGAGTCAGGCGGATAGCGGGTAACGGCGCACCAGGAGCAGGCCACTCATCGCCACCAGACCGGCGATGAGGATGCTTCTGCTGACTCCGGTGTAGTGCGCCAGCACGCCGAAGAGCAGACTCCCGCCGGCCAGCGAACCCTGCAGCACCAGTGAGTAGAACGAGTTCATCAGTCCGCGCATGTCCTCGGGTGAGGCGGACTGGACCGCGAACTGGTGCGCGATGCTCAGCAGACTCCACGTCAGGCCGAGGATGGTCAGGAAGCCGGCATCGAGCGCCATGCTGTCCCACTGGCTCACCCCGATCACGGCGAGGCCGAACAACGCCAGCGCGACGGTCGTGAGCGTGCCGAGAGACAACCGGCGGCGCAGCACCGGCATCAGCGCACCGCCGGCCGCCGTGCCGATGCCCAGCGCCGCAAGCAATCCGCCGTATCCGATCGGACCGGTCTGGATGTTCTCCTTGGCCTCCAGTGGCAGCAGACCCATCACCGCACCGCACGGCGCCATCAGCAGGGCGCAGCGCAGCATCGGACCGTAGAGACCTGGCGAGCGGCGGATCAGCGCCCACGCCTGGCGGAGGGACCGGCGGGCGGGACCGGCCTCACCGGAGTCACGTCGGCCCGGGGCGTTGCGCAGCGTCGCGGCCATACCCAGCTGCGAGGCCGCACTGGTGAACAGCACCACGGCCGGGCCGAACACACCCATCAGGAAACCGGCCAGCACCGGCCCGACCGCACGGCCGAAATCGGTGCTCAGCGAATTGAACGAAATCGCCTCCACCAGAGAGTCTTTGGGGACGAGACCCTGGATGAACGGCTTCCAGGCGATCTGCTGTGCCACCACCCCGATGCCCACCAGGAAGGTCATCACCAGCAACAACCTGGGAGTGAAATGCAACCCGTCGGCCAGTGCGATGACACCCATCAGGGTCAGCACGGTGAGCAACCAGAACAGAGAGGCGAACAGCACGACGCGGTGCCCGAACCGGTCGGTCGCGATACCGGCCGGGATGGCGAAGAGCAGGAAAGGCAGGCTCATCATCGTCTGCACCAGGCTGATCAGCACCGGACTGTCGGTCAGCGAGGTCATCGTCCACGAGACGCCGAGCAACAGCATCACCAGGCAGAGATTGAAGAACAGGTTGGCGCTGAAGAAATCCCGGAAACGGCGCTGCGCGAACAGCCCGTACCCGCCATGGGTCATCGCCGTAGCGCCGTGCGCAGCCCTTCGGCCGTCTCGCGCAGCCGCTCCAGTTGCACGGCCACCTGTTGCGGTGACGTTCCGCCGCGGGCGCTGCGAGACGCCACCGATCCGGCGACCGTCAGCACCTCCCGAACCTCGGGACTCAGTTCGACGCTGATCTGTTCGAGTTCCCCGTCGGTCAGGTCCTCCAGACCGACCCCGCGCGCCTCGGCCGCCCGCACCGCGGCACCGGCGGTCTCATGGGCCACCCGGAACGGAACCCCGCGCCGCACCAGCCACTCGGCGATGTCGGTGGCCAGCGTGAAACCGGCCGGAGCCAGGGCGGCCATCCGTTCGGTGTCGAACGTCAACGTGGCCACCAGACCGGCCATCGCGGGCAACACCATCTCCAGTTGGGCCACCGAATCGAAGACCGGTTCCTTGTCCTCTTGCAGATCCCGGTTGTAGGCCAGCGGCTGCGCCTTCAGAGTGGCCAGCAGACCCGACAGGTTGCCGATCAGCCGGCCGGCCTTACCGCGGGCCAGTTCGGCGATATCGGGGTTCTTCTTCTGCGGCATGATCGAACTGCCCGTCGACCAGGAGTCGTGCAGGGTGGCGTAACCGAATTCGGTTGTGCTCCAGAGGATGATGTCCTCGGCGAGCCGGGACAGATCAACACCGATCATGGCCAGCACGAAGGCGGCCTCCGCGGCGAAGTCGCGGGAGGCGGTGGCGTCGATCGAATTGTCGGCGGCCGCAACGAATCCCAGGTCCTCGGCGATGGCAGCGGGATCCAGGCCCAGCGAGGACCCGGCCAGCGCGCCGGATCCGTACGGCGAGACCGCGGTGCGGTCGTCGAGGTCGATGATGCGGTCGACGTCGCGTAGCAGCGGGTGCGCATGTGCCAGCAGATGGTGAGCCAGCAGGACCGGTTGGGCGGCCTGCAGGTGGGTCTTGCCCGGCATCGTCGCCTCCGGATGGGCGGCGGCCTGTGCGGCCAGTGCCTCGACGACACCGATCACACCGTCGGCGACCCGGGTCATCGCATCGCGCAGCCACATCCGGAACAGTGTGGCCACCTGATCGTTGCGGGACCGCCCGGCGCGCAACCGGCCGCCGAGGTCGGCCCCGACCCGGTCGATGAGTCCCCGTTCGAGAGCGCCGTGCACATCCTCGTCGGTGACGATCGGGGTGAAACTGCCGTCGGCGATGTCCGAACCAAGGCTGTCCAGGCCGGCCAGCAGTCCGTCGCGCTGATCGTCGGTGAGCAGACCGGCGCGGTGCAGCACCCGGGCGTGTGCCTTCGACGCGGCGACGTCATAGGGCGCCAGCACCCAGTCGAAGTGTGTGGACCGGCTCAGTGCGGCGAGTTCGGGGCTGGGGCCGTCGGCGAACCGGCCACCCCAGAGCGCCCCCTCATTGGTGCTCATATCCTCACCCCGCCGCGCCGAGATCGACGTTCTGGCGCAATTTACCTGCACTTCCGCGCCCAGACGTTGGTTTGGGCGTCATTTGGCGCGGTCCCGGGCTGCGGCGATCTTCGAGGACAGGCCGTGGATGTGGACGAATCCCTTCGCCGAGGACTGGTCGAAGGTGTCGCCCTCGTCGTAGGTGGCGAGGTTGAAGTCGTACAGCGACTCCGGGCTGCGCCGGCCGTTGACGGCGATGTGCCCGCCGTGCAACACCATCCGGATCTCACCGGTGACGTGCTGCTGGGTGTCGGCGACGAAGGACTCCAGTGCACGCTTGAGCGGCGAGAACCACAAACCGTCGTAGACCAGCTCGCTCCACTTGCGGTCGGTGCCGCGCTTGAACCGGCCGAGCTCGCGCTCGAGGGTGACGTGCTCGAGTTCGGTGTGCGCGGTGACGAGCACCATCGCGCCGGGCGCCTCGTAGATCTCCCTGCTCTTGATACCCACCAGCCGGTCCTCGACGACGTCGAGCCGGCCCACACCCTGCGCGCCGGCGCGCCGGTTGAGTTCGACGATGGCCTCCAGAACACTGACCCGGTTTCCGTCGATGCTGACCGGCACGCCCTTCTCGAACCCGATGATCACCTCGTCGGGGGTGTTCCAGTTCAGCGTCGGGTCCTCGGTGTAGTCGTAGACGTCCTTGGTGGGCGCGTTCCAGAGGTGTTCCAGGAAACCGGTCTCCACCGCGCGGCCCCACACGTTCTGGTCGATCGAGAACGGCGAGCGCTTGGTGACGTTGATCGGAATCGAGTTCTCCTCGGCGAAGGCGATGGCCTTCTCCCGGGTCCAGGCGTAGTCGCGGACCGGGGCCAGCACCTCCAGATCCGGTGCCAGCGAGGCGAATCCGACCTCGAACCGAACCTGGTCGTTGCCCTTGCCGGTGCAGCCGTGGGCGACGATGCCGCCGTTGAACTTGCGGGCCGCCTCCACCAGATGCTTGACGATCAGCGGCCGGCTCAGCGCGGACACCAGCGGGTAGCGGTCCATGTAGAGGGCGTTGGACTGGATGGCCGGCAGGCAGTACTGCTCGGCGAACTCGTCGCGGGCGTCGACGACCTCCGCCTCGACGGCGCCGCAGTCGATCGCCCGCTGACGCACCACCTCCATGTCCTCGCCGCCCTGCCCGAGGTCGATGGCCACGGCCACCACCTCCTTGCCGGTCTCCTTGCCGATCCAGCTGATGGCCACCGAAGTGTCCAGGCCGCCGGAATAGGCCAGGATGACGCGCTCGGACATGAGCTTCTCCTCGTGTTCTCTGCTACTAACGAATGGTCTCAAACATGGCGGCCAACTCGGCGCCGGTCATCGGCTCGCGGGCCACCATCAGGATGGTGTCATCACCGGCGATGGTGCCGACCACCTCGGGCAGCGCGGCCCGGTCGATGGCGCTGGCCAGGTAGTGCGCCGCCCCGGGCGGGGTGCGCAGCACCGCGAGGTTGCCGCTGGCGTCGGTGGACACCAGCAACTCGCCGAGCAGCCGGGAGAGCCGTTCGGTGCCGCCGGAGACACCGCGCACCGGGCTGCCGTCCTCGGGCACCACGTACACGCCGCCGCCGCCGTCGGCGCCGCGCAGTTTGACCGCGCCGAGTTCCTCGAGGTCGCGCGACAGGGTGGCCTGGGTGACCTCGATACCCTCGTCGGCCAGCAGCCCGGCCAACTCGCTCTGGCTGTGCACCGGCTGCGAGGAGACGAGCGCCACGATCCGCGCCTGCCGGCCGGCCCGGGTGATCTCCGGAGTGCGTGTCATGACCGCTCCAGCAGCCACACCAGCAGAGCCTTCTGCGCGTGCAGACGGTTCTCGGCCTCGTCCCACACCGCGCTGTGCGGTCCGTCGATCACCGAATCGGTGATCTCATCCCCGCGATGAGCCGGAAGGCAGTGCAGCACAACGGCTTCCGAGTCGGCCTTGGACAGCAGATCGTCGTTGATCTGATAGGGCCGGAAGGGGCCTACCCGGTCCAGACCGTCATCCTCCTGACCCATCGAGGTCCAGGTGTCGGTGACCAGGACGTCGGCGCCGGTGGCTGCGGCCTGCGGGTCATCGGTGACGGTGATCGTCGCACCGGTCTGGGCGGCCCGCTGCTGTGCCGCCGCGACGAATCGGGCCTCCGGCTCGAAACCCGTCGGCGCCGCAACGGTCACGCTGATCCCGGCCGTCGCGCCGCCCAGCATCAGCGAATGCGCCATATTGTTGGCGCCGTCGCCGAGGTAGGTCATCCGCAGCCCCGCCAGCGCTCCCTTGCGTTCGGCGAGGGTCTGCAGATCGGCGAGGATCTGGCAGGGGTGGAACTCGTCGGACAGTGCGTTGACCACCGGGACGGTCGCCGCCGACGCCATCGCGATCAACCGGTCCTGTCCGAAGGTGCGCCACACGATCGCATCGACGTAGCGCGACAGCACCCGGCCGGTGTCCTCCAGCGTCTCGTCGCGCCCGAGTTGGGTGGAACGCCCGTCGACCACGACCGCATGCCCGCCGAGTTGGGCGATGCCCATCTCGAACGAGAACCGGGTGCGGGTGGAGTTCTTGTCGAAGATCACCGCCACACCGCGCGGACCGTCCAGCGGTCGCCGGCTGAACGGCGCCTTCTTGAGTTCGGCCGCCAAGGCCAGCACCTCGGCCTGCTCGGCCGGGGTCAGGTCGTCGTCGCGCAGGAAGTGTCGCGTCATGCCGATACCCCCGTGTCAAGAATTCCCGGCAGTGCGGACAGGAAGCCGTCCACCTGCTCGGAGGTGATGATCAGCGGTGGCGCCAGCCGGATCACATCGGGGGCGGCGGCGTTCACCAGGAACCCGGTATCGCGGGCGGCGATCTCGACGGCCTTGCCCTGCGGCGCCGTCAGCACGATCCCGCGCAGCAGGCCTCGGCCCCGGACATGGTCCACCAGAGGATGATTCAGCGCCTCGATACCGTCGGCCAGCGTCTTGCCGAGGGTATCGGCATGTTCGATGAGACCCTCCTCGCGCAGCACCCGCAGCACCGCTCCCGCGGCGGCGGTGCACACCGGATTGCCGCCGAACGTGCTGCCGTGCATACCGGGTTTCATCAGATCGGCGGCCGGTCCGACGGCCAGGCAGGCGCCGATCGGCAGGCCGCCGGCCAGTCCCTTGGCCAGAGTGATGACGTCGGGGGTGATGCCGTCGTGCTGATGGGCGTAAAAGTTGCCGGTGCGGCCGATGCCGGTCTGCACCTCGTCGAGAACCAGCAGGGCGCCGTGCCGGCGGGTGATCTCGCGGGCGGCGGCCAGGTAGCCGGCCGGCGGGACGACCACGCCACCCTCGCCCATGATCGGTTCCAGGAACACCGCGGCGGTCGCGTCGGTCACTGCTCCTTCCAGTGCTGCGGCATCGCCGTACGGCACGAAGCTGACCTCACCGGGCAGCGGTTCGAACGGTTCCCGCTTGGCGGGCTGTCCGGTCAGGGCCAGAGAGCCCATGGTCCGTCCGTGGAAAGCATTCTGCGCCGCAACGATTTTCGTGCGTCCGGTCAGCCGGCTGAGTTTGAACGCGGCCTCGTTCGCTTCGGCCCCGGAATTGCAGAAGAACACCCGTGCCGGTACACCGAGGTGCGCGACAAGCTGTTCGGCCAGCGCGATCCCCGGTTCGGTCGCGTACAGGTTCGACACATGTCCCAGCGTGTTGAGTTGGGCGGTGACGGCGTCGACGATCGCGGGATGCCGATGGCCCAGGAGGTTGACGGCGATACCGGCCAGCAGATCCAGATAGGTCTTGCCGTCGGCGTCGGTCACCACCGCACCCTCCCCACTGACCAGTGCCAGTGGCGGGGTGCCGTAGTTGTCCATCATCACCGCCTGCCAGCGGTCCAGCATGGTCATCCCGCCACCACCTTCGTGCCGCTGGCCTTCCCGTTCAGGAGTTGGGCCACCACGCAGTGCGCGACCCGCCCGTCGATCACGTAGGCGCTGGGCACCCCGGCGTCGACCGCCCGCAGGCAGGCCTCGATCTTGGGGACCATCCCCTCCTCCAGGGAGGGCAGCAGTTCGGCCAGTGTGGCGGTGTCGATCTCACTGACGAGCGAGCCGCGGTCGGGCCAGCTGGTGTACAGGCCTTCGACGTCGGTGAGCATCAGCAGGGTCTGCGCGCCCAATGCCTCGGCGACCGCGGCAGCAGCGGTGTCGGCGTTGATGTTGTGCACCACGCCGGCGGCGTCCGGGCCGATCGTCGAGATCACCGGGATACGTCCCGCGTCGATCATGTGGTGCAGCACATCGGCGTTGACCGCATCCACGTCACCGACCAGGCCGATGTCGACGTTCACGCCGTCCACCAGCACGCTGCGCCGCACCGCGGTCAACAACCGGGCATCCTCACCGGTGAGACCCATCGCATACGGGCCGTGCGCGTTGATGAGGTTCACCAGTTCCCGGCCGACCGAACCGAACAGCACCATCCGCGCGACGTCGAGCACCTCGGGCGTGGTGACCCGGAAGCCGCCCTTGAATTCCCCGTCGATACCGAGCCTCTTGAGCATCGCGCTGATCTGCGGGCCACCGCCGTGTACGACCACCGGATGGACGCCGGCCTTGTGCAGCGCCACCATGTCCTCGGCGAAGGCGGTCTTGAGCGCGTCGTCGGTCATGGCGTTGCCGCCGTACTTGACCACGACGATCTTGCCGCGGAAATCCTCGAGAGTCATGAGCTGTACGCCGAGTTCTCTTCGACATAGGCGTGCGAGAGATCGGTGGTGCGGATGGTAGCCGCGCCGTCGCCGAGGTTGAGGTTGATGGTGACCACGATGTCCGGGCCGGACAGGTCGACATCGCGGGCACCGGGCGCCCCGGCGCCGTCGACGCACACCGGGAAGCCGTTGAAAGACACCGAGATCCGGGACGGGTCGAGGGTGAACGGAGCCATACCCACCGCGGCCAGCACCCGGCCCCAGTTGGGATCGGATCCGAACATGGCCGTCTTGACCAGACTGTCGCGACCTACCAACCGGGCCGCGGTCAGGGCGTCGTCCTCACCCGGGGCGCCGATGACCGTGATCAGCACCCGTTTGGTCACACCCTCGGCATCGGCCTGCATCTGGGCGCACAGGTCATCACAGACCCGCAGCACCGCCTCATCGAGATCCGCCTGGCTTGGCCGGATCTCGCTGGCTCCCGATGCCAGCAGCAGAACGGTGTCATTGGTCGATGTGCTGCCGTCGACATCCAAGCGGTCGAAGGTGAGGGCCGCGGCCCTGCGCAGCGCGGAGTCCAGCGCGGCCGGGTCCGCCACCGCATCGGTGGTGAGCACCACCAGCATCGTCGCCAGTGCGGGGGCCATCATCCCGGCACCCTTGGCCATACCGCCTACGGTCCAGTTCTCCCCGGACTGCAAAGAGTGGTGCAGCGCAACCTGTTTCGGCATGGTGTCGGTGGTCATGATGGCCCGTGCCGCCTCATCACCACCCAGCAGTCCGGCGTGGATCTCGCGGACGATCTCGGTGATACCGGCCAGCATCTTGTCCATCGGCAACCGGTCGCCGATGAGCCCGGTCGAACACACCGCCACCTCGATCGGTCCGGTCTCGGTGCCCCAGTTCGACAAAGCAGCCGCCACCGCCTCGGCGGATGCGTGGGTGTCCTGGAAACCCAACGGTCCGGTGCAGGCGTTGGCGCCGCCGGAGTTGAGCAGGACGGCACGCAGACGTCCGGTCTTGATCGCCTCACTGGTCCACAGCACCGGCGCGGCCTTCACCTGGTTGCGGGTGAACACCCCGGCCGCCGAATAATCGGGGCCCTCGTTGAACACCAGTGCCAGATCGGGATTGCCGGACTTCTTGATGCCCGCCGCGATCCCGGCGGCCCGAAAGCCGGCCGGCGCGGTGACACCCTGATCGCGCAACAACCGAGCGATGCTCACGGAGCCACCCCCACCGTCGAAAGCCCCTGAGTCTCAGGCCATCCCAGCGCCAGGTTCATCGACTGCACCGCCGCACCCGCGGTTCCCTTGACCAGATTGTCGATCGCGCACACCACGACCATCACGCCGGCAGCCTCATCCACCGCGACGGCCAGTTGCGCGGCGTTGCAGCCGATCACCGAACCGGTCTGGGGCAATCGTCCCTCGGGCAGCAGATGCACGAAAGGCTCAGCGCCGTAGGCCTTCTCGTAAGCGGCGCGGATCTCCCCCAGCGTTGCCGACGTGGGCGCCGTACAGGTGGCCAGGATTCCCCGGGCCGTCGGGATCAGCACCGGGGTGAACGACACCGTGACCGGGCGATCGGTCACCGCCCGCAGGCCCTGCGCGATCTCCGGGGTGTGCCGGTGCACACCGGCGATGTTGTACGCCCTCGCCGAACCGATGACCTCGGAGGCCAGCAGATCCACCTTCGCGGCCCGCCCGGCGCCGGAGGTGCCGCTGACCGCGACGACCGTCACCGTCGGCTCCACCAGCCCGGCGGCCACGGCGGGCACCAGGGCGAGCAAGGCCGACGTGGGATAGCAGCCGGGCACCGCGATCCGGGTGGCGCCCTTCAGCCGATCGCGACCGCCGGGCAGTTCGGGCAGACCGTAGGGCCAGGTTCCGGCATGCGCCGAACCATAGAACTTCTCCCAGTCTCCGGCGTCGGTGAGGCGGAAGTCCGCTCCGCAGTCGATGACTTTCGTGTCCGGGCCGAGCTGATCGGCGATCTCGGCCGAGTGGCCGTGCGGCAGCGCGAGGAAGACGACGTCATGGCCGGCCAGAACGCCGATCTCGGTCGGCTCGACGACGCGATCGGCCAGCGGGAGCAGATGCGGGTGATGCTCGCCGAGGACGGTGCCCGCGCTCGCGGCGGCGGTCAGGGCGCCGATCGTCAGGCTGCCGTCCTCGTAGCCGGGATGGCCGAGCAGCAACCGCAGGATCTCTCCGCCGGCGTATCCACTCGCGCCGGTCACAGCAACCGATGTCACCGCAGCATTGTGCATGATTATGCAGATCTATGCAAATTGATACCTTCTGATTTCTGTCAGAGGTTCGAACTAGTGTTCGATACATGGAACTCGATGCCTTCGAATCCGCGCTCGACGACCTCGACGCGGCGTGGGCCAGGTTGGCATCCCTGCCGGTCCAGGCGCTGGCCGCTCCCCACGCTCTGACGGTGCTGGGCCGGCTCGAAACCCATCGGCGCCGTCAGCCCGCCGTCGAGCACGCGCTGATCACTGTTCTGCAGTCGCAGTCCACCGCGGTGGAGATGGGCGCCAAGTCCTGGCGGGCCGTGCTTTCGAACCGGCTGGGGATCAGCGGTCTCGACGCAAGCCGCCGGATCGCCGAGGCCGCCGACCTCGGTGCCCGCCGGGCCGTCACCGGCGAGCCGCTGGAACCACAGCTGGCGAGCACCGCGGCGGCCCAGGCCCGCGGCGAGATCGGAGCAGAACACGTCACCGTTATTCGGGATTTCATGTCGCAGCTGCCGACGGAGGTGGACCCGGGTACCCGCGTGGCAGCCGAATCGCAGCTGGCCCAGTTGGCCGGCGGGCTGACTCCGGAGGGACTGCGCAAGGTCGCTCGCCGGCTGATGGGCTATCTCGACCAGGACGGCACCCTCGACGACGAACGTGAGCACGCCCGCAAGCGCGGTATCACCCTCGGCCACCAGGAACTCGACGGTATGAGCCGGATATCGGGCTGGCTCGATCCTGAACTGCGCGCAACCCTGGACGCGATCTTCGCCAAGCTCGCCGCTCCCGGGTACTGCAACCCCGAGGATGCCGAGCAGTGCGTCGACGGCACCCCGTCACAGACGCAGATCACCGCCGACACCCGCACCGCCGCACAGCGGACCCATGACGCACTGCAGACTGTGTGCCGCGCGATGCTGGCGTCAGGGAAGCTGGGACAGCACAACGGATTACCCGTGACGGTGGTGGCGACGGCATCGCTGGCCGATCTGTCCGCCGGAGCCGGCCTCGCCCACACCGGCGGAGGGACACAGCTGCCGATCCCGACCCTAATCCGGATGGCCGCCGACGCCCATCCCTATCTGGCGCTGTTCCACAGCGCCCGCGAGATCCAGCTGTACTACGGGCGCTCACGCCGCACCGCCAGCCCCGGACAGCGCCTGGTCCTGCAGGCCCTCGAGCGCGGATGCACGAAACCGGATTGCACCGCCCCGCCGAACCGATGCCAGGTTCACCACGCCGAACGCGACTGGCAACACGGCGGCAGGACCGATATCGACGAGCTCACCCTGGCCTGCGGCTGCGACAACCGCCTGGTCGATGACTCGCCGACCGGATGGACCACCCGAAAACGCAAGAGCGACAACCGAACCGAATGGATTCCGCCGCGGCACCTCGACCGGGGTCAGAACCGGGTCAACCTGTATCACCACCCGGAGCGGGTGCTGCGACCCGATCAGGAAGATCCGGGGTAGTCAACCCCGAAGCTGTGCACCCAATTGATCGGCCGCGGCTGACAGAGCGGCGTCGCGGGCCGCGCTTGCCTCGTCCTCGGTCAGCGTGCGATCCGCCGCCCGGAACCGCAGCGCCAGGGTCAGCGATTTGCGGTTCTCCCCGACCTGCGGGCCGGTGTAGACATCGAAGAGCGAGACGTCCTCGAGCAGTTCGCCGGCGCCCTCGCGGACCGCGTCGATGACGGCTTGGGCCGGCACGGCGGCGTCGACCACGACGCTGAGGTCCTGGAACACCGCCGGGAACGGCGAGACCCGCGGCGCGGGCAGTGTCTCGGCCACCGGGACCGCGTCCAGGTCGAGTTCCAGCGCGCAGGTCCCCTTCGGCAGCCCGGACCGCTCGATCACCGCGGGATGCAACTGTCCGGCGTGACCGACGACCCGGCCGTCGACCACCACCTCCGCACAGCGGCCGGGATGCCAGGGCAGGTGCTGGGCCGGCTGCAGGGTCACCTCGACCCCGCACGCCCGGGCGATGACGCGCACCGCTTCGAATGCGTCGGCGGCCTCCACCGCACGGCCCGCACCCCAGGGCCCGCGGGGTTCGCGAAAGCCGGTCAGCACCGCACCGATGTGCACCGGCTGCTTGGGCAGCGAGTCGTCGAGGATGGCGATCTCCTCATCGGTGGGCCGTCGGTCGGTGGGGATCAATTCGACCGCACGGGTCTGCGGGGTCGGCTGCACCACCTGGGCGATGGAGAACAGTGCCACATCGCCGAAGCCACGGGACACGTTGCGGGACAGCGCTTCCAGCAGAGCGGGCAACAGCGTGGTGGCCAGATGCGGCCGGTCGGCCTCGAGCGGGTTTAGCACCGAGGTGGTGCTCCGTCGCGGATCGTCGGCAGCCAGCCCCCACTCGTCGAACACCCCGGCCGGCAGGAACGGTGTGGGCAGCACCTCGACGAAACCGGCCAGCGCCATCGACTTACCGACCGCGCGACGGCGCTTCTGCCCGGGAGTCAGCCCGCGTCCGGCCGGCGCGGTGGGCAGCACCGACGGGATCACATCGAGACTCTCCAGCCGGAGCACCTCCTCGACCAGATCGGCGGGCTGCTTGATATCCGGCCGCCAGCTTGGCGGGGTGACGATCAGATACGCCGGGTCGGCATCAGCGGTGACCCGCGCGCCGATCTGGGTCAGCCGCGCCACGGCGGCCCCGTCGGGATAGACCACACCCGCCGTCCGGTCGGGAAGGTCGATCGCCATCCGCACCGGCGGTGGCGAGAAGTCATCGCGCGGCGGATCGCCACGCCAGTCGGTGAGCTTGGGTTCGATTGTGCCACCGGCGATCTCGGCGAGCAGCCCCGCACACCGGTCGATCGCGGCCACCGAGACCGCCGGGTCCACCGAGCGCTCGTACCGGCGGCCGGCCTCGCTGACCAGATGCAGGCGACGGATCGTGCGCGACACCGCCGCGGGATCCCATACCGCGGCCTCCAACAGCACATCGGTGGTGTTCGCGTCGATCTCGGTGGTGCCGGCGCCCATCACACCGCCGATGGCCGCCACCGCGACGTCGTCGACGATCAGCACGTCGGCCGGATCGAGTTTGCGCTCGACATCGTCGAGGGTGACGACGGTCTCCCCAGGATGCGCGAACCGCACCGCGAAATCGCCCTTGATCCTCGTCCGGTCATGGGCATGCATCGGGTGGCCGAGTTCGAGCATCACGTAGTTGGTGACGTCGACGGCCGGCGAGATCGGCCGGATTCCGCACAGCATCAGCCGGCGGCGCAACCACCACGGCGACAGCGCCTTCGGGTCGATGCCGGTCACCGGACGCAGCGCAAACCGGCTCACACCGGTGCCCGGTTCGATCGTGACCGCCAGCGCGTCCCCCTCGGCCGGTAACGCCGCGACAACCGAGGCCGGGTCGACGAACTCGAGGTCGTACGCGCAGGCGATCTCGCGGGCGATACCGCGGATCGACATGCCGTAGCCGCGGTCGGGGGTGACGGCCAGGTCGAACACCACATCGTCGAGTCCCAGCACGGCGTGCGCATCGGCGCCGGGCTCGGCGGTGCCGGCCGGCAGCACGAGGATGCCGGAGTGATCCGATCCCAGTCCCAGTTCAGCGGCCGAGCAGATCATCCCGTCGGAGGTCCGGCCGTAGGTCTGGCGGGTGGCGATCGTGAAGTCCCCCGGCAACACCGCGCCCGGCAGCGCCACCACCACCAGGTCGCCGACGGCGAAATTGGTTGCGCCGCAGACGATATCGCGGTCCTGCTCCTCACCGACGTCGACCTTGCAGGCACGGATGGGCTTCTTGAACTCGGTGAGTTCTTCGATGGCGCTGACCCGCCCGACCTTCAGCGGCCCCGTCACCGGACCGAGGGTGATGATGTCCTCGACCTCGTGGCCGACCCGGATCAGCGCCTGCTCCAGGTCATGCGGTTCGACATCCCAACCGGGCGCTCCGGCCTGCACCACCTCGCGCAGCCAGCTGTAGGGCAGGCGCATCAGACACCGACCCCGAACGGACCCGAGAACCGCACATCGCCCTCGACCATGTCGCGCATGTCCGGGATGCCGTTGCGGAACTGCAGGGTGCGTTCCAGTCCGCAGCCGAAGGCGAAGCCCGAGTACACCTCCGGGTCGATCCCGGCCGCCCGCAGGACATTCGGGTTGACCATCCCGCAGCCGCCCCACTCCACCCAGCCGGGGCCGCCCTTCTTGTTCGGGAACCAGATGTCCACCTCCGCCGACGGTTCGGTGAACGGGAAGAAGTGCGGCCGCATCCGGGTGCGGGCGTCGGGGCCGAACTCGGAGCGCGCGAAGGCGTCGAGGGTGCCGCGCAGATGCGCCATGGTCAGTCCGCGATCCACCGCCAAACCCTCCACCTGATGAAAGACCGGGGTGTGGGTGGAGTCGAGTTCGTCGGTGCGGAAGGTCCGGCCGATCGAGACGATGTAGACCGGCAACTCGCGGGACAGCAGGGTGCGGACCTGAACCGGCGAGGTGTGGGTGCGCAGCAGTTGCCGCGAACCCACCGGTGCGATGTGGAAGGTGTCGGACTCGCTGCGGGCGGGATGGTCCGGCGGGAAGTTGAGCGCATCGAAGTTGAACTGCTCGCTCTCGACCTCGGGCCCCTCGGCCAGTTCCCAGCCCATCGCGATGAAGGTGTCCGCAACGTGTTCGGCGAGGATCGTGATCGGGTGCCGCGCCCCCAAGGGCTGACGCGTCGAGGGCAGCGTGACGTCGATGGACTCGGCCACCAGCACAGCGGCGTCGCGCTCAGCGCGTAGCGCCGCCAGGCGCGCGTCGAAAGCCTCCTGCGCCTCGGACCGCGCGACGTTGACCCGCTTGCCGGCGTCGGCGCGGTCCTCCTTCGGCAGACCGCCCATCGCCTGCCGGGCCAGCGACAGTGGCGCGCGGTCACCGAGATGTTCGGTCTTTGCCCTGGTCAGTCCATCGAGGTCGGCTGCCGCGGCGAAAGCGGCGCGGGCCGCCTCGACCGCGGCGGTCAGCGCGCTCTGCGTCAGCAGATCGGCAGATGGCTCACCCACGCGACGAGACTCTCCTTGGCTGGCGGGGATATTCGCGGCACGGGAGTGACGCAAGTGCTGATCTGGAGATCATAAGTGATGCCAGAATGACGCCTCGTGGGGCAAACCGCCCTCCCTCGCGGCTTCGCCGCGAAAATCCTCGCCGGGAGGATCGCAGATGATCAGAGCCTTCGTCGTGGGCTTGGTGTGGGCAGCCGCGGCCGCCTTGGCCGCTATGGCGTTCAAGTTGCAGGACGCCTGGTGGGTGCCGGCCGTGGTGGTGGCGGCTCTGGCCGCGCTGGGCACCTGGGATCTGATCCAGACCCGACACTCGATCCTGCGGGCTTATCCGATTCTCGGTCACGCCCGGTTCATGGCCGAGAAGATCCGTCCGGAGATCTACCAGTACTTCATCGAGTCCAACACCGACGGCTCCCCGTTCAACCGGGAGAGCCGGGACGCGGTGTACCGGCGGGCCAAGGGCATCAAGGGCGACGAGCCGTTCGGCACCGAGCATGACGTGCAGAGGGTGGGCCATGAGTTCCTGCGCCACTCGTTGCGCGCCCGGATCGCGACCGAGCTGGCGCCGACCGTGCGGCTCGGCGGTCCGGACTGCACCCAGCCCTATGACATCGCGCTGCTGAATGTCTCGGCGATGAGCTTCGGGGCGCTGTCGGCCAATGCCATCGAGGCGCTCAACGGGGGCGCCGCCAAGGGCGGGTTCGCCCACGACACCGGCGAGGGCGCCATCAGCCCCTACCACCTCAAGCACGGTGGCGACCTGATCTGGGAGATCGGCTCCGGCTATTTCGGCTGCCGCACCCCCGACGGTCATTTCGACCCGGAGAAGTTCAAGGCCAAGGCGGCCCTGCCGAGCGTCAAAGCGATCAACATCAAGCTGTCCCAGGGCGCCAAGCCCGGTCTGGGCGGCGTGCTACCGGGGCCGAAGGTGACCCCGGAAATCGCCGAGACCCGTGGTGTTCCAGTCGGACAGACGGTGGTCTCCCCGCCGGCACACACCGCGTTCACCACACCGCTGGAACTCATGCATTTCGTGGCGACGCTGCGCAGCCTGTCGGACGGGAAACCGGTCGGGTTCAAACTGTGCATCGGCTCCCGCACCGAATTCCTGTCGATCTGCAAGGCGATGCTGCAGACCGGCATCACGCCGGACTTCATCATCGTGGACGGCTCAGAGGGCGGCACCGGCGCCGCACCGCAGGAATTCGAGGACCACGTCGGCATGCCGCTGACCGAGGGTCTGATGATGGTGCAGAACTGTCTGGTCGGCACCGGTCTGCGTCAACACATCCGGATCGGCGCATCGGGGAAGATCACCACCGGCTTCGACATCGTCCGGCGGGTCATCCAGGGCGCGGATTTCACCCTGGCCGCGCGCGCGATGATGTTCGCGGTCGGATGCATCCAGGCCCTGAAGTGCCACACCAACCGCTGCCCCACCGGGGTGGCCACCCAGGACGCGGGACTGTCGCGCGCACTGCACGTGCCGGACAAGATCGACCGGGTGGCCAACTTCCAGAAGGGGACCGTGGCCAGTGCGGCCCAGATGGTCGCCTCGATGGGCCTGGACAGCTTCGCCGAGTTGAGCCCGTCGATGCTCAACCGCCGCATCGACTCCTACCGCAGCGGCACCTACGCGGAGATCTACGAGTGGTTGATGCCCGGTGAGCTGCTGGAGAGCCCGCCGGACACCTGGCTGTCGGACTGGATCGAATCCTCCGCCGAGGAATTCGTCTGAGCCACAACCGAAGCCGCCAGGGTCGCGGGATCGCCGCGGTGAACGTGCCCAGCACCGCCACCGCGCCGTAGCTCATACCGACATCGGCCGCATCGGCCACCGACCGCGACAGCACCGCCGAAAGCGGTCCCACCACTATGCCTGCTCAGACCCCCGGGGCCGGCGCTGCGCGCGTGCCGTCTCGTACAGGCAGATGGCGGCCGCCGCGCCAACGTTGAGGCTCTCCGCACCCCCGGCCATCGGGATCTTCACGGTGCGATCCGCCTGGGCGGTGACCTCGACCGCCAGCCCGTGCGCCTCGGAGCCGAACACCCATGCCGTGGGTTTGGCCAGGACCAGGCCGGCGTCGTCGAGATCGACCGCACCATCCAGAGCGGTGGCCAGCACCTGCAGGCCCGCGGCACGCAACCGTTCCAGCAGTCCCACGACGTCCGGTTCGGTCAGCACCGGCAGCGAGAAGATGCTGCCCGCCGAGGAGCGCAGGCACTTGCCGTTGTAGGGGTCCACGGTCTGGCCGGCGAAGACCACCACCGCCGCCCCCATCGCGTCGGCGGTCCGGATCAACGTTCCGGCGTTACCGGGTTCGGAGAGATCCACCGCGACGGCGATCAAGGTGGGGCGATCGGCCAGCACGCTGTCGAGGTCGGTCTCGGGAGTGCGGCAGACCGCGACGAGTCCGGACGGGGTCACCGTCTCCGACAGCGCTTTGGCCGCCGCCTCGGTGACCGGTGTCACCTTCAGTCCGCCGAGCAGATCGCGATGACGTTCGGCGGCAGCCTCCGTCGCAAAGACCTCGTCGACCAACCCGCGGGCAGCCGCGGCCGCCACCAGATTGGGACCTTCGGCCAGAAAACCCCCGGAACGACGCCGCCCGGTGTGGCGCTGCAGTTTCACCGCAGCCGCCACCCGGGCGGATCGTGGAGTCAGTGGGGTCGCTACCCCATCAGTCACCTGTCACCGTCAGGCAGGAGACGGCGCGTTGACATCGGCGGGCAGGGCGGCGCGAGCCACCTCGACCAGAGCGGTGAACGCCGCCGGATCGCTGATCGCGATCTCGGAGAGGTTCTTGCGGTCGACCTCGACACCGGCGGCCTTGAGGCCCTGGATCAACCGGTTGTAGGTGATGTCATTGGCGCGGGCCGCGGCGTTGATGCGGGTGATCCACAGCTTGCGGAAGTCACCCTTGCGGGCACGACGGTCCCGGTAGGCGTAGGTCAACGAATGGAGCTGCTGCTCCTTGGCTTTGCGGTACAGCCGCGAACGCTGACCGCGGTAACCCTTGGACGCCTTGAGGAGGGTCCGCCGCTTTTTCTGGGCGTTGAGTGCGCGTTTGACGCGTGCCATGGTGTTCCTCTTCTCGTTTCGTTCTCGTCCGGGTGCGGCGCTCAGCCGTTAAGCAACTTGTTGACGCGCTTGACGTCGTTGGCAGCCACCTCGGTACGGCCGGCCAGCCGACGGGTGCGGCGAGACGACTTGTGCTCCAACAGGTGTCGCGCGTTGGCTTTCTGCCGCACGATCTTGCCGGTGCCGGTGCGGCGGAAGCGCTTGCTGGCCCCGCTGTGTGTCTTGGCCTTGGGCATGGTTCCTCAGTTCTATCCGTGTGATCAGTTCTCGTCGGTGGGAGCTTCGGTTTCGGCAGCCGTTTGCGGTGCCGGAGCCGGGGCTCCGATCGTCTGCTGCGCCGCTTTGGCCCGAGTCTTCGCTCCGCGGTGCGGTGCCAGCACCATCGTCATGTTGCGGCCGTCCTGCTTGGCGGACGTCTCGACGAAGCCGTGATCGGCGACGTCGGCGGCCAGCCGTTGCAACAACCGGTACCCGAGTTCGGGCCGGGACTGCTCGCGGCCGCGGAACATGATCGTCACCTTGACCTTGGATCCCGCATCCAGGAAGCGGACGACATGCCCCTTCTTGGTCTCGTAATCATGCGGGTCGATCTTGGGACGGAGTTTCTGTTCCTTGACGACGGTCTGCTGCTGGTTCTTGCGAGACTCGCGCGCCTTCTGCGCCGTCTCGTACTTGAACTTGCCGTAGTCCATGATCTTGCAGACCGGAGGTCTGGCATCAGGGGCCACTTCGACAAGGTCGAGATCGGCGTCCGCGGCGACGCGGAGTGCGTCTTCGATGCGCACGATGCCCACCTGCTCCCCGCCTGGTCCGATGAGTCGGACCTCAGGTACGCGGATGCGCTCATTGACGCGGGTCTCAGTGCTGATGGGCCCTCCCTGGCTCGGTCTACTCGGCAGACCGTCACGGCACCACACCACCAGCACTCTGTTCCGCGGAACAGAAAGGCCCTGCACGCAGCAGGGCCCAAGCCGACCGATCACAGCCTGCGCTGCCTGCGACTTCACCGCAGAACGAATACCGAGGTATCCGCGACCGGACCACTGAACCTTGTCTGGCCAGCGGTGGGAGTGGGACTCCACTTGTGTGTCCTGGCGTCAGCCGGGACGGTCGTACGTGGGAGTCTAGCAGCTATGCCGGACGACCCGAACATCCGTGAGCTGGCCGATATCCCCTCCGCGGAGGTGATCAGCCGGGCCGCGGTCATGCTGATGAGCGCCGCCGCCGAGAAGCTGGGCCTGGCCGCCCCCGACCCCGCCGGCAGTGAACACCTCGATCTGGACGAGGCCCGGCGCCTGATCACCGCACTGGCCGGCCTGCTGACCGCGGCACGCCCCGATCTGGGGCCGCACGCCGGCCCGCTGATGGACGGGTTGAAGTCCCTCCAGCTGGCATTCCGGGAGTCCAGCAGCTTTCCCGACGAGCCGGGCCAGGGCCCCGGCGAGAAATACACTGTCGGTCGATGACCGTGACGATCAGCCGCAGCCGGCAGCGGTCGCGGTTGCATTGGGTGCCCGCGGCGGCCGGCTGGGTCCTCGGCGTCATCGCCGGCGCCTCGCTGCTCTCCAGCATCTCGACGACGATCCGGCACCTCACCCGGGTACCCCGGCAGTTCATCGACCATTACCTGTTCAACTTCCCCGACACCAGCTTCGCCTGGGCCTTCGCACTGGCCGTGATGGCGGGCGCACTGGTCGCACACAAACGCATCGCATGGTGGGTGCTGGTCATCAACCTGGTGATCGCGGTCGGGTTCGACGTCGCAGCCCTGACCGAGCGGGACGGCAGTCGATTCGAGGACATCGGCGAGGTCCTCGGCCTGACCTTCCACATCGCCGCCATCGCGATTCTGGTGCTGGCCTACGACGAGTTCTGGGCCAAGGTCCGCCGCGGTGCGCTGTTCAAAGCCGCCGCGGTGTTGGTCGCCGGAAACGTGATCGGCATCCTGCTTGCCTGGGCTCTGCTCGAACTGTTCCCTGGGACGCTCAAGCGGGACTACCGATTGCCCTACGCGATCAACCGGGTGAGCGGGTTCGCCACCGCCACGCCCGATTTCTTCGAGGGCCGGCCCAACGTCCTTCTCAACGCATTGTTCGGTCTGTTCGGGGCACTGGCGCTGATGGCCGCGGCGATCGTGCTCTTCCAGTCCCAGAAGGCCGAGAACGCGCTGACCGCCCAGGACGAATCCGCCATCCGCGCGCTGCTCGACGTCTACGGAAAGAACGACTCGCTCGGGTATTTCTCCACCCGCCGGGACAAGTCGGTGGTGTTCGCGCCCAACGGCCGCGCGGCGATCACCTACCGGGTCGAAATGGGGGTCTGCCTGGCCAGTGGCGATCCGATCGGCGACCCGAACGCCTGGCCGCAGGCCATCACCGCGTGGCTTGCGCTCTGCAAGGAATACGGGTGGGCGCCCGGGGTGATGGGCGCCAGTTCGACCGGGGCGCAGGTCTTCCGGGAGGCCGGCCTCAACGCGCTGCAACTCGGTGACGAGGCGATCCTCTATCCGGACAAGTTCCATCTGTCCGGTCCGGACATGCGGGCGGTGCGACAGGCGGTCACCCGCGCACGCCGGTCCGGTCTGAGCGTCCGGATGCGACGGCACCGGGATCTGTCCGTCGAGGAGATGGCGCAGATCGTCAAGCGTGCCGACGCATGGCGGGACACCGAGACCGAGCGCGGGTTCTCGATGGCGCTGGGCCGGCTGGGCGATCCGGCCGACGGCGACTGCCTGCTGGTGGAGGCGATCGACCCCGACGCCCACGCGGTCGCGATGCTCTCGCTGGTGCCGTGGGGCAGCAACGGGCTGTCCCTGGATCTCATGCGCCGCTCGCCGCAATCCCCCAACGGCACCATCGAGCTTATGGTGTCCGAGCTGCTGCAGAATGCGGAAAACATTGGTGTCAGCCGGGTTTCGCTGAACTTCGCGATGTTCCGGTCGGCGTTCGAGCAGGGGTCCCAGCTGGGCGCGGGCCCGGTGGCCCGGCTCTGGCGCAAGGTGCTGGTGTTCTTCTCCCGGTGGTGGCAGCTGGAGACGCTGTACCGCTCCAACATGAAGTACCTGCCGCAATGGGTGCCACGTTTCGCGTGCTACGACGACGCGCGCATGATTCCCAAAGTCGGTGTCGCCTCGGTGATCGCCGAGGGCTTCCTGGTGCTGCCGTTCTCCCGGCGCGACCGTCAGCACACCGGCCACCACCCGGCCGTCCGCGGCGAGCCGATCACCGGCGATCTGCGGGACGCCGAACCGGTCGACGTCGACGACGAGCAGCGCCTGCCCGAACAGGTGCGGGTGCGGCTGTCCAAGCTCAAGACGTTGCAGGACAACGGGATCGAGGCCTACCCGGTCGGCCGTGCCCCCAGCCATACCGTGGCTCAAGCGGTTGCGGCCGCGGATGACACCGGCGTCACGATCGCGGGCCGGGTGTTGCGGACCCGAGACTACGGCGGGGTTACCTTCGCCCAGTTGCGGGACTGGTCCGGTGATGTCCAGCTGCTGCTGGAGAAGACTGATTTCTCAACGGTCGACCTCGGTGATCTCATCGAGGCGACGGGCCGGATGGGTTACAGCCGCAACGGCACCCGATCACTTCTGGTGCAGCACTGGCGGATGCTGGGCAAGTGCCTGCGTCCGCTGCCGGACAAACACAAGGGTCTGACTGATCCGGAGGCCCGGGTGCGCGCACGTTACGTCGACCTGGCCATCAACCCCGCCGCCCGAGATCTCATCCGCGCCCGCAGCGAGATCCTGCGCTCGATCCGGGAGACGTTGTTCGCCAAGGGATTTCTGGAGGTCGAGACCCCGATCCTGCAGCAGATCCACGGCGGTGCCAACGCTCGCCCGTTCCAGACCCACATCAACGCCTACGACCTCGACATGTACCTGCGGATCGCGCCGGAGCTCTACCTCAAGCGGTTGTGCGTCGGCGGTGTGGAACGCGTCTTCGAACTCGGCCGGGCCTTCCGCAACGAGGGCGTCGACTTCAGCCACAACCCGGAGTTCACTCTCCTGGAGGCGTATCAGGCGCACGCCGATTACCTGACGTGGATCGACGGCTGCCGTGAACTCATCCAGAACGCAGCCGCCGCCGCCAACGGATCGATGGTGGTGATGCGTCCGGACGACTCCGGCGCCGGTGAGATTCGCCCCGTGGACATCTCCGGGACGTGGGCGGTCAAGACCGTCCACGACGCGGTGTCCGACGCGCTCGGGGAACAGGTCAGCCCCGACACCCCACTGAGCTCGCTGCGCCGGCTGTGTGACGCGGCGGGCATCCCCTACCTGACCCACTGGGACGCCGGCGCGGTGGTGCTCGAACTCTACGAACGCCTGGTCGAGGAACGCACCGAGGAGCCGACGTTCTATCTGGACTTCCCCACCTCGGTGTCACCGCTGACCCGGCCGCACCGCAGCAGAACCGGGGTCGCCGAACGCTGGGATCTGGTGGCCTGGGGCATGGAACTGGGCACGGCCTACAGCGAGCTGACCGATCCCGTCGAACAGCGCCGGCGGCTGCAGCAGCAGTCGATCCTGGCCGCCGGCGGGGATCCGGAGGCGATGGAACTCGACGAGGACTTCCTCCAGGCCATGGAGTACGCCATGCCGCCGACCGGTGGCCTCGGCGTCGGGGTGGACCGGGTTGTCATGCTGATCACCGGGCGCAGCATCCGGGAGACCCTGCCGTTCCCGCTGGCCAAACCCCGTTGACGACCGACAGGACCTAACGATTTGGGCATACCCCGCGTGCCCACAGCGAATTATCAGAAAGCTCCGACACCATGGATCGTGTGACGCCTTCAACGACGAGGGTCGCCGAGACGTTGCTGGCGGATCCGATCTGGCCATTCCGCGGGCACATCTCGTTGATGCACGGCTGGATCCCCGCAGCTGTCCAGGTGCTGGCCGGTGTCACACTCATCCTCGCGATCGGCTGGCGAACCCGTCGCTGGCGGCTCATCGCGGTGCCGGCCGCCGCCCTGTTCGGTATCGCACTGGCCTGGCTGGCGCACTGGAACATCACCTCCGAGGGATTGGCCGGTGACCCCGCCCCACGCCAACTGTGGGTGTGGCTCTCGCTGACCGGCCTCGCCCTCGGTGTCGCGGTGCTCGGCTGGCGCTCGGCGCTGTGGTGGCGGCGAGCGATCTCGATGGCGGCGGTGCCACTCTGCGCACTGTCGAGTGGGCTGATGCTGAACCTCTGGGTGGGCTACTTCCCCACCGTCCAGACCGCGTGGGGGCAGCTCACCGATGGTCCGCTGCCCGGGGAGACCGACCAGGCCACCATCGCCGAAATGCTGGCCACCCAGACGGTTCCGGCCAAGGGCAAGGTCGTCGAGGTCAACATCCCCGCGGATGCGTCGAAGTTCAAGCACCGCGGGGAACTGGTGTACCTTCCGCCGGCCTATTTCGCCAGCAATCCCCCGCCCGCGCTTCCGACGGTCATGATGATCGGCGGCCAGTTCAACACGGCAGCAGACTGGATACGGGCCGCCAATGCGGTGGCCACCATCGACGAGTTCGCCGCCCGACATAACGGCAACGCTCCGGTGTTCGTGTTCGCCGATTCCGGCGGAGCGTTCAACAACGACACCGAGTGCGTCAACGGCTTGCGCGGCAATGCCGCCGACCACCTGACCAAGGATGTGGTGCCCTTCATGCTGGCCAATTTCGGGGTCAGCGCCGACCCGGCGAACTGGGGCGTTGTGGGGTGGTCGACCGGCGGTACCTGCGCACTCAATCTCACCCTGAAGTATCCCGAACTGTTCAGCACGTTCGTCGACATCGACGGCGACATCGCGCCGAACGCCGGGACCAAGGCCCAGACCATCGACCGGTTGTTCGGCGGCAACACGGCCGCCTACGCCGAGTGGGATCCCGCGACGGTGATGGCCGAGCACGGGACCTATGAGGGCGTCGCGGGCTGGTTCGCGGTCTCAACCCCGGCAGGGACCCGCACGGCTCCGATCGCCGGATCGGCGCTGCCGGAGGCGCGGATCGATAACGTCGCGAGCACACCGACCGCGGCCGCGCACACGCTGTGCCGGCTGGCCAGCGAAGCCGGGATCGATTGTGCCGTCGTCCCGGAGATCGGCAAGCACGATTGGCCGTTCGCGGCCAAGGTGCTGATCTCCTCGCTGCCCTGGCTGGCCTCGCAGTTGGGCACTCCCGACGTACCCGACGTCGGCCTGCCCGGAACGCATTCCGACGGCGTGACAATCGCAGCATCCGGGGGACGGTGACCGCGGTGACCGATGAGCCCACCGATCCCGTGACGCCGGATACCGGTTACACCGATGACGGCGTCCCGACACTGGACGGCGTGCGGGAGAAGATCGAGGGCCGGTACGGCACCGCCCTGGGCGCGACCGAACTGGCCTCCGAAACCCCCGAGGCACGCACCGCCGCAGAGCAGTACGAGGCGCAGAAGAAAGCCGCCGCGGAGAAACTCGACGAGATCCGCAAGTCGATGGGCAAGTCCCAGAGCTAGACCGCAGCGGCGGAGAACAGTTGTCCACCGAGGAACCCACCGGGCTTCACACCGGGTGGGATCACGTATACCGCCGAACCGACAGCCGTGATCCAGCGATTCATCGCATCTGATTGGGCCAACCGCGACTGCACGGGCAGGAACTGCGCGTCGATATCGCGCTGGTAAGACACGAAGAGCAGACCGGAGTTGGACACCTCGCCGGCCGATGGAGGGTCGTCGTAGTTGTACGGCCGGCGCAAGAAGCGCTGCTCCGGCTGCTGCGGATGAGCGAGCGCGGCATGCGCATTGGGCGGGATGACCGGTATTCCATCGCGCAGCACCGTCGTGTCGACCGGATCGTTCTCGTGCTGGCCGGTCAGCGGCGCACCGTTGTCGAGACGTCGGCCGACGACGAGTTCCTTGCTGGTGCGGTCCAGCGCGTCCCAGGCATCCAGGTTCATCCTGATCCGGCGCAGCACCATCAGCGTGCCGCCAGCCATCCACGGCCGGGGGTCGCCATCGGACCAGACGACCTGATCGAAGTCCGGCGTACCGGCGACGGGATTGACAGTGCCGTCCACTTGGCCCATGAGATTGCGTTGCGTGACCCCGTCAGCCTCGGCACCCCGCGCCGTCCGGAAGCCGATCTGCCGCCATCGTTCGTCGGCCAACGTACGGACGTTCTTCACCAGGACTCGCGTCGCGTGGGCCACCACCACCGGGTCGTCAGCACAGATCTGCAGAATCAGATCGGTTGCACTCCAACGTGATTCAAGTCGATCAGTGGGAAAGTCAGGTAATGGGTGGGCCGATGGCGGCCGCAGCCGACTCAGCCCGATACGGTCGAACACCGTCGGCCCAAGTCCGACGGTCACGGTCAGACGGGCCGGTCTGAGCGCCAGTTCGGGCTCGGTGTCGGCCAGGGCTGCCGCACCTTGTGTCAACCGCTGCGCATCCGCAGTCCACAGTTTGAGCACCGCCTCCAGGATCTCGCGCGCCTGCCGTCTGCCGCCGGAGACAAGATCAAGTCCGACGAACACCGCGTTGCTCTGCGGCGGGGTCTCGACGCCGGCCTGATGCGCGCCGAAGAAGGGCACCGTCTCGGCGCCGAAGGCGACCTGTTCGGCCGACCGCCGCGATTCGGAGATCGCCCACGCCGAGGCGCCCGCCACACCGGCCGCGGCAGCACCGCCCAACAGCAGGTTGCGGCGACTGACCCCTGACTTCAGGTCATCCATGCTGACCGGCGGGATGACCACCGGGCACATAGGTCTCGCTCGCGCCGGGGAAAGTCCGGACCTGAGCGGTGAACGGCAGCGCGGATCCGTCCTTGAACGTCAGGGTTACCTCGACATCGGTGCCGACCGCCAGTGGCGCTTTGAGATCCATCAGCATCAGGTGGTCGGCTCCCGGGGCCAGCACGTGGCTACCGCCGGCCGGGATGGTGAATCCGCCGTCCTTGGGTTGCATCTTCGATCCCCCGGCGGGTTGGCTGACGACCTCGTGCAATTCCACCGTTCCGGCCGCCGGCGAGGCGGCCGAGACCACCGTCACCTCCTGCTTGCCGGAGTTCTTCAGAGTGCCGAACAGTGCTGTCATACCGGTGTCGGCAGCCTTGACCCACTGGTCACTGACAGTGACCACCCTGGCGCCGTCCTGACCGGCGGTCGCCGTGTCGGTTTTCGCACAACCGGCGAGTGGAACGATGGCGATCAGGCCGGCGGTGAGCAGTTTCGAGAGCATCCATTTCCCCATGGATCCGACGCTATCCCACTACAGCCCGTAGTAGTCAAACTGTGTCGGCCGACTACGCGCTGACCTTCTTACGCGCTGACCTTCTTACGTGCAGCCTTCTTGGGCCCCGCCTTCTTGGGCGGGCTGTCCAGCAACCGGGTCAGGAACTGGCCGGTGTAGCTGTCCTTGTCAGAGGCGACATCCTCCGGTGTGCCCTGGGCCACCACCGTTCCCCCGCCGGCGCCACCCTCGGGCCCCATGTCGATGATCCAGTCCGACGTCTTGATGACATCGAGGTTGTGCTCGATGACGATCACCGAGTTGCCCTTGTCCACCAGACCGTTGATCACCTTCAGCAGTTTGCGGATGTCCTCGAAATGCAGGCCGGTGGTCGGCTCGTCGAGGATGTAGACGGTGCGCCCGGTGGAGCGCTTCTGCAACTCGGCGGCGAGTTTCACCCGCTGCGCCTCACCTCCGGACAAAGTGGGTGCGGGCTGACCGAGGCGGACGTAGCCCAGGCCGACGTCGACCAGCGTCTTGAGGTAACGGTGGATGCTGCTGATCGGTTCGAAGAACTCGCATCCGTCCTCGATCGACATGTCGAGAACCTCGGAGATCGTCTTGCCCTTGTAGTGCACCTCGAGGGTCTCGCGGTTGTAGCGCGCGCCCTGGCAGACTTCGCAGGGCACGTAGACGTCGGGCAGGAAGTTCATCTCGATCTTGATGGTGCCGTCACCCGAACACGCCTCGCAGCGGCCGCCCTTGACGTTGAACGAGAACCGCCCCGGCTGATAGCCGCGCACCTTGGCCTCGGTGGTCGCCGCGAACAGGCTGCGGATCTTGTCGAAGACCCCGGTGTAGGTGGCCGGGTTCGATCGCGGGGTGCGCCCGATCGGCGACTGGTCGACTCGGACCAGTTTGTCCACGAGTTCCAGCCCGTTGATCCGGGTGTGCCGTCCGGGTACCTGGCGCGCACCGTTGAGCTTGTTGGCCAGCACGGTGGCCAGGATGTCGTTGACCAAGGTGGACTTGCCCGATCCGGACACTCCGGTCACCGAGGTGAGCACACCGAGCGGGAATGCCACGTCGATATCGCGCAGGTTGTGTTCGCGTGCGCCGATCACGGTGAGCTGCCGTTTGCGGTCCACCGGCCGGCGGATCGCCGGCAGTTCGATGCTCTGCTTGCCCGACAAGTAGGAGCCGGTGATCGAGTTCGGGTTCTTCAGCAGGTCGTCGTAGGGACCGCTGTGCACCACCCGGCCGCCGTGCTCACCGGCAGCCGGGCCGATGTCGACGATCCAGTCGGCGTGGGCGATGGTGTCCTCGTCGTGCTCGACCACGATCAGCGTGTTGCCGAGATCCCTTAGCCGCGTGAGGGTTTCGATGAGCCTGCGGTTGTCGCGCTGGTGCAGCCCGATCGACGGCTCATCGAGGACATAGAGCACACCGACCAGGCCGGAGCCGATCTGGGTGGCCAACCGGATACGTTGCGCCTCCCCACCCGACAGTGTGCCGGCGGCGCGGCCCAGCGACAGATAGTCCAGACCGACGTCGAGCAGGAACCCGAGCCGGGACTGCACCTCCTTGAGCACCTGCCCGGCGATGGCCGCCTCGCGGTGCCCGAGGGTCAGTTCGTTGAGGAACGTCGAGCAGTCTGCGATGGACAGCTCGCACACCTGCGCGATGGACTTCTTGCCGTGCTTGCCCGCGCTCAGCGTCACCGCCAGGATCTCCGGCTTGAGCCGGGTGCCGTCGCACTCGGGGCACGGAACATCGCGCATGAAACCCTCGTAACGTTCCTTCATCAGCTCCGAATCGGTCTGCTCCATGCGGCGCTGCAGGAACGCCATCACCCCCTCGAATTCGGCGTAGTAGGAGCGGGTGCGTCCGTAACGGTTGCGGTAGCGCACATGCACCTGCTCGTCGGAACCCTCGAGGATGGCCTTGCGAGCCTTGGCCGGCAGCTTGCGCCACGGGGTGTCGAGGTCGAATCCCAGCGCCTCGCCGAGCCCGGCCATCATCCGGGTGAAGTACTCCGAGTTGTGGCCCATCGCCCACGGGGAGATCGCACCCTCGGCCAGCGTCAGGTCCGGGTCGGGCACGACGAGTTCGGGGTCGACCTCCTTGCGGATGCCCAGGCCGCTGCACTCCGCACAGGCGCCGTAGGGCGAGTTGAACGAGAACGACCGCGGTTCGAGATCGTCGACCGCCAGTGGATGGCCGTTCGGGCAGGCCAGCTTCTCGGAGAACCGTTGTTCACGGTGCGGGTCGTGCTCGTCGCGATCGACGAAATCCAGCACCACGATGCCGTCGGCGAGTCCCAGAGCGGTCTCCACCGAGTCGGTCAGCCGCTGCTTGGCGCTGGTCTTGACCGTCAACCGGTCGACGACCACCTCGATGTCGTGTTTCTCCTGCTTCTTCAGCGTGGGCGGCTCGGTCAGCGGGTAGACCACGCCGTCCACCCGGACCCGGCTGTAGCCCTGGGTGTTGAGCTTGTCGAACAGGTCGACGAACTCTCCCTTGCGGGTGCGCACCACCGGGGCCAGCACCTGGAATTTGGTGCCCTCCGGCATGGCCAGCACCTGGTCGACGATCTGCTGCGGGGTCTGCCGCGCGATGTGCTCCCCGCAGATCGGGCAGTGCGGGGTGCCGGCCCGCGCGTAGAGCAGACGCAGGTAGTCGTAGACCTCGGTGATGGTGCCGACGGTCGAACGCGGGTTGCGGTTGGTGGACTTCTGGTCGATCGACACCGCCGGCGAGAGGCCCTCGATGAAGTCGACGTCGGGCTTGTCCATCTGGCCGAGGAACTGCCGGGCGTAGGCGCTCAGCGACTCGACGTAGCGGCGCTGCCCCTCGGCGAAGATGGTGTCGAAGGCCAGCGAGGACTTGCCCGATCCGGACAGGCCGGTGAAGACGATCAGGCTGTCCCGCGGGAGGTCGAGGTCGACGCCGCGGAGGTTGTGTTCGCGCGCACCCTTGACGATCAACCGGTCAGCCACGCGCCCATGCTATGTGCCGCCACCGACTCCCCAGTAACCTGGCCTTCATGCCAGTCGTCGACGACGTTTACACGGGCCACGTCGAAACCCAGACCGCCGCCCGCCGGACCGTGCCCGGCGCGGCCATCATCAAGATGTCGGTCGGTCCGATGGACAACAACGCCTATCTGATCACCTGCGCGAACACCGGTAAGTCGCTGCTCATCGACGCCGCCAACGACGCCGATCTGCTGGTGGAACTGCTCGGCGAATACGGCCCCAAGCTGGAATTGATCGTCACGTCGCATCAGCATCCCGATCACTGGCTGGCGCTGGAATCGGTCGCCGCGGCCACCGGTGTCCCCACGGCCGCCCACCAGCTGGACGCCGATCCCCTGCCGGTGACCCCGGACCGGTTCCTGGCCGGCGGCGACGTCATCGTCATCGGTGATCTGATTTTCGATGTGGTGCATCTGCGCGGCCACACTCCCGGTTCGGTGGCGCTGGCGCTGCGGCCCGCCGGCGAGCGCACGGGCGTCCACCTGTTCACCGGCGACTGCCTCTTCCCCGGCGGGGTGGGCAAGACGTGGGAGCCGGGCGGGTTCGAGGAGCTGCTGGGCGACGTCAGCAGTCGGCTGTTCGGTGTCTACGGCGATGACACCGTCGTCTATCCGGGCCACGGCGACGACACCACGCTGGGCGCGGAGCGTCCGCATCTGCAGGAGTGGCGCGAGCGCGGCTGGTGAGGGTGGCGGTCACGGAATCCTCGATATCCGACGATCCGCTGATTCTCGGGTTACGGTGCCGACACACATCATTCAGCCGGTTCGGAGATTAGGCATGTCTGTTTCACGCTCTGGCGCGCGTATCGGCGCGGCAGCGTTCGCCTTGGGGTTGTCCTTGGCGGGGCCACAGGTCGCCACTGCGGTCGCCGACGGCGGTGATGCTGCGGTGGCCACCCCGGCACCGCACGCCGCACCGCCACGGGTGCGTGCACCGCGACCGGCAGCAGCCGTCCGCGCCGGGCATGCACCCGCTCCGGCGGCTACCTCGGCGGCTGTGCGGCGCAGCACCAGCGCGTCACTTCGCAGCGGGCTGAATGTCGTGGTAGCCCAACACGCCTCCGTTGTGGCCGCACCGGCAGCGACAGCGTCACCGAGGGCGGCCGCTTCCGCGTCTGGCGCTGATCCGATGGCGAGGTTGCAGTCTCAAGTGGCGGTGGCGTTCGACAACCTGCGCAGCGTGGTCAATGCGTTGTTGCCCTCT
>JAPOKC010000022.1 GCA_029977845.1 Mycobacteriaceae bacterium | reverse complement strand
GGACCACCTCCTTTCCTGTGTACGACAGACCGTACCGGCGCAATGGCCGTTGCGCCACAGGTTTTTTCCCGCTTTCAGCGGTCGCTGACGATCGCGGCGTCGACCAGACCGGTCATCAGTTCGGCAAGCCGGGGATCACAGTCACGCCGACGGCCGTCGAGGGTGTGCACCCGTGCTCCCAGGGTGATGCTGGAGACCAGCCAGATGCCCTGTGCCGCGTCGAGATCCGCCGGCCGCAGCGCCTGATAGTCGCAGTCATAGCCGTCGGCCCGCGCGACCTCGAACAGTGCCTGCACGGTGGTGCCGCGCAGAATCGGGTGCGACAGCGGCGGGGTCAGCAGACGCGAGGTGTCGGTGGCGATCACCACCGTCGAGCGCGGACCCTCGAGGATGTAGCCGTCGGAACTGACGAAGATCACATCATCGGCGCCCCGGGCCGCGGCATGCCGAAGTGCCGCCATGTTCACCGCGTACGACAAGGTCTTGGCGCCGGCCAGCAGCCACGGCATCTCCGCGACCCCTGCGACCGGAAGGCCACGATCGAGCAACACCGCGCAGACCCCGTCCCGACGGGCCGCGGCCACCCGGGCGGCCAGCGCGCTGATCATCAGGTAACCGGTCGGCGGCGAACCGCTCTCCCGGCCACGGCTGTACACCAGGCGCAGCGCACCTTCATCGGCCGTCAGTGAGTTCCATCGCGCCACGGCGACGGCGATCGCCCGCTGCCATGCCGCCGGGTCAGGCGCGGGAAGCTCCATCATCTCCGCCGACCGCGCCATCCGGTGCAGGTGAGCCGCCACCAGACAGGCGCGGCCGTCACGGACCAGCAGAGTCTCGAAGATCCCGTCTCCGCGCACCGCAGCCAGATCATCGGCTCTCAGCAGCGGCTGATCGGGATCGCAGACGTCACCGTCGACGGTGACGAGCACCGAGGGTTGGCTCGACATGGCCCCTCCAGCCTAGTGACCTCACTCGTAGAGTGCAGGGGTGAGCGCCGCACCCGCAGCCGTCCCGGCACCCGAGGGTTCACCCGATGCCGGAATGCCCTGGCACTACGGGGATCCGTTCGGCGAGCAGCGCGCAGCCGAGCGCGATGCGGTGGTCGTGGATCGTTCGCACCGCGCGGTGCTCACGCTGACCGGACCGGAGCGGCTCAGTTGGCTGCATTCGCTGTGCACCCAGCACGTCGCCGACATGGCTGACGGCGCCTGTACCGAGAACCTCAGCCTGGACGGTCAGGGCAGAGTCGAGGACCACTGGCAACAGACCGATCTTGACGGCACGACCTACCTGGATACCGAATCATCCCGTGGCACAGCGCTTCTGGACTATCTGACCCGGATGGTGTTCTGGGCCGACGTGAAACCCGCCGCCGCGGATCTTGCCGTGCTCTCCCTGATCGGACCGAAGCTCACCGAACCCGCCGTCCTCGAGGTCCTGGGTTTGGACGCGTTGCCCGCCGAGTCGACGGCAGTGCCACTGCCCGGTGCGGGGTTCGCACGCCGGATGCCCTCGGACGCCGTCGAGGTGGACCTGGTGGTACCCCGGGAGAGCAAGGACGAGTGGCTGCAGCGGCTGGCCGACGCCGGCGTACGCCGCGCCGGTGTGTGGGCCTACGAGGCGCACCGGGTGGCCGGCCTGCGCCCCCGCCTGGGCGTGGACACCGATGAGCGGACGATCCCGCACGAGGTCGGGTGGATCGGAAGCGCCGTTCATCTCGACAAAGGCTGTTACCGCGGCCAGGAGACCGTGGCGCGGGTGCACAACCTGGGCCGGCCGCCGCGGATGCTGGTGCTGCTGCATCTCGACGGTTCCGCGCAGCGCCCCGCCACCGGCGACCCGGTGCTGGCGCAAGGCCGCGTCGTCGGCCGGCTGGGCACCGTGGTCGATCATGTCGACTCGGGTCCGATGGCGCTGGCCCTGATCAAGCGCGGCATTCCGGCCGGCACCGCCTTGACCACCGGCGGGGAACACCCGGTGGCCACCGAGATCGACCCCGATTCGTTGCCGCCACCGGATGTGGCGGGCGCGGGCCGGGTCGCCGTGGACCGGCTGAGGCGGACCTGAGGGCACTTCGGGGTCCGGCACGGTAAAGTGAGCGGCAGGACGAATACGAATTGATCCGGAGCCGCCTGCCCTCAGGCCGCTCCGTTATTGCGCGAGGGGGATCCCCCATGGGCCGCGGCCGGGCTAAGGCAAAGCAGACGAAGGTTGCCCGAGAGCTGAAATACAGTTCTCCGCAAACTGATTTCAGTCGACTCCAGCAGGAGCTGACCGGGTCCGGTGAGGCTGACGCCGATCAGGAGTCCTGGGAGTCCGAAGACGACTGGCGTCGCTGACCCGCGCTAGAACCGCGGGTGCTGGCCCACCAACGTGGCGCGCGCCCCATCACTGCCCTTACCGGCCGACTTGGCGATGGTCCCCAGCGTCCAGCAGTTCAGGTGACGTGCGGTCAGGATGGCCAGGGCCCGGTCGGTGTCCTCCGGCGCGACCACCGCGACCATTCCGACGCCCATGTTGAAGGTCTTCTCCATCTCGGCACGCTCGATCCGGCCGCGCTGGGCGATCATCGCGAACACCGGGGCCGGGGTCCAGGTGCCGCGGTCGATCTCGGCGACCAGGCCGACCGGGATGACTCGTTCCAGGTTCCCGGCCAGTCCTCCGCCGGTGACATGGCAGAACGTCCGGACCTGGGTCTCGGCGGCCAGCGCCAGGCAGTCCTTGGCATAGATGCGGGTGGGCTCGAGCAGTTCCTCGCCCAGGGTGCGGCCGAACTCCTCGACGTGACCGGCCAGGTTCATCCGGTCGATCTCCAGCAGCACCTTGCGGGCCAGCGAATAACCGTTGGAGTGCAGGCCGGAGGATCCCATGGCGATGATCACGTCGCCGGGGCGCACCCGATCGGGTCCGAGCACGTCGTCGGCTTCCACCACGCCCACCCCGGTGGCCGAGATGTCGTAGTGGTCGGACTCCATCAGCCCGGGGTGCTCGGCGGTCTCACCGCCGAGAAGGGCGCAGCCGGCGATCACACAGCCCTCGGCGATGCCGGAGACGATGGCCGCCACCCGTTCGGGCACGGTGCGGCCGACGGCGATGTAGTCCTGCAGGAACAGCGGTTCAGCCCCGCAGACCACGAGGTCGTCGACCACCATGGCCACCAGGTCGAGTCCGACGGTGTCGTGTTTGTCCATGGCCTGAGCCACCGCGAGCTTGGTGCCCACCCCGTCGGTGGAGGATGCCAGCACCGGCTCGCGATAGCCGCCACGCAGGGCGAACAGTCCCGCGAAGCCGCCGAGGCCGCCCCGGACCTCGGGGCGGGTGGCCCGACTGGCCAACGGCTTGAACAGCTCCACGGCCCGGTCGCCGGCCTCGATGTCGACACCCGCGGATGCGTAGGAGATCCCCGCGGGGACCCCGGCGTCTTGCGGCTGGGCGGACTCATGGGTGCTGGACTTGCCGGACATCGGCGCTAAGGCTACCCGTCCGGTACGCGGTCAGCCGACGTACCGGGTCAGCCACCCGTTGAGCGGCGCCAGGGCGCGCAGGACGGTCACCACCCGGTCCTTGGCCTTGGCGGTCCCGAGCCAGGCTCCGACCGGCCAGTCCTTCATCATCGCGATGCCCTTGTGCCGGAGCAGATCGATGCGCGGGTGATCCAAGGCGACACCTCTGGGCGCGGTCTTGAGCACCTCGTGGGCGATGATCTGATAACCGCCGTGGCGCAGTTCGTCGACGATGCCGGCCAGTTGAGCCCCGGACTTCTGCTTCTCGACCGCCTCCCGGTAGCGCCGCAGCGTGGCGGCATCGGGCATGTACAGCCCTCCGCCGACCGACAGGCCCTCGGCGGAGAACGACACGTAACCCACCGACAGACCCGATCCGAGGGTGGCCGCGCAGTTGGTCTTGTACGGCGTCTTGTCGGCGCTGAACCGGACGTCCCGGTACGGCCGGAACACCTTGGTGGTCCCGAATTCGTCGGTGAGTTCGGACAGCAGCTGCTCCATCGGGGCCCGCACGCTCCGGTCGTAGACGGCCCTGTGCCGTTGCCAGTAGACCTTGGAGTTATCGGCCTGCAGGCCCTCGTAGAACTCGACCGCCTCGATGGGCCAGCCCTTGAACGTCATATCGCCCATTGTGTACGACACCGTGTATGACACTCTGGGAGGCATGAAGGGTTCATCGGTGGGGCTGGCGATGACGATCTGCGCTGTCGCACTCGCCGCCCCGGCCACCGCGACACCGCCGGTCGGGGCCGACGTGCAGACCCAGTCGCACAATGTCGTCGACGGCATCGAGTACACCGTCACCCGGATCACCGTCGCTCCCGGCGGTGGCACCGGCTGGCACTACCACCCGGGCGAGGTGTTCGGCTTCATCGCCGAGGGTGCCATGACGCATTACGACGGCAGTTGCGTGGTCGACGAGGTCTACGACGCCGGCGCTCCGGTGAAGGAAGGTGTCGGCCCCGACTTCGTTCACAACGGGCGCAACCTCGGCTCGACACCGCTGGTGATGGAAGTGGTCTATATCAACCCGGTGGGGGCGCCGCTGTCGGTCGAGACGCCCGCACCGTCGGGCTGCGTGGTCTCCTGATGGGCGAGCAACGGCTGCGGTGCCTGGTGACCGGTGCGACGGGCTACATCGGCGGCCGGTTGGTTCCGCGCCTGCTGGACAATGGTTTCGAGGTCCGGGCACTGGCCCGGACACCGGAGAAACTGGCCGGCGTCCCGTGGCGGGACAGCATCGAGGTGGCCCGCGGCGATCTCAGTGATGCGGCATCGCTGGAAGCGGCCTTCGACGGCATCGACGTCGTCTACTACCTCGTGCATTCGATGGGGTTCGAGAAGGACTTCGCCGCCGAGGAGGCGCGGGCCGCGCAGAACGTCGTCACCGCCGCCCGAAAAGCCGGCGTGCGACGCATCGTGTACCTCAGCGGCCTGCATCCCGAAGGCGCCGAGTTGTCGACACATCTGGGCTCGCGCACCACGGTCGGCGAGATCCTCATCGCGTCCGGGATCGAGACGGTCGTCCTTCAGGCCGGCGTGGTGGTCGGGTCGGGTTCGGCGTCCTTCGAGATGGTCCGCCACCTCACCGACCGGTTGCCGGTGATGACCACCCCGAAGTGGGTGCACAACAAGATCCAGCCGATCGCCATCCGCGATGTCCTGCACTACCTGGTGGCCGCGGCCACCTGCCCGGTGCCCGAATCCAGGACCTGGGACATCGGCGGCCCCGACGTCCTGGAGTACGGCGACATGATGCAGATCTACGCCGAGGTCGCCGGCCTGCGCCCGCGGCGAATCCTGGTGCTGCCGGTGCTCACTCCGCGGATCGCCGCTCTGTGGGTCGGGCTGGTGACGCCGATCCCGTCCGGTCTGGCCCGGCCGCTGGTTGAGTCGCTGCACTGCGACGCTGTCATGAGCAACCACGACATCGACACCATCATCGCGCCACCGGAAGGCGGACTGACCCCCTACCGCCGCTCGGTTTCGCTTGCGCTGGAAAGGATTTCACGCGGCGCGGTCGAGACCACGTGGAACACCGGAACCGCCGCGCAACTGCCCTCGGATCCGGACTGGGCCGGCGAGGTGGTGTACACCGACATCCGATCGCGGCACACCTCGGCGAGTCCGGAGCGACTGTGGAAGGCCGTCGAGAGCAGCGTTCCGAAGCACTGGCGGATCGAGGAACGCGAACCCGGGCAGGTGCTCAAACTCCGCGCGGAACGTCGCGGGCCGGGCGAACGATGGCTTGAGATGACGGTGACCCCCGAGGGCAACGGGAGCCGCTACGAACAGCGGGCGATCTTCTATCCGCGCGGTCTGGTGGGGCGGCTGTACTGGTTCGCCGGACGGCCACTGCAGGCCCTCGCCCTGGACCGAAGGGTCCGGCGGGTCACCTCAACGGCCGACTGACTCACTCACGACACCGGGTGGTCACGGCCGGCTGAGCGCCGAGACGTTGTCGTTGTCGGCCTGCACCGCGGCGAGCATGTTCTCCACCACGTTCTTGCCCAGGGCGTTGGCGCTGGGGAGTTCGATCGGGTAATCGCCGTCGAAGCAGGCGCAGCACAGCCGGCTGGCGGGCTGTTCGGTGGCGGCGACCATGGCCTGCTGGGAGATGTAACCGAGGGTGTCCGCTCCGATCGCGTGCCGGACCGCCTCGAGCATCTCACTGTCGCCGGTCTGCGTGCCGGGCGCGTTCGCGATCAGCTCGGCCGGCGTGGCGAAGTCGATGCCGTAGAAACACGGCCACTTGACCGGCGGGGAGGCGATGCGCACGTGCACCTCGACCGCGCCGGCCTCGCGCAGCATCCGGATCAGCGCGCGCTGGGTGTTGCCGCGGACGATCGAGTCGTCGACGACGATGAGCCGCTTGCCGCGGATGACCTCTTTGAGCGGGTTGAGCTTGAGCCGGATGCCCAGCTGCCGGATGGTCTGCGAGGGCTGGATGAACGTTCGGCCCACGTAGGCGTTCTTCATCAGGCCCTGACCGAACGGGATGCCGGATTCCTGGGCGTAGCCGACCGCGGCCGGAGTGCCGGATTCGGGCACGCCGATCACCAGATCGGCGTCGACCGGCTTCTCGCGGGCCAGCCGGCGGCCGATGTCCACCCGGGTCGCGTGCACCGAACGGCCGGCGATCACGCTGTCCGGGCGGGCCAGGTAGACGTACTCGAAGACACACGATTTCGGGGTGGGGGGCGCGAACCGCGTCGAGCGCACGCCGTCGGCGTCGATGGCCAGCAGTTCTCCGGGTTCGATATCGCGCACGAAGGACGCGCCGACGATGTCCAGTGCCGCCGTCTCGGAAGCCACCACCCAGCCACGGTCGAGGCGGCCCAGGGAAAGCGGACGCACACCGAACGGATCGCGTGCGGCGTACAGCGTGGTCTCGTCCATGAAGACGAGGCAGAACGCGCCGCGCACCCCCGGCAGGAGTTCGAGGGCGGCCTGCTCGATGCTGGTGTCGGCCGCACCGGCGGCCAGCAGTGCGCCGAGGATGTCGGAGTCGGTGGTCGCCGCACCGGGCATGTTGTGGTTGATCAGTCCGGCGGCGCGTGCGCGCTCGGCAAGTTCGGTGGTGTTCACCAGGTTTCCGTTGTGCCCCAGGGCGACTCCGGTGCCGGCGGCGGTGTTGCGGAACACCGGCTGGGCGTTCTCCCACGTGGTGGAGCCGGTGGTGGAGTACCGGCAGTGCCCGATGGCGACATAGCCCGGCATCGCGGCCAGGGTCTGCTCGTCGAACACCTGACTGACCAGACCGAGATCCTTGAACACCAGCACCTGCGAGCCGTCCGCCACGGCGATACCGGCCGCTTCCTGTCCGCGATGCTGTAGCGCGTAGAGGCCGTAGTAGGTGAGCTTGGCGACCTCTTCGCCGGGCGCCCAGACGCCGAAGACGCCGCACTCCTCGCGGGGTGGGTTTTCCAGCTGGCCGGTCACGGTATGGGTGCTCCCTGGCGTGTCGGTGGTCCCGCCCAGTTTACGGGGGATGGGGCCAAACCGGGAAATGAAGCGACGCGTGTCACCGCGGGGCCTGGCCGCTGAGGCTGACCAGCGGAAACCACCCGGCTATCTCGGCCGCCCGGGCTCCGGACAGGCTGAGCGAACCGTCGGTGACCGCCCGGTCGAACTCGAGCAGTCCGCAGGCCAGCCGCAGCCAGGTCCGGGGGTCGGTCTCGGCCACGTTCGGCGGGGTCCCGCGGGTGTGCCGCTGACCGGAGATGCACTGCACCGCGGCGAACGGCGGGATCCGGACTTCCACGCTGCCCCCCGGCGCGACTGCGGCCAGCGTGCGCGCGGTGAGCCGCACCGCCGCGCCGATCGCCGTCCGGTCCGGTTGCGGACCGTCCGCCGATATCCAGCCGGCGATCGCGAGGACGGCCTCCCGGGTGGCCTGCGGATCGGGATGCCGGGTCATGCGAATTCCGGCCCGCCGGCGGTCATCACCTTCTCCAGTGAGCGACGGATCCGGTCGGTGTCGAGTTCGGTCCAGCCCGGTGGTGCGGCGACGGCGACCCAGCCGTCGAGTTGACTGTCGCCGTAATTGTGGCCGTGCCCGGTCGGGGAGGCCTCCGAACTCGTCACGTTGCCCATCATGTCTGCCGACACCTGCCAGAAGGTGACGATCGGGTACCACCGCATCGAGGGCGAGCGGTCGAACCCGGGAGGCTCTTGCAGCCAGTCGGGCTCTTCGAGGACCAACTCCGGTGACCACCACACCACCGGGTCCGACGCGTGCTGCAGGAACAGCACCCGGGTACCGGTCCAGTCCGGGGCGGCCACCGCGTTGATCTCGGCGGGTCCGGAATCCTGGGCGAACCGGACGGTGCGGCCGTTGTCGTAACGCGGCTGCACCGCCGGGCTGCCGGGGTCACGCCGGGCGGTCAGTGCGCTCCACAGCGGACTGGCGTTCGGCGGGCCGACCCACAGCACCCCGGAGAAGCCCCGTTCGGCAACATCCGGCAGATAGCCGAACGCACCCTGGCCGGACAGCGAACCGAGGCTCTCCCCGTAGAGCAGCAGGGTCGGCCGGCGCCCCGGATCCCATTGCCGCCAACGGCTTTCGACGGCGTCGATCATGGCCTTACCGGCTTGAAGCGACTTCTCCCGGTCGGTCAGGAAGGAGATCCAACTCGGCAGGTACGAGTACTGCATCGCCACCAGGGCGGTGTCACCGTTGTACATCGACTCGATGGCCCGGGCCGCGACCGGATCCACCCAGCCGGTGCCGGTGGTGGGGATGATCACCAGCACCTTGCGCTCGAAGGCTCGGGTGCGCTGCAACTCCGAGAGCAACACCGCGGTGCGGCCCTGAAGTGAATCGGCCGAATCGAGTCCGGCGTAGATGCGGATCGGTTCCTTGGCGGGCCGGCCGTTGAGTTGCTGAAGATCCGCCGCACTCGGGCCGGTCGCGACGAAGTTTCGGCCCTGGAAGCCGAGGGTCTCCCACGGTGCGAAAGACGTTGGGCTGCCGGATCTCTCGGGTGCGAGCGGCCGGCTGACACCCGGCCGGGTGGCGTCGTTCTGGGGTCTGAAGATCGTGTTCGCGCCCGCGACGAAACCCCGATAGAGCACCCCGTTGACGAGCATGACCACCAGGATGACGACGATCGCGGTGCCGACGAACATGGCGACCTCGTCATCGATGTGCCAGCGCCTGATCATCAGTCGCGACAGGAACTTGATGATGTCCTTGATGATTCGCGATCCCGCGATGAGCACGGCGCCGGTCACCACCGCGATGGGCACCGTGCGCAGATAGTCAACGGTGCCGGGGCCGTCGATACCCATCACCGAGGCGATCTGGCGTTGCCAGGCGGCGGCGGGCGGCACCATCGCCAAACCGGCGCCGATCGATCCCACGACGACAACGGTCTGCAGTGCGTAGCGCCATCGCGCCGGCAGCGGCCACCATCGGCGGCCACTGAGCACCAGTTTCCGGACCAGCACGCCGGCCAGCACCCCGATGGCGTACCCGATGGCCGCGTTGATCCCGCCGATCACCCCCGCCATGAACCAGTCCCGCGGCATCAGCGACGGGGTCAGCGACAGGCAGAAGAACAGCGCCCCGACGGCGACTCCGGTGAAGTCCAGGCGCAGCAGACTCAGCGCCCAAGACCCCAGCGACCGTCTCATCCGAAGAGACCGGGCAGCACCCCTTCGGAGGTGCGGCGCAGTTCCTCCAGACTCACGCTGAATTGGCCCTGAACCTCGACCGAGGCCGAACCGTCATCCGAGACGCCGATCCGGGTGGCGGGCAGTCCCCGCGCCTCGCACATCGCCACGAACCTGCTCTCCTCGGTGCGCGGCACTGCGACCAGTGCCCGTCCGGCGGACTCGGAGAACAGGAGAACGAACGGGTCCACCTGCTCGGGAAGCACGATGCGGCAACCACATTCACCGGCCAGCGCCGATTCCACAACCGCCTGGATCAGACCGCCTTCGCTCAAGTCGTGGGCCGCCGACACCAGACCGTCGCGGGAGGCGGCGACGAGCACCTCGCCGAGCAGCTTCTCCCGGATCAGGTCCACTTTGGGCGGCAACCCGCCCAGGTGATCGGCGGTGACCTGCGCCCAGATGGAACCGTCGAACTCGTCGCGGGTGTCACCGAGCAGATAGAGGGTCTCCCCCGGTTCGGTGCCCAGTGCGGTGGGCAGCCGGCGGTGCACGTCGTCGATCACACCGAGCACGCCGACGACCGGGGTCGGCAGGATCGCGGTGGCACCGGTCTGGTTGTAGAAGCTGACGTTGCCGCCGGTGACCGGAATTCCCAGAGCCGCGCAGCCGTCGGCCAGCCCACGCACCGCCTGGGAGAACTGCCACATGACACCCGGATCCTCGGGTGAACCGAAGTTGAGGCAGTTCGTCACCGCGATCGGGGTCGCACCGGTGACCGCGACATTGCGATACGCCTCGGCCAGCGCCAGTTGCGCCCCGGTATAGGGGTCGAGTTGGGTGTAGCGGCCGGAGGCGTCGGTGGACACCGCGATGCCGCGGCCGGTCTGCTCGTCGATGCGCAGCACCCCGCCGTCGGCATGCTCGGCGAGCACGGTGTTACCGCGCACATACCGGTCGTACTGCTCGGTGATGAAGGCGCGGCTGCACAGGTGCGGGCTACCCAGCAGTGCGAGTACGGTCGCGCGCAATTCATCACCGGTCTTCGGCCGCGGCAGTTTCGCGCTGGTGTCGGCGTTGAGGGCGTCCTGGGTGTCCGGCCGTTGCAGCGGCCGCTGATAGATCGGGCCCTCGTGCGCCACCGTGCGGGGCGGAACGTCGACGACGGTCTCGCCATGCCAGGTGATCCTGAGCCGGTCGCCGTCGGCGACCTCGCCGATCACCGTGGCCAGCACATCCCACTTGCGGCAGACCGTCATGAACTTCTCGACGTTCTCCGGTGTGACGACGGCACACATGCGTTCCTGGGACTCGCTGGACAGGATCTCCGCCGGGGACATGTTCGTCGCGCGCAGCGGAACGGCATCCAGTTCGATCGTCATACCGCCGTCGCCGGCAGAGGCGAGTTCCGATGTGGCACAGGATAATCCCGCGCCGCCGAGGTCCTGGATGCCGACCACCAGGCGGGCGGCGTAAAGCTCCAGGCAGCACTCGATGAGCACCTTCTCCATGAACGGGTCGCCGACCTGGACGCTGGGCAGCTTCTTGCGGCCGGTCCCCGACTCGTCCCCGGAAAACGTGTCCGATGCCAGAACCGACACTCCGCCGATACCGTCCAGGCCGGTGCGGGCGCCGAACAGGATGATCTTGTTGCCGGTGCCGGAGGCGAACGCCAGGTGCAGGTCCTCCTTGCGCAGCACGCCCACACACATCGCGTTGACCAACGGGTTGCCGGCGTAGGAGGCGTCGAACACCGTCTCGCCGCCGATATTGGGCAGTCCCAGTGAGTTGCCGTAACCACCGATACCGCGCACCACCCCGTCGAGCACCCGGCGGGTGTCCGGGGCGTCGGCGGCGCCGAACCGCAACTGGTCCATCACCGCGACCGGGCGCGCGCCCATCGCCATGATGTCGCGCACGATCCCCCCGACGCCGGTGGCCGCCCCCTGGTAGGGCTCGACGTAGGAGGGGTGGTTGTGCGACTCGACCTTGAACGTCACCGCCCAGCCGTCGCCGATGTCGACCACACCGGCGTTCTCGCCGATCCCGGCGAGCATGCAGCGGCGCATCGCGTCGGTGGTCGTCTCACCGAAATAGCGCAGGTGCACCTTGGAGGACTTGTACGAGCAGTGCTCGCTCCACATCACCGAGTACATCGCCAGTTCGGCGTCGGTGGGCCGCCGGCCCAGGATGTCGCGGATGCGCTGGTACTCGTCGTCCTTGAGACCGAGCTCCCGATAGGGCTGGGGATGGTCGGGGGTGGCGGCCGCGTTCGCGACGGTGTCGACTGTCACCGGCCCAGCTTATTCGGGCGCAAGGAACGCGCGCAGCGCGGCGGCATACGAACCGACATCTTCGGCGCCCATCAGTTCACGCGCCGAGTGCATGGCCAGCTGAGGTGCGCCGACATCGACGGTGGGGATACCGGTTCCGGCGGCCGTCATCGGGCCGATTGTCGACCCGCAGGGCAGATCCGCGCGGTGCTCGTAGCGCTGCAGCGGCACCCCGGCCTGCCGGCAGGCCAGTTCGAAGGCCGCCGCGGTGCGACCGTCGGTGGCGTAGCGCAGGTTCGGCTGCACCTTGAGCACCGGGCCGCCGTTGACCCGGATCGGGTGCAGCGGTTCGTGACGGTCCGGGTAGTTGGGGTGCGTGGCGTGCGCCATATCGGCCGAGGCCACCACGGATGCGGTCAACAGCCGCAGGAAATCCTCCCGGTCTCCGCCGGCCGACAGCATGATGCGCTCGAGGGTGGTGAGCAGGAAATCCGACTGCGCTCCGTGATCGGAGGTGGAGCCGACCTCCTCGTGGTCGAACAATGCCAGCACCGGCAGGGGGCCGGTCGGGTCGGCGGCCAGCAGTGCCTCCAGACCCGCGTAGCAACTGGCCTGGTTGTCCAGCCTGGGTGCGCTGATCAGATCCTCGCCGACTCCGACAAGACGGCAGGGTTCGATGACATGGGTCATCAGATCCGCCGAGAGCAGGTCGTCGGCCTTCACCCCGGCCCGGTCGGCGACCCAGTGGTGCAGCGAGCGCGAGTGCTCCCCCACACCCCAGACGGCGTTGAGGTGACGCTGCGGATTGAGACTGACCGAATTGCGGTCCTCGGCGAGATGGATCGCCAGTTGCGGCACCCGCAGCAGCGGCTCGTCGAATAGGACCAGCCGATGCTCGAGTCCACCGCCTTTGGCGCGCAGGGAGATTCGGCCGCTGAGGCCGAGATCGCGGTCCAGCCACGAGTTCAGCCAGACCCCGCCGTAGGGCTGCAGAGCCGCCATCTGCCAGCCGGCCACCACGAGATCGGGGTGTTGTTTGACCCGGAGGTTGGGGCTGTCGGTGTGACCGCCGACGATGCGGAACCGCATCGGCATGGGGCTGTCGGTGAACCCGCCGTGCCAGGCGATCAGGGAGCCGGCCCGGATGGTGAAGTGCCGACCCGATGCGGCACCGTCCCACCGGTCGGTCTCGGCGAGTTCGGTGTACCCCGCGGCGGTCAGCCGGGCGGCGACGGTCGCACAGACATGGAATGGCGACGGGGAGGCGTCGATGAACTCGCACAACCCGGCTGCGCTGGCCCCCGTCATGGCTCAGGCCGTCAGCACGGCGTCGAGCGCCGAGTAGAACATCCCCAGGCCGTCGTCCGACGGACCGGTCAGCGGTTCGGTGGCATGCTCGGGATGCGGCATCAGCCCGACGACGCGACCGTTTGCGGAACTGACACCGGCGATATCGCGCATCGAGCCGTTCAGGTTCTCGGCGTACCGGAACACCACCCGGCCCTCCCCCTCGAGTTCGTCGAGGACGGATTCGCTTGCCACGTAACGGCCTTCGCCGGATTTCAGCGGCACCAGCAGTTCCGCACCCCATTCGTAGCGGGAAGTCCACGCGGTGGTGATGGAGTCCACCTTCAGCCACACATCCCGGCAGATGAAGTGCAGCCCGGCGTTGCGCGCCAGTGCGCCGGGCAGCAGGCCGGCCTCGCACAGCACCTGAAAGCCGTTGCAGATGCCCAGCACCGGCATCCCGCGGTCGGCGGCGGCGATGACCTCGGTCATGACGGGCGCGAATTTGGCGATGGCTCCGCAGCGCAGGTAGTCACCGTAGGAGAAGCCGCCGGGAACCACGACCGCGTCGACTCCCTTGAGGTCGTTATCGGCGTGCCACAACGGCACCGATTCCGCCCCGGCCAATCGCACGGCGCGGGCGGCGTCGACGTCGTCGAGGGTGCCCGGGAAGGTGATGACGCCGACGCGCGCGCTCACGAGAGGTCCCGGGTGACCGACCAGTCCTCGATGACGGTGTTGGCCAACAGCGATTCGGCGATCTCGGCGAGTTCGTCGTCGGTCACGGTGTCATCGACCTCGAGTTCGAACCGCTTGCCCTGGCGCACATCCGACACTCCGCGGTGGCCGAGCCGGCCCAGAGCGCCGACGATCGCCTGGCCCTGCGGGTCGAGAATCTCGGCTTTGGGCATCACGTTGACAACTACCCGGGCCACGCGGCTCCTCTGATCGGGGAATGAGGCTGGCGCTGATCCTACCGCCGGGTCACGGGCACGAGCCGAGGTAGGCGCTGCACAGCGGTGTGCCGAGCGCGTCGAGCACGGCCGTGTCGGCGACGGTCGGGTACGCAGCGGCCGGCGGCGCGCCGACCCACAGGGCGAGTTCGGTGACGGTGCTGCTGACCGGATCGGCCAGCAGGTACTGATGCAGGATCACCGGACCGCTGATCACCGCGGCCAGCCGCTCCGGTTCGTCGAGGGTGAGCGACGGCGAGGCCGCCGGGTTGGTCTGCTGGCAGGCGCGCAGCGCCGCGGCCGCCGACGCCAGCGCATCGCGGGCGAGTTCACCGCCGCGCCAGGTCTCTCCGCGCCAGTGCAGGATCTGGGCCTGGAGCTGCCACTGTCCGGCCGGATTGGTGAGCACCACACGTTCGGCGACGGAGTAGCCGCGCGGATCCGACGCCGGCGCCGGGGTTCCGCACAGTTCCTCGAATCGGAAGCGCGGTTCGCGCGCGGTCACCGCCAGACCGGCCAGCGGCTGCCATCCGTATCGGGATTCCATCGGAATCGCCGATGTCGCGATCCAGGCGGAGTCCGGAATGCGGTTACAGGCGGGCGGACAGGTACCCATCGGCTCGGCCACGGAGACCGGAGCGAATGCCACACCGCAGGCCGTCAGGGCCACCGTGAGCGCTATCCGCATCTCGCCGCCTCCTATTGGCGCACAATCGTAAGCATGGAATTGACGCATTTCGGTCATTCATGCCTGCTGGCCGACTTCGGTGTCGCTCGCGTGCTGTTCGACCCCGGCAACTTCTCGCACGGGTTCGAGGGCATCACCGGGCTGTCGGCGATCCTCATCACCCATCAACATCCGGATCACGCCGATCCGCAGCGGCTTCCGGCTCTGGTGGAGGCGAACCCTGCGGCGGCGCTCTACGCCGACCCCCAGACCGCGGCGATGCTCGGCGGTGACTGGCGGGCCGTGCACGTCGGTGACGATTTCACCGTGGACGGGCTGACCGTGCGCGGAGTCGGCGGACGCCATGCGGTGATCCACCCGGAGATTCCGGTGATCGACAACATCTCCTATCTGATCGGCGACGCCGAACACCCGGCCAGGCTGATGCATCCCGGTGATGCGCTGTTCGTGCCGCAGGAGGAGGTCGAGGTACTGGCCACGCCGGCCGCCGCACCCTGGATGAAGATCTCCGAAGCAGTCGACTACCTGCGTGCCGTGGCGCCGCGGCATGCGGTGCCGATCCATCAGGGGATCATCGCCCCGGAGGCGCGCGGGATCTTCTACGGTCGGCTGACCGAGATGACCGACACCGACTTCCGGGTGCTGCCCGAGGAGAACTCGGTACGGTTCTGAGCATGAGCACAGCGGATCTGGAGCGGTTGTTCGGTTTACACGGCAAGACCGCGTTGGTCACCGGGGGCACCCGGGGCATCGGCATGATGATCGCCCGCGGACTGTTGCAGGCCGGCGCGACGGTGGTGATCAGCTCCCGCAAGGCCGACGCGGTCGCCGAGGCCGTCACCGCGCTGTCCGAATTCGGTCCGGTCCGCGGTGTCGCAGCCGATCTGTCCCGTCAACAGGAATGCGCACGACTGGCCGCCGACGTGCTGGCCGGCACCGACGCGCTGCACATCCTGGTCAACAACGCCGGCGCCACCTGGGGTGAGCCGCTGGAGAAGTTTCCCGCAGCCGCCTGGGACAAGGTGCTGGATCTCAACCTCAAGTCACCGTTCTGGATGGTCCAGGAACTACTGCCCGCACTCCGGCGCGCCGGGACCGACGAGGATCCGGCCCGGATCATCAACATCGGAAGTATCGACGCGCTGCACGTCAGCCCGATGCCCACCTATTCCTATTCGGCGAGCAAGGCGGCGGTCCATCAGCTGACCCGGGTTCTGGCCAGAGAGCTTGGGCCCCAGCACATCACGGTCAACGCGGTGGCTCCTGGACCCTTCGAGTCCAAGATGATGGCCGCCACCCTGGAGGCCTTCGGGGATGCGATCGCCGCGGCGGCGCCGATGCGGCGCATCGGCCGCGACGACGATATGGCCGGCATCGCCGTGTTCCTGACCAGCCGCGCCGGCTCCTATCTCACCGGCGCGGTGATTCCGGTCGACGGCGGTATCGCCACCACGGCCAGCGGGACGAGCCGCTAGGACCCGAACCGGTCGGGGTCGGCGGTGGCCAGCAGCCAGGCGTACTGGAATGCGGTCTCCTTCCACCGTTCGTAGCGTCCGCTGATGCCGCCGTGCCCGGCGGCCATCTGGGTGCGCAGCAGCACCGGGCGCCCGTCGGTCTTGTGATGCCGCAGTGCGGCAACCCATTTGGCCGGCTCGACGTAGAAGACCCGGGTGTCGTTGAGCGAGGTCATCGCCAGGATCGCCGGGTACTCCTTGGCCTCGACGTTCTCGTACGGTGAATAGGACTTCATGTAGAAGTAGACCCCCGCGTCCTCCAGTGGATTACCCCATTCGTCCCACTCGGTGACGGTCAGCGGCAGCGAGGGGTCGAGGATCGTCGTCAACGGGTCGACGAAGGGGACCTGCGCCAGTATCCCGGCGAACAACTCCGGCGCCATGTTGGCCACCGCCCCCATCAGTAGCCCGCCGGCACTGCCTCCCAGCGCCACCAGGTTCTGCGGCCGGGTGACTCCGGTGTCGACCAGATGCCCTGCAGCGCAGATGAAGTCGGTGAAAGTGTTCTTCTTCTCCAGCAGCTTGCCGCGCTCGTACCACAGCCGGCCCATCTCTCCGCCGCCGCGGACGTGGGCGATGGCGAACACCATCCCGCGGTCCAGCAGCGAGAGAGTGGCGATGGAGAACCGCGGGTCCTCACTGGATTCGTAGGCGCCGTAGCCGTACAGCACGGTCGGCGCCGGGAACTCCAGCCCGGCCCGGTGGATCAACGAGATCGGGATGCGGGTGCCGTCGTCGGCGATCGCCCAGTCGCGGCGCTCGACGTAGTCCTCCCGGCGATAGCCGCCCAGCACGGGCTGCTCGCGCAGCAGGATCCGCTCCCCGGTCGCCATGTCGATGTCGTAGATCCGCATCGGGGTCAGAAACGACGTCGCCCCGATGCGCAGCCGGGGCGAATCCCAGTTCGGGTTGCCGGCCAGGCCGCAGGCCATCAGTTCGGAGTCGAAGCCGATCGGCTCGGGTGTCCCGTATCCGGCGCCGGGCACCAGCGGCCACACCTCGATCGTGGGCAGGGCCTCGCGCCGGTAGTGCACCACGATCCGGTCGGCGAACGCATCGACTCCCTCGAGCCGGACGTCGTCACGCGCCGGGATCAGCGTCGTCTGCCTCTCCGGGTCGGAAACCGGGGCCTGCACGAGGGTGAAGTTGACCGCACCGTCGTTGTGCAGGATCAGGAACCGGTCCTCACCGTCGATGACGGCGTGCTCGACGGTGTATTCGACACCATCGCGGCGCGGCAGGACCGCGGTGAACTCCGCATCGGGATCGGCGGCGTCGCCCATCCGGACTTCGGAGGTGATGGCCGAACCCGCGACGATCACGACATAGGCGTTGGAGCGGCTGCGTCCCACGGCGACCCAGAACCGCTGATCCGGCTCGTGGTAGACCAACGCGTCATCGCCCGCGGCGCCGAGTCGGTGCCGCCAGACGGTGTCGGGCCGCCAGGACTCGTCGACGGTCGTGTAGTAGACGGTCGCGCTGTCGGCCGCCCAGGTCACCCCGGCGGCGATACCGCTGACGGTGTCCGGGTACAGCTCACCGGTGCGTAAATCCTTGAACCGCAGGGTGTAACGCTCGTCGCCGACCACGTCGACGGAGTAGGCAAGCAGGTTGCCGTCCGGGCTGACGCTGCTGGCTCCCACCGCGAAGTAGTCGTGGCCTGCGGCCTCGGAGTTCTCGTCGAGCAGGATCTGTTCGCCGGGGATCTCGGTGTTCTCGTCGAGGATGGGCGGACTCCAGTCGTCCGGACCCGAGATCGGGCACCGGCAGTGCACACCGTATTGCTTGCCCTCGAAGCTGCGGCCGTAGTACCACCACGCGTCGCGCCGCACCGGAACCGAGAGGTCGGTCTCCTTGGTGCGGGACTTGATCTCGTCGAAGATCTTCTGCCGCAACGGCTCGAGATGGGCCGTCGCCGATTCCACGTGTGCGTTCTCCGCCTCGAGGTGAGCTATCACCTCGGGGTCGGATTTGTCCCGCATCCATTCGTAGGGGTCGACGAAGAGATCGTCATGGTGGACTCGCGCGGTGTCCACCCGCTTGGGGACCGGGGCGACGCTCAAGCCGGCACTCCGATCCAGTCGGCGAACTTGTTACCCGAAATGCGTTCGTAGGCTTCGATATAACGCTCACGGGTGGCCCCGACGATCTCGTCGGGCAACGGCGGTGGAGCCTCGGGTCCGTTCCGGTCCCAGCCGGACTGCGGACCGGTCAGCCAGTTGCGGACGAACTGTTTGTCGAAGCTGGGCTGCACCACACCCTCGCGGTAGGTGTCAGCGGGCCAGTAACGGGAGGAGTCCGGCGTCAGCACCTCGTCGGCGAGAACCAGTTCACCGTCGCGATCCACACCGAACTCGAACTTGGTGTCGGCGAGGATGACCCCCTTGCTCAGGGCGTGTTCGGCGGCGCGACCGTAGGTGTCCAGCGTGAGGTCGCGGAGTTGTTCGGCCCGCTCGGAGCCCACCAGTTCGGCCACCCGCTGCAACGAGATGTTCTCGTCGTGCGCACCGAATTCCGCCTTCGTCGCCGGGGTGAACAGCGGGGCATCGAACTTGCTGGCCTCCACCAGGCCCGCGGGCAGTTCGATACCGCACACCGCACCGGTGCGCTGGTAGTCCAGGAGACCCGAACCGGTCAGGTAGCCGCGGGCGACGCACTCCACCGGCATCATCTCGAGGCGGCGCACCACCAGGGCGCGGCCCAGCACCTCGGCCGGGATGCGCGGATCGTCGGGCGGGCCGGCCAGATGGTTGGCCACCCCGCCGTGCCCGGAGACGAGGTCGAAGAAGAAGACGCTCATCGCCGTCAGGATGCGGCCCTTGTCCGGGATCGGGGTGTCGAGGATGTGGTCGAAGGCCGAGATCCGGTCGGTGGCGACGAACAGCAGGTGCTCGTCGTCGATGCCGTAAAGCTCGCGGACCTTGCCACTGGCCAGGTGACGGTAATCGGTCAGGGCGGGACGCACCGCGTCAGACTAACTGTCTGCGGCATCCGCATTGTGCTGGGATCGAAGCATGAAATCGCGTTTCATCCCGTACGCCACCACACCCGCGCGGCTCACCGCCCAGATCCTCAGCGACCTGCTCGTGGCGGCCTGGATCGCGGCGTGGGTGTTCATCGGCCTGGCGGTGCACCATGCGGTGGCGACGATCGCGACGGTGGGCACCCAGGTCTCCGACGGCGCCACCGGCATCGCCGACAACCTGGACTCGGCCGGCCAGAGCGCGCACCGGATCCCCCTGGTCGGCGACACCGTCTCCAAGCCGCTGCAGGCGGCCAGTGAGGCCGCCCTCGACCTGGCCGGCGCGGGACAGAACCTGCACGGCACCGCGACCTGGCTGGCCGTACTGCTGGCGATCGCGGTGGCCGCACCTCCGGTGCTGGCCGTCGGAATGCCGTGGTTGTTCCTGCGCATCCGGTTCTTCCGCCGCAAGTGGACCTCGATCGCGCTGGCGCAGACGCCGGCCGGCGAGCAGCTGCTGGCCCTGCGGGCGCTGGCCAACCGGCCGTTGCGCAAGCTCACCGAGGTCACCCCGGACCCGGTCGGCGCGTGGCGGATCCACGATCCCGCCGCGGTGCGGGGGCTGGCCGCCCTCGAACTGCGCTCGGCCGGGGTCGCCCGCGTCAGCACCCCTTGACACCACCTCGCTGTGGCACGCATCATAAATCAATCAACCGATCGATTCCCTTGGCTCCCCGCGGTCTGCCCATCGGGCACACCGGCGATGCCGCATGAGAGGAACCACACCATGACATCAACGGCCCTCCCCGGAGCATGGGTCGACAACGCACCCGGACTCGACGACCTCGACGGCAAGTACCGCAAGAAGATCCCCACGGATCGCTACACCTCCCGGGAGTTCGCGCAGCGCGAGCGTGACACCGTCTGGATGAAGACCTGGCAGGTGGCCGGCCGCGTCGACGATCTGCCGAAGGTCGGCGACTGGATGGAGTACAAGCTCTACGACCAGTCCTTCCTGATCGTGCGGGGCAAGGACGAGAAACTGCGCGGCTTCGTCAACGCCTGCCGGCACCGCGGCAACGCGATCTGCCAGGGACGCACCGGAAACGCCAAGCGCGGCTTCCTGTGCCAGTACCACCTGTGGTCCTACGACCTGGAGGGAAAGCTCAAAGGCCTTCTGCGCGAGGACGAGTCAGGTGGTGTCGACAAGGCGGAAACCGGTCTCATCGCGGTTCCGGTGGACACCTTCGGCGGCTTCATCTTCATCAACCCGGATCCTGGTGCGGTGTCCCTGGCCGAGTGGCTCGGCGAGGAGGCGATGGCCACTCTCGAGCCCTACCACCTCGAGCAGATGTCGACGGTGATGAACGTTCTCGAGGCGCTGGACTGCAACTGGAAGGTCGTGATGGACGCCTTCAACGAGGGCTATCACGTCAACGGGGTCCATCCTCAACTGCTGGCCGTGCTGAACATCCAGCCCGAGACCACCCGTTACAAGTTCTTCGAGAACCACAGCATCGCGATGGCGCCGTTCGAGGTCGTCGGGGCCACTGCCGAGAAGCAGGTCGAGGGAACCCTCGCGCTGCCGGAGACCTTCCCGGGAACCGTCGCGGTGATCCCGCGATTCCAGGAACTGCTCAAGTCCTACACCACCGCTGACGGGTCGATCGACTTCCCGCCCGGCGTCACCGCCCGCACGCTGCTGCAGCAGGCGACGCGCGCGCACCTGGAGTCCATGGGTCTTGAGGTGAACGGATTGACCGACGCGCAGATGAGCGACAACCACGGCTGGTTCCTGTTCCCGAACTTCATGATGACCATCCGGGCCGGCGAGTGCCACGTGATCCTGTCGCGGCCGCATCCGGACGGTGACCCGAATCGCTGCTTCTGGCATGTCGCCAGCTACATGTATCTGCCGCCTGAGATGCGTGACGCATTCTCCGTCGACCTCATCGAGGTCGACGAGCCCGGCAGTTACAAGTATTTCGAAGCGCTGCAACAGGATTACGAGCAGATGCAGCGACAGCAGGCGGGTCTGCGCAACAAGGGTCTCGATCACATGACGCTGGTGAAAGAAGAAGTCGTGGTCGCCAAGTTCCACGACACCCTCGACCGCTGGATGGCCGGAAAGGCAGCCCGTTGAAACTCGAAGACCGGATCGCTCTGCACACCCGGATGGCGCGCGCCTACGGTGACGCCTACCTCCGCCAGGGAGTCCAGGACGGCGAGAAGTTCGTCGACGTCTGGAAGTTCCATCCGGACTGCATGTACGCCTCGCCGTATTTCACCGGCGACGAGGCGTTCAAGCTCAGTGAATTCCCGGAGGAGTCGGCGCGGGCCTCGACGATGGAGGCCAAGGTCTACTCGCTGCGCTTCCCGGACTGGAAACCGGTCGATTTCAAGCACTGGCCGGCCGACAACGGCTTCGTGATGAAGACCCGGTGGCAGGGCACAAACAAGGACACCGGAACCGTGATGGGTTTCTACTCCTACAGTTTCGTCGACACCAACGACGACGGTGAGGTCATGCGCTGGGAGACCCACGTCAACAGCGAGTACAGCGACTTCCTCGACGTCGCGATCGGTGTGCACGGCCCGTTCCACGGAACCCACGAGTACACCGACGCGCTCGAGCGCCGCCTGAGCGAAGAGGGGCTGACCCTCTGATGGCGATGCAAGACGTCGAGGACATCATCGGCGACTACACCGGGTTGTCCCGCAAGGTCCTGGAGTACAGCGTCATCACCAAGAACCTGGTCGACAAGGCCAAGAAACCGGGGTTCACCGTCGACAGTTGGGCGCCGCTCGGCGAGCTCATCGACACCGAGAAGTTCGTCCGGGTGGGCAACTTCAAAGAAGTGATGAACTGGCAGGAGTACGTCACCTTCCTGACCAACTGGGCGAGCAACTCCGAGTGGGAATGCTCGTTCAAGCGGATCACCGAGGCCGGCAATGTGGTGTTCCTCGAACTCGAGGAGCGCAGCCGGATCGGCGACTTCAGCAACTCGGTGAATTCGGTTTCGGTCTACGAATTCGACAAGGCGGGAAAGATCACCCACGTCGACATCTATCTGCAGATGGCACTGCCGGATCCCGATATGCTCGGCAGCTACGCAGACGTCGAAATCCAGTGAGGGACAGATGACTGACATCGATTCGCACGACTTCTTCCTCGACAACGAACTGCTGCACGACCCCTACCAGTTCCTCGCCGATATGCGCTCCGAGTGCCCACTGCGCCGGGAGAAGTACCACAACGTGGTGATGGTGACCGGCTACGACGAAGCGGTGGCGATCTACAACGACACCGAGAACTTCTCCTCGTGTCTGTCGGTCACCGGCCCGTTCCCCGGTTTTCCGGTCCCGCTTGAGGGCGATGATGTCACCGCGGTGATCGCCGAGCACCGCGATGACCTGCCGTTCAACGACCAGCTTCCGACCTTCGACCCGCCGGTGCACACCGCGCACCGCGCCCTGCTGTCGAAGATGATCACACCCAAACGCCTCAAGGAGAACGAGGAGTTCATGTGGCGGCTGGCCGATCGTGTCTATGACGAGGCACTGATCGATGGGCGCTGTGAATACAACGGTGCCTACGCGACGACGTTCGCGATGCTGGTGATCGCCGATCTGCTCGGGGTTCCGGAGTCCGACCACGCCGAATTCCGGCGAGCTCTGCTGGAAGGTTCCGCCCATACCGGCACCATCGGCAGCAGCAAGGGCGACTCGATCGAGCACACTCCGTTGGAGTACCTGTACGGAAAGTTCTCCGAGTACATCAGCGACCGCCGGAGCAATCCCCGCGACGACGTTCTCACCGGCGTGGCCGCCGCCACCTTCCCCGACGGCAGCACCCCCGAGGTGATCGATGCGGTCCGGGTGGCCTCCAATCTGTTCGCCGCCGGCCAGGAGACCACGGTCCGATTGCTGTCGGCGGCGGTCATGATGATCGCCGAAGACCCTGAGCTTCAGGCCAAACTGCGCGCCGACCGTGAACTGATACCCCGCTTCATCGAGGAGACCCTGCGCTACGAGAGTCCGGTTCGCGGCGACTTCCGGCTGTCCAAGGTCAACACCACCGTCGGTGGTGTCGAGGTCCCCGCGGGCACCACGGTGATGCTCGTCAACGCCGCGGCCAATCGTGACCCGCGCCGTTTCGAGGACCCGGACACCTTCGACATCGATCGGCCCAACGCCCGCAACCACATCGCGTTCGGCCGCGGTCCGCACAGTTGCCCCGGAGCTCCGCTGGCCCGCGCCGAGGCGGTGGTGAGCCTCAATCGGCTCTTCGACCGCACCAGCGACATCTGGATCGACGAGGAGTTCCACGGCCCGCGTGGCAACCGGAATTACCAATACCTGCCGACGTTCATCCTGCGCGGCTTGACCAAGCTGCACATCGGTTTCACCCCGGCCTCGTGAAAGCGGAAGTCGACGCCGACCGCTGCGCCGGGCACGGCGACTGCATCATGACGTGTCCGGCCGTGTTCGCGCTGGCCGATGCCGGCTACGCCGAAGTGATCGTGTCCGAAATCCCCTCGGATGCTGAGGAACTCGCGGTCAAGGCGGCTCGGGAATGCCCCGAGCATGCGATCACCGTGGAGTGATGGCGGTCAGTCTTCACCCAGGGCGCGGTAGTCGAACAACTGTCCGCGCAGCAGCTTCTTGAGTCCCTCCACGGTCGCCTGATAGTCCTCCGGCGGCGGTGCGGTGCGGGCGTACTCGTTCAAACCGCGAAAGATCACGAACACCGAGTTGGCTGCGCTGCCGGCGTCGACTCCGGGACCCAGGACCTTGTCCCGCTCACCCTGTTCGAGGATCGTCTGAATCAGATCGTGGAAGGCCCCGAAGAGCGCATTGCTGTCCTCGGCCAGACGCAGATGCTGAGGACTCTCGGTCCGAACCGCCCGGTCGAAGGCGACGGCCAGCGGGTAGTCCTGAATCACCCGCTGGCTCTCCTCAAGTACCGCCATCAGTTTGTCCAGCACCGAGTCGGACTTTCCCGCGGCCTGCGCAAGCCGGGGAACGGCGATCGCCGCGACCTCGTCGAAGGTCGCCTTGACGAGTTCGGCCTTGTTGGGGAAATAGTGATAGAGGCTGCCGCTGGTCATCTGCGCCTCGCGCGCGATCTCGCGGATCGTCGCGCGGGCATAGCCCACCTCGGCGACGCATCGCATGGTCGCCTCGAGGATGCGCTTGCGGGTCTCCTCGCTGTTGGCGCCGACGGGGCGGCCGAGCATCGGGGAGGTGGCCGGCGGGGTCTTCGTGCTTTTCGGCATGACTGCCTAAAGGGTCTCACAGCGGACGGGGTTACTCATCAAAACCAATCAACCGATCGATTCTGTTAGCGTTCGCCGGGTGGGCGATCTCGAGAACACCGTCGCTGTCATCACCGGTGCGGCACGCGGTCAGGGGCGAAGTCATGCGGCGGCCCTGGCCGCCGAGGGCGCCGACATCATCGCGGTCGATCTGTGCGCCGATATCGAATCCATCCCCTACCCGCTGGGAACCAGGGACGACCTCGACGAGACGGTCGCGATGGTGCGCTCCGCAGGTCGCCGCGCGGTGCCGGTGGTGGCCGACGTTCGCGATCTGGACGCGCTGCGGGCCGGCGTGCAACGCGGCATCGGTGAACTCGGCGAGATCGACATCGTCGTGGCCAACGCCGGCGTGGTCGCGATCGGCGTGAAGGATCCGCTCGACGATCAGCTGTACCGGGACATCGTCGACACCAATCTGGGCGGTGTCTGGCACACCATCGCCGCGACGGTGCCGTCAATCATCCGCAAGGGCCGCGGCGGCTCGATCATCCTGATCAGCTCGGCACAGGGACTCGTCGGCCGCGGCGGGGACGGCAGTGCGGCGATGTTCGGCTACGCCGCGGCCAAACACGGCGTGGTGGGCCTGATGCGATCGGCTGCCAACGCCTACGCCGAACACCACATCCGGGTGAACTCGATCCACCCGACCGGGGTGCCCACCCCGATGGTCATCAACGAGCACATCGCCAAACTGCTTGCGGAGAATCCGAATTCCTCTTCGCTGTCCAGCAATCTGCTGCCGGTGCCCTTCGTGGAGATCGCCGACGTCACCAATGCCGTGCTCTGGCTGGCCAGTCCGAAGTCCCGCTATGTCACCGGCACGACACTGCCGGTCGACGCCGGCCACGCGGTGATGTAGTCAACGATTCACAGAATCGCGCCGGGGGCGTACCTCGCAGCCTCCGGATCAGCACGCACCAACTCCTCGACGGCAGCACAGACCCGGTCGATCTGGTCACCGGCCGCCCCGGTGAAGGATCGTTTGTCGGCCAGTGCCGCATCGAGCGCCGCCCGATCGAGCGGCAGCCGCGGATCGGCGGCCAGCCGGTCGAGCAGATCGGGTTCGGCGCCCTTCTCGCGCATCGCCAACGCGACCGCCACCGCGTGCTCCTTGATCACCTCGTGGGCGGCTTCGCGACCCATACCGGCTCGCACCGCGGCGATCAGCACCTTGGTGGTGGCCAGGAACGGCAGGTAGCGATCCAGCTCGCGCTGGATCACCGCCGGGTAGGCGCCGAACTCGTCGAGCACGGTCAGGAACGTCTCGATCTGCCCGTCGATGGCGAAGAACGCATCCGGTAGCGCCACCCGACGCACCACCGAGCAGAAGACATCGCCCTCATTCCATTGCGCGCCGGCGAGCTCGGAGGTCATCGAGGCGAACCCGCGCAACACCACCTGCAGTCCGTTCACCCGCTCACAGCTGCGGGTGTTCATCTTGTGCGGCATGGCCGAGGACCCGACCTGCCCCTCCGCGAATCCTTCGGTGACCAGTTCGTGCCCGGCCATCAACCGGATGGTGTGCGCCATCGACGACGGCCCGGCGCCCAGTTGCACCAGAGCCGAGACCACATCGTGGTCCAGCGACCGGGGATACACCTGGCCGACGCTGTCCAGCACGGCGGTGAAGCCCAGGTGCTCGGCCACGCGGCGTTCCAATTCGGCCAGTCGCCCGGTGTCTGCGTCGAACAGATCGAGCATGTCCTGCGCGGTGCCCATCGGGCCCTTGATCCCGCGCAGCGGATAGCGGTCCAGCAGATCACGGATACGGCGCAGCGCGATCAGGGTCTCCTCGGCGGCCGAGGCGAATCGCTTTCCGAGCGTGGTCGCCTGGGCGGCGACGTTGTGACTTCGTCCGGCCATCACCAGATCGCGATAGGCGACGGCCCGCTCGGCAAGCCGTGCGGCGACGGCGACGCCGTGGGCGCCCACGAGTTCCAAGGACTGGCGGATCTGCATCTGTTCGACGTTCTCGGTGAGGTCCCGGCTGGTCATCCCCTTGTGCACGTGCTCGTGGCCGGCCAGTGCGTTGAACTCCTCGATACGGGCCTTCACGTCGTGGCGCAGCACCCGCTCGCGGGATGAGATCGAGTCCAGATCGACCTGCTCGAGCACCCGCTCGTAATCGGCGATCGCCTCCGGAGGCACCGCCACCCCGAGTTCCCGCTGGGCGCGCAGCACCGCCAGCCACAGCCGGCGCTCGGCAACGATCTTGGCCGCCGGCGACCAGATGGCGACCATCCCCGCGCTGGCGTAACGATTGGCCAGGACGTCGGGAATGGCGGGGCGACCGGTCACAAACACACAGCTTACGGTTTGCAGTGTGTACTTCGTCGGAGTCGACCTCGCCTGGGGCGATCGAAAGCCCACCGGAGTCGCCGCCGTCGACGCCCACGGCGTGCTGCGCCACGTGGGCGCGGCCGGCACCGACGCCGATATCCTCAGCCAACTCGAGCCGTATGTGTCCGATGACTGCGTGGTGGCGTTCGACGCCCCACTGGTCGTCACCAACCCGTCGGGCACGCGGGCCTGCGAGGCCGCACTCAACCGTGATTTCCGCCGGTTCGAGGCCGGCGCGCACCCCGCCAACACCGGTCTGCCGTGGTTCGCCGACGGCGGACGCGGCGCGCGGCTGTGCGCCGGCCTCGAACTCGATCTGGATCCGCGCTCACCGTCGGCGCGAAAGGGGATCGAGGTCTATCCGCACGCCGCCGCCGTGGCGCTGTTCGGACTGTCCCGCACGCTCAAGTACAAGCAGAAGGCCGGACGCGAACTGCCCGAGCTTCGATCGGAGTTCCTGCGGCTCATCTCATTCATCGAAGGACTGCACTCGGTGTCACCCTCTCTGGATGTCGGGGATCACCCGGGGTGGAAGGAACTGAAGGCCACCGCCCGCACCGCCACCCGCAAGGCACAGCTACGCCGGGCCGAGGATCCGGTCGACGCGGTGCTGTGCGCCTATATCGCGCGGTTCGCCACCGAAAGACCCAGCGAGACAACCATTTACGGCGATCCGGCAGACGGGTGCATCGTCACACCCAGGTATCCGGCGTCGCCGTCAGCGCACTGACCTCCGACAGGAACCTGCGCCGGTTGGCCTGGCTCTCCTGCCGCTGCCAGCCGAAGGTGGTCGGGCGCTGCGCCCGGTCATGCCAGAAGTGGCCCGGCTCGGAACGCGGACGGGTGGCCACCAGCCATACCGCGGTGTCGGCGCCGTCCTCCTCTGTTCGCAGCAGCGGTTTGGTGACGATCCGGAACCGGGGCAGGTACTCCGCCACTCCGGGGGTGTCGACCCAGCCGGGGTGCATACTCTCCACCCTGATATCGGTTCCGGCGAGCCGCCCGGCCCAGGCGTCGGCGAGCACCACCTGCATGCGCTTCGTGCGCGCGTAGGCGCGCACACCGTTGTAGTTGTTGCGGTACTCCAGATCGTCGACCACCAACGGGCTGCTGTACATACCTCCGGAGGACACGAACACCACCGAGGCTCCGTGAGCCGCCCGCAGCAACGGCAGCAACCGCTCGGTCATCAGGTGCGGGCCCAGAACGTGGGTTGCCAGCTGCAATTCGTGGCCCTCACGGGTGACGATGCGATCCTTGGGCATCAGACCCGCGTTGTGCACCAGGCCGTTGAGAGCCGGAACCCGGCTGGCGAAGTCCGCGGTCCAGTCAGCCACCGCAGCAAGGTCGGAGACATCGCATGTCTCGCCGATCACCTCGGCGTCCGGGAATTCCGCCGCGATCTCCCGCGTGCGGTGGCGCACCTTCTCCGGGTCGCGGCCGAGCAGGTGCACGGCCGCACCCAGCCCGGCGAACTCCCGCACCATCTGCAGTCCGATCCCGGCCGTCGCACCGCTGACCAGGACACGCTTCCCGGCCAGTGCGTCGGGATCCGCGTCGGCAGGCCACCAGCGCCGGCGAAGCCCGGAGCCGATTCTGGTGTAGCCGAGCACCGGAGCGCGGTCCATCACACCGTCGAGCAGGTCGGAGACCGGACCGGTCAGGCCACCGAGGTCCATCCGCCACTCCGCGAATCGATCGGAGCCAGCGCGTCGATCACGTCCACCAGCGTGACCCGGGCGACCCGCCTGGGATCGCTCTCCCCGGCGGCCAGTGCCGAGATCACCGCTCCGTCGACGGCCCGGACCAGCGCGGTCACCATGTCCAACCGGGCGCTGCGGCCGGAGCGCGCCACCGCCTCGGCGACGGCCTGCACGCGCTGCTGCTGCAACCGCCGTTCGGCGGACCGCAGCGCAGGATGCCGGGCGCAGGCTATGTAACGCTCGTAGCGGCAGATGAGTTGTTCACTGGTCGGTTCGCCGGCCAGTAGGTCGAGGACGAGTTCGGCGGTGGCGTCGGCACCGCGACGACGTCGCGGCAGTTCTTGTATGCGTTCGCGCAATGCCGAGATCTCCACTGCGCCAATGTGTTCGATCGCGGCCTCGACCAGATCGTCCAGCGAGGAGAAGTAGTAGGTGGTCGACGCCAGTGGCAGACCCGCACGCTGCGCGACGGCCCGATGGGTCACCGCCTCGAATCCGCCGTGGCACAACAGTTCGGCGGCCGCGGTGACGAGCGCGTAGCGCCGACGCTCGCCTTTGGGGGTCACCGCGGATGTCACCCCCGTCATGCTGCCAGTGGTCCCCGGTTCCGCAACGCGCTTTGCTGAAAGAAGTCGCCTTTCGGCAGGATGAACAGATGCCAAACATCAGTCGGCGCATGGCTCTGCGTCTCGGCGTTGGTGCTGCCGGGACAGTTGCGTTAGGTGGGACTCGACGAACACCGACGGCCGCGGCCGACCCGATCGCCGCGCCGACGATGGTCAGTGGATCGTTCATCTCCGCTGCCCGGGGCGGTGTGCCGACGAATTGGTCGATCGCCCGCCCACCCGGCCAGAGCGCACCGTTGCGCCCGGTGATCGCACTGCACGGCAAGGGCAGCAACGCCGCGATGGTGATGGCCGGCGGCGTCGAACAGGGACTCGCTTCGGCGGTCGCCGCCGGTCTCCCGCCGTTTGCCGTGGTGTCGGTCGACGGCGGCGGCGGCTACTGGCACCGGCGGGCCTCCGGGGAGGACTCCGGTGCGATGGTGCTCGACGAACTGCTGCCGATGCTGGGCCAACAGGGACTCGACACCTCACGGGTCGGCTTCCTGGGCTGGTCGATGGGAGGCTACGGGGCGCTGTTGCTCGGCGCCCGGCTCGGACCGGCCCGCACCGCGGCGATCTGCGCGGTCAGTCCGGCGCTGTGGCTCTCCTCCGGCGCCACCGCGCCGGGCGCCTTCGACGGGGCGGCCGACTACGCCGCCAACAGCGTGTGGGGTCTGCCCGCGCTGGGGTCCATTCCGATCCGCATCGACTGCGGTGACGATGACCCGTTCTACGCGGCGACGAAGGCCTTCATCGCCCAGTTGCCCCATCCACCGGCAGGCGGGTTCTCCCCCGGCGGGCACGATTCGGCGTTCTGGAGTTCACAACTGCCCGCCGAGATCACCTGGATGGCGCCGCTGCTGACGGCCTGAGTCAAATGATGTTCATCGCGTCGAGAAATCTCTCCCCGTAATCGGCGGCACCGTCGATCGAGACGTTCCGTTCGCGCCACCCGGCCCTGCGGGTACCCCACTCCGGGAATTCCAGCGCCACGCCGGTGATCCGCGCCGCGCAGCGTTCGGCCGAGCCCGCGGTGATAGATCCGTCCGGATCGACCCGCCAGGTTCCACCGCCCGGACCGGTCAGCGTCAACGCCACCGGACGGTCCAGCCACACCGGACGGCCCGCGCTCAGCTGATTGGCCAGCACCGCGGTCATCCATTCCAGAATCGTGGCCATCCGGTTGGCATCGGTACCCGGCGCCGGCCGGCCCAGCGCGGGGGCCATGTCGTGGCGCAGATGGGTGTGCGTGTCGAACACCAGGGCACTGATCAGCAACCGCATCGGAAACGAGCCGAGCTCAGACAGCGGCATCCGGACCCGACCCAGCGGTGTCCGGGTGATCGGGATCATCGTTGTCGCGAAAAATCCACTCCACCTTCGGTATTCGCGTAACACCTCGGCCGGTGTCCGCATCCGGCGGCGTTCCACCATGTCATCGTTGGTCTGTTCGATATCGGTTCCACGCATGATCGCCAGCGCTGCCGGGCTGAACATCGCATGACACCCTGCGCCCATGTGCGCCACCACGTCGGTGATGCTCCAGCCCTCGGCACGGCTGTTCATCCGCCAGTCGGCCGGACCGAGTGTGTCGCAGAACGCCAGCAGGTCGGCGCGCTCGTCCCGGAAGGCACGACCGCGGTCGGGACCAGTCACAACCGGACTCGCCCCTGAGCGGCCGCCAGTCCGATGTCGGTGCGGAAGTGGCTGCCCGCCAACCGGATCGAATCCAGGATCCGGTACGCGTCGGCCCGGGCGGCCGTCAGATCTGCGCCGGTACCCACCACCGACAGCACCCGACCGCCGGCCGACACGACCGCGCCGTCCTCCCGTCGGGCGGTTCCGGCATGAAGCACGCCGGCACCTTCCGCGCCGGTGATGACATCCCCGATCCGTGGGCGTCCCGGATAGTTCTCGGCCGCCAGCACCACCGTCACCGCGTAGCCGTCGCGCCACCGCGGTGCCGGGGCATCGGCCAGCGTTCCGGTCGCGGTGGCGTACAGCAATTCGCCCAGCGGGGACTCCAGCAGTGCGAGTACCGCCTGGGTCTCGGGATCGCCGAAGCGGCAATTGAATTCGACCACCGCCGGACCCTGCGAGGTCATCGCCAGGCCGGCGTACAGCAGTCCGTTGAACGGACAGCCGCGTTTTTCCATCTCGGCGGCAACCGGTTCGACGACGTCACGGACGATGGCGGCCCTCGCCTCGGCCGGAAGCCAGGGCAGCGGCGCGTAGGCGCCCATTCCGCCCGTGTTGGGGCCCGCATCGTTGTCGGCAACCCGCTTGAAGTCCTGCGCCGGCAGCAGGGGCACCACGGTGGCGCCGTCGACCAGACAGAACAACGAGACCTCGGGTCCGTCGAGGAAGGATTCGAGCAGCACCGGATGCCCGTCGTCGAGCAGTCCGGCGGCGTGGGCGCGGGCGACGTCGCGATCGGCGGTCACCACCACACCTTTGCCCGCGGCCAGTCCGTCATCCTTGACCACCCACGCCTGCTGGCCGGCCGGAGGTCCGAAGCGGTCGAGTGCGGCGTCGAGTAGGGCCGGGTTGTCGACGATCTCACTGGAAGCGGTGCGCACCCCGGCGGCGGCCATCACGTCCTTGGCGAAGGCCTTCGATCCCTCGATGCGGGCGGCGTCCTTCGACGGGCCGAAACAGGCGATACCGGCCGCGCGCAGTCCGTCGGCGACACCGCGGACCAACGGCACCTCCGGACCGATCACCACCAGATCGACGGACAGCCGCCGGGCCAACTCGGTGACCTCCTTCGGGGAGGCGGCGTCGGCGTCGTACTGTTCGGCCACCGTTGCGGTGCCGGCGTTGCCCGGGGCGACCGCAAGGTAGTCCACCCCCGGGTCCTTGCGCAGCGCGTGCAGCAAGGCGTGTTCGCGGGCACCGGATCCGATCACGAGGACTCGCACAGCGACTCACCCTAATTCACGGCGGCGCGGCATTCGGGGCTCACCACGTGTCGACGAAGCGGCGGGCCGGCGGGAGGTCGGCGTTCCCTGCCGCGGCCAGCGTGGCCGCGATCATTGCCCGGGTGTCGGCCGGGTCGATCACATCGTCGATCTCGAACAGCATGGCCGAGTTCAGTGCGCGGGCGTTCTCCTGCGCGGCAGCCGTGGCCCGGCGGACCACCTCCTCGCGTTCGGCGTCGTCGCCGATGGCCTCCAACTCCCTGCGCAGGCCCAGCCGGACCGCACCTTCAAGGCCCATCGGACCCAGGTGGGCGCCGGGCCAGGCGACGGTCAGCAGCGGCTCGTGCATGCTGCCTCCGGTCATCGCCTGCGCGCCGAGTCCGTATCCGCGGCGCAGCACCACCGCGATCAGCGGTGTGCGCATCGCCGCACCGGCGACCAGCATCCGCGAAGCGCGCCGCACCAGCGCCTGCGCCTCGGCGTCCGGCCCGACCATGTAGCCCGGGCAGTCGACCAGCGACACGATCGGCAGGCCGAAGGTGTCGCACAGCGCGATGAATCGGGCCGCCTTGTCGGCGGCCGCGGCGGTGATCGCACCGGCCATCACCATCGTGTTGTTGGCGATGATGCCGACCGGACGGCCGTCGATGCGGGCCAGCGCGGTGACCATCTCCGGGGCGAAACGCTCCCGCAGGAACGTGACGGAATCCCCGTCGGCCAGTGTGGTGATGACCGGTTTGATCGGGTAGGCGCGCCGGGCGCGGTCCGGAATGATTGTGCGCAAAAGGGTTTGGTCGGCGGAAGGCCCCGAGGGTAGCGACCCCTGGAAGTACCCGAGCAGCTTCTTGGCGACGGCAACGGCCTCGGCTTCGTCGGCCACCACGACATCGACCACACCGTTGGGCGCCTGCACCGAGACCGGACCGACGTCATCGGGCGCCACCTCGCCGAGGCCGCCGCCGGCGATCATCGCCGGACCGCCCATCCCGATCGAGGCGTCCTCGGTGGCGACGATGAGATCCGAGCACCCGGCGATCACCGCGTTACCGGCGAAACAGCGGCCCTTGACGACGGCGATGCGGGGCACCACCCCGGACAGCGCCGCCCACAACTTGAAGGCGCGCACCTCCAGCGATGAGACGGTCGGATAGTCGGTGTCCCCCGGCCGGCCGCCGCCGCCCTCGGCGAAGAACACCGTCGGCAGCCGCATCTTCTCGATCAGTTCGAAGAGCCGATCCTTCTTGCGGTGGCCGAACACACCCTGGGTGCCGGCCAGCACGGTGTAGTCATAGGACAGCACTGCGGCGGGTTGGCCGTTGATCCGCGCAGTGCCCCCGATCAGACCGTCGGCCTGGGTGCGGTTGATCAGATCGTCGAGATCGCGCCGCTGCCGTTGGGCGGCGACGGTGAATCGGCCGTACTCGATGAAGGAACCGGGGTCCACCAGATCGGCGACGTTCTCCCGCGCCGTGCGACCGCCCGAGGCGTGCCGACGCGCCACCGCGTCGGGCCGGGCCGCATCCTCGGTCAGCGCCCTGCGGCGCCGGAGTTCGGTGAGTTCATCGCTCATCAGCCGAACCTACCGTCGGGCCCGATACCATCGACTCGTATGGGCCATCCCGGGTACTGGACTCCGCCGCCTCCCGCCCCACCGCCGCGCAACACCACGGATGTGACGATCTCGGTGATCGTTCTGGTGCTCACGGTGTTCATCGGCGGCGCGGGCGCGGTGATGGGTTTGTTCTCCCTGGCGTTCCTCGACTACTGCCCGCCGGCCACCTGCAGTGTGGATGCCGCCGTGACCGCGGTGGTGTTGACGGTCGCCGTGGCGGCCCTGATCGGACTGGTGGGTCTGATCGTCACCATCGTCCGCCTGGGACAGCGGAAAACGGCCTGGCCCTTCGCTGTTGGCACGATGGCCGGCTGCATCGTGGTGCTCTTCGCCGGCGCGGTCGCCTACACCGCGGCGGTCGGCTGAGCCTCACTCGTCGAGCGTCTTGCCGCTGTGCATCTTGACGGCGGCGTTGACATTGGCCTTCTTGTCCTCACCCTCGCCCTTCTCGGCGGCCTTACGCCGCTTGGCCACGACCCGGCCGACCGCGCCGTCGAACTTCGATCCCAACGGGAATCCGAGATAGTGGGTCAGGAAGATAGCCATCTCGTGGAGTTCATCGGCGGTGAGTTCGCCATTGTGCAGAGCGGCGTTCACCTGGATCTCGGCGAGATCGGACTGGCCCAGCGCGGTGACCGCGGTCAACGTCATGATGCGCTTGTCGCGCATCGACAACCCCGGCCTGGTCCAGATGGTGCCGAAAAGGTGATCGACGGTGAGATCGAAGTAGGGGTCGCCCTCGATGTTGGGCATCTCCCAGCCGTAGACCTCGTTCATTTTGGCCAGGCCCTTGCTGCGCAACTCGTCCATTCCTCACTCCTCACCCTTGTGCGGTACGCCCAGACCTGCGGCGAGATTACGTAAGGCCAGTTCCGCCAGTGGCAGATCCACGCCCGTCGACTCACCCAGTGCCAGGGCGAGACTCAGATCCTTCTCCCCAAGTCCGCGGGCGTGGACGAACGAGTCGTAGAGCCAGTGGCCCGGTTCGATCTCGTGCATGTTGTCGCGGACCATGATCGCCCCCGGACCGCCGGTCAGCGCGTCGGTGTGGCGCACCACCCGGCCGAGGGCCTGCAGGTCCAGGCCGGCCGCCTCGGCGAGCTTCATCGCCTCGCACGCCGCGGCATAGGAGGTGAAGGTCAACATGTTGCGGGCCAGTTTCATTCGCGTTCCGGCACCGGGTTCACCGGCGTGGATGATCAGCGAGGCCCACTGCTTGAAGACCGGCTTCACCCGCTCGTAGACCTCCCGGGGTGCGCCGATCATGGTCGCCAGTTCACCCTTTTCCGACGCTCCCCCGCCACTGACCGGAGCGTCGATGACGTGAATGCCCTTCGGTGCGTACTTCGCGGCCAACTCCGGTGCGGTGGTCTCGGAGATGGTGGAGTGGATGGCGATGACGGTTCCCGGCGAGGCGTGCTCGGCGAGTTCGGCGATGACGCGGCGAACCTGCTCGTCGTTGAGGACGGTCACGCTGATCACGTCGGCAGCCGCGACCTCGGCCAGCGTGGCCGCCACGGTGGCGCCGGCCTCGGCGAACGGCGCCATCGCCTCACCGCGCACGTCGTAGACGATCAGACCTCCCGGCCAGCCGATCAGCCGCTTGGCCTTCGGGCCGCCCATGTTGCCCAGGCCGATGTATCCGAGTTTGGGTTCGGTCACGCAGCGCTCCTCGCACTCATGAACGGATGATCTGTCCGCCGTCGACATTGAAGATCTGACCGGTGATCCACCTGGCCTCGTCGGAGAGCAGAAAGAGGCACATGCCCACCAGGTCCTCGGGCTGTCCCAACCGGCTCAACGGGATGCCCTTGACGATGTCGTCGAGCATCTCCTTCGGGGTGGTGGTGCGGTTGGCCTCGGTGTCGATCGGACCCGGAGCGATCGCATTGATCCGGATGTTCTGCCCGCCGAGTTCGCGCGAAAGCTGTTGGGTCAGACCGTTGATACCGACCTTGGCCAAGCCGTAGTAATTGGCATAGAGCCAGGCCGCGGTCGAGGACTGGTTCACGATCGCACCGCCGCCGCGTTTGGCCATCTTCCGATACACCGCCCGGGTGCAGGCCAGTGCGCCGTCGAGGTTCACACTCATGAACTTCTTGTAGTAGTCCCAGTCCACCGTGACGAGGAAGTCGAGTTTCATCCCCCCGAAGATGGCCGCGTTGTTGACCAGGTAGTCGATACCGCCGAATTCGGCCAGTGTGCGATCGGCCATCGCCTTGGCCGACTCCGGATCGGCGACGTCGACCGACACCGGGATCGCCGTCCCGCCTTCCGCCTTGATACCGGCGGCGACCCGATCGGCACCCTCGAGGTTGATATCGGCGACCACCACCGCCGCACCCTCACGCGCCAGGGCCTCCGCGTAGGCCTGGCCGATTCCGCCGCCCGCGCCGGTGATGATCGCGACCTTCTCGTCGAACCGTCCCATACCCATCTCCTCAGCTCGGGGTCTACACCGCTGTGCTTAATTCGCGGTTTACACCGCGGTGGCGATGGCTTTGATCTCGAGATACTCCTCGAAACCGGCCAGGCCCATCTCCCGGCCCACACCGGATTGCTTGTACCCGCCGAAGGGCATGTCCGCGGAGTACCAGACCCCGCCGTTGACGTTGACGGTGCCGACCCGCAGACGATCTGCCACCCGGTGCGCACGTTCGGCATCCGGGCTGAAGACCGTGCCGGACAGTCCGTACGGCGAATCGTTGGCGATCCGCACGGCGTCGTCGTCGCCGTCGTGGGCGATCACCGTCAGCACCGGTCCGAAGATCTCCTCGCGCGCCACCCGCGCCGAGTTGTCCAGACCGGCGATCACGGTGGGTTCGATGAAGAACCCCCGATCACGATCAGCAGGCCGGCCGCCGCCGCAGGCGAAGCTGCCGCCCTCGGCGATGGCCAGATCGAGGTAGGACTGGATTCTGTCGCGCTGACGCTCCGAGATGACCGGGCCGCAGATTGTCCCGGCGTCGGTCGGATCACCCGGTTTGATACCCGACATGGTGGCGGCGGCGGCCTGGACCGCCTCGTCATAGCGGGCCCGCGGCACCACCAGGCGGGTGGTGATGGCGCAGCCCTGCCCGGCATGCATCGAGGCGGTGAACGCCGCCATCGAACAGGCGCCGGCCAGATCCGCATCGTCGAGGACGATGAACGCCGACTTGCCGCCGAGTTCGAGGAACACCTTCTTGATCGTGGCCGCCCCGGCTGCCATCACCGCGCGGCCGGTGGCCGTCGATCCGGTGAACGACACCATGTCGACGCGCGGGTCACTCGACAGCATCGCCCCGACCGCGTGGTCCTCGGAGGTGACGATGTTGAGAACGCCCGGAGGCAGGTCGGTGTGTGCGGCCAGTTCACCGAGAATCGCCGCACACCAAGGAGTGTCGGGCGCCGGCTTGAGCACCACGGTGTTGCCGGCGGCCAGCGCGGGTCCGAGCTTGGCGAGATTGATCTGATGCGGGAAGTTCCACGGGGTGATGGCCCCGACGACGCCGACGGCCTCCCGTGCGACGGTGCGCCGGGTCGGAATACCCATCGGGGTGGCGACGCCCATATCGGTACGCCACTGATAGTTCTCCGCGGTGTCAGCCGAGAAACTGAGGTCTTCCACCGGACCTTCGAGCTGAGCCATCGCCGTCAGCATGCGGGGGGCGCCGACCTCGGCGATGGTGATCTCGCGCAGTTCCTCGACCCGCTCGCGCATGGCTGTCTGCAACTGGCGGATACAACGAACCCGTAGTTCGGTGTTCGTCGACCAGTCGGTCTCGTCGAACGCGCGCCGCGCCGCGTCGATGGCGCGGCTCATGTCCTCGGCGTCGGCGTTGGCGGCGGTGCCGAGGACTTCCTCGGTGGCGGGGTTGGCGGTCGCATAGCGCCCCGCACCACCTGCCACAAACTTGCCGTCGATGAACAGATCGCTGCTGCGCTCGGCTGCTATCGCCATCCGCGACTCCTGCCTGACATTTATGGACACCTGTCCGAGATTGCCGTATCGCACGGTAACCGGCTGGACGGCGACCGCGCAAGACCCCGGCCGGTTCAATGCTTTGCAAGCAGGCGTTTTGGTGACACATCTTGCGTCGTTCCGTTGCCGTTGAGTACGGTGGACATGTGTCCAGCAACACAGTCGCAGCCGATGCGCGCAACTCATCTTCCCCGCGACGGCCGCGGCAGGAGGAGACTTTCCGCAAGCTTGTGGGCGCGGCGCTGGAGACCCTCCGCGGATCGTCCTACGCCGACCTCACCGTGCGTGCGGTGGCCGCCAGGGCCAACGTCGCACCGGCCACGGCCTATACATACTTCTCCTCGAAGAACCACCTCGTCGCCGAGGTCTACCTCGAACTGGTCCGTCAGGTGCCGTTCTTCACCGACGTCAACGACGACATGCTCAGCCGTGTGCAACAGGCACTGCGCAGCCTCGCTCTCGTCGTCGCCGACGAACCCGAAGTCGCAGCGGCCTGCACCATGGCCCTGCTCAGCAACGAACCGGCGGTGCGGACGGTACGCGAGCGGATCGGCGCCGAGATCCACAAGCGGATCAAATCAGCGCTGGGACCCGACGCCCAGTCGCACACCGTCGCGGCCCTGGAGATGAGTTACTTCGGGGCGCTGGTCCAGGCGGGCAGCGGAGCGTTCACCTACCGGCAGATCGCCGAGCGGCTGGGTTATGTGGCAGGGATGATCCTGGGCGATCAATCGGATTGGCAGGCCCGGTGACCGTCGAACTGGTTCTGGACCCCTACAGCTACGACTTCCACGAGGACCCGTACCCCTATTACAGGCGGCTGCGTGACGAGGCGCCGCTGTACCGAAACGACGAGTTGAACTTCTGGGCCCTGACCCGACATGCCGACGTACACAGGGGTTTCCGCAACAGCGTCGAGCTGTCCAACAAGTTGGGGGTGGCACTCGATCCGATCTCGCGCACCCCGGAGGCCTACCGGACGATGTCGTTCCTCGCGATGGACGATCCGGCACACCTGCGGTTGCGCACCCTGGTGTCCAAGGGTTTCACGCCGCGTCGGATCCGCGAACTGGAGGCCCGCGTCCTGCAGTTGACCCGGGAACACCTCGACACCGCCCTGCAGTCGGAGAGTTTCGACTACATCACCGAGTTCGCCGGCCGTCTTCCGATGGACGTGATCTCCGAACTGGTCGGCGTGCCGCATGCGGATCGGCAGCATCTGCGGGCCCTGGCCGATGCGGTGATGCACCGGGAGGACGGCGTCACCGATGTCCCCCAGTCGGCACTCGTGGCGGCGATGGACCTGCTGGTCTATTACGCCGAGATGGTCAAGCAGCGCCGAAGGCAGCCCACCGATGATCTGACCAGCGCGCTGCTGGAAGCCGAGATCGACGGCGACCGGCTGGGCGACGACGAGATCATGGCGTTTCTGTTCCTGATGGTCGTCGCCGGCAACGAGACCACCACGAAACTGCTGGGCAACGCGGTCTACTGGGCGGGGATGAATCCGGACCAGTTGGCGCTGGTGCTCTCTGATCACTCCCGCATCCCGGAATGGGTCGAGGAAACCCTGCGCTATGACACCTCCAGCCAGATCCTGGCCCGCCTGGTGGTCGAGGACATCGAGTTCCACGGCACGACATTGCACAGCGGTGACACGCTGTTGCTGGTGCCGGGAGCGGCCCATCGTGACGAGCGGGTCTTCGACGATCCGGACGAGTTCCGCGTCGGCCGGGACATCGGCTCCAAGCTGTTGAGCTTCGGCAGCGGTGCGCATTTCTGCCTCGGCGCACACCTGGCCCGGATGGAGGCCCGGGTCGCGCTGAACGAGCTGCTGGAGAACATCAGCGGCTTCGAGGTCGACGCGGCGGATGCGGTCCGCGTCCACTCCAGCAGTGTGCGTGGATTCGCCCACCTTCCGATCACCGTGAAGAGGCATTGATGGCTCGATTCGACCCCCATCCCTCCCGCCGGCCCGCACTGATCGCCGGCGCCTCGTCGGGCATCGGCGCGGCCACCGCGGTGGAACTCGCCGCGCGCGGATTCCCGGTGGCCCTCGGCGCCCGTCGGGTGGACAAGTGTGAGCTACTCGCCGAACAGATCCGCGCCGACGGCGGAGAGGCGGTGGCGTTGCCTCTCGACGTCACCGACCCGGATTCGGTCAAGGCTTTCGTCGCCCGCGCCGCCGAGGAACTCGGTGACATCGAGGTGCTGATCGCCGGCGCCGGCGAGACCCACTTCGGCCGGATCTACGAGATCGACACCGGTGAGTTCGAGTCGCAGGTGCAGATCCACCTCATCGGCGCCAACCGGCTGGCCTCTGCCGTGTTACCGGGAATGGTGAAACGCCAGCGGGGCGACGTCATCTTCATCGGTTCCGACGTCTCGTTGCGGCCGCGCCCGCACATGGGCGCCTACGGCGCGGCCAAGGCGGGTCTGCTGGCGATGGTCACGACATTGCAGATGGAACTCGAAGGCACCGGTGTGCGCGCGTCGGTCGTTCACCCCGGCCCCACCCAGACCGAGATGGGCTGGACCCTCCCACCGGAGAGAATCTCCGCCGCACTCGATGATTGGGCCAAGTGGGGTCAGGCCCGGCACTCCTACTTCATGCGGGCATCCGATCTCGCCCGCGCCATCGCATTCGTCGCCGAGACGCCCCGGGGCAGCTTCGTGACGTCGATCGAACTGCAACCCGAGGCGCCGTTGTCCAGCGCACCCAAGGAACGTCAGCAACTGAAGTATCCGGAGGAATCATGACGGCGCTGCAGGAGGTCAAGCGGGTTTCCGGCGGGCAGGGCGAGCACGGACACCTCGACGAGTTCAGCACCGACCCGATCGCCCTGATGAACCGGGTCCGTCGGGAATGCGGTGATGTCGGCTACTTCCAACTCGCGGGCAAGAAGGTGATCCTGCTGACCGGCGCGGAGGCGAACGAGTTCTTCTTCCGCTCCGCCGACGAGGACCTCGACCAGGGTGAGGCCTATCCGTTCATGACGCCGATCTTCGGCAAGGGTGTGGTGTTCGACGCCAGCCCGGAACGGCGCAAGGAGATGCTGCACAACTCCGCACTGCGCGGGGATCACATGAAGAGCCACGCCGCGACCATCGAGCGCGAAGTGCGCCGGATGATCGCCGACTGGGGCGATGAAGGCGAGATCGACCTGCTCGAGTTCTTCGCCCAGTTGACCATCTACACCTCGACGGCCTGTCTGATCGGTCCCAAGTTCCGCGAGCAGGTCGACTCGCGTTTCGCGAACTTCTATCACCAGCTCGAGCGCGGAACCGACCCGCTGTGCTACGTCGATCCGTATCTGCCGATCGAGAGCTTCCAAATGCGCGACCGAGCCCGCGAGGGTCTGGTCGCGCTGGTGGGAGAGATCATGCACGGGCGAATCGCCAACCCGCCCAAGGACAAGAGCGACCGGGACATGCTCGACGTGCTGGTGTCCATCAAGGACGAGGAGGGCAACCCGCGGTTCTCCGCTGACGAAATCACCGGCATGTTCATCTCGCTGATGTTCGCCGGTCATCACACCAGCGCGGGAACCTCGGCCTGGACGCTGATCGAACTCATGCGCAATCCGGACGTCTACGCCGGGGTGATCAAGGAACTCGACGAACTCTACGCCGACGGCCAAGAAGTCAGCTTCCACGCATTACGCCAGATTCCGTTGCTGGACAACGTGGTCAAGGAGACCCTGCGGCTGCACCCACCGCTGATCATCCTGATGCGGGTGGCCAAGGGGGAGTTCGAGGTCGAGGGTCATGCGATTCACGACGGGGACTTCGTGGCGGCCTCCCCGGCGGTCTCCAACCGGATCGCCGAGGATTTCCCCGATCCGGACGCCTTCGACCCGAGCCGCTACGACAAGCCGCGGGAGGAGGACGTCGTACACCGCTGGACGTGGATTCCGTTCGGCGCCGGGCGGCACCGTTGCGTCGGTGCGGCGTTCGGCACCATGCAGATCAAGGCGATCTTCTCGGTGCTGCTGCGTGAATACGAGTTCGAGATGGCCCAACCGCCGGAGACCTACCGCAACGATCACTCCAAGATGGTGGTTCAGCTCGCGCGGCCGGCAAAGGTCCGTTACCGCAGGCGCAAGGCCTGACATGGGCAGCTACCGCATCGAGGTCGACCTGGACCTGTGCCAGGGCCATGCCATGTGCGAACTGGAGGCGCCGGACTACTTCCGCGTCCCCAAACGCGGTGAGGTGGAGATCCTGGACCACGAGCCGCCGGACTCCGCGCGGGCCGAGATCCAGCGTGCCGTCGAGAGTTGCCCCACCCGCGCGCTGTTCATCGTCGAGAAGCAGTGAAGGCGGTTACCCCTCCCGCTGAGGTGGCTCACCCCATAGGATTGGTTCACTTGACGAGAACACGTTCTAGAACCATTCGGCGGAGGTTTGTATGAAGACAAAGGGCGCGCTCATCCGGGAGTTCAACCAGCCGTGGGCGATCGAGGAGATCGAGATCGGTGACCCCAAGAAGGGCGAGGTCAAGGTCCAGATGGAAGCCTCCGGCATGTGCCACTCCGACCACCATCTGGTCACCGGCGGCATCCCGATGTTCGGCTTCCCGGTTCTCGGCGGGCACGAGGGCGCCGGCATCGTCACCGAGGTCGGCGAGGGCGTCGAGGGCGTCGCGGTCGGCGACCACGTGGTGATGTCGTTCATCCCGTCCTGCGGCAAGTGTCCGTCATGTCAGGCCGGCCTGCGCAACCTCTGTGATCTCGGTGCCGGTCTGCTCGCCGGCACCGCCATCTCCGACGGCACCCACCGCATCCACACCGCCGCCGGCGAGCCGGTCTTCCCGATGACCCTGCTCGGCACGTTCTCGCCGTACATGGTGGTGCACGAGTCCTCGGTGGTGCCGATCCCCAAGGACATCCCGTTCGAGGTGGCCTGTCTGGTGGGTTGCGGTGTCACCACCGGTTACGGGTCGGCGACCCATACCGCCCAGATCAAGCCGGGTGAGGATGTCGCAGTCGTCGGCGTCGGCGGCGTCGGCATGTCGGCGCTGCAGGGCGCGGTCAACTCCGGAGCCCGGTACATCTTCGTGATCGACCCGGTGGAGTGGAAGCGCGACCAGGCCCTGAAGTTCGGCGCCACCCACGTCTATGAGGACATCAACGCCGCCATGATGGGTATCGCCGAGGCGACCGGCGGATTCATGGCCAAGAAGGTGATCGTCACCGTCGGCGAGGTGCACGGCGGCGATGTCGACAACTACATGAACATCACCGCCAAGTCCGGCACCTGCGTGATGACGGCGATCGGCAGCATGCTCGACACCAGCGTGACGCTCAACCTCGCGATGCTGACGCTGATGCAGAAGAACCTGCAGGGCACCATCTTCGGCGGCGGGAACCCCTACTACGACATCCCGCATCTGCTGTCGATGTACAAGATCGGCAAGCTCAATCTGGATGACATGATCACCCGCCA
>JAPOKC010000021.1 GCA_029977845.1 Mycobacteriaceae bacterium | reverse complement strand
AGATCGAACCCAATGTGCTGAAGTGGAACGCGATCCTACTGCCCGGACCCGCCGGGACGGCGTCGGTCATTCCGCCGGTGAGAACGATCTGTCCGGCTTCGATCGCCTTACCGCGACGGCCGAGATCGTTGGCGGCCAGCGCCAGCGCCTCGGCGGGGTGGTTCTGCACCGCGGCGCCGGTGGCCGAATCGACCACCTTGCCGTCGGCCTCCACCAGGACCGCCTCCAAAGCCAGGTCGATATCGAACGGGCTGCAGGCGACCGGGCCCAGCACGAATGCGCCGGAGGAGGAGTTGTCGGCGATGACGTCGGTCAGGGTGAACCGGAAGTCGCGGTAGCGGGAATCGATCACCTCGACACCGCAGTAGACGGCCTCAACGGCGGTGAGCGCCTGCGCGGCGGTCACACCCGGACCCTCCAGCCGATCCCCCATCACGAACACGATCTCCGGTTCGACGCGCGGATGGATCAGCTTGTCCTGCGGAACCGGTTCTCCCGCCGGAAGGACCATCGCGTCGGTCAGCCAGGCCACCAGCGGCGAGTCGACGTTCATCCGCTGCTGCTTGGCCTTACTGGTCAAGCCCAGCTTGACGCCGATCAGTCGCTCGCCGCGCGCCTCGCGACGGCGCAGCGTCTCGTCCTGGATGGCGTAGGCGGTGGCGATGTCACCGATGAGATCGGGCCATTCGTCGGTGATCGGGCCGCGGTCGACCCGGCCGTCCTCGGCGGCCAGCAACTCGGTGGCTGCGCGGTCAATGGACCATGTCGTCACGCTTGCTCCGATCGTGCGGCGATGACTGCGGTGACCGATCCCAATCCGGCCATGGTGGCGGTGATGGTGTCACCGGGCTCGAACGGGATCGAGGCGGTGATGGACCCGGGCAGGATGACCTGGCCGGCTTTGAGGCCCTCCCCGACCGCACCGAGCGTATTGGCCAGCCAGGCAAGTGAATTCAGTGGCGATCCGAGCACCGCGCCACCCGCTCCGGTGCCGGCGATCTCGCCGTTGCGATGCAGGACGCAGCCGCCGAGGCGCAGGTCGAGTTCGTCGAGGCGGCGCATCGTGCTGCCCAGCACCACACCGCCACTGGAGGCGTTGTCGGCGATGGTGTCGACGATGCCTATCTGCCAGTTCTCGATGCGCGAGTCGATGATCTCCAGCGAGGCCATCACGTAGTCGACGGCCAGCGCCGCCTCGGCGACGGTCACGCCGGGACCCTTCAGATCGCGCCCGAGTACGAAGGCGACCTCGGGTTCGGCGCGCGGCTGGATGAACCGGTCGGCCGGCACCGGCACGTTCTCCGCGAAGAACATGTCGTCCATCAGATGACCGAAATCGGGTTGGGACACCTTCATCTGGGCCTGCATGGCCGGACTCGTCAGGCCGACCTTGCGCCCCAGGACGCGCCTGCCCTCGGATTTCCAGGCCCGAACCTGCGCGAGCTGGATCTGGTAGGCGTCATCGATCGTCAGCCCGGGATGGCTGGAGATCAGCGGGGCGATCGGCTTCTGGGTCCGATACGCCTTGAGCAAGCTCTTGACGGATGCTTTGACGGGGCTGCTCACCAGCGGAACTTTAGACAGACTCGCCCGCCGCCACCTGTGGTGTTCCGACTTGTGGAACGGCCGCTACCCCGACCGGAAGGCGTACCGCGCGGCGTACTCGGCCGGATCCCACTCCGGGTCCTCGTTGTCCGGCAGTGCCGTCACGGCCCGCCATTGCACGATCCAGGCGTGCCCGGACTCGTCGATCACCCATTCGCAGTCCACCGGGTGCCCGGCGAGCTCGGCGACCGCGCGCAGCCGCGCGTAGAGGACCTCGACCTCCTCAGGCGTCAGCGCCGGAGTGCGGGCCTTGGTCCGCTTGAGTTCGACCCGGGTCATCCGGCCCTCGGAGTACATCAGCGCGACCTTCTTCTCGCCGGGCTCGTAGCGCAGGATCCGGCCGTCCTCGGCGCCGACCTCGATGCGGTCCGGTGTCACCACGCCCTGCACCACCGGCTCGCCGAACCCCCAGGTCGCCTCGATGACGAACCGGTCGTCGCGGCCGGTGACCGGGTCGACGGTGAAGGCCACCCCCGAGGATTTGGCCGCGACCATCAGCATCACACCGACGGCCATGGACGGCGACGAGGCGGTGGCCGGATCCGCCGCGCTCTCTCCGCCGATCCGCTCCCGGTAGCCGGCCGCCCGCTCGCTGTGCAGCGCCGAGCAGCAGGCCTGCACCGCCGGAATGATCTCCTCCACCCCGACCAGCCCCAGATAGCTGTTGTAGACACCGGCGAAACTCGCACCCGAGCCGTCCTCGTCAGTCGCCGAACTTCGCACCACGACCGGCGCGGACCCGTCATCGCTCAACCGGTGATAGGCCGCGGCGATCTCGGTGCGTATGTCCTCGCGGAGCAGGTCCTCCGAACACACCGACGAAGCGATGACGAAACCGGCGGGCACGTCGCCACCGGCGCGCACGAGTTCCCCGAGCCGGCCCATCTTGGGCCCGGCGTTGGCGACGGTGGCATCCGCAAGGTCGATCACGGCGGTCATTGCTGCTCCCGGAAAATCGTGACGGTGCCGGCTGCACCGTCGACTTGAATCTGGTCTCCATCACGGATGGTGGACGTCGCCACCCCGCACGCTGTCACGGTCGGCACCCCGTACTCCCGACCGACGATCGCGGCGTGTGACAGCGCCCCACCGCTGTCACACACGCACCCGGCGATCAGCCCGAACACCAATGTCCAACTGGCCGAGGTTGATTCGCACACCAGGATGTCGCCCGGCTTGAGCGATCCGAGGTCTCCGGCGTCCCGAACGACCCGGGCCGGACCACGCGCGATCCCCCGTGACGCGGGGATACCGCTGAGCGTGTTCAGCCGGATGCCAGCGGCTTCGGCCCGGACCGCGTCCATGTATCCGCGGTCGAGTCCGTAGATCTCGATCAGCAGGGGGTCGTCGATCACATCCGGCACGGCGCCGAGCACCCGCGGCATCTCGGCGCGACGATCGTGCCAGTAGTCGAAGTACTGACGGCGGGCCTCGACGATGCCCCGCAGCCCGGCGCTGTAGCCGCGCTCCCGGTCGGCCAGTTCCACCAGTTCGGGCCAGAACAGGAACATGGTGTCGTCGAAGCGGTCGGTGCCCAGCCGACGGGCCAGTTCCAGCGCCACCCAGCGCACCGGCAGCGAGACCCGCAGGTCGATGTAGTAGTTGTGGTCGTCCTGCCACCACGGGAAGTTCGCCCTCTGCACCGAACGCAGGCCGGCGTCGAACACCTGTTGCTCGCGCCGGGTGAGCTTGCCACGGGCCTCGTCGATCGCGGTCTCGCGTTCCTCGACCGCACCGGCGAGTGCGGCGTCGAAGTCGTGCGGTTCCTTGCGCAGGAAATCGGCGACACACGCCAGCACCGGTGTCGGGTCCTCTTTCCAGCTGGGCAGGGCGATGTCGGCGGTGCCGGCGGTGCGGTATCCGTAGGCGTCCATGAACCCGTCGAGCTTGCTCAGCCAGCGCCGGCCGCCGGCTTCCTGCTGCAACGCCGCCGCCACCGCCGCCGGCTCGTGGGCCGCGAACATGGTCTGCACGCCGTAGGCCCGGGCATCGGCGACCAGTTGCCACATCGCCCGGTCGGTGTCGGTGATCTTGGTCTCATAGCCCTGAAGGAACTGAGCCACGGTGGCGGTCTCAATGCCCAGTTCCCGGCATACGCCCCGGAAGCCGAGGTAGTTGGCGATCAGCGGATACATCATCTCGAAGTGGATCTCGAAGAGCCGTCGGTAGTACGAGCGCGCCTCGCGCAGCATCACCGCCAGCTCGTCATCGGACAGCGTGGTCACATCGCGGGAAAGCATGGCCTGCCAACCGATTTCGATCTCCGAGCGGCGCTGAGCCCAGATCGTGTCGAACCGGGACAAGAAGTCCGGCAGGTAGGCGCGCATCCGCTTGTCGCGGGCGGCGACCAGCAGCTTGTTGCGAACCGGGATGACCGCGGCGTAGGTGTGCGTGCCGGCGATGCGCTGGGTCATCCCCCTTCCACTGGGCAACGGCATCTGCTCGGCCGCCAGTTGGGTCCCCCACGAGTAGCCGTCCTCGTTCCAGATCATCCCCAGCGGGGTCAGCCCACGCGCCCAGTGGAAGTCCAGGAACCAGAACCGGTCGGCGTCGGCGGCGTTGAAACTGCGGAAGGGTTCGACGATGTAGGGCGAGTGACCGAAGGACGGGGCGAACCCCGGGTACCACTCGTCGGTGATGAAATCTTCGATGCCCAACACGGAACTGATCCGCGGCTATCTATGCGTGCCAGGGCACGAGCTTGCCCACCCGCCGCGCGGCTTCCACGACGAGCCGGGTGAGCTGCTGCTCGGAGCGTTCCACGACCTCGGTGCGGCCCACGATCGACAACGCGGCCCTCGCCCGGCCGGTGCCGTCGAAGATCGGCGCCGCGACCGACATGGCGCCGTTGGCCACCTCGTCGCGGTTGACCGCGACACCGGCCCGGCGGATCTTGGCCAGGGTGGCGTCCCATTCCGCCTCGCTCTTGACCGAGTTCGGTGTGATCGGCGGGAATTTCGCGCGGCGGCGGGCTTCGGCGACGGCCGGGTCGAAGGCGGCCAGCACCTTGCCGGTGGCCGAGCAATGGGTCGGGAAGCGTCGCGGCTGGGTGCCGAGCAGGGTCAGGCCGTCACGGGACTGCAGCCGCTCCAGATGCACCACATCGGGCCCGTCGGCCACCCCGAGGTGGATCGTCTGGCCGGTGCGCTGGCGCAGATCTTCCATGATCGGCAGGGCGGCCTGGCGCAGCCGGCTGCGGCTGATCGAGAGCTGGCCGAGCTCGTAGATGTGCAAGCCCAGGCGGTAGCGGCCGCTCGCCGGATTCTGTTCGACGAAACCCCGGCTGAGCAGGGTGGACAACATCCGGTGCGCGCTGCTCTTGGCGACCCCGAGGGCCCGGGCGATCTCGGAGACGCCGAGTTCGTCATCGGCGAGGAAGCAGTCCAGCACGTCCAGGGTGCTGCCCACCGACTTGAGGGCATCCTCACGCGGTCTGGCGGTCGTTGGCCGAACCGGACCGGCGGCGCTCATAGGTGCTCCCCTCGATGCGGTGGCCTGCGCAGTATGGCCCACCTCACATCGGCCCGCAATCAGGACGCCCCAGAAAATCGGCCACCAGCTCGGTGAACGGTCCGGCCTTCTCGATCTGGGTCCAGTGCCCGCAACGGCCGAAGATGTGCAGTTCCGAGTCGTCGATGAGCTCGTTGAGCCGCAACGAGGTCGACGTCGGTATGACCTGGTCGTCACGTCCGTGCACGATCAGCGTCGGCTGCCGGATGCCGGCGATCTGCTCATCGGGCGTGCACAGCGCATCCACCCAACGCTGGCGCGGGGCCGGGAACATCGCCGAGAACGACTCCTGGAAGCCGGGCCGGATACTGGCCGCGTAACGGAGGCTGGCAAGTTCGTCGGTGACCAGTTCCCTGGAAAACGCGAAGTAATCGAGCATGCGACGCATGTTGTCCAGTGACGGCTGGTATCCCCACGCCGCGTCGAGCGCCTCGGTGAGCTCGAACGGGACACCCACGCTGCCCATCAGCACGAGCTTGTCCAGCCGGTCGGGGTGGTCGACGGCGAACCGCAGCGCGATGGCGCCGCCGAAGCTGTTGCCCACCAACGAAACCCGCTGCAGACCGAGGGCATCGATGAAGCCGAGTATCTGATCGACCCAGACCTGCAGGCCGTATGTGACACCTTCGGGGCGCTCGGTGAATCCGAAGCCGGCCATGTCCGGTGCGTAGCAGTGGAACTTCTCGGCCAGCAGCGGAAGGCTCAGCCGCCAGTTGGCGTAGGCGGTGACGCCGGGTCCGGAGCCGTGGATGAACACCACCGGATCGCCCGAGCCGGCTTCGAGGTAATTCGTCGAAATACCGCCCGCGACAACGCCTTGCACTACGACGGTTTTGCCGATCTCCGGATTCGCCACGACCTCAGCGGTCACGAGGTCCTCAGCAGCGGGCTACGGATCCCCCCGTTGGCCTTGTCTGAACTGTCGAAGAAGTCCTCGCGGTAGATGTCGCGCGGGAAGAGCCGCTTGGCCATCAGGGTCTTCAGCGCCGCCTCCACCATCGGCGGCGGCCCGCACAGGTAGGCGACGTGACCACCGCAGGTCTCGAAGTCGGCGTTGACCGCGTCGGTCACCATGCCGGATCGGATCCCCTCGACCTCCTCCTCGGAGAGCACCGGACGGTAGCTGAACTGGCCTTGCGCGTTGCGCTCGAGTTCGGTGAAGTAGTCGACGTCGTAGAGGTCGGCCTGGGTGCGGGCGCCGTGGTAGAGGTACAGCTTGTGCGACAGTCCGTTCTCCAGGACGTGGCGCACCATCGCCTTGAGCGGAGCCAGACCGGTGCCGCCGCCGATCATGATGGCCGGCTCGTCGCGCAGCTCGCGAAGGAAGAAGCGGCCGTAAGGACCGGACAGCGCCACCTGGTCGCCCTCGGCGAGGTTCTTGAACACCCAGCCCTCGGTTCCCAGTCCGCCCGGGGTCTTGCGGATGTTGAGTTCGAGGGTGTCGGCCGACGCCGGCGGGCTGGCCACCGACCAGCTGCGGGTGACGCCCTGTCCGGGTATCTGCACCTGAACATACTGACCGGGATTCATCTCGATCTCACCGTCGAGTTTGAGGGTGATCTTGCGGATATCACGGGCGCAGTCGTCGATGCTGACGACGGTCGCGGTGAAGTCCTTCACCGGATGGAAGACCACACCCTCTTCCTCTTCGACGTCGGCCTCGATGGTGACATCGCTCTGCGGCTTGCAGACGCAGATGAGGGTCTTGCCCTCCTCGCGCTCGGAGTCCAGCAGCGCGAAGGCCGACGCCTCGCCCTGATCGACGTCGCCTTCCAGAACCTCCACCTTGCAGGTTCCGCAGGTGCCGTGCGTGCAGGCGTGCGGAAGGTTGACGCCCTGGCGCAGACAGGCTTCCAGGATGGTCTGATCCTCACGGCAGCTCACCTCGACGCCGAGGGGTTCGACGGTGATCGTGTGGGTGTTGGTCACATCACGATCGTCGGCGCGTACGCACCGGATAACCAGCGGCGTTCCGCTATCCGGGACGGGCTCAGGCGATCGATGCAGCGCCGGCCTCCGCGACGGCCCTGTCCTGTTCGGCGCTGCCGCCGCTTACCCCGACCGCGCCGGCCAGCATTGAGTCGGCGATCACCGGAACCCCGCCGCCGAACACGATCAGCCGGTCGGTCTTGACGATTCCGGTCAGCACCGGTGGGTCGTCCTTGATCATGTCGTACCACTGATGGGTGGGCAGACCCGCGAACGCCGCCACGGTGTAGGCCTTGTCCGCAGCGATCGTCGCCGACATCACCGGTGCGCCGTCCATCCGGGCGAACGCCAGCAGATGGCCGCCGCGGTCGGCGACCGCGACACAGACCGCGACGCCGATCGAACGCGCGTGTGCGAGGCTGGCCTCGAGGGCGCGTTGGGCGCCTTCGAGGGTCAGCGTCGGGACACGTGCCGTGTCCGCCACGGGCTAGGTGACGACCGTGGTGAAACGCTCGTTGATCTCGCGGGCGATGTAGACCACGCCGCGGTCGACGTTGTCCGAGGTCCAGGTGATGGTCGGGAAATCCGGGAAGGTCTTGTAACCGCCGGCGAAGACCTCATTGCGGTTGCCCGACGGGTCGAAGAAGTAGATCGTCGTGCCGCGGGTGATGCCGTGCCGGGTCGGGCCCATGTCCACGGACACATCGTCCATCGCGAAGATGTCGCCGGCCTTCAGAATCTCGTTCCAGTCACCCAACTCGAAGGCGAAGTGGTGCAGTTTTCCGTTGGGGCCCTTGATGAAGGCGATGTCGTGCGGGGTGTTGGAGCAGAACATCCAGGTGGCCATCAGATCGGCGTCATCGGAGAGGTCGGTCACCCAGCGCTCGGCGTTGCCGAAGTCGAGCACCTCGTTGAAGAACCGCTCGACCAGAGCCGGATCCTCCGTGGTCAGCAGTGCGTGGTCGATACGCGGAACGCCGACGCCGACCAGATCGCGCGGCCAGGCCTCCGGGTTGAGCGTGCCGGTCGCGGTTCCGGTGATCTCGGCTTCGTGGTAGAGCTCGATCACGTGATCCGACGGCAGCACGATCCGGATGCCGTCGCTGATGGCCAGGTTCTCACCGCGGCTCATCCGCTCGGTGATGGCGCCGAACTGCTGGGCGCGCTTCTCGAAGGTCTCGATGTCCTCGGCACGCTGCACCTTGTAGCCCAGCTTCACCAGGCCGACGCCACCGTCCTCGAGCACCACCGAATGGTGGTCGTACTCGTCCCAGGCCTTCAGATAGGTCTTGCCGTCGGCCTGGGCGACCTTGTGCATGCCCAGGGTGTGGCAGTAGTGGCTCAACGCATCGTCCATGTCGGTGACGCGGGCATGGACATACCCCAAACGCATGACGCCCATTAGTTTTTTCCTTTCGCTTGGGTTCCGTAGAAGAAAGTTCTGCGCAACTTATCCCCGGCCGACAGCCGGATGACGACATCGGTGACCGGGACCGCCCGGCAGCTCAGGCAGACGCCTTCTTCGCGTTCCGCCTCGGACAGCACGGCCGGGGACACGACTTTGTTGTACTCCACCTCACCGGAGAGCAGGTCCACTTTGCAGAAGCCGCAACCTCCGCGCCGGCACCCGATCCGGTAGGTGAACCCGTGCCGGCTCAACGAGCCCATGATGGTCTCGTCGGGCTTGCACTCGAGTTCAACGTCGTGTCCCTCGACCGCCACTGTCGGCATTGAAGGGTCTTCTAGCCGGTCTGGAACGACAGGGTGTGCTTGTGCCCCACGCCCAGGTCCTTCAGCGACTTGTCGTCGCTGACCTGGATCGGATTGCCGTCGATCCACCAGTCGCGCACCGCGCTCGGGTCGAAGTCCGGATCCGACGAAGCCCACGGATAGACGATGTCGGAGAGGAACGCGCCGAACGGGATCCCCTTGGGCGCCCGGAAGGTCGCCGCGGCGCACAGGAAGGTGTTGTCCCGCCACCAGACGTGCACCAGCTGGTCGTCGCCGTAGAGCTCCTCGCGGGAGCGGGACGGGAACTTGTAGTCACCGATTGCGGTCACACCCATGTCAGCTGCCCACCTTCGCGGTCTCGACGCCGGCGCCGCTGTGCCAGCCGACCCAGTTCTGATGGTCGATCGAGCCGAGGTATTCCCCGCCGTCGCCCTCTTGAATCCCGTACCAGGCCAGCACCTCGGGGACGCTGGGTCCGCCGCAGTTGCCCTGGAAGATCTGGTGTACCGGCAGCCAGGCCTGTACGTACTTCTCCGGCTCGCGCTCGAAGATCCACTGGCAGCCGTCCGAGCAGAAGTTGTAGTTCTCGCCCTCGTACTCGGTGTTGCGCTGGCAGATCTTGTTCGGGTCACCCGGTTCGGTGAGGAACATCGGCAGCTGGCAGGTCTGGCACAGCTGCGGCAGACCCTGGAACCAGAACCGCTGGCCGTTCTCCACCATCTTCTTGGCCTTCTCCCACTTCGGCCGGTAGATTGTGTCGAAGGTTCCCGGGTACTGCTCGGAGTACCAGTCCATCTCGTCGGGCTCCGGGATGGCGGTGGTGAAGGCGGCGGCGAAGGAGAACTGGTACAGCGTCCAGTACACCTCGTGGCTGTAGATGTCCTTCTCCGCGATCGCATGCTCGACATGCTTGGGCGGGCGGATGCCGTAGTAGGCCAGGTCAGGGAACAGACCGTCGAGCATCTGCTTCTCGAAGTACAGCTCGAAGGCCTCCTTCCAGCTGATCACCTTCTTGGGCAGCATGTAATCCATCATTCCGGCGATCAGCGAGGTCAGCCGGTATCCGCGCCAGAACCACTTGTCGATCCAGGCCTGCACGATCGGCACGTTGGCCTCGTCCTGCTCGAGCAGGAATTTGATGGCCTCCAGACCGAAGGTCATGTGCCGGCTCTCGTCGCTCTGCGCGGAGAAGCCGAAGGTCATGGTCGACAGGTCGCCGTTGAAGCTCGCGCCGGACATGAACGGCACGAACAGCAGGTTGGTCAGCAGGTACTCGAAGGAGAACCCGATGGCGATCAGGAACTCGAACGGCCCGGCGGTGACGGCGTCCTCGAAGAAGGACTTGGGCACCGACAGGTACCAGACCTTGTCGAACTGCTCGAAGCAGTTGTGCAGACCGCTGTAGTACTTGTTGTAGTTCGACAGCGTGTGGATCTGGGTCTGCGCGTGACGCATCTCGTCGAGCGACTGGCACAGCGCGGCGAACCGCGGGCCCGCCCCGTTGAGCGACCGGCCAAGGTAGGCGAAGTGCCGGTGCGCGGTGTACTCCAGCGAGGTGACACCCTGCAGGAAGAGCTTCATCGCGTTGAGGTAGCGCGCGTCGGTCAGGCTCAGGTGGCCCTGCGACTGGGCGAACCCGTCGAGCACCGCGTAGAGACGCTTGTCCTTCTCGGCCTGGTACTTGAAGTAGGCGTCCACCGTCAGGCGGAACGGGTCCTCCCACTTCGACCAGTCGTGGATCTTGATGCCCTCGAACGTGGTGTGCGGGAACATATCGCTCTCGCTCACATAGCTGGGCTCCCACGACAGGTCACGGGTCATCGCGGAGTACCGCGCCTTCATTGACATCTTCGCCATGACTATTCCTCTAATCCCTTCGAATCCCGTTGAATAGCTTCAGTTTTGGTAGTTCAGTGGCCCCAGCTGATGACGATCTCGTCGTCGTCATAATCGCTGATGTTGCCGTAGTAGGACACGATCGACAGCTGGAACTCGTGGGTCTCCCACTCACGTCCCAGCTCGTCCTCGATGGTCTCGCGCTTGATCACGAGCTTGCCCGGCGAGAAGACCTTGATCAGACCCGGCAGGTGCTGCACGCGCATACCCGGGTTGTCCTTCTCGATGGCGCTGACCATCCGCCGGACGTCCTCGCCGGACTCCTGCAGATCGACGCCGACCTCGCGCACCGCGGTCATCTCAGGCCTCGATTCCCGTACCGCGCAGGGTCTCGTGGACGCTGTCGACGGTGCTCGCGACGAACGCCCGGGCGCCGGTGTCGACGGCGGCGTCCATGTCTTCGGCCAGATCGGACACCGCCGCGGCGGCCTGCGGCATGATCTTGCGAACGGTCTCCTGCAGCGCCTCGGTGTTGGCCTTGCCGTGCTCCGGGTCGGTGACCCACGCCTTGATCAGCGGGTCGTACCACTTGCGCTGATCGGCCCACCAGACGCCGAGCTGCTGGGTGAGCAGGCTGTAGGCGCCGGCCCCGCCCAGCAGGGCGGCCTCGTCGAGGTGCGCGGTCAGCAGCGGGTAGAGCAGCCGGTCGCACAAGTCGAGCCCGACATTGGCGACCGCCCAGTCCGGGTTCACCAGGAGCTCCTCGATCAGCCGACGCAGGCCCTGCAGATTCGGGTCATCCATCCAGGCCGGCTTCGTGGTGGCCAGCACCGCATCGGAGTTCTCCCCCAGCGCGATGCCGATCCGGCTGAGGATCTGGGCGTTGCCGATCCGGTCGAACGAGGCGTAGGTGAACACCTGCTCGACAGTGGTGCCATAGGCGAACCGGCCGCCCTCCACATTGATCAGCTGCGCACCCGACTCGTAATACCGAAGCGGCAGAACGGTTTTGGCGACCAGGTCCTGCCAGCCCTGCGGCATCTTGCCGAGCAGTCCGCGATCGACCACGTAGGTCAGGTTGCGACCGAAGGCCTCGTGCAGCCCGGCCCGGTTGATCACGTACGGCGTGTAGTAGAACTGCCGCGGATCGGTGTAGGCGTCGGGGTCGGTCAGCTTCAGCGCCGAGTAGTCGACGTCGTAGATCTCGTGCTGCGGGTCCCACAGCGGACGGTAGTGGAAATGCTCGGTGGACTGAATGCCGACCGAACCCTCTTCATAGCGGGTCGCCGGCCGGTCACCGTAGCGCGCGATCAGCGGGGTGAACGTCTGCCGAAGCGGCTCGATCACCTGTTGGCGAAGCTCGAACTGCACTGCTGCCTCCGGGTCTCTAGTAGTTCTGTTCTCGAGTGTTCAACGTGTGCCGGGCGTCACAACGCCAATGTTCCGGTTTCCGGAACGGGCTCCCCGCCGATCAGCAGCAGGATCAGCCGTTCGATCTGATCGGCGCCGGCGAGCTCGACATTGCCCAGGTGCCGGGTGCCTACCCCGTAGAGGTGGCCGACCGCGGCGGCCTGACCGAAGTTCGTGACGATCCGGGCCTGGCGGTCCAGATAGGACAGGGTGAACGCCAGTTCCTTGGGTCCGGCCTCGTCGATCAGCTCCATCCGCTCCAGGCCGGCCGTGGACAGCACCACATTGGCCTCGCAGACCAGCTGTTCGGCCAGCGACCGGGCCTCCACGTACCCCTCGGCCCCGATCGCGGCCGGTTGCGGCCGGCTCGGCTGGATATCCGGCAGATCGATATCGGTGGGGAGGTCGAGCACCTCGCTCACCCGCACCATGAACGGGGTCATGAGCCGGATTGTGGGGCGACGCAGATCACACTCCCCAGCGAGGTTCCGCGACGCGGAACGGGAGCGGGAATTTGGCGGCGAAGCCGGATTTCCGTTCCTCTTTGTGGAACATCGGTGACTTTTTGGTTGACGTGATTGGAATAGTCCTGATCAGCAAGTGTGATCCAAACCACCCTGCGCAGGCGCCCGCCTCGCAGTCACATAGGAAAGGCAGTGCAGATGCCCGCATTACCCCGTTCCGAGTGGTACGACCTGACTCGTGACATGAACTGGAATTTCTCCTATGTCACCGACGAGCAGGTCTTCCCCGAGGAGATGTCCGAGAGCTTCGGCGTGCCGAAGGAGTCCTGGTGGACGTGGGACGAACCGTACAAGATCACCTACCCCGAGTACGTGCACGTCCAGGCCGGCAAGGACCAGAGCGTCTATGCCATCAACTCGGTGGTGAACCGGTCCAAGCTGTTCGACGGTCTCGATCCGGGCTGGAAGTCGGCCATCCTGGCCCACTACGGCGCCATCGCCGTCGCCGAGTACAGCGCGAGCATCGGCGAGGCCCGCATGGGCCGCTTCGGTCGCGCCGCCGCGTGGCGCAACATGGCCATGTACGGAACTCTCGACGAGACCCGGCACGGCCAGATCCAGACCTACTTCCCCTACACGCTGCTGGCCAAGGAGCCGAAGGCGGACTGGGCGCACAAGGCCTACCACACCAACGAGTGGGGCATCATCGCCGCGCGCTCGCTGTTCGACGACATGTTCACCGGCAACGACGCGGTGTCCACGGCCATCCAGCTGACCTTCTGCTTCGAGACCGGCTTCACCAACCTGCAGTTCCTCGGCATGGCCGCGGACGCGATGGGTGTCGGCGACATCGAGTTCTCCTCGCTGATCTCCTCGATCCAGACCGACGAGGCCCGGCACGCCCAGCAGGGTGAGCCGACCATGAAGATCCTCATCGAGAACGGCCGCAAGGACGTCGCTCAGAAGCTCATCGACCACATGTTCTGGCGGTCGTGGAAGATCTTCTCGCTGCTGACCGGCCTGTCGATGGACTACTACACCCCGCTCGAGAACCGCCGGCACTCCTTCAAGGAGTTCATGGACGAGTGGATCAACAAGCAGTTCGTGGATCAGTTCCGCGACTTCGGCCTGGAGAAGCCGTGGTACTGGAACGACCACTACCTCAAGGAGAACAACTGGCTGCACCACGCCTACCACCTCGGTGTGTGGTTCTGGCGGCCGACAGTGTGGTGGAACCCGGATGCCGGTGTCTCGCCGCAGGAGCGCGACTGGCTCGAGGAGAAGTACCCCGGCTGGAACAACTCGTTCGGCAAGTACTGGGACGTCATCACCGAGAACGCCCGGGCGGGCAACATCCCGATGACCTACCCGGAGACGCTGCCGATCGTGTGCAACATCTGCCACGTGCCGGTGTGCACCCCGGCCGGTTACGACGCGGGCTATCTGGACAGCCCGGCTCCGCTGATCCACGACCACAACGGCCGGCGCTACACGTTCTGCTCCGAGCCCTGCAAGTGGATCTTCACCCAGAGCCCGCACCGGTTCCAGGGCCACCTCAACGTGGTCGACCGGTTCCTGGCCGGAATGATCCAGCCGCCGGACCTCAACGGTGCACTGGCCTACATGGGCATCTCGCCGGAGGAGGCAGGCGTCGACGCCACCGACTTCGCGTGGGCCCATGAGCCGGCGCCGGTGTCGGTCACCCGCTAGAGACAGATAAGGAAACGACAGAAATGGCAATGCTGCCTGTGCAGGGCACGGTGGTGGGTGACTTCGTCATCAACCTGGTGCCCATCGAGACCGAAGACACGATGGACAAGGTGGCCGAGGCCATCGCGTACCACTCGGTCAACCGTCGCGTCGCTCAGCAGGACAAGACCCTGCGGGTTCGCTTCAAGGGTGAGGTTCTTCCGTTGGACGCCACCCCGGCTTCGGCCGGGGTGGGTCTCCTGGACTACCTGGAAGCGTTCTACGAGTAATGAGCGAAGCGGAACTGCGCTGGTACGACGTCGCTGATGCCGACGAGGTGTGGGAGGGCGAAGTCCTGGACTTCGACGTCGCCGGGGAGGAGGTGATGGTCGCCCACCTCCTCGGCGGCGACCTCAAAGCCTTCCAGGCGATGTGCCCACACCAGGAGATCTCACTGCTCGACGGCGAGTGGGATCCCGACAAGAACGAACTGACCTGCGGCGGCCACGCCTGGGTGTTCGACTTGCGGAACGGCAAAGGCATCAATCCAGCCGGTTGCCAGCTCTATGAATTCCCCGTCCGGGTCAACGGCGACAAGATCCAGGTCGGCGTTCCCCAAGACGGTCAGCGTCACTACAACCGCGACACCGTCAACACCACAAGCGCCCGCGAGGAGGGCAAATGAACATGACCGAAGAAAAGCGAGTAGGCCCCATCATCCGTGGTGTCGACGGCGAGCTGTGTGATGCCGTGATCAACGCCATCGAGGACGACAACCCCGGTGCGGACGTCGAGGTGGACGACCAGGGCGGCTACGTCAAGATCACCACGCCCCGGCGCTGCCGGCTCACCCGCGCCTCACTCGAGCGCGAACTCGGACGCAGCTTCAATCTGCCCGAACTCGAAATCAACCTGGCCGGGTTCGCCGGCCGCATCGTCGTCGGCGACGACGAGATCCTCTGGCATCTGGAAAGAGAGGCATGATCGTGGCGACTAATCGGCGCACGACCAAAACCTGGAGCCTGCTCGGCGACGTCAAGCGCAAGCCCAGCCCGTACGAGGCCGTCACGGCCAAGTTCCACTACCACTTCAAGCGCGAGCCCGCGCCCTTCGAGATGGATCCGGAAACGGCCATCAACAAGTGGTACCTGAAGAACCGCGAAGGTTCCCCGTTGATGCTGGAGGACTGGGAGCAGTTCCGCGATCCGGCCAAGCTGACCTACAAGGACTACGTGGCCATCCAGCGTGACCGCGAGACCTACGTGGACGGGCTGATCGATCAGGCCGAGGCCGCGCACGCGGCGCGCAACCTCGCCGCCGGCTGGGTCAAGACCCTCACGGATCTCCTTGTCCCGCTTCGTTTCCCGCTGCACGTGCTGCAGATCACCTCGCTCTACGTGGGTCAGATGGCGCCGACTTCGTTCATCACCAACTGCGCCTACTTCCAGGCCTCCGATGAGCTGCGTCGCATCCAGCGGATGGCCTACTGGACCAAGGTGCTGGCCAACGCCCACGGCGACGAGATCGCCTCCACCCACGCGGCTCGCGGGCCGTGGGAGTCGGCGGCGCACTGGCAGCCGTTGCGTCAGGTGGTCGAGGAGCTGCTCATCGCCTACGACTGGGGCGAGGCCTTCACCGCGCTCAACCTCGTGGTCAAGCCGATGGTGGACGCCTTGGTCAACGAGCAGCTGGCCACCTTGGCCGCAGCCAATGGCGATCAGTTCCTCAATCAGCTGCTGACCGAGTTCAACATCGACAGCAAGCGCAGCCAGGACTGGAGCCAGGCACTGGCGGCCTACTGCACCGACCGGGATCCGCAGCTGCACGGCGTGATCAGCGGCTGGCTGGCCAAGTGGCAGCCGAAGGCCAAGGCGGCCATCGACGCGATCGCGCCGGTGTTCGCCCAGGCTCCCAACCCGATGTCGGCGCAGACCGTATCGGACATGGTGGCCCGTCGCTATGCCGATTTCATCGAGGAAGCAGGACTGCCGGTCTACAACCAGACCCCGGCCTGACACTCACTGACCAGCGTTGTAACGGCGGTTCGCATTCCCTGAAAGCGAACCGCCGTTACAACGTCCCGGTAGAAATTCCGATCACGAGTACCAATCTGTGCCCTGGCCATGATGGCAGCCGTGCTGGTGGTGCCGACGACGACGAGTACATCGAGTTCTACACCCCGCCGGGCCAGGTGAACGGCAACCCGGGCGGCCCGGAGTTCGGCAATGACCTGGTGAAGAGCCTGCTGCTGGCCCAGAACCTGGGATCACTCAAGCCGAACGCCCGGCCTTCATCTCGGCCAACCGGTGGGATTCCTTCAACCCGTCCCAGGCCTCGACCGATCTGACCAACCAGTGGTGCGCCATGGGTGCCGACGTACAGCTGAACACCAACGAGGAGCCCCCGTTCCTCAACAAGGGCGGCATCAACATCCCTTCGTGGACGGCGAAATGATGCTGAACCGGGTGCGTGACCGGTTCAACGGTCTGCCCACCTCGCCCAACTGTGGGCCCTGGTCGTGACGTAACGCCGTAGACAGTCAGAAACCACCCCCACCGACTATCCGGCGGGGGTGGTTTCTTTCTGGGTGATGAGGCGCCAGCCGATCATGGCCAGGGCGATCAGGGCCAGCACACCGAACAGATAGGCCGGCGCGAACGCGATGACGGCGTAGATGTTGCTGGCCCCGAACTTGTTCGGGCCGAAGCTGATTCCGCGGTTCGGCGCGAAGTTGCCGAAGAAGTAGAAGATCACGTTCGCCCAGCCGTCGAGGATCACCAGCCAGCCGAGCAGTCGGGTCTTCTTCTCAGCGAAGTCCAGCCGTGGCAGCACCACCGCCACCGCGATCACCATCATCCCGTTCAGCGGCGGCCCGATATGCGCCTTGCGCCAGCCCTCCGCCGAACCCGCGATGTTGAACTTCACGATGTGGTTCGGGATGACCTCGTAACCGCCGATCAGGTTCATCAGGTAGAAGAGGCCGAAGAACAGGCCGGCGAAGATCATCAGTACACCGTGGCCGAACATCTTGCGTTGAAAAGTTCCCATATGGGCATACTGACCAAGGTGACACCACTTTCGCGGTATATCGCCGAAGAGATCGCCACCGACCACGTCGACGGCCTGCTGTCCCGCCGGGAGGCGCTGCGGCGGCTCGCAATGTTGGGCATCGGCAGTGCGTCGGCGGGGTCGCTGATCGCCGCGTGCGGACAGAACCGGTCTGCCTCCACAGCGCCGTCATCACCCGCGAACGAGCCCCCGCCGGGTATGCAGAGCGCTCTACTCACCGAGGCGGTCACCTGGGCCGGGCCGCGCAGCCCGCTACAGGGCGCCTGGGCAGCGGCTCCAGTGCCCCGTGGGGCGGTGCTGGTGATCCACGAGAACAAGGGCCTCAACGACTGGGTGCGTTCGGTGGCGGGCCGGCTGGCCGGCATCGGATACTCCGCGCTGGCGATCGACCTGCTCTCCGAGGAGGGCGGCACGGCCACCTTCGATGATCCGGCGAAAGCCACCGCCGCACTGGCCGCGGCGCCGCCGGAGCGTTTCATCGCCGACCTGTGCTCCGGACTCGACGAACTGCAGCGCCGGGCTACCGGCCACGCGGTCGCGGCGGTGGGGTTCTGCTTCGGCGGCGGTCTCGTGTGGCGGCTGCTGGCCGCCGATGAGCCGCGGCTGTCGGCAGCCGTGCCGTTCTACGGGCCACTGCCGGAGAATCCGGACTTCAGCGGTTCGAAAAACACTGCGGTGCTGGGGTTCTACGGCGCCCTCGACGATCGGGTGACATCAGGCGAACCGGTAGCCCGGACGGCGCTGGAGAGAGCCGGACTGGTCCACGAACTCGTCATCGAACCCGGTGCCGATCACGCCTTCTTCAACGACACCGGGCAGCGCTACAACGCCGTAGCCGCACGCGACGCGTGGCAGCGCCTGCAGGATTGGTTCGCGCGCCATCTGAGCTGAGGCGGCTGCGACAATGTCCCCGTGCGGGCGTGGACAGTGTGGGCAACCGGGCTACTCGCCTACATCGTGGCGGTGATGGACCGCACCACGCTCGGGGTCATCGGCCTCGACGCCGCCACGCGGTTCGACGCGGCCCCGGCGGTGCTCTCGACATTCGTGGTGCTGCAACTCATCGTCTACGCGAGCGCCCAGATCCCGGCCGGAGTGCTGCTGGATCGCTTCGGCTCCCGGACGATGATCCTGACCGGTGGGCTGCTGATGCTGACCGGCCAGTTGGCCATGGCGTTCACCACCTCGCTGCCGACCGCCATCGCCGCGCGCGCGGTGGTCGGACTCGGAGACGCCTTCACCTTCGTCTCGGTGGTCCGTTTGGTGCCGCACTGGTTCCCGGCGCGCCAGGTGCCGCTGGTGACCCAGTTGACCGGTATCGCCGGCCAGATGGGACAGATCCTGTCTGCGGTGCCGTTCCTCGGCCTGATGGTGAGCGCCGGATGGACCAGGGCGTTCGAAACGGTGGCCGCCCTCGGCTTGGTGTCATTGGTCCTCACCGCGCTGCTGGTCCGCAACGCCCCGACCGGAACGGTGGTCGACGAACCGGTGACGGGCCTGCGCGACACCCTGCGGAGCGTCAAGACGGTGTGGCAGCGTCCCGGCACCCGGCTGGGATTCTTCACCCATATGGGCACGCAGTTCTCGGTCACCGTCTTCGCGCTGATGTGGGGAGTGCCCTATCTGACTGCGGCACAGCAGGTTTCACGCGATTGGGCGGGCGCGATGCTGACCGTCTCGGTGGTCACCGCGGTGGTGGCCGGAATCCTGATCGGCATCTTCTCCGGGCGTCACCCGCATCGGCGGTCCTGGCTTGTGCTGGGCATCATCGCGGCCAGCGCGACCATCTGGACGGTGGTGCTGTCGCTGAACTCCCCCGCCCCGCACTGGCTGCTGGTCCTGCTCGTGGTGGTGATCTCGGTGGGCGGTCCGGGATCGGTGGTGGGCTTCGACTTCGCGCGCACCTTCAACCCCCGCTCCAACCTCGGCACCGCGCAGGGCGCGGTCAACGTCGGCGGGTTCCTGGCCTCACTGCTGCTGATGCAGGGCATGGGAATGGTGATCGGGGCGATGGGCGGCTATTCGTTCGCCTCGTTCCGGGCGGCGTGGTGCCTGCAGTACATCGCCTGGGGGGTCGCGGTGGTCGGCATCCTGGCCACCCGCCGCAAGGCCCGGGCCACCATCGGCGACATCGAGGAGAGCGAGTACCTGCTCGAGCACTTCGGCGATCCAGGGCCTCAGCCTGGGCCTGGCCGCAGAATCTCTTCGGGATGGTGACAGAGGTTGATCCGGGGCTGGCCGCGGTCGAGATGTTTCGGGGGAATCCATTCGGTGCGGTTGTCGCTCTTGCGTTTTCGGGTGGTCCAGCCGGTCGCGGTGTCATCGACCATGCGGTTATCGCAGCCGCATGCCAAGGTGAGCTCGTTGATGTCGGTGTTGCCGCCGTGTTGCCAGTCGCGTTCGGCGTGGTGAACCTGGGAGCGGTTGGGCGGAGCAGTGCAGCCGGGCTTGCTGCACCCGCGGTCCAAGGCGTACAGCGCCAGCCGCTGCCCGGGGCTGGCGGTACGCCGGCGGCGCCCGTAATACAACCGGACCTTCTTCGGGTCGTCGAACAACGCCAGGTAGGGGTGGGCGCCCGCGGCGGCCATCCGGATCAGCGTGGGGATCGGCAGCACGCTGCCCCCGCCGGTATGGGCCACTCCGGCGGCCGCCTCGACCGGCAGCGAGGCGAGTTTGTCCGACACCGCCTCAAGCTCGTCCAGCACCGCCAGCAACCCCATGTATCGAACATTAGTTCGAACCTCTGACAAGTTTTCCTGACCCTCCTCGGCTCCTCGCCGAGGGTGGCTGCAACGCAGGCCGGGAGTCCGGGGAAGATAGGGACATGAGCAGGATCGCCAACGACATCACCGAGTTGACCGGCAACACCCCCCTGGTCCGACTGCGCCGGGTCACCGATGGCGCGGGGGCCGAGGTGCTGGCCAAGCTGGAGTCGTTCAACCCGTCGGCAAGCGTCAAGGACCGCATCGGCGTCGCGATGATCGACGCCGCCGAGAAGGCCGGCCTGATCAATCCGGACACCATCATCGTCGAGCCCACCAGTGGCAACACCGGCATCGCACTGGCCATGGTCTGCGCCGCCCGGGGATACCGCTGCGTGCTGACCATGCCGGAGACGATGAGCCGGGAGCGCCGAATGCTGCTGCGCGCCTATGGCGCCGAACTCATCCTGACGCCGGGTCCCGACGGGATGGGCGGTGCGATCGCCAAAGCCGAGGAACTGGCCAAGTCGGATTCCCGCTACTTCATGCCGCAGCAGTTCGAGAATCCGGCCAACCCGGCCATCCACCGGGTCACCACCGCCGAGGAGATCTGGGAGGACACCGACGGCAAGGTCGACATCTTCGTCGGCGGTGTGGGCACCGGCGGCACCCTCACCGGCGTGGCCGAGGTGCTCAAGGAGCGCAAGCCCTCGGTGCAGATCGTCGCCGTCGAACCCGCCGCCTCACCCGTCCTCTCCGGTGGGCAGAAGGGTCCACACCCGATCCAGGGCATCGGCGCGGGGTTCGTGCCGGCCGTGCTGGCCACCGATCTGGTCGACGAGGTCATCCAGGTCACCAATGACGACGCGTTCGACATGGCCAAGCGTCTGGCCAAGGAGGAAGGCCTGCTGGTCGGCATCTCCTCCGGCGCCGCGGCCTGGGCGGCCCTGCAGCTGGCGCACCGGCCGGAGAACGCCGGCAAGGTGATCGTCGTGGTGCTGCCGAGTTTCGGTGAGCGCTACCTCAGTACGGCGCTGTTCGCCGATCTGGCCGACTGACGCCGTGCTGTCCCGAATCCGCGAGGACATTCGCGCCGTCAAGGAGCGCGATCCTGCGGCGCGTACGGCGCTGGAGATCGTGCTCAGCTATCCGGGTATGCACGCCGTGTGGGGTCACCGGGTGACGCATTGGTTGTGGCAGCGCAATGCGAAACTGCCCGCCCGGGTGCTCGCCGAGATCATCAGGATCCTGACCGGCGTGGAGATCCATCCCGCCGCGGTTCTCGGTTCCCGGGTCTTCATCGACCACGCCACCGGCGTGGTGATCGGCGAGACCGCAGAGGTGGGCGACGACGTCACGATCTATCACGGGGTCACCCTCGGTGGCACCAGCCTGGACGGCGGCAAGCGACATCCCACCATCGGCGCCAATGTGACCATCGGCGCCGGCGCCAAGGTACTGGGCGCCATCACCGTCGGCGACAACAGCCAGATCGGTGCGAATTCCGTCGTCATCAAAGCGGTGCCGCCGAACTCAGTGGTGGTCGGTGTCCCCGGACAGATCGTCGGCAGCGAGCACCCCACCCGTGCCGATCAATTTCAGCTCCCCGACCCGCTCGGCGTGAGCATGCAGTCTGTGCTGAATCGGGTGGCCCGACTGGAGGCCCAAAGTGACGCGCCGCAGGACGACCACGTCATCCGCCCGCCCGAGGCCGGTGTCTGGCACGGCGACGACTTCATGATCTGAAGCAGCACCACGGCCGACAACCTCACAGCCAGTGTCCACGCGCTGACGGAATCGACCGGCGTCACCTGCTGCGGGCCGCGGCGTTCGCGACCCATCCGTACCCGCGGGTGTGATCACCCGGCTACCCGGGAACGGTCATCACACCGACGCCTTCGGGTGACTCAGAACCAGTCGGCCCGCATCTCCAGCGTGGTGCGGTCCAGGCTCTCCAGCAGATCCAGCTGCGGACCGGTGCGGGGCAGCTCGAAGCGGAAGAAGTAACGCCCCGCCTGCCGCTTGCCGTCGTAGAAGTCTCCGTCCTTGCCGTGGGCGGCGACCATCTGCTCCAGCCAGATCCACGCGACCACCAGATGCCCGAAGACCTCCAGGTAGACCGCGCTGTTGGCCAGGGCGGCATCGACATCGCCGGCGGCGAACATCGACGCGGTGACGCCGGCCAGTCGCTGCCAGCCGTTGCTGAGTGTGGTCGCCATCTCGGCCAGTTCCCCACCGCGCTCGGTCGCCACCGCGGCGGTGGCCGCGACCGTCGAGACAAGGGTGGCAAGATTCGCCCCGCCGTCGGCAACCACCTTGCGGCCCAGCAGATCCAGGCTCTGAATGCCGTGGGTGCCCTCATGAATCGGGTTGAGCCGGTTGTCCCGGTAATGCTGTTCGACGTCGTACTCGCGGGTGTATCCGTAACCACCGTGGACCTGGATCGCCAGGTTGTTGGCCTCCAGGCACCACTGTGACGGCCAGCTCTTGGCGATCGGCGTCAGGATGTCGAGCAGCCGGGTCGCCGTCTCGGCTTCCTCGGACGATTCCGGACTGGCCTGGATGTCGGTCAGCCGCGCGCAGTACAGCAGCAGCGCCATCGCACCCTCCACATAAGACTTCTGCGCCAGCAGCATTCGCCGCACATCGGCGTGTTCGATGATCGGCACCTGCGGCGAGGTGGGGTCCTTGGAGGTGACCAGACGGCCCTGCGGGCGCTCCTTGGCGTACTGCAGCGACTTGAGGTAACCCGTGTAACCGAGTGCGACCGCACCCAGGCCCACTCCGAGCCGGGCCTCGTTCATCATGTGGAACATGTAGTTCAAGCCGCGGTGCGGTTCGCCGACCAGATAGCCGATCGCACCGGGCGCACCGAGCGGCTGATACTTGCCCTCGCCGAAGTTCAGTGCGGTGTTGACGGTTCCGCGGTAGCCCATCTTGTGGTTGAGGCCGGCCAGCACCACGTCGTTGCGCTCGCCGATGGACCCGTCGTCCGCCACGAGGTACTTCGGCACGATGAACAGCGAGATGCCCTTGGTGCCCGCCGGTGCGCCGACGATCTTGGCCAGCACCAGATGCACGATGTTCTCGGTGAGTTCGTGGTCACCGCCGGAGATCCACATCTTCGAGCCGAACAACCGGTAGCTACCGTCCGGCTGCGGTTCGGCGCGGGTGGTGATGTCGGCCAGCGACGAACCCGCCTGCGGTTCAGACAGACACATGGTGCCGGTAAAGCGCCCGGCCAGCGTCGGCTTGACGAACGTCTCGATCTGCGCAGGCGTGCCGTAGTGCGCCAGCAGGTTCGCGTTGCCCAGGCTCAGCAGCATGTAGGCCGCGCTGCCGACGTTGGCCGCGTGGAACCAGGCCATGCCGGCACCGGAGATCACGGTCGGCAGCTGCATACCGCCCAGCGCATGGTCCATCCCCGCGGCGAGCAGGTCGGCCTGGGCGAAGGCATCAACCGCCTCCTTGACCTCGGGATTGAGCGTGACCTTCTCGCCGTCGAAACTCGGCTCGACGGCGTCGTTCTTCTTGTTGTGCGGGGCGAAATACCGCTCGGCCAGTTCCTCGCACAGATCCAGCAGGGCGCTGAAAGTCTCGGTGGAATGCTCGGCGAAGCGCTCCCGCTTCGTCAGCTCGTCCACGGCCAGCCACTCGAAGAGCAGGAAGTCAAGGTCCCTGCGGGACAGAATGTTCGACGTCACCGGGTCACCTTATCGGCCGCGCCAGCTGGCACCATGAGCGGATGAACCACCGCTGGGCCGCCTTGGCCTTCACCCCGCTGCTGGTGGCCGGCTGCAGCACCGCGATCGCCGGGCACCCGGTCGCCGAGAGTGGATCGACGGGGGCCGCCACGATCACCTGGGGCCCCTGTGATGCCGCCGAAGGTGACCTGCCCCGCGGCGCGCAGTGCGGTGAACTCGCCGTTCCGGTCGATTACTCCCAACCCGACCGCGATCTGGCCACGTTGGCGTTGATCCGTTTCCCGGCCACCGGTGAGAAGATCGGCTCGCTGGTGATCAACCCCGGCGGTCCGGGGGAATCCGGTGTGGACGCGGCCGTCTCACTGCTCGACGTGATCCCCAAAGAGGTGCGCCGGCGTTTCGATCTGGTGGGCTTCGATCCGCGCGGCGTGGGTTTCTCGTCACCGGCGATCTCGTGCAATTCCGATGCCGACGATGACGCGTTTCGCGCCGATCCTCAGGTCGACTACAGCCCCGAGGGTGTCGAGCGCATCGAGACGACCGAGAAGCAGTTCGTCGCGCGCTGTGTCGACAAGGTCGGCATCGAATTCCTCGCCAACGTCGGCACCGTCAACGTGGCCAGGGATCTGGACCGCCTGCGCGCGGCACTCGGCGACGAGAGGCTGACCTATCTGGGCTACTCCTACGGCACGCTGATCGGGTCGGCCTACGCCGAGGCGTATCCGGACAAGGTGCGCGCGATGATCCTCGACGGCGCGGTCGATCCCAACACCGACCCGATCCAGTCCGATATCGACCAGGCCGCGGCGTTCCAGCAGGCATTCGACGACTACGCGACTGATTGCGCCAAAGACGAGGACTGCCCGCTGGGCGCCGACCCGGCCAAGGCCGTCGCCGTCTATCACGATCTGGTGGATCCGCTGGTGACGACACCGGCCAAGACCAAGGACCCGCGCGGTCTGGGCTACAGCGATGCGGTCACCGGAACCATCATGGCCATGTACGCGCCGCAACTGTGGAAGCACCTCACCGACGGACTGCGCGAACTTCAGAAGGGCAGGGGCGACACTCTGCTCGATCTCGCCGACAGCTACTGGGACCGCGACGAGCAGGGTCGCTACACCAATGCCAACGACGCGCTGATCGCCATCAACTGCGTCGACACCCCGCCGAACACCGACCGGGCCAAGGCCGCCGACGAGGATCGCCGGATGCGCGAGGTCGCTCCGTTCCTGAGCTACGGCGAGTTCACCGGGAACGCTCCGTTGGACACCTGCGCGTTCTGGCCGGTGCCGCCCACCAGTGGCCCGCACACCATCTCCGCCCCCGGACTTCCGCCGGTACTGGTGGTCTCCACCACCGATGACCCGGCCACCCCGTACCAGGCCGGGGTGGATCTGGCGAAGGAGCTCGGCGGAGCGTTGTTGACGTTCAAGGGAACTCAGCACACCGTCGTGTTCGAAGGTGACGACTGCGTCGACAAGTTCGCGACGGACTATCTCGTTGATCTCACGTTGCCGCCGGACGGGGCGAGGTGCTGAGGACTACAGCAGCGTCTCTGGGTGATGGTGGTTGAGATACAGCACGATCGTCAGCGTGATCGTGATGACGAACACCACCAGTGAGGCGATTCCCATCCGCCTATCCAGTGATGTCGACAGCGCCTCGGCGACCTCATGTCTGTTGCGCCGGCTGGCCAGCACGGTGTAGCCCATCGCCACCAGGATGTAGACCAGCGAGATGATGTAGATCAGATCCAGCAGCGTCAGATAGTCGACCGAGGGCAGATCACTGTCGGTGGTCCACTGCAGTGCGACGATGGTGAGCATCGCGGTGACACCGATCCCGGTGCGGGCGTCCTCCAGCCGGGCCGGGAGCATGTAGATCAGCGACGTGATCAGGATGATGATCAGGATCGGCAGGATGATCTTCACCATGTAGGGCAGGGGATCCCGCTTGAGCGGAAGCTCCATGACGATGCGGGAGTACTTCAGGTTCGGGGGCGCCGAGGTGTCACCGAAATTCGTCGGGTACTGGTGATCGACGACCGACAGTTTCGGCGCTTCGAGTTCGTACCCCGGAATGGTCACCGACGGACTGATCGAAATCGGAGGGTCATCGGGGACATACACCAGATCCCGGGTGTCCTGGTTCTGGTCCTCGAACACGATCACCAGGTTCTGCACGTCGAACGGATACTTCTCCAGGTTCATCTTCCGCGCGAAGACACCCGAGTAGCGGAACGCCTGATACTTGGACCCGTCAGGCATGGTCAACGGCTCCGGATAAAGCTGCTTGCCGGCCACACCGCCGGTCTGCGAGGTGGTGGTGTTCTGGAAAGCGTCTGAGTTCATCGGCTCGACCGAGTCGGACGGGTCGATCTTGGGACTCTTCCACCGGAACCAGATATAGAAGTCCGCGGTGAAGCTGTCGTTCGCCAGATCGACATCCTGGATGTCGTAGATGAAGGCTCCAACGGTCACTGTCTCCGGTCCTCCTGCGGCGTGCGCCTGCACCGGCGGCGTCACCGGGATCAGAAACAGCACGGCCACGACAGCCGCGAGAACTCTGCGTAAACGTGCGATCACGATCCCCAAACCCTTCATCCGGACTGACCGTACTATCCAGACGTGCCGTCGGACACGCCGCTGGCCCAATTGCGTCACATGACCATCGCCCACGACGTAGTACATGGGCCGGCCCGCCGCGGCGACTGCAGAAGGAGATAACCGTGCCCGACGAATTCGACGGCTTCCGGCTCGAGGTGCGGCCCGACGCCGTCGCCGTGGTCACCTTCGACCGGCCGGCGACCCTGAACTCCCTCACCGCCCAGACCCTTCACGATTTCGTCGCCGCGGTGCGGGCACTCGGCGAGCGAGACGACTGCGGTGCGGTCGTCATCACCGGCGCCAACGGCGCCTTCACCACCGGCATGGATCTCAGCGGCTCGGCGATGGGCGTGGGCGAGAAGGACCTGATGCGTGAGGTGTACGAGGCGATGCGCAATGCCGTGGGCTCCACGCTGGTGCTGCGGGACATCCCTCAACCGGTGATCGCCGCGGTCAGCGGCCCCGCCGTCGGGGGCGGCTTCGCACTGGCCACCGCTGCCGACGTCCGGTTCGGCAGCCCCGACGCGATGTTCATCGCGCCCTTCCTCAAACTGGCCGTCTCCGTGGGCGATATGGGCCTGTCCTGGATGCTGCCGCGCCTGATCGGCCCCGGCGCCGCCGCCGAGGTGCTCTACAGCGGAACGCCGTTGGGCGCCGTGGAGGCCCATCGACTGGGCCTGTTGCAACATGTGGTGCCAGATCCGCTCGAGTCGGCGATCACGTTGGCCGTCAAGATCGCCGGGCGGCCTCGCCTGGCGGTGCGGATGTCGAAGGAACTGCTCAATGCCAGCATCAGTGCCGGGGGCCTGCGCGAGCACATGGAGACCGAGATGCGCTCCCAGGTGATCGGCTTGATGTCCGCCGACCACCGCGCAGCGCTGAAGGAGTTCGCGGCGCGACGGAAGAAGAACTAGCGATGACAGAACTTGTTCACTACTCGGTTGATCGCGGTATCGCGCGGGTCGAACTCGACTCCCCGCACAACCGCAACGCGCTGTCCCGTCAGTTGTGCGCCGAATTGGACGCCCATCTCGCCGCCGCATCGGCCGACCCGGCGGTGCGTGCGGTGGAACTCACCCACACCGGTTCGGTGTTCTGCGCCGGCGCCGATCTCAGCGAGGCCTCCAGTGGTCCGTCGATCACCGACGTCATGATCAACCTCCTCGGCCGCATCGTCGGGATGCCCAAGCCGGTGGTCGCCCGCCTCGACGGCCACGTCCGCGCCGGCGGTCTCGGACTGGTCGGCGCCGCCGATATCGCCATGGCTTCCCGTTCGGTGACCTTCGCCTTCACCGAGGTGCTCATCGGGGTGGCCCCGGCCATGATCACGCTCACCACACTGGGCCGGATGACCGAACGGGCGGCGAGTCGCTACCTGCTGACCGGTGAGAAGTTCGACGCCGCCACCGCCGCGGAGATCGGCCTGATCACCGCCGCCGTCGACGATCTCGACGCCGCCACCGCGGAACTCTACGACCAGTTCCGGAAGTGTTCACCGCAGGGACTCGCCGAGACCAAACCGCTGACCACCCGCGCCACCCGCGAGGCGATCGCCGAGCGGTCGGCCGATCTCGCCGCGCTGTCGGCCCGGCTGTTCGGCACCGATGAGGCACGGGAGGGCATGCTCGCGTTCCTGGAGAAGCGCTCTCCCAGTTGGGTTCTCGACTAGAGACCCCGAACTACAAGCCCAATGTCTTGGCGATGATGTCGCGTTGAATCTCGCTGCTGCCTCCGGCGATGGTGCCGACGACAGCCGCGCGGAACTGCGCCTCCATACCGCCCTCCACGGCGTAGCCCATCCCGCCCATCATCTGGATGCCCTCCAACGCAGTCTTTTTCGCGAGTTCGGTCGCCTTGAGCTTGACCATCGAGGCCTCCTGCGGCATCAGCTTGCCGGGGTTCTCGTCGCAGCGCTGGGCCACGTCGTGCACCAGCAGTCGGGTGCATTCGATCTCGGTTGCCAGATCGGCAAGCCGGTGCGACAGCGCCTGGAAACTGCCGACCGGACGACCGAACTGCTGGCGGGCCTTGACGTAGTCGAGGGTGTCGTCGAAGGATCTCCGGGCCTGACCGAGCGCCATGGCTCCGACGATGACGCGCTCAGTGTTCAGTCCGGCGATCAGTTGCGCCCAGCCCTGATCCTGGGTTCCGACCAACCGCTCGGCGCCCACCTCGGCGTCGGTGAAGAAGACGTCGTTCACCTCGGCGTCCATCGTGGGGATCGGCCGGATCTCGACGCCCGGGGTGGACACCGGCACCGAGAGCATCGAGATGCCCTGATGCTTGTCGCCGGTGTCGGCGGTGCGGCACACCAGCAGGATGTGGTCGGAGTGGTGGGCGTTGGAGATCCACATCTTCTGTCCGTTGATGCGGTAGCCGCCGTCGGCCTTCTCGGCCTTGCACCGCAGCGAGGCCACATCGGATCCGGAGCCGGGCTCGGACATCGCGATCGCCGTCGCGCCGCCGGCCACGATATTGCCGAGTATCTCCTTCTTGAGCTCCTCGGAGGCGAAGTTCAGATAGACGTGCGCGACGATCAGCGTGACCGGGTAGCTGCCGACCGGGATCTGGTTGTAGGCCAGTTCCTCGACGAACAGACACGCGTCGAAGAGTCCGCCACCGGTGCCGCCGTACTCCTCGGGGATGGACAGACCGAGGAAGCCGAGATCGGCGAGCTTGCGGGAGATCGCGGCGTTGTGGTGGGTCTTGCCGCCGTTGGTCAGCTCGAGCCGCTTCTCCCGGGTCCCGCACTCCCGGGCGGCGAAGTCGCGCACGGTGGCGACCATGCTCTTCTGTTCGTCGGTCAGTTGCAGACTCACGGCGAGACTCCTCTATCCATGCCCAACTTCTCTATTGGGCAAGGTCCAGACCACACGATAGGTGCCTCGGGCCTCGACCCAGCCGAACTCCCGGGAGTCCATCGCGCCCGGGGCGCGGGGGTTGTCCGACAAGGCCTCGAAAGTCGAGCCCTCGACGTGCCCGACCCGTTTGACCAGCCACCGCGTCGGCGACCACGGATCGGGGAATACCCGCAGTTGGCCGGGCCGGGGTGTGCCGCCCCGAAAAGCCAGCAGACCGTCGCCGGGATGCAGGGTCGGCAGCATCGAGTCTTCGGCGACCAGGAAGCGCCGCAGCGGCCAGTCCCGGAACCGGTGGTTGCGGCTCACAGGCAAAGGGTAAATTAAACCCATGCTGCAACGACTCTTCGCCAACGCGACTCCCGCCCATGCCCACTGCGATCTCTACTGCGGCGTCTACGACCCCGCCCAGGCCAAGATCGAGGCGCTGTCCTGCCTCAAGACGGTGCAGAAGTACAACGACTCCGATGACGAGCACTTCCGCACCCGCGCGATCCTGGTCAAAGAGCAGCGGGCCGAAGAGGTCAAGCATCACCTGATGGTGCTGTGGGCCGACTTCTTCACCAAGGAGCACTTCGAGCAGTTCCCGAACCTGCACCAGCTGTTCTGGGACGGCGTGCACGGCGCCGGCGACGTCAAGAAGTCGACCAAGGTCGAGGACTGCGAGAAGCTGCTCGCGACCATCGACAAGATCTCCGACATCTTCTGGCAGACCGAGAAGGCCAAGGGCATGGGGGTTTACCCGCCCAAGTAGCCGCTAGCGCGGTAAGGGCTGCTGCTGGGTGATGCAGTGGATACCGCCGCCGCGCTGGAAGAGCGGGCGGGCATCGACGCTGACCACCTTGCGGCCCGGGTACTGCTCGGCCAGGATCGCCAGCGCCTCGCGGTCATTGGGGTCGGCATAGCCGCACGCGATGACACCGCCGTTGACCACCAGATGGTTGATGTAGCTGTAGTCGACCCAGCCCTCGGCGTCGGTCAGCGTTGCGGGAGCAGGCATTTCGGTGATCTCCCACCTGCGGCCGGCCGCATCGTGGGTGTCCTCGAGTGCCGCCCGGATCTCCTTGCAGACCACATGGTCGGGGTGTGATTCGTCGCGCTGGGTGTGCAGCAGCAGCCGCCCGGGTGAGGTGATCGCCGCGACGATGTCGACATGCCCTCGGGTGCCGAAGCGCTCCGAGTCCCGGGTCAGACCGCGGGGCAACCACACCGCGTGGGTCGCTCCGATGGTGCGGGCCATCTCGGCCTCGACGTCCTTGCGGGTGAGCGTGGGGTTGCGGCCCGGATCGAGTTGCACGGTGTCGGTCAGCAGCACGGTGCCCTCACCGTCGACCTGGATGCCGCCGCCCTCGTTGACCAGAGCCGAACTGATCACCGGCGCACCGGCGGTCTCGGCGACGAACCGGCCGATCTTCTCGTCGAGGTCCCACTGGGCCCAGTCCTGGGCTCCCCACCCGTTGAACACCCAGTCCACCGCCGCCACCGACCCATCGTCGGCGTGCACGAAGGTGGGCCCGATGTCGCGCATCCAGGCGTCGTTGAGGGGTGCCTCGATGACCTCGATGTCCGCCGACAGGTAACGGTTCGCCTCGGTGCGCGATCCCGGATCGACGATCATGGTGACCGGTTCGAACTCGGCGACCGCGTGGGCGACCGCGGCCCAGGTGGAACGGGCCTCGTGGCGGGCCTGTTCGGTGTCACCGAGGGTGTAGCCCTCGCACGGGAACGCCATCCAGATCCGCTCCTGGGGCGCCCACTCGGCGGGCATACGGTAGCCGGTCACCTCGGTCATCCTAGGGGCGGCGTTCGGGGTGGCGGGACGCGCCGATCACCGGTCGCCTCGAAGGCCGCCGCATAACTCAGCAGTGCGGTGTCGCCATAGGCCCGGCCGGCGAACGTGATCCCGACCGGCATGCCGATATCGGCCATCACACCCATCGGCACGGTGACGGTGGGGATCCCGAGGTGGCGGGGAACCAGATTGCCGTTGGCCACCCACACCCCGTTGCGCCAGCCGAGGTCGGCCGAGGCCGGGTTGACGTCCATATCGGCCGGGCCGACGTCGGCGACGGTCGGGAAGATCACCCCATCGAGTCGCCACTTGCGCAACCACTCCTCGAAGTCCACCTTGCGGGTCTTCTCCAGTCCGCGCATCCCGTCCTCGATATGCGGGATGTCGAGGAACGACGCGATGGGGTGATTGCGGATGAAGTCCGGGTATTCGTTGATGTCATCCTCGAAGCCCTGTACCCGATCCGGCAGTGCGCCAGGCGGATTCACCCAGATCCGCCCTCCCTCGACCCGGTCCAGGCTGGGGATGTCCGGATCACCGTTTGCGCGCAGGAAGTCATCCCATGACCATGCCGACAGATCCCAGATCTCACGGACCAGGAATTCCGGGCTGACAAAGCCGCGGGTCTTGACCGTCGGCGCGCCGGGCCGGTCGCCCTCGTAGTTGGTGACCACCGGGAAGTCCACCAGCACGACCTCGGCGCCGGCGGCGGTGAGTGCGGCGCCCGCGGCCTGGAACAGGTCGAGGACGGACTGCCGGGTCTCGATGCGCCGCCCGGTCGATCCGCCGATACCCAGGTTCTCCCCCACTCCGGCCTCGGCATCGGCGTTGATATACATGCGCGGAACGCCGAACCGCTTGTTCGCCAACACCTTCCGCGCTGCCGCAGGGCCGTCGGGCAGCAGGGCGGGATAGGACTTCGGACGCACCGCGGAGGCCCGCGGAATGACGATCCACGGCTGGGACCGCCACAGGTCGCCACGGGTGTCGGCATCGTTGGCGACGATCACGTCGAGAACCTCGAACATGTCGGCCATCGTGCGGGTGTGTGGCACGACGACGTCCATGGTGGGCACCAGCGGCCAGTTACCCCGCACCGAGATCACCCCACGCGAGGGGGTGTAGGCGCACAGTGCGTTGTTGGTGGCCGGCGCGCGACCGCTGGACCAGGTCTCCTCGCCGAGCCCGAACGCGGCGAAACTCGCCGCGGTGGCAGTGCCCGATCCGTTCGAGGATCCGGAACCGAACGCCGCGGTGAGAAAGTCTGCGTTGTAGGGACTTTCGGCCCGGCCGTACAGACCGCGCTGCATGCCGCCGTTGGCCATCGCCGGCATGTTGGTCAACCCGATCAGGATGGCCCCGCCGGACCGGAGACGTCCGATGGTGAAGGCATCCCGTTGCGCGATGAGGTTCTCGAACGCGAAGGACCCCGCCGCCGCAGTCAATCCTTTGACCAGGTAGCTGTCCTTGGCGGTGTACGGGATGCCGTCGAGCGGGCCGAGCAGTTCGCCCCGGGAGCGGCGGAGATCGGATGCGTGCGCCTCGGCCAGCGCGTCGGGGTTGGAAACGATCACCGCGTTGAGCATCGGGCCGCCGTGGTCGTACGCCTCGATCCGGCGCAGATAGGACTCGACGAGCGCCACAGCGCTCACCCGGCCGTCCTCGAGGGCACGGCGAAGTTCGGCGATACCGGCCTCGGCGACTTCGAACTCACTCACTCACCGGCTCCGTTCTGCTGTGAGCCCAAGGCTACGGTCAATTCGAGAACTGTCCGGGGGTCATCGAGTCGCGCGCCGTACAACTCGCGGATCTGCCCCATCCGATAGCGCACCGTCTGCGGGTGGATATGGAGATCGGCCGCCACGGCCTCGCGCTGACCCCGGTGCAGCAGCCAGGACCGCAGCGTCTCGGCAAGCCGGTCAGCGGTGCCGCCCCGCACCCCCTGCAGTGGGGCCAGCGCCCGGCGGCGCAGGTCCGCGACCGCCTCGGGATCGGCCCCGAGCACCACCTCGACCAGATGCTCATCGGTGTCCAGCACCCCGTCGCCGGCCAGACCCCGGGCCCGCACCGCGCGCTGAAACGAGATCTGCGCCAGGTGCCATGGCCGAGACGGCCCGACGACCGCGCGGCGACCGGACAACGCCGACAGCAGCGCCCCGCGACGGGTGCCGTCGACGTCAGCGGCCAGCACCACCGCCCAGCCCTCGTCCGGATCCAACCCGGGCAACTCGTCGGTGGCCTGCAGGGCTTCGGCCGTCAGAACAGTTGTGAGACCACGTATCTGGGACGGCGCCAGCAGAACCGCGGTCAGCGTCTCCGGTACGGTCCAGGCCGCTCGTTCGGCCGCGGCGCGCAACGCCTCCATCGATTCCCCGTTGAGCAGACGCCGGATGAGCAGATCGAGATAGCGCTGCCGAACCCGGCCGGCGGTGGCCTGCTCGTCGGCATGCCCGGCGACGCTGGATGCCGACAGTTCGTCGATGTAGGCGAACACCATCTCGGCGAAGCGCGCGATGGTCTGTGCGGGCAGGCCCGCGCCGACGGCTGTGGCCGACAATTCCCGCCACGCCTCGCGCGCCCCGACCCGGTAAGCCGACAGCAGTGCGTCGATGGACCGGCCACTGCGGGCCTCACCCCGACCCAGTTCGTAGGCTCCGTCGAGTGCTCCCGACAGCGAGGCGTCGGACTCGGCATCGCGCCGGGTGACCAGTCGCAGGAACGCCCGCAGCGAGGCGCGCACCGCATTCTCGATGTTCTGACCCATCTGGCCCCGGAACGGATCGGTGTAGGCCGGCACCTCGGCGATGATCGCGGCGACGGTCTGTTCGGCCATCCGGGGCAGCACCGCTTCCAGGGCGGCGGCCACGCCGGGATCCAGGTCGAGACCACTCGAGACCTTGGCCGAATCACTCATTTTGTTCCTAGATGATAAAAAGTAGCTTTTGCTTCACGTCATCTGGTCAAGACTTTATCGCGCAGGGCGGCCAGAGTGGGGATATGGCGATCACCCTGCGCGGCGGACTCGTCCACCTCGCCGAACGCATCACCACCCCACTGCTGCCCGCCGACTATCTGGACGTCATCAATCCCCTGCTGTCCGGGGCTCAGTTGCGTGGCCGAATTGTGGCGATCAGGCCCGAGACACCCGACACCGCGACCCTGGTGATCAAGCCCGGCCGCGGCTGGCGCCCGCACATCGCCGGCCAGTACCTGCGGGTGGGGGTCGACGTCGACGGAGTGCGGCATTGGCGCGCCTACTCGCTGACCTCGCGCACCGCTGACCGCAACCTGTCGATCACGGTGAAGGCGGCCCCCGGCGGGACGGTGAGCGAATACCTGGTGCGTCGCGCCACCGTCGGTTCTGTCGTCCAGCTCGAACATGCCGCCGGCGATTTCACCCTCGACGGCGCCGCCGGGAAGATCCTGTTCCTCACCGCGGGCAGTGGCATCACCCCGGTGATGGGAATGCTGCGCAATTCGGCCCCGGGCACGCGCGACATCGTCGTCGTGCACAGCGCGCCGCGCGCCGAAGACGTGATCTTCGGCGCCGAACTTCGAGCGATGGCCGCCCGCAACGAGATCCGGCTGGTGGAAGTCCACACCCGCACCGACGGCCGTCTCGACATGGCCCGGCTGAGCACCCTCGTCGCTGATCACGACGAGCGGCATGTGTGGGCCTGCGGCCCCGCCGGTTTGATCGACATGGCCGAAAGCCACTGGGATGCAGACCATCTGCACACCGAACGGTTCCGCACCGAGGCGATCGTCACCGGTGAGGGCGGCACCGTCACGTTCACCACCACCGGGACAGAGGTCGATTCGGACGGCCAGCAGAGCCTCCTGCATGCCGGCGAATCCGCCGGAGTGCTGATGCCGTCGGGCTGCCGGATGGGGGTGTGCTTCGGATGCGTCGCACCGTTGCGCCGCGGCGCCGTCCGCGATCTGCGCAACGGCGCACTGACCACTGCGGGCGCCGGCGTCGTCGTCCAGACCTGCGTCTCGGCCGCCGCCGGCGACTGTGAGATCGAACTCTAGGAAGGACACGAGATGAACAACCCCGTGAGCCACCTGACCGACCAGGACATCGAGAATCTCGGCGCCGAACTCGACGCCATCCGCGACCGGGTTCTGGGCCAGCGCGGCGAACGTGACGCCACCTACATCCGCACCGTCATCACCGCCCAGCGCCGGCTCGAACTCGGCAGCCGCGCGATCCTGCTGTTCTCACTCTTCCCGCCGGCCTGGATCGTCGGAACCATCGGCCTGTCGATCTCGAAGATCATCGACAATATGGAGATCGGCCACAACGTCATGCACGGCCAATGGGACTGGATGCGCGACAACAATATTCACTCCACCACCTGGGAGTGGGACAACGCCTCGCCGGCGGAGTTCTGGAAGCACGCGCACAACGAGATTCACCACACCTACACCAACGTGCTGGGACGCGACAACGACCTGGGCTACGGCATCATGCGGGTCGACGAGAACCAGCGCTGGAAACCCTTCTACATCGCCCAGCCGCTGTGGAACTTCATCAACGCCTGCTTCTTCGAGTACGGCATCGCGGCCTACGACCTGGAGATCGGCAAGTACCTCAAGGGCCGGGTCGACAAGAAGGATTTCCGCGCCCGCGCCAAGAGGGTGCTCGCCAAGATCCGCCGCCAGGCCACCCGCGACTACGTGCTCTGGCCCCTGCTGTCGGGACCGTCTGCATTGACCACGCTGGCCGCCAACTTCACCGCGAACCTGGTCCGCAACCTGTGGACCCACTCGGTGATCATGTGCGGCCACTTCCCCGTCGGCGTGCAGACCTTCACGAAGTCCTCGATCGAGGGCGAGACCCGCGCCCAGTGGTACCTGCGCCAGATGCTCGGCTCGGCCAACATCTCCGGCGGTGCGGCAATGCATTTCATGACCGGCAACCTGTCCTATCAGATCGAGCATCACCTGTTTCCGGATCTGCCGAGCAACCGCTACAAGGAGATCGCACCCGAGGTCGAGGCGCTCTTCGAGCGCTACGGGCTGACCTACACCACCGGCCGGCTGCCCAGGCAGGTCGCCTCGGCGTGGTGGAAGATCATCCGGCTGTCGCTGCCGAACAAACCCGTCGAGACGGCGACGTCACCGGAACTTCAGTTGGCGTCCTGACTCTGGCCATCCGAACCACAGCGGGCGCGGAAGTCCTCTGAGGGCTGCCGGATTGCCTGAAGTTCCGCAGCCACTTGGGGATTGGCATCCAGGTATTCCTGCAGGCGCTCGCGGGTCTGCTCCCGGGTGGCGCCCTTGAGCCCGGTGAATTCCGCGTTCACGTCAGGGTGCGAGAACAGATAGGCGGCTGTGGCGGCCGAGACGCCGGTGAGCACAGCAGCCAGATCGGCGGCCGTGCAGTTGGGTTCATCGGCGGCCGCGGTGGCCGGAACCGCGATCATCAGCGATCCGGCGACGGCCAGAGCGATCAGACGACTCATATCGTGTCTCCTATCGAAGAAAGCTGTCATGGCTACCGCGGCCGGCCGATGGAGATGCCCGGTGAGCCCGGACCCAGCACGATCGACAATCCACCGCCGCCGCAGTTCCAGTCATAGGCGCAGGGATAGGGAACGTAGGGCCCACCCATCGTCCCCGGCCCCTCCCCGGTGTCCGAACCCCGCGCACTGCCCTGCGAGCACAATGTCGTGCCGTTTGAACTCACGCAATCAGCGCCGGACGGCGGTGCGGCGCCGAGTGCGATCGCGGCGGCCATTGTCCCCACTGCGATGACACCCAAGATCAGAGCGCGAGCGTGCATCTCTTCGACAGTAGTCGACCGGAGAGTGAAGGCCTAGTGCGATTCCGCTGTGAGTGGGTCCCGCGGCCCGGACCTATTCCGCTGGTGACGGCAGTAGTGTGATCCGGTTAGTCTTCGGTCATGCGCAAGACAGCACTGGTGGCCGGAATCGCGTTGGTCTTGTTCGGAATCCTGTTCACCCTGCAGGGAATCGGGGCGGTGCAGGGATCTCCGATGAGTAACACCACCACGTGGACGGTGCTCGGTCCGATCATCGCCCTCGCCGGTTTGGTGCTGGCGATCGTCAACCGGCCGCGGTCGTAGCGGGCGTGATTTTGGAGGCCGCGAATGTCGCGGCCTCATCCACCATGCCGGACTGGATGTAAGACGTGTGGGCGAACAGGTCCGCACCCGGCGAGCAGATCGGATCACCGGGCGTGCACAGATCGATCGCCTTGGCGGCGTAGGCCGGGCTGAGCGTGGGCAACGGGGCGCCGCCGTTGAGCATCGTGGAGAAACCACTCGCCGGGCTGCCGAACACGGCTACGGCGGCCACATGATCGCCGGCGGTGGGCGGGATCGCCGAGGTCGCCATCCCCATCACCGCGGCGCCCTGCGAATAACCGCCCATCACGATCTTGGTCGCCGGGCACGCCGCGGCGATCTGGCCGATGCGGGACTCGACGTCCGCGGCGCCGGCGGCCGCACTGTTGGCGTAGTCGTCGGTCGCGGGGTAGTCGACCGGATAGACCTCCACAGTCCGGGCCCCGAGCTGAGGAACGAGCGCGTCGACGAATGCCTGGCCGACGCTGCCGAGTCCGGCGGGCTCATAGGTCCCGCGGGCGAAGATCACCTCGACGGCCGGACAGGACGGCGCCGCCGTTGCCGGAACAGCCAGGGGCAGGGCCAGCACAAAGGCAGGTGACACCGCGACTGCCACGAGTGGTCGGAGAATGCGCATGCGCCCATGCTGACACACGGCAGCTCTTAAAGACGTTCTGGCAAGACTTCTTAGTGATGTGTTAGGGCCAAAGCCGCTTGGCCTTAACTTTCGCCCCTACCTTGGGCGATATGTTGCTCGACATGCGATGGCTGCAGTACCTGCTGAGGCGTTCCGGCCGCAGGTAGGCCTGTCTAGACCGGTTCGAAACCCGAGACCAGCCAGCGGCCACCGATGTGGTCCACGGTGACCCGGACGCTGGAGGCACTCGCCGTCGGAGCATCCTTGCCGATCGTCGTCGTCTGATCCACGAACACCAGTACCACCGCGTGATCCGGGGTTGCCGACACCGACGCGGCCGCCGAGACCTTGGCGACGGCGGAGATCTGCTTCTCCTTGGCTCCCGGGATGACAACGGTGTTGATCAGCTTGGTGTACTCCTCCAGGAACGAACCCGTGAGCCGGCTTCGCGCCTCGTTGAGTTCCTTCTCGGCGGTGTCGGCGCTGTAACTCAGCATCGCGACCGTGGTGTCGCTCGCAGCCGCCACGGACTCGGTGGCCGCGATCTGCGCACCCCGGGCGGAGGCGTCCTGCCACTTCAGGAATCCCGCCAGCGCCCCCAAGAGCAGAGCGACGACGGGCAGCACCCGGAACAGGATCACCTTCGGCCACTCACGGCGTTCGCTCATGGGACGAAATCCACCTTCGCCACCTTGAGATCCGGGCCCTGCCGGCCGACCGTCAAGCGCATCCGCCAGTAGCGCGGCTGCTCGTCAGGTCTGCCCATCTTCGAGGTCTTGACCGTGACCGCCACCAGAACGACGCCGTCGTCATCGGTCACCGATTCCAGACCCGCCTCGGTCACCGTGCCGACGGTCTTGGATTGGACCTTCTTGATCACCTCGATGAACGGACCGGACTTCGACTGGAAGTCGTCGTGGAACGAGCCGGTGGCGCCGTCCAGGATCCGCTGCACGTCGGCGTCGACGTGCTCGTAGTCGATGGTGGTGAAGTTGATCGCACCCTGCCGGCCGACCTGGAGCAACTGCGCCCGGAACTGCTGGGCCTGATGGGATTGGTGGGCGCGGTAGCCCAGCCATCCGCACAGTGCGCTGAGCACCATCACGAAAGCCAGGCCGACGACCAACGCCGTGCGCAGCGGGGTCAGGCCCGTGCCGTCCGGCTGCCCGGATTCCTCGTCTGACATCCGGGTCAGGTTACCTGCGCCCGCTGAAAATCCACCAACGACCGGCGACCCGCACCGCAGATCTGCGACACTGTCGGCGTGCAGGTGGGACGGATCGTCGCGATATCGCTGGTTGCCGCCGGCGGTGTGCTCGGCGGCACAGCCACCGCGAGCGCCGACACGGTGGCCTACCTCGTCAACGTCACCGTGCGCCCCGGCTACAACTTCGCCGGTCCCGACGCCGCCCTGGCTTACGGCAACGGCGTCTGCGACCGGGTGGCCCAGGGATCCTCGTACAGCCAGAGCATCGCGACGGTCAAGAACGACTTGGACACCGACGACGACTACCAGGCGGCCTACCTGATCAACCAGGCCGTCAACGAACTGTGCCCGGCGATGATCTGGCAGTTGCGCCGATCGGCCGCCGGATGAGACTTCGACCGCGCATCGTCATCGCCGGCTTCACCGCCCTGATCGCCGCGGGAGCCACCGCACCGGTCGCCGCCGCGGACAACTCGCGTCTGAACAACGGCGTGGTGAGTAACGTGGCCACCCTGCAGCATCAGACCGGATGCAAATCGGAGATCAGAGTCGACCCGACGCTGCGACTGGCTGCGCAGTGGTATGCCGACGACATCCTCAACAACCGCGCGCTGGACGGCACCCTGGGGTCGGACGGGTCGACCCCGCAGAGCCGCGCGGCCGCAGCCGGTTTCCGGGGCGCGGCCACCCAGACCGTCGCGATCAACGCGTCCCTGGCGATCAACGGCCTCGATGTGCTCAACCAGTGGTACTACGACCCGCTCGCCTACGCGATCATGTCGAACTGCGCCAACACCCGTATCGGTGTCTGGTCGGAGAACAGTTTCGACCGTTCCGTTGTCGTGGCGGTCTACGGTCAGCCGGCATGAGAGCGGTTAGGCTGCCGCTGTGAACCTCGAGAAGGTCGTATTCGGTTTCTTCGTGTTGCTCGCAGCCACGCTGAACTTTGGATTCTTCGTGGGCGATATCAGTGACCCCGCGGTGCACAATTCGTGGGAACTGTTCAGCGCACTCGTCGTCGCCCTGATCGCCACGGTGCTGAAGTTCGGCGACAGCACCCAACTCGGCGCGGTGCATCTGGCCACCAGCCTGGTCGCACTGCTCCAACTCGTCGCCGCAGCGGGGATGTGGGTGTGGGCCACGCAGGTCTCGCCCAACGGACTCGACGGACATGACACCGCCAGCGTGGTGTCGCTGTCCGGCGGAGCGCTTCTGGCCAACCTGGTTTCGGTGACGCTTCTGGTCATCGAGACGGCGACGTTCCGCCGCCGGTAACGATGCCCAACCCGCCACATCTGCTCCACCTGTGGTCTCGACGGCGGGTGGTGGCGCGGATGGTTCCGGGTCAGATCCCGACGACGGTGCCGACCACTGAGGCGATCTTCCTGATCGTGCGCCGCATGCGGGCACCGCTGATCGTCGTCATCGTCACCTTCAGTTTCTGCACGGCCGGCATGATGCTGATGCCCGGTGTCGATGCGGATGGAAACCCCTACCGGCTCAATCTGTTCGACGCGTTCTATCAGATGACGATCACGTTGACGACGGTCGGTTTCACCGAGGCGCCGTATCCCTTCAGCTATCCGCAGCGGATGTGGATGACGCTGTCGATCTTCCTTCTGGTCATCAGTTGGGCCTACTCGATCGGGGTGTTCCTCGCGCTCGTGCAGGGCGCGACCTTCCAGTCGGCAGTGGCGGCGCAGAAGTTCCGCCGCCAGGTCCGCCGCTTGGTTGAACCCTTCATCATCGTCGCCGGGTACGGGGACGCCGGCCGGATCGTCGGCGCCGATCTCGATGAGCACTACCGCCGGTTCGTCGTCATCGACGAGCGCGAGGACAAGGTCCAGTCGGTCATCGCCGAGCAGTTGACCTTCGACGTGCCCGCTCTCCATGGCGACTGTTCCTCGCCGGCGGTGCTCGGTATGGCCGGCCTGGGCCACCCGGACTGCGAGGGCGTGCTGGCGCTGACCAACGATGACGACACCAACCTCGCCGTGGTGATGGCGGCCTCGATGCTGCGACCGGACCTCCCGGTGCTCGGCCGCTGCTCGGAGAACCGGACCCGGGGCCGGATGGAGCATTTCGCCCCGGACTGCGCGATCAACGCCGACGACCGGTTCGCCACCTATCTGGCGCTGTCGATCCGTCAACCGGTCGTCTATCAGTTGCTGCGCTGGCTGATGGACAACGATCAGGAGCAACTGCTGCCCGCCCGGCCCGATCTCGCCACCCGGCGGTGGGTGGTCTGCGCCGACGGCGAGTTCGGCGAGGAGGTGGTCACCGATCTGGCCGCCATCGGCGTCACCGTCGACCTCGCCGATCCCTCGGCGGGCGACCCGGACGTCTCCGGGGCGGCGGCATTCGTCGCCGGCACCAAGAACGACACCATCAACATCGCGATGGCCGAACACGCCCGGCACGCCAATCCCGACGTCTACGTAGTACTCCGGCAACAGAACAATGCCAAGAAGTCACTGCTGGAAACACTGCAGACCGACTCGGTGTACATCGCCACCGAGGTCATCGCCCGCGAGGTGCTGGCCCGCATTCTGACCCCGACCTTCTGGAGTTTCATCGAGCACGCGATCACCTGCGACGACAAGTGGGCCACCGAGGTCCGGGATCATCTGGTCCAGCGTTGCGGAACGCACACCCCCGAACGTGACGTCATCACATTGTCTGCCGACCATGCGCCGGCCATCGCCGCATGGCTGCGGCGCGGACAGACCCTGCGACTGGGCGACCTGATGCGCGAACCCGATGACCGCGACACGATCCTGCCCGTGGCGGCACTGCTGCTCGTCCGCAACGGCGAACCGATGTTCATGCCGCCCGAGGACACCCCACTGGCACTGGACGATCAGGTGCTCCTGGTGGGCAAGCCCAGCGGACTGTCCGAGGTGGACGAGATCCGTCACTACCCCGCCACCGTGGAGTACCTCGCCACCGGCCGCGAGGTTCCCCTGACGTGGGTGTGGTCCAAGCTCTCTACTTGGGTGGCATCCTGATGCCGCCGTCGACGCGGATCACCTCGGCGTTCATATAGGAGTTAGTGATCAGTTCGATCACCATCGAGGCCAGTTCCTCGGGCTTGCCGAGACGGTGCGGGAACAGCACCGACTCGCCGAGCTTCGCCTTGAACGCCTCGGAGGCCTCGCCCTCGCCGTAGATCGGGGTGTCGATCAGGCCCGGCGCCACGGTGTTGACCCGGATCCCGACGGCCGCGAGGTCACGCGCCACCGGCAGCGTCAGTCCGACGACACCACCCTTGGACGACGAGTAGGCCGCCTGGCCGATCTGACCGTCGAAGGCCGCGACACTGGTCATGTTCACGATCGCACCGCGCTCACCGGTGGACGTGGGCTCCAGCGTGCTCATCTTGGTGGCCGCCAGCCGGATGCAGTCGAAGGTGCCGACCAGATTGATCGCGATCACCTTGCGGTAGGCGTCGAGGTTGTGGGCCGAGGAGAACTCGCCGTCCTTGCCGATGGTGCGCTGCGCCCAGCCCACGCCGGCCGAATTGACCAGGGCGCGCAGCGGTCCGAGGTCCATCGCCGTGTTGACCGCGTCCTCGATCTGCTCGGTCTTGGTGACGTCGACCGTGACGAACACGCCGCCGATCTCCTTGGCGAGCGCCTGACCCCGCTCGGCCTGCATATCGGCGATGACGACGTGGGCGCCCAGATCGGCGAGTTGACGGGCGGTGGCGGCGCCGATTCCCGAGGCTCCACCGGTCACGATTGCGCTAGTTCCTTTGAGTTCCATGACGGTGAGCTTACAAATACGGCGAAACCCGGCGCCCCCGGTGTCACGGCAAGGGCAATCCGGCACCGACCGCCACAACTCCGGCCAGTGCGGCGGCCAGCAGGGTGGGGACCACACCGCGTCGCATGACCAGTAACGCCACCGCCGCGACCGCCAGGACGATGAACTGCCAGGGCTGGGTCACGGCACGGGCCAGTGTGACCGCTGAACCCGCGATGGCGCCGATCGCCGCCGGACCGGCTCCGTCGAGGAAACCCCGGACGCCAGGACTGCTGCGCAACCGGTCGAAGTGCGGCGCACCGAGGATCACGAACAGAAAAGAGGGGCTGAAGGCGACGAGCGCGGCGAGCAGGCCGCCGGTCAGTCCGGCTGCCGCATAGCCGACCACCGCGACGGTCTGCACCACGGGTCCCGGCGTGATCTGCCCGAGCGCCACCGCGTTGAGGAACTGCCCGCCGGTCATCCAGCCATGGACCCGGACGGCGTCGTTCTCCATCATCGGGATGATGACGAAACCACCTCCATAGGACAGCGCTCCGACTTTGAACGCCGTCCACGCCAACGCCGAGAGCGTTCCCGTACTCGCCAACAGCGGCAGCGGTACCACCGATAATGGACCTGGCTGTGATCGCCAACCTCGTGAGGCGAGTTCGAGCAGTCCGCAACCGAGCAGAACCAGCACCAGCCAGGGGCCGATCGCGGCGGCGGAGACCGTTCCGGCCACCACATAGGCCCACCACCGCCACCGATACCCGCCGCCGCACTGCCGCGCGCGTGCCCGACTCGCCGGCAGAAGCCCGGCCGCGGCGTGAACCGCGACCGCCGCCACCGCTGCGCCGGCGCCGGCGCCGGCCGCCAAGACCGCGCGCGGAGGAGAACCCTGAAGGAATACCGCGGCCAGAGCCAGGATGAGGATGAGTCCGGGAAGGATGAAGGCCGCCCCGCCGACAAGCGCGCCGGCCCGGCCTCTCACCCGCCAGGCGCAGAAGATGGCCAGCTGCGTCGAGGCGGGACCGGGCAACAGATTGCAGGCGGCCACCGCGTCCTCGAACTCGATCGGGGACAACCACTTGCGGCGCTCGACGCACAGATCGCGCAGCATCCGGATATGCGTGGGCGGTCCGCCGAAGCCGATGCAGCCGATGCGGCCCCATTCCCACAGCACTGAGCCCAGGCCGGGTGTGGGCGGATCGCTCACGCCGGTTCGTAGCGCAGCATGGTCACCTCATGCTCCGGGTAATCGCAGAACACGGGTTTGACCCGCATGCCGACCTTGAGCCCGGCGGGATCGGCGTTGACGATCTCGGTGGAGAACCGCGGCCCCTCGTCCCACTCCACGATCGCCAACACCTGGGGCACCGCGTCGACGAAGTGCGGTCCAACCGGCCGGCGGGCCACGGTGAACGAGTACAGGGTCCCCAT
>JAPOKC010000020.1 GCA_029977845.1 Mycobacteriaceae bacterium | reverse complement strand
TGGCCGCCTCATTTTGTGCGCCGCACGGGCATGGGCCATCCGCGCGTGGTAATCCCCGTCAGGGTTGCGGTTGCGCTTGACCTCACGCCAGACGACGCTTCGGTCACGGCCGATCTGCTCACCTATGTCCTGATAGGTCAAGCCGGCGTCGAGCCCTCGCATGATGGCGATGCGTTCGTCGAGATTGAGCCGATGACCTCGTCCGCCCGGACCCTGTGGATCTCCCGCATCAGCTAGGCCGCGTGCACCTTTGCCCTGGAGCAGCTTCATCGCCCCAGCGTCACGCCACCACACCCACGCTGCCGTTGTTGACACGCCCATCTCCTGAGCCGTCCCGATCAACGGGGCTCCCTGACACACCCGGTCGAACAACTCCCGACGCGTCTCTCTCGGATGCGGGTAACCACTCGGCATGACAACCTCCATGAACGACGGGATGTTGTCTTGACCGTATGAATCTGCCCGAGTAAATCCCTGCAAGGTTCCTCACTCAACGTGTGAGGAAAAGCCCTTCGAAGTTCAGCCCCACGGTCCAGGCCGCGATGGCCACCAGTCCGGTGAGCACCAGCACGCTCAAAACCCAGATCACCACCGCGCGCCGCGAGCGCTGACGGACCCAGGTGAATTCGTCGAGGGCGATCCCGGCGAATTGGCTTGGTGCCCGCTCGCCTTCGTCGAGGTGGTCGGGCTCGAACTCCTCGTCGGGGCCGGTGTCCGGCGCGGGCCCGTCGACCACCGGGAACCCGCTCGCCGGAGTGAACTGGCGGGTCGACTGGGGCACCCGCTCGGTGCGCTGGCGCAGGTTCACCGTCGCGGCGGCGTGCTGTGCGGAGTTGCGCGGTGCGGGCACCCGGAAGGGCGGCAGGCCCAGTTCGCCGGCGATCGCGGAGAGTTCGGCGCCCATCTCACCGGCGTCGGCGAATCGCGCACCGGGATCACGTTGGGTGGCCCGGACGATGAACGCGTCGAGTTCGGGGGGCACACCCTCGATCGCCGAACCGGGTGGCGGCACGTCGCGGTCCAATCGCTGATTGGCCACCGCCAGAGGATTATCACCCTTGAAAGGCACTGTCCCGGTAAGCAATTCGTACGCCATGATGCCGGCGGCGTAGACGTCGCTGCGCGGTCCGGTCTCGGTGCCGGTCACCTGCTCGGGGGACAGGTAGGCCGCGGTCCCCAGGATCACGCTGGTGGAGGTGATGCCGGCGTCGGCGATCGCCCGTACCAGCCCGAAATCGACCAGCTTGACCTCGCCGTCATCGGAGATCAGTACGTTCTCGGGTTTGATGTCGCGGTGAACCAGACCGGCCCGGTGGGCGACGGCCAGACCGCTGAGCACCGGGCGCAGCACGGCTGTCATCGCATGCGGCGGCATCGGCCCGCGTTCGCGCAACAACTCGCGCAGGGTTCCGCCCTCGATGAGTTCCATCACCAGAAACGGGTGGGTGGCGTCGTTCCCCTGGTCGTAGATCGCGACCAGGCCCGGATCCTTCAGTCGCGCGATCGCGCGGGCCTCGCGCTGGAATCTGGCCAGGAACTGCTGATCGCCGGCATAGCGGGCGTCCATCACCTTCAGGGCGACCGGCCGGTCCAGTCGGACGTCGAGTCCGCGGTACACCGTGGACATCCCGCCGGTGGCGATCGGGTTCTCAACCCGGTACCTGCCGTCGAGCAGGGCGCCGATGAGCCGATCGGACGTCACCGCCACATCCTAAGCGGCCTGTGTGCCGCCGCCGCGGTTCTACACTGGGCGCCGTGAGCAGCATTCCTGCCGGTGATGACGTTCTCGACGCCGATGAGCCGGTCTACGACCTGGCCACGGTGGCTCAGTTGCTGCGGGTGCCGGTGACCAAGGTGCACCAGGGTCTGCGCGAGGGGCATCTGGTTGCGGTCCGCCGTGGCGGCGTTCCGATGATTCCGCAAGTTTTCCTCACCCCGACCGCCGAAGGCCGGGCCGAGATCGTCAAACCCCTGCCCGGTCTGCTGGCGGTGCTGCGGGACGGTGGTTATCGCGAGACCGAGATCCTGCGCTGGCTGTTCACCCCGGACCCGTCGCTCACCCTGACCCGCGACGGTGTGCGGGAATCGATCCCGAATGCGCGTCCGGCCGACGCCCTGCACGCCCACCAGTCGCGTGAGGTGCTGCGCCGCGCGCAGGCTATGGCGTACTGAGGGGCGCGCCGAGGGGCGTACTGACCGCACCCCGCACATCATCGCGACGCAGCGAGTTCCAGGCCGCCAGTGCGCACACCGTGGCCAGTATCACGTGCAGCCATGAGTACATCCCGTGTGAGCCGTCCGGTTTGAAGATCACCATGATCCATGTCGAGAACCCGGCGATGAGCGCGATCGCGGGCTGCGACTGGGCGAGTGCGGAGATGATCGCCAGCGGCCAGGTGTAGTACCAGGGCAGGGCGGCCGGAACGAAGAGCACCACCACCAACATCGCCCAGGCGATCCCGGTGAGCGCCTCCCGGTCGGTGTGGCGAAATCTCCACCACAGCAGGGGAAGTGACACCAGGATGACCACGATTCCTGCGATGCGGGTGAACTCCAGCACGGCATAGAAGTTGACCGGCAGGAAAAGCCCACCGATCGCGTTGGCGATATTGGCCAGCGCGGTGGGGACGGTGAGCCAGTTGATGATCTTGACCGAACCGGCCAGCGCCGTCAGCCACCCCAGCCCGACCCCGGCCAGCCGGGACAGCAGGGCGAACACCGCCACGAAGATCACCAGCGATGTGACCGACGCGATGAGGAAGGCCCGCCATCGCCGGCCGGAGATGTGCCGCATCCAGACCCAGACCATGAACGGCAACGCCAGCACTGCAGTGGCCTTGACCGCAACCGCCACCGCGATCAGGGTGACACCGACAACGTGCTGGCGTTCGAAGGTCAACGCGATGCCCGCCATCATCAGGCCCACCATGAGCATCTCGTTGTGCACCCCGCCCATCAGATGAATGATCACCAGCGGATTGAGCACACAGATCCACAGCGCCACTGCGCCGTCGGCGCCGATGTGACGGGCCACCCGCGGGGCCGCCCAGATCAGCAGTGCCAGACCGGGCAGCATGCACAGCCGCAGTAGCATGGTGCCGGCGATGACGTGGTCTCCGACGATCAGCGTGACGAACTTGGCGACCAGGATGAACGCCGGTCCGTACGGGGCGGTGGTGGTCGTCCAGATCGAACTCACGTTGTCCAGCAACGCATTCGGGTTCTCGATCGGGGCCACGACGTACGGATCGAAGCCGTCCCGCAGAAGGGCTCCCTGAGCCAGATACGAGTAGGTGTCCCGGCTGAAGAGCGGCACGCTGAGCAACAGTGGCGCGAGCCAAAACCCGGTGGTGGCCACCATCGTGTACTCACTGAGCCGCTGTGTTCCGACCACGCGGCGGCCCAGCCAGAGCCAGGCGAACACCATCAGCGCCACGCCGGTCCACAGCACCAGCGATGAGGTCACCAGTCCGTGGCCGAAGCGTAGCCAGGACAGGTGCATCGTCTCCAGGAGTGGGTCGTGCTGGCGGGTGCTGCCGGCTCCGAGTCCGCCCAATGCGATCAGCACCGCTCCGATGAAGCCGAGTCGTGCGGGCCGCCCGTCCTGTGACCGGGCGAAGGCGGCCAGCCGCGATATCGCAGACATCGCTGTCAAGACGACCGGTTGGCGGCCAGTCCGACGAGTTCGGTGAGACCCGCTTTGGCCGGTTCGTTGATGGGGGCGTCCGCCAAGGCGGACAGTGCCCGCCTGCTCAGCGTCTCGATGCGGTTCTCCACGGCCGTCAAAGCGCCCACCGACTCGATGGCAGAACACAATTCGCGAACCCCGGCTTCGCTCAGATCGGTGCCGATCGAATCCCGCAACAGACGGGCCGCCGCCGGATCGGAGGCATCGGCGCGCTCGACCGCCTCGGCCAGCAGCACGGTGCGCTTGCCGGATCGCAGATCGTCGCCGGACGGTTTGCCGGTGATCGCCGGGTCGCCGAACACCCCCAGGACGTCGTCGCGCAGTTGGAAGGCCACCCCGAGATCGGTGCCGAGCTGGTAGAAGATCGCCTGCACATCCGGCCGGTCCGCCGCTGCTGCGACCCCCAGCTGCAGCGGGCGCGAGACCGTGTAAGACGCCGTCTTGTAGGTGTTGACGTTCATCGCCGAGGTGATCGAGTGCGCGCCGCGCGATTCGGCGACGATGTCGAGGTACTGCCCGCCGAGTACCTCGGTGCGGATGTCCGACCAGACCCGCTGGACGCGGCGCCGGCTGTCGCCGGGGAGATCCATCGCGGCGACGATGTCGTCGGCCCAGACCAGCGACAGATCACCGAGCAGGATCGCTGCCGAGCGGCCGAACTGTTCGGCTGGGCCACGCCAGCCACGTTCGCGGTGCAGACCGGTGAAGTGGACGTGTGCGGTCGGCATGCCGCGACGGGTGTCCGAGTCGTCGATGACGTCGTCATGCACCAGCGCGCAGGCATGCAGCAGTTCCAGCGCCGAGAACAGCAGCATGACGTCATCGGTCACCGGGTCCTGCGGGCCGGGCGTCACCGCGCGGTATCCCCAGTAGGCGAAGGCGGGCCGCATGCGTTTTCCGCCGCGAAGGACGAATTCCTCGAGAGCCGCGATCAGACCGTCGTAATCCTCGCCGATGTAGGACGTCTCGGCGCGGCGCTGCGCAAGGTAACCCCGCAGTTGCTCGGTGACGGCGCCGGCGAGTTGCGCCGCGCTCGGCCCAGCTGCGTCGATGTTCAGCGCGCTGCCCCTTTCAGTTCCGGTAGTCCCAGTCATCGTCGGGGGCGCTGCGACTGGGGGACAGATCGTGGTCCCGCCAGGCCAGGTAACCGATCAGCCCGGCGACCAGTAACGCCGCCACGGCCAGCCAGATGGCCGCGTTGCGGAACGAGCGGGTGCTCGGGTCGGTGTAGCGCGATTGCGCGCTCATGACGTTCACCGTTGCAGGTTTCAGTCTCCACTCGACCGAACTGGTGTCGATGCGATCGCCGTTGGTCGACGTCACCTCGCCCGGAAAGGACGCGATGAGGGTGACCTCCGCGTCGGGGTCACCGACATTGGTCAGATCCACCCTGCCCTCCAGGATCACCAGATCGCCCGCCCGGCGCAGCGAGATGTCGACGCCGTTGGCATCCCTGCTGAGGCCGGCGAGCTGAGGCAGTTCGGCGAAGGTCAGATCGGAGAAGGACGCCTGCGACCCGACGTAGCCGTCGTCGGAGTACTCCGTGACCGAAACCTTCTGGCTGAACGGTATGTTCTCGTCGAACTGCGGGCCCTTGTCCTTGTCGTCACGGGGTTTGACGGCCGCGGTGATGTCACCGGAGACCTTGTCGTCGTCGGAGACCGTGATCGTCGTGTGCACCCTCAGGCAGCCGGCCATCAGCGGGGCCACCACCAACAGCAGCATGGCCGCCGTCGCAAGGCGCAGGCGCTGCCGCAGGGTTCGCACGATGGGTATCGTGCCAGAACCCGGCTACAGCGGGAGCCTTCGACCCAGGATGGCGAATGGGCGGGGATCGCCGGCGAAGTGATAGCCGCGGACGACATCGGTGAAGCCCAGCCTGCGGTACAGCCGCCAGGCCCGGTTGCCCTCGTCGTTGACCTCCGGTGTCGACAGCAGCACATTGGCCTCCGGGCGGCCGGACAGCAGCCGTCGGGCCAGGGCCTCGCCCAGACCGCGCCCCTGGGCGTGGGGGTGGATGTGCAGTTCGGTGAGTTCGAAATAGTCGCCCATGAGCCGGTCGATCTCATCGGGGTGGACGCCGACCCGGTGCAGCCCCCGGACCACCTGCTGCTGCCACCACTGGTCGGGAGCGCCGCTGTAGCCGTAGGCCACGCCCAGCAGTGCGCTGCCGGCCAGGTCCTGGTCGGCCGGCTCAGTACCCTCGGCGGCCGTCTGGACCGCGGCCACCGCGCGCCAGCCTCGCCGTTCGGAGTGCTCCAGCCACATCGAAGCGCGCTGCTCCTCGGTGCCCCGCGGGTAGCGCATCGCGTCGACGTAGACGGTCAGCGCCTCGTTCAGGCGGCGCCGCATGTCGCCCGGCGACAGGTCGATCAGAAAGGTCGCCAACGCCTCTGTCGCCCCTTCACCGTCTCCGCTGCCGCCCATGCCGCCGTCAATCCCGCCGTAAATAGCTGTACCCGCCATTATGGGGCCGAGCGGTCCGGGCGCCCCCGCGGTGCCGGAATCGGTAAATCCAGTGGTCGAACCGGGTGGTATGAGGCCCCGCCACCTCGTATGATTTGGGTTATCCGCCCGGTGACTCTTCGCCGGGCGGACAGTGCCCGTCAGGTGACATCGCATCGGCAAGGAGGGAAGATGCCACTCTCCGATCATGAGCAACGGATGCTCGATCAAATCGAGAGCGCTCTCTACGCCGAGGACCCGAAATTCGCCTCCAGCGTGCGCGGTGGACATCTCCGGACCCCGTCGACTCGCAGACGACTGCAGGGCGTCGGCCTGTTCGTGCTGGGCCTGGCGATGCTGGTCGCGGGTGTCGCCGTCAAGGCGACCATGATCGGCGGCTTCCCTGCGCTGTCGGTGGTGGGGTTCGTGGTGATGTTCGCCGGTGTCGTGTTCGCAGTCAGCGGTCCGCCGGCCCACGGCGCCCGGGATCGCAACGACGCGCCGGGCCGTGCCCGGGCCCGTCGGGGCGGTTCCGCCGGCGGTTCGTTCACCACCCGCATGGAGGACCGCTTCCGGCGTCGCTTCGACGACTAGACCGGGGCCGGAAACCCAGGGGCAGCCAGTTCGGCTGCCCTTTTTTCATGCGCCCCACTGCGCCCCACCCGGTCGCCGGAGCGGCCAACCGTGACCGATCGGTGACCTCAACAGCTGTTTCTCCTGATCCCCGGACGTCCGGGTGGGGCACCGTTTGGTGACATCGGTCTGTAAGTGGGGAAATTCGGCCGTTTTTAAGGCATTAAGTGGAGCAAAGTGGGGCAATGTGGGGTATCGTGGCGCCTGACGGAGCGACGGCCGCTTCGGGGCGATGGAGGTGCCGGGCATGTTCCTTGGCACCTACACGCCGAGGTTGGACGACAAGGGGCGACTGACGTTGCCCGCGAAGTTCCGCGACGCACTGGCAGGAGGTCTGATGGTCACCAAGAGCCAGGACCACAGCCTCGCGGTCTATCCCCGCGGCCAGTTCGAGCAACTGGCCCGCCGGGCCGCCGCCACCTCGCGGAGCAATCCGGAGGCGCGGGCCTTCCTGCGCAACCTGGCCGCGGGCACCGACGAACAGCACCCGGACTCCCAGGGCCGGATCACGTTGTCCGCCGACCATCGCCGCTACGCCAACCTCTCCAAGGACTGTGTGGTGATCGGCGCCGTTGACTTCCTGGAGATCTGGGACGCCCAGGCCTGGCAGGAATATCAGCAGTCCCACGAAGAGAACTTCTCCGCGGCCAGCGATGAAGCACTCAGCGACATCATCTGAGCCGGCGGTGAAACCGCGCTCCCGTGCAGCGTGGCCTCTGCCCGAACCGACCCTGGCGTACTTCCCCGACGCCAGGTTCGTATCGGACAGGGACCTCGGTGCAGGGGGGGCGGCACCGCGACGACTCGGAGGTTGGGTTGTGGACGCCCCAGATCACGGTCACGTTCCGGTCCTGCTCGACCGCTGTGTGGAACTGCTCGCCCCGGCGTTGACCCGGCGCACCGCCGACGGTTCCGGTGCGGTGCTGCTCGACGCGACACTCGGCGCCGGCGGGCATTCCGAGCGTTTCCTGACCCAGTTCCCCGGACTGCGACTGATCGGACTCGACCGCGATCCCGACGCGCTGGCCATCGCGGGTAAGCGCCTCGAGCGATTCGGCGACCGGGTGCACCTGGTGCACACCCGGTATGACGGAATCGCCGATGCGCTGGCCGAAAGTGGCCTTGGCGCAACGGGTTCGGTCGACGGTCTGCTGTTCGACCTCGGCGTCTCCTCGATGCAACTCGACCGTCCCGAGCGGGGTTTCTCCTATGCGCAGGACGCACCGCTGGACATGCGGATGGATCCCGATGCCACGCTGACCGCCGCGGAGATCCTCAACACCTACGACCGCACCGCGCTGACCGACATCCTGCGCCGGTTCGGTGAGGAGAAGTTCGCCTCCCGGGTCGCCGGATTCATCGTCGAACGACGCGTGCGAAAACCGCTGCAGCGGACATCGGAACTCGTGGAGATCATCTACGACGCGATCCCGGCGCCGGCCCGCCGCACCGGGGGACACCCGGCCAAACGGACGTTCCAGGCGCTGCGGATCGCGGTCAACGCCGAACTGGACTCGCTGTCGGCCGCGGTACCGGCGGCACTGACCGCGTTGCGCCCGGGTGGCCGCATCGTGGTGATGGCCTACCAGTCGCTTGAGGACCGGATCGTCAAGACGGCATTCGCGGCGGCCACGGCCTCCCGTTCGCCCGAGGGCCTGCCGGTGGAACTGCCCGGCTATGGGCCGGAGTTCGTCTCGCTCACCCGCGGCGCCGAGCGGGCCGACGCCGAGGAGATCGACCGCAATCCGCGCAGCGCACCGGTTCGTCTGCGAGCTCTCGAGCGGGTTCATGGAGAGGACATCTGATGAAGGTCGGCCGTATGCCCGCCGCCGGACGCCGCACGCCGGAGGGGCCCGCCCGCGGGACCCGCCAGCGCGCGGGCACCCGCACCCGGCCGCAGGAATCGCGTGGCCTGCGACAGGGTCCGCAGTCCGCGCCGTCGGCCCGTCCCGTCGAACGTCCCGGCCGTCCTAAGACCGCCACCCAGGCCAAGGCCCGGTCCAAGGCGCGGAAAGCCAAGGCCCCCAAAGTCATTCGGCCGTCACTGCGTGAGCGGTTGCGCGAGCGGCTGATTGCCAGGCTGGAGGGTGTGGACCTGCGCCCGCAGGTTCTGCTCGCTCGTGTTCCGTTCGTCGTCCTGGTCATCGCCGCGCTGGGTCTTGGTCTGGCAATCACGCTCTGGTTGTCCACCGATGCCGCGCAGCGGTCCTACCAACTCGGCAGTGCGCGTGCCCTCAACGATGCGCTGACCCAGCAGAAGGAAGCGCTCGAGCGTGACGTCCTGGAGGCTCAGTCGGCGCCGGCGCTGGCTGATGCGGCCCGCAATCTGGGGATGATTCCCTCCAAGGACACCGCGCATCTGATTCAGGACCCGACCGGAAACTGGATCGTGGTGGGCAAGCCCAAGCCCGCAGAGGGTGCGCCGCCGCCGTCGCTGAACACCAAGCTCCCCGTCGAGTTGCCCCCCGCCCCGCCGGCGCCCGCGCCACCGCCCGCCCCGGCCCCCAAGCCGGGAGCCTCGGTTGAGGTGCCAAGGCGGATCTCCGGCCTTCCAGGTGCGCCGGTGGCCGGGGCCGAGGTGCCGGTTGCCCTCGCGGCTCCGTCGGGAACCCCGCATGTGGCCACCGGGGCGACCGGCGGGCTTCAGCTGGTGCCGGTACCTGTGCCCGGACCGGCCTCCGACACGCGGATGACGGCGCCTCCCGCGCTGGTGGCGCCACCCGCGCCTACAGTTGCTGTTGTGCCGGATGTGGCTTCTGCGACTCCTGTTGTCGTACCGCCCCTCGCGGTCCTGCCCGCCGCCGGGGTGCCGCCGCAGTGAGCCGTTCCACCAGAGGCTCCCGGACGCCCGCCAACCGCAGGTCCCGCGCCGCCAAGTTCCAGCCGACCACCCAACCGGTGACCGCAGGGCAGGGGCGGGCGGCCAATGCCCGGCGCACCCGGTCGGCGGCCGAAACCGATTCCGACACGGCGTCGTTCCGCTACCGCTGCCGGCTGGGCGGCGTCGTGATGGTGCTGGCGCTCATCGTGGCCGGCGGACAGCTGTTCAACCTCCAGGTCCCGCAGGCGGCCGGCCTGCGCGCCCAGGCCGCCGGTCAGCTCAAGGTGACCGATGTGGAGAAGGCGGTCCGGGGCAGCATCGTCGACCGCAATTTCGACAAGCTGGCCTACACCACCGAGGCCCGTGCGCTGACCTTCCAGCCCGCCAAGATCCGCAAGCAGCTCGCCGAGGCCAAGCAGAAGTCCGATGGCGCGCCCGACCCCGATCAGCGCCTGCAGGAGATCGCCAAGGCGGTCGCGGCCAAGCTCAACAACTCCCCGGACGTCGCCACCCTGCTCAAGAAGCTGCGCAGCAACGAGACTTTCGTCTACCTGGCCCGTGCGGTCGACCCGGGCATCGCCGGGGCGATCACGAAGAAGTACCCCGAGGTCGGCGCCGAACGCCAGGATCTGCGCCAGTACCCGGGCGGATCGCTGGCCGCCAACGTCGTCGGCGGGATCGACTGGGACGGCCACGGACTGCTCGGCCTGGAGGACTCGATGGATTCCGCGCTGGCCGGCACCGACGGGTCCATCACCTACGACCGCGGATCCGACGGCGTGGTGATCCCGGGCAGCTACCGCAACCAGCATGAGGCGGTCAACGGGTCGACGGTCCAGCTCACCGTCGACGATGACATCCAGTTCTACGTTCAGCAGCAGGTGCAGCTGGCCAAGGACGTCTCCGGCGCCAAGAACGTCTCGGCGGTGGTGCTGGACGCCAAATCCGGTGAGGTGCTGGCGATGGCCAATGACAACACCTTCGACCCGAGCCAGGACATCGGCCGGCAGGGCGACCGGCAGATCGGCAATCTGCCGGTGTCCTCGCCGTTCGAACCCGGATCGGTGAACAAGATCGTCACCGCCTCCTCGGCCATCGAGTTCGGCCTGTCCAACCCCGACGAGGTGCTCTCGGTGCCCGGTTCGATCAACATGGGTGGGGTCAACGTGCGCGACGCCTGGGGACACGGCGTGATGCCGTACACCACCACGGGTGTGTTCGGTAAGTCGTCCAATGTGGGCACCCTGATGCTGGCCCAGCGGATCGGCCCGGAGCGTTACTACGAGATGCTCGGCAAGTTCGGCCTGGGGCAGCGCACCGGCGTCGGGCTCCCGGGGGAGAGCGCGGGCATCGTCCCGCCGATCGACCAGTGGTCGGGCAGCACATTCTCCAATCTGCCTATCGGACAGGGCCTTTCGATGACCCTGCTGCAGATGGCGGGGATGTACCAGGCGATCGCCAACGATGGTCTTCGGATCCCGCCGCGGATCGTCAAGGCGACCATTTCCGCCGACGGCACCCGCACCGACCAGAAACAGCCCAACGGCATCCGGGTGGTCAGCCCGGAAACCGCCCGCACGGTTCGAAACATGTTGCGCGCGGTCGTCCAGCGCGACCCCACCGGCGTCCAGCAGGGCACCGGCCCGGCCGCGGCGGTGGACGGCTATCAGGTCGCCGGCAAGACCGGCACCGCCCAGCAGATCAACCCGGGATGCGGTTGCTACTACGACGACGTCTACTGGATCACCTTCGCCGGCATGGCGCCGGTGGACGACCCGCGTTACGTCATCGGGATCATGATGGACAACCCCCAGCGCAACGCCGACGGCACGCCCGGGCACTCGGCCGCGCCACTGTTCCACAGCATCACCGGATGGCTGCTGCAACGGGAGAACGTGCCACTGTCGCCGGATCCCGGACCGCCGTTGACCTTGGTGGCCGCCTGAAGCCCTCCGCGCGATCTGCTCGGTAGGGTGACGGCGGTGACCAGTGTGCTGCGACCCCGCACCACCCCTGGTCTTTCCCTGGCGGCGCTGGCCGCCCGGATCGGCGCCGTCGCCGCCGATGGCGGCAGCATTCCGGATATCCCGGTCGCCGGGGTCACCCTGCGCGCCCAGGACGCGGTGGCGGGGGATCTGTTCGCCGCACTGCCCGGTTCGACCGCGCACGGTGCGCAGTTCACCGCCTCGGCGATCTCCGGTGGCGCGGTCGCGGTGCTGACCGACCCCGACGGGGCGGCGGTCATCGGTCGTCTGCTGTCGGATCCGGCGCCGGTTCCGGTCCTGGTTCACCCGAGGCCGCGTGCCGTGCTCGGAACGGTGGCCGCCGACGTCTACGGGCACCCCTCGGACCGGGTCGTGGTGCTCGGCGTGACGGGAACATCGGGCAAGACCACCACCGCCCATCTCATCGAGGCGGGGCTGAAGGCCGCCGGTCGCACCCCCGGCTTGATCGGCACCGTCGGGGTGCGCATCGCCGGATCCGATGTGCCCAGCGCGCTGACCACACCGGAGGCCCCTGCCCTGCAGGCGCTATTGGCGGTGATGGCCGAACATGGTGTCGACACCGCGGTGATGGAGGTGTCCAGCCACGCGCTCGAACTCGGCCGGGTGGACGGAATCCGTTTCGCGGCAGGTGGTTTCACGAATCTGTCCCGCGATCATCTGGACTTCCACCCGACGATGGAGGCCTATTTCGAGGCCAAAGCGAAGCTGTTCGACCCGGCCTCGCCGCAGCATGCGCAGATCGCGGTGGTGTGCGTCGACGACGAGGCCGGGCGGACGATGGCCGCGCGCCCGCAGGATGTGGTGACCGTCAGCGCCGAGGGCAACCCGGCGGACTGGCGCGCCGAGGACATCGTGCTGCTGGACTCCGGTGTGCAGGAGTTCACCGCGGTGGACCCGGCCGGTGTCCATCACCGGCTGCGCATTCCGCTGCCCGGCCGTTACAACGTCGCCAACGCGCTGCTGGCGCTGGCGATGCTGGACTCGGTCGGGGTCTCGCCCGAACAGGCGGCACCGGGCCTGCGCGGTGCCGCGGTGCCGGGCCGGCTGGAGGTGATCGACGCCCGCCAGGACTTCCTGGCCGTTGTCGACTACGCGCACAAACCCGGCGCCCTGCGCGCGGTGCTGGAGACCGTCCGGCGCCCGGGTTCCCGGCTCGCGGTGGTGATCGGCGCCGGAGGAAACCGCGACGCCGGTAAGCGTGAGGCGATGGGTGCGGTGGCCGCCGAACTGGCCGACCTGGTCGTGGTGACCGATGACAACCCGCGAGACGAGGATCCGAGCGCGATCCGGGCGGCGATCCTGGCGGGCGCACGGGAGGCGAACCGCCCCGCCGAACTGATCGAGATCGGGGATCGTCGCGCGGCGATCGAGTACGTCGTGGGCTGGGCACGCCGCGGCGACGTGGTGGTGATCGCCGGGAAGGGCCACGAGAGCGGGCAGACCGCGGCCGGGGTGACCCGCCCGTTCGACGACCGCGAGGAACTGGCCCGGGCACTTCGGGAGGCCCGGTGATCGACCTGACCGTGGCCCGGATCGCCGAGATCGTCGGCGGCGCCCTGGCCGACATCAGCCCGCAGCAGGCGGAGAACCTTCACGTCACCGGGACCGTCGAATTCGATTCCCGGGCCGTTACGCCCGGCGGGCTGTTCCTGGCGCTGCCCGGCGCCCGTGCCGACGGGCACGACTTCGCCGCCCAGGCCGTCGCGGACGGGGCGGTGGCGGTGCTGGCGGCCCGGCCGGTCGGGGTGCCGGCCATCGTGGTGCCGCCGGTGGAAGCGGCCGATGCTCGAGCCGGTGTGCTCGAGCACGACGCCGACGGCTCCGGCGCCGCGGTGCTTGCCGCGCTGGCCCGACTCGCCGCCCAGGTGGCCGCCGAGCTGGCCGCGAGCGGGTTGCGGATCATCGGCATCACCGGGTCCTCGGGCAAGACCTCCACCAAGGACCTCGTCGCCGCGGTGCTGCGACCGCTGGGCGAGGTGGTGGCTCCACCGGGATCGTTCAACAACGAGCTCGGCCATCCCTGGACCGTGCTGCGTGCCACCGGGGACACCGATTTCCTGGTGCTGGAGATGTCGGCCCGGCACCCCGGCAACATCACCGCGCTGGCCCGCATCGCAACACCGTCGATCGCGGTGGTGCTCAACGTCGGCACCGCACACCTCGGCGAGTTCGGCTCCCGCGAGGTGATCGCACAGACGAAAGGTGAACTGGTCGAAGCGCTTCCGGCCTCCGGTGTGGCGATCCTCAACGCCGACGACCCGGTGGTCGCCGCCATGGCGGCCCGGACTTCGGCCCGGGTGGTCACCGTCGGTCGGGGTCCCTCGGCGCAGGTGCGGGCGCAGGACGTCACCCTCGACGAGCTCGCCCGGCCTGCCTTCATCCTCGTCACCCCGGCCGGCCGGGTGCCGGTCGCGCTGGCAGTTCACGGGGAGCATCAGGTGAGCAACGCGCTCTGCGCGGCGGCGGTGGCTCTGGAGTGCGGTGCGAGCCTCGAGCAGGTGGCCGTGGCGCTGGCCGGTGCCGCACCCGCATCGCGGCACCGGATGGAGGTTCACACCACCGCCGGCGGAGTGACCGTGATCAACGACTCCTACAACGCCAACCCGGACTCGATGCGGGCCGGGCTGCAGGCGCTGGCCGTGATGGCCCGTTCGGGACCTGACCCCCGGCGCAGCTGGGCGGTGCTCGGCGAGATGGGCGAACTGGGCCCGGACTCGATTACCGAACACGACCGCATCGGGCGGCTTGCGGTGCGCTTAGATATCAGTCGGCTCGTCGTCGTCGGATCCGGGAGGCCTATGAGCGCCATGCATCAGGGGGCGGTCATGGAGGGTTCCTGGGGTTCGGAGTCGATCCAGGTTCCCGACGCCGATTCGGCGCTGGAGTTGCTGCGCGCCGAACTCTCACCGGGTGACGTCGTACTGGTGAAGGCGTCGAATGCGGCCGGGCTCGGTGCGCTGGCAGAAGCGCTGCTCTCATGAGGCTGATCCTGATCGCCGTCGGCCTGTCGCTGGCGGTGTCGATCCTGCTGACGCCGACCCTGATCCGGCTGTTCACCCGGCAGGGTTTCGGCCAGGAGATCCGCGAGGACGGCCCGCCCAGTCACCACACCAAACGCGGCACCCCCTCAATGGGCGGCGTGGCGATCCTGGCCGGAATCTGGGCCGGCTACTTCGGCACCCACCTGCTGGGGTTGCTGCTCGGCGGCGACGGTCCCTCGGCATCGGGTCTGCTGGTCCTGGGCCTGGCCACCGCGCTGGGCGGGGTGGGCTTCCTTGACGACCTGATCAAGATCCGCCAGTCGCGCAACCTGGGCCTGAACAAGACCGCCAAGACCCTCGGCCAGATCGCCGCGGCCGTGTTGTTCGGCATCCTGGTGCTGCAGTTCCGCAACGCCGACGGACTGACCCCGGGCAGCCCGCAGCTGTCCTACGTCCGGGAGATCGCCACCGTCGCCCTGCCGCCGGTGTTCTTCGTGCTGTTCGTCGTCGTCGTGGTCAACGCCTGGGGCAACGCGGTGAACTTCACCGACGGACTCGACGGGCTGGCCGCCGGAAGTATGGCCATGGTCAGCGCCGCCTACGTGCTGATCACCTTCTGGCAGTTCCGCAACGCCTGTGCGACCGCGCCCGGACTGGGCTGCTACAACGTCCGCGATCCGCTCGATCTCGCGGTCATCGCCGCGGCCACCGCCGGCGCCTGTATCGGCTTCCTGTGGTGGAACGCCGCCCCGGCCAAGATCTTCATGGGCGACACCGGATCGCTGGCGCTGGGCGGTGTCATCGCCGGGCTGTCCATCACCAGCCGCACCGAGGTCCTCGCGGTGGTGCTGGGCGCGCTGTTCGTCGCCGAGGTCACCTCGGTGGTGGTGCAGATCATCGCGTTCCGGTCCACCGGCCGGCGGGTGTTCCGGATGGCGCCCTTCCACCACCACTTCGAGCTGTCCGGCTGGGCCGAGACGACGGTGATCATCCGGTTCTGGTTGCTCACCGCCATCGCCTGCGGCCTGGGCGTCGCGCTGTTCTACAGCGAGTGGCTGTCCGCAATTGGCGATTAACCTCTCGCCGCTGGCGCCCGGGGCGCGGGTCCTGGTGGCCGGCGCCCGGGTCACCGGCCGGGCCATCGTCGGGGCGCTGAGGCATTGGGACGTAAGGCTTTTCGTTTACGACGACGACGCTGCAGCGGCAACGGCGCTCGGCGAGCATGTCAGCCAAAACGATGCCATCGCCGGAATCGCGGATATCGACCTCGTGGTGACCAGCCCGGGTTTCCCGCCGACCGCACCGGTCCTGGCCGCCGCGGCCGCGGCCGGGGTGCCGATCTGGGGTGACGTCGAGTTGGCCTGGCGGCTGGATCAGGCCGGTCACTACGGCCCGCCGCGACGCTGGCTGGTGGTCACCGGGACCAACGGCAAGACCACCACCACCTCGATGCTCTACGACATGCTCATCGCCGGCGGCCACCGTGGCGTTCTCTGCGGCAATATCGGCGATCCCGTCCTCGATGTTCTCCCCGAGCCGTCGGAGACGCTGGCCGTCGAGGTCTCCAGTTTTCAGTTGCATTGGGCGCCGTCGCTGCGCCCGGATGCCGGGGTGGTGCTCAATGTCGCCGAGGACCACCTGGACTGGCACGGTGGTTTCGCCGGCTACGCACAGGCCAAGGCCCGGGCTTTGGACGGCCGGGTGGCTGTGGTGGGCCTCGATGACGCGGCCGCGGCCGCACTGCTGTCCGGTGCGCGGGCGCCGGTGAAGGCGGGATTCCGGCTCGGTGAGCCGGCGCCGGGCGAACTCGGGGTCCGGGACGGACTTCTGGTCGACCGCGCCTTCGCCGATGATCTGGTGCTCGCCCCGGCCGATTCGATCCCGGTGGCCGGGCCGGTGGGCGTGCTCGATTCCCTGGCCGCCGCCGCCCTGGCCAGGGCGGTCGATGTGCCCGCGCAGGCGATCGCCTCGGCGCTGGCGGCGTTCCGGGTCGGCCGGCACCGCGCCGAGACGGTGGGTGAGATAGCCGGTGTCAGCTACGTCGACGATTCCAAAGCCACCAATCCGCACGCCGCCCAGGCCTCGATCCTGGCCTACCCGCGGGTGGTCTGGGTGGCCGGCGGCCTGCTCAAAGGCGCCTCGATCGAGGCCACCGTGGCCCGGGTGGCCGACCGGCTGGCCGGTGTGGTGCTGATCGGGCGCGACCGGGCGGCATTTGCCAAGGCGTTATCGCGACACGCGCCCGATGTCCCGGTCATCGAGGTTGTGACGCGCGAGGATGCTGGGATGCATGGGACTACCGAGGCAGGTGTTGCTGCTGGGACTCGATTGGTGGATGCGTCCGGACCTGGCCTCGGGGGGCAGGTGATGGCCGCGGCCGTCGCCGCGGCCGCAAGCCTGGCGCACACCGGTGACACGGTGCTGCTGGCCCCGGCCGGAGCCTCGTTCGACCAGTTCACCGGCTACGCCGACCGCGGCGATTCGTTCGCCGCCGCGGTCCGCGACGCGGGCCGGTAGATGTCCGAGTTGTCTGCCCGCTTCCGCCGGTGGTGGGGGGCGGCTGAGAAGGCCGAGAAGACCGGTCCGCAGAACAGGTTCGGCGCCTGGCTGTCCCGGCCGCTGACGTCGTTCCACCTCATCGTCGCGGTCGCCGCGCTGCTGGTGACGCTGGGATTGATCATGGTGCTGTCGGCATCCGGCGTGCACTCCTACGACGAGGACGGCAGCCCGTGGGCGATCTTCGCCCGTCAGGTGCTGTGGACCGTGGTGGGGCTGGTGGGATTCTGGGTGGCGATCCGGCTGCCGGTTCGATTCATGCGCGGCACCGCCTTCATGGCCTTCGCCATCACCATCGTCATGCTGGTGATGGTGCTCATCCCCGGTATCGGGCATATCGCCAACGGCACCCGCGGATGGTTCCTCATCGGCGGGCTCTCCATGCAGCCCGCCGAGCTGACCAAGATCGCCTTCGCGGTGTGGGGCGCCCACCTGCTGGCAGCGCGCCGGATGGAGCAAGCGTCGCTGCGCGAGATGCTGGTTCCGCTGCTGCCGGCCGCCGTGCTGGCCCTGGCGCTCATCGTGGCCCAGCCCGACCTGGGTAACGCGGTCTCGCTGGGCATCATCCTGCTGGCCCTGCTGTGGTTCGCCGGCCTGCCGCTCAAGGTGTTCATCACGTCGCTGGGCGCGGCGATCTCCGCGGCCGCGGTGCTCGCGCTCTCGGCGGGTTACCGCTCCGATCGGGTCCGGTCCTGGCTGGACCCCTCCGCCGACACGCAGGGGTCGGGTTACCAAGCGCGCCAGGCCAAGTTCGCACTGGCCAACGGCGGGGTTTTCGGTGACGGTCTGGGGCAGGGCACGGCGAAATGGAACTACCTGCCCAACGCGCACAACGATTTCATCTTCGCCATCATCGGCGAGGAGCTCGGCTTCATCGGCGCGTTCGGGTTGCTGGCCCTGTTCGGCATGTTCGCCTACACCGGGATGCGCATCGCCCGGCGCTCGGAGGACCCATTCCTGCGCCTGCTCACCGCCACCGCCACCACCTGGGTCGTCGGCCAGGTGTTCATCAACGTCGGTTACGTGATCGGTCTGTTGCCGGTCACCGGCATCCAGCTCCCGCTGATATCCGCGGGTGGAACATCAACGGCAACAACACTTTTCATGGTCGGGCTGATGGCGAATGCGGCCCGGCACGAACCCGACGCGGTGGCGGCCCTGCGGGCTGGTGGTGATGACAAGGTGAACCGGCTACTGCGGCTCCCGCTGCCCGAGCCCTACCTGCCCACCAAACTGGAGGCCGCCCGCGACCGGTTGCGCACCCGCGCCGACGCCGCGCCCCGTTCCAAGCAGCGTCCCGAGAAGCGCCCCGAGAAGCGTACGGCCCGCACGTCGCAGCCATCGCGCGAGCGGGTTGCCGCGCGGACCAAACAGCGCTCAGGGCATCATGGAGGCGCCTCTTCACGGAGGCGTGCCGGCGCGGCGCAGGGCCACGCGCAGCACGGGAACGCCCCAGTACGGCGCTCCCGCACATTGGAAGGTCAGCGTTACGGGTGAGTTCTGGGGTCGACGGCGGTGCGGGGCGCCTCGATAGGGACAGCTCGGTCGCCCCTCTCTCCGTCGTACTCGCCGGGGGTGGAACCGCCGGCCACGTCGAACCGGCGATGGCAGTCGCCGATGCCTTGACCGCACTTCATCCCGGTATCCGGATCACCGCTCTGGGCACCGCCCGCGGCTTGGAGACCAGCCTGGTGCCCGATCGCGGCTACCAATTGGAACTCATCACCCCGGTACCGCTGCCGCGCAAGCTCAACGCCGATCTGCTGCGGCTGCCGGGTCGGCTGCGGCGTTCGATCCGGGAGGCCGCAGCCGTGCTGCACCGGGTCGGCGCGGACGTGGTGGTCGGCTTCGGCGGATACGTCGCGGTACCGGCCTATCTCGCGGCCCGTCGCGCAGGCGTGCCGGTGGTGGTGCACGAGGCCAACGCCCGGGCCGGCCTGGCCAACCGCCTCGGTGCCCGTGGCGCACGCCGGGTGCTGGCCGCGGTGCCGGACTGCGGTCTGCGGGCCGCCGAGGTGGTCGGCATGCCGTTGCGCGCCTCGATCACCGGACTGGACTGCCACGCTCTGCGCGCCGAGGCCCGCGCGCATTTCGGGTTCGCGCAGGACGCCCGGGTGCTGCTCGTGTTCGGCGGCTCCCAGGGGGCGGCCTCGATCAACCTGGCGGTCTCGGCCGCGGCCAGAGATCTGGCGGCCGCGGGCATCTCGGTGCTGCACGCGCACGGCCCGAAGAACACCCTGGATCTGCCCGTCCCCGGACCCGGCGACCCGCCGTACGTCGCTGTCCCGTATCTGACCCGGATGGACCTGGCCTACGCGGCCGCGGATCTGGCGATCTGCCGATCCGGCGCGATGACGGTGGCCGAGGTCTCCGCGGTGGGCCTGCCCGCGGTGTACGTGCCGCTGCCGATCGGCAACGGCGAGCAGCGTCTCAACGCCCTGCCGGTGGTCGCGGCCGGCGGCGGGATCCTGGTCGACGACGCCGATCTGAGCCCCGGCTTCGTCGCCGGCGAGGTGGCCCGCTTGCTCACCGACGCGCCACGTCTGGACGCGATGACCGCGGCCGCCGCGGCGGTCGGCCACCGCGACGCCGCCCGCCGGGTCGCCGAGGTGGTACTGGAAGTTGCGCGGGAGGGTGCGCGCCGATGACGAATTCCAGGCCGCTTCCGCCCGAACTTGCGCGGGTGCACATGGTCGGCATCGGCGGCGCGGGGATGTCCGGTATCGCGCGCATCCTGCTCGATCGTGGCGGGCAGGTCTCGGGCTCCGACGCCAAGGAATCCCGCGGGGTGGCCGCACTGCGCGCCCGCGGTGCGGTGATCAGCATCGGCCACGACGCCGCCAACCTCGACCTGCTGCCCGGCGGGCCGACAGCGGTGATCACCACCCATGCCGCGATCCCCAAGACCAACCCCGAACTCGTCGAGGCGCACCGCCGTGCGATCCCGGTGATCCTGCGCCCGGCCGTGCTGGCCAGGCTGATGGAGGGGATGCGCACCCTGCTGGTCACCGGCACCCACGGTAAGACCACGACCACCTCGATGCTGATCGTCGCGTTGCAGCACAGCGGATTCGACCCGTCCTTCGCCGTCGGCGGCGACATGGGCGAGGCGGGCACGAACGCCCACCACGGCAGCGGGGAGGTGTTCGTCGCCGAGGCTGACGAGAGTGACGGGTCGCTGCTGGAGTACACCCCGGACATCGCGGTGGTGACCAATGTCGAAGCCGACCATCTGGATTTCTTCGGTAGTCCGCAGGCCTACACCGCGGTGTTCGATGCGTTCGTGGAGCGACTGACACCCGGGGGAGCGCTGGTGGTGTGCGCCGACGATCCGGGTGCGGCGGCACTGGCGGATCGCAGTGCGGCACAGTCGACGGAAACGGGCATCCGGGTGCTGCGCTACGGCAGTGCACCCGGTGCGGATCTGGCCGGCGCGCTGGTCGGCTGGCAACAGCAGGGCACCGGCGCGGTGGCCGAGATCCGGTTGGCAGGTGAATCGAGACCGCGCACGATGCGCCTGTCGGTGCCCGGCAGGCATATGGCGCTCAACGCTTTGGGCGCGCTTCTGGCCGCGATCGAGGCCGGCGCGCCGGTCGAGGCGGTGCTGGACAGTCTCGCCGGATTCGAAGGGGTTCGGCGACGGTTCGAGCTCGTCGGCACGGCCAACGGGGTGCGGGTGTTCGACGACTACGCCCACCATCCGACTGAGGTGCGTGCCGCCCTGACCGCACTGCGCGCCGTCGCGCAGCAGGACAACACCGGACACCCCGCGGTGACCGGTGCCCGAAGCATCGTCGTGTTCCAGCCGCATTTGTACTCGCGCACAAAGACTTTCGCGCGTGAGTTCGCCGAGGCGCTGGAAACCGCCGACGAGGTCTTCGTGCTCGACGTGTACGCCGCACGCGAGCAGCCGATTGCCGGCGTCAGCGGTGGCACGATCGCCGAGCGCATCGGCGTTCCGGTGCACTACATCCCGGACTTCTCCGCGGTGGCCGGCCGGGTGGCCGCCGTCGTCCGTCCCGGTGATGTGGTCGTCACCATGGGCGCCGGCGATGTGACCATGCTCGGGCCCGAGATCATCGCCGCCGTCTCCGCAGTGGCCGGGGGTCCCCGGTGAGCGACGAGCAGATCCGCGGCGAGGACGAACCGATCCTGGAACGCGATGGAGATCAGGCAGAAGACCCGGCCGCTGTCGAGGAACCCTCGGCCGAGGTGGCGGAAGAACCCGCCGAGGATCTCGAGGGTCCACGCCGTCGGGCCCGCCGGGAACGCGCCGAGCGCCGGGCCGCCCAACAACGCGCGATGGCAATCGAGGAGGCCCGCCGGGAGGCCAAGCGCAAGGTTCGCGGCGAGGCCGTCGAGAGACCGCGGCTGACAACCAGCACCGTCAAGGGCCTCAGGACGGTGATCTGGGGGATCGTGGTCGCGGTGGCGAGTGTGGCACTCGGTCTGGTGCTGTACTTCACCCCGGTGATGTCGGCCCGCTCGGTCGTGGTGATCGGCACCGGCGCGGTGACCCGCGACGAGGTCGTCGATGCCGCGAAGGTCAAGCTGGGTACACCGCTGCTGCAGATCGACACCGACGCGGTGGCCGACCGGGTGGCCGGCATCCGGCGGGTCGCCACCGCCCGGGTCCAGCGCGAGTATCCGTCGAGCCTGCGGATCACCATCGCCGAGCGGGTCCCGATCGTGGTCAAGGACTTCCCGGACGGCCCACACCTCTACGACCGCGACGGGGTGGACTTCGCGACCGCACCGCCCCCGCCGGGGCTGCCCTATATCGAAGTCGAGCATCCGGGTCCCACCGATCCGCCGACCCAGGCGGCCCTGGAGGTGATGACGGCCCTGCGCCCGGAGGTGGTGGCGCAAGTCGGCCGGGTCGCCGCACCGTCGGTCGCCGCGATCACGTTGACCCTCAACGACGGCCGCACGGTGGTGTGGGGGACCACCGACCGCACCGAGGAGAAGGCAGAGAAACTGGCCGCGCTGCTGACCCAGCCGGGCCGGGTCTACGACGTCTCGAGCCCGGACCTGCCGACCGTCAAGTAGTCCGCACCCCGCCGCCACCCCGCCGCCGGTGAAGTTGCCTTCACATTGGGCGCCGGGCGTGAAGCTAACTTCACGGGCGGCGGGGCGGCGGCGGGGTGGCGGCGGGGCGGCGGCCGGGTGGCGGCGGCGGGTTGGCGGGAGAAATCCGCGCGACACGCGGGCGCGCCTCCCCGATCCCCGGACAACCCGGCCATACGGTGTCGACCAAGCGAACAACCTGACATAACTCTAAGCCTCTGGTTGAGGTTGAGGGTTTAGCAGGGGAAACGCCCAAGGCCAAGCTCAAGGTCCCACCATCGGAGGAAATCGCGATGACCCCACCTCACAACTACCTCGCCGTCATCAAGGTCGTTGGTATCGGCGGCGGCGGCGTCAATGCCGTCAACCGGATGATCGAGCAGGGACTCAAGGGCGTTGAGTTCATCGCCATCAACACCGACGCCCAGGCGCTGCTGATGAGCGATGCCGACGTCAAGCTCGACGTCGGCCGCGACTCCACCCGCGGCCTGGGCGCCGGCGCCGATCCGGAGGTCGGCCGCAAGGCCGCCGAGGACGCCAAGGACGAGATCGAGGAACTGCTGCGCGGCGCCGACATGGTGTTCGTGACGGCCGGCGAGGGCGGCGGCACCGGCACCGGTGGCGCACCGGTGGTGGCCAACATCGCCCGCAAGCTCGGCGCGCTGACCGTCGGCGTGGTGACCCGGCCGTTCTCCTTCGAGGGCAAGCGCCGCTCGGGTCAGGCCGAGAACGGCATCACCTCGCTGCGGGAGAGCTGCGACACCCTGATCGTCATCCCGAACGACCGGCTGCTGCAGATGGGCGACGCGAACGTCTCGCTGATGGACGCCTTCCGCAGCGCCGACGAGGTGCTCCTCAACGGTGTGCAGGGCATCACCGACCTGATCACCACCCCGGGTCTGATCAACGTCGACTTCGCCGACGTCAAGGGCGTGATGAGCGGCGCCGGTACGGCCCTGATGGGCATCGGGTCCTCGCGCGGCGAGGGACGTGCGCTCAAGGCCGCCGAGATCGCCATCAACTCCCCGCTGCTGGAGGCCTCGATGGAGGGCGCCCAGGGCGTGCTGATGTCGATCGCCGGCGGCAGCGATCTGGGGCTGTTCGAGATCAACGAGGCCGCCTCGCTGGTGCAGGATGCCGCCCACCCGGAGGCCAACATCATCTTCGGCACCGTCATCGACGATTCGCTCGGCGACGAGGTACGGGTCACCGTGATCGCGGCAGGCTTCGATCCCAGCGGCGCCAGCCGCAAGCCCGTCATCTCCGGCGACTCGGCGATCGGCAAGGCGGCCTCGGCCGGCGCCCCGATCGCCTCGGGAGCGGCGGGCCAGCTGAGCACCTCGCTGTTCGAGCCGATCGACTCGATGGAGCCGGTGAAGGTCGCCGCACACACCAACGGCTCCACGCCGTTCGGTGACGATGACGATGACGTCGACGTCCCGCCCTTCATGCGGCACTGAAGTTCGACGAGCCCGGGAACCGGGGCCGTGCGTATCCGTCGCGTGACCACGACGCGGGACGGCGGAGTCTCCGCGCCGCCGTTCGACACCTTCAACCTCGGTGACCACGTCGGCGACGACCCGGCAGCGGTCAGCGCGAACCGGGCCAGGCTGGCCTCCTCCATCGGACTGCCGGCCGACCACGTGGTGTGGATGAACCAGGTCCACGGCGACCACGTCGAACTTGTCGAAGGCCCCCGTGCCCCTGAAACGGGGGCCTTCGACAACACCGATGCCCTGGTGACCGCGACACCGGGCCTCGCGCTGGCGGTGGTGACGGCCGACTGCGTGCCGGTGCTGCTGGCCGACGCCCGCGCCGGGGTCATCGGCGCGGCGCACGCCGGGCGGGTCGGGGCGGCCAAGGGGATCGCGCTGCGCACCCTGGAGGCGATGGTCGCCGCCGGAGCCCATGTCGAGGACGTCTCGGTGCTGCTGGGTCCGGCGGTCAGCGGTCCGAACTACGAGGTGCCCGAGGAGATGGCCGCCGAGGTCGAAGCCCGGCTGCCGGGTAGCCGCACCACCACCCCGCGCGGGACCCCTGCCCTGGACCTGCGGGCCGGACTGGCCCGTCAGCTGGCCGGGGCAGGGGTGGCCGCCATCGACATCGACCCGCGCTGCACCGTCGCGGACACCCGGTTGTTCAGCCATCGCCGGTCTGCCCCGACCGGCCGGCTCGCCTCCCTGGTGTGGATGCAATGAACGTCTCCGCCGACCGGCTGGCCGAACTCACCGGGGCGCTGGGCGCCATGCGGGTCCGCCTGGCCCACGCCGCCGAGGCGGCCGGGCGCCGCAGCGATGACGTCAAACTCCTGCCGGTGACGAAGTTCTTCCCGGCCAGCGACGTCGCCATCCTGTGGCGTCTGGGCTGCCGCGCCTTCGGCGAATCCCGGTCGCAGGAGGCCGTCGCCAAGATCGCCGAATTCAGCACCCTCGTCACGCCGCGCGCTGAGGACCGTCCGCCGCACTGGCACATGGTCGGCCGGCTGCAGCGCAACAAGGCGAAAACCATTGCGGCATGGGCGGATACGGTGCACTCGGTCAGCACCGCCAAGGTCGTGCGGGCACTCGACGCCGCGGTCGGTGAGGCGCTGTCCGACGGCACTCGCGCGCGTCCGTTGCGGGCGTTCGTCCAGATCAGCCTCGACGGCGACACCGAACGGGGCGGGGTGGACATCGGCGATCCGGGCGAGGTCGACCGGATCTGCGGACTGGTTTCCGAGGCCGAGGGCCTGGAACTGGTCGGGTTGATGGCGGTCGCGCCCCTCGGTGTCGACCCCGACCAGGCCTTCGCCGCCCTGGAGGCCGAGCACCGCCGGGTGCTGCGCGATCATCCGGGCGCCACCGAACTGTCCGCCGGGATGTCCGGCGACCTGGAAGCGGCGGTGCGACACGGTTCCACCTGTGTGCGTGTCGGTACGGCGCTTATGGGCAAACGTCCCTTAACGTCTCCCTAAATCTTCACTTTAGTCACATCTTCATCACAGGCACCGGAGAAGGGTCACGCGGATGAGCACTCTGCACAAGGTCAAGGCGTACTTCGGCATGGCGCCGATCGATGACTACGAGGACGAGTACTACGAGGACGACCGCGACGCTGGTCGGGGCCGTTTCGGCCGACGGGCCGAGCGCTTCGAGGACGACTACGACCGCCCCCGTTACGACGACGATCCGCGGATGGGCCACGACTACGACGACCGTGACGGCGGCTATGCGCCGACCGGTGGCTTCCGGGCCGGCGGATACGACGACGGATTCCGGCCGCGTGAGTTCGACCGCGAGATGTCGCGCTCCCGGTACGCACCGCTGCGCGGTGCCACCCGCGGCGCACTGGCCATGGACCCGCGGCGGATGGCGATGCTCTTCGAGGAGGGCAGCCCGCTGTCGAAGATCACCACGCTGCGCCCGAAGGATTACAGCGAGGCCCGCACCATCGGCGAACGCTTCCGTGACGGGCAGCCGGTGATCATGGACCTGGTGTCGATGGACAACGCCGACGCCAAGCGCCTGGTCGACTTCGCCGCCGGCCTGGCCTTCGCCCTGCGTGGGTCCTTCGACAAGGTCGCCACCAAGGTGTTCCTGCTGGCCCCGGCCGACGTGGACGTCAGCGCCGAGGAACGTCGCCGGATCGCCGAGGCCGGTTTCTACAGCCACCAGTAGGCTGGCGGGCGCCGCATCCAGCGGTGTGGTGAACTCCTAGACGAGGACGGCTTAGTTGGCGCTGTTCTTCTCCATCCTCGGCTTCGTGCTGTTCCTGTTCTGGTTGCTGCTGATCGTCCGGATCGTCATCGAGTTCATCCGGTCGTTCAGCCGTGACTGGCGCCCGCGCGGGGTCACCGTCGTCATCCTGGAAACCGTCATGAGCCTGACCGACCCTCCGGTGAAGCTCCTGCGGCGGATAATCCCGCAGCTCACCATTGGTGCGGTCCGGCTGGACTTCTCCATCATGGTGCTGCTGTTGCTGACCTATCTCGGCTGGTCCCTGGCCTGGAACGCGGCTGCCGGAGCCACGCTCTAGGTCCGGGATTTCGGCCCAATAATCCGGCTCGGCTGCAACCGGCGGGTCTGATGTGACAGGATGGACGCCAGTTACAGGGCGCGCCGGTGAGCTTTCGGGGCGTTCTACACTCACAACTCGGGTTTTTCACAGTTTCTTGGGAGGGGCACACGATGCCACTGACACCGGCCGACGTGCACAATGTGGCGTTCAGCAAGCCGCCCATCGGCAAGCGTGGCTACAACGAGGACGAAGTCGACGCCTTCCTGGATCTGGTCGAGACCGAGCTGTCCCGGCTCATCGAGGAGAACGCCGATCTGCGCCAGCGGGTGAGTGAACTGGACGCCGAGCTGGCCGGCGCCCGGTCCGACTCGGGCGAGAGCCAGGTGATTCCGTTCCGCGCACCGGAGCCCGTCGTCGCTGCGGTCGCCGAGGAGCCCAACACCGCCTACAACGAGGAGCAGGCCGCCAAGGCCGCCCGCGTGCTGGCACTGGCCCAGGACACCGCCGACCGGTTGACCTCCACGGCGCGCGCCGAGGCCGATGAGCTGGTCGCCAACGCGCGTGCCAACGCCGAGCAGATCGTCACCGACGCCCGCGACCTCGCCGAGAGCACCGTCAACGAGGCGCGTGAGCGTGCCGATGCGATGCTCGCCGACGCGCAGAGCCGTTCGGAGACCCAGCTGCGGACCGCCCAGGACCGTGCGGAGTTCCTGCAGTCCGACGCCGAGCGCAAGCACTCCGAGGTGATGACCGCGATCAACCAGCAGCGCACCGTCCTGGAGGGTCGCCTCGAGCAGCTGCGCACCTTCGAGCGCGAATACCGCACCCGGCTCAAGACCTACCTGGAGTCCCAGCTGGAGGAGTTGGGCCAGCGCGGCTCGGCCGCGCCCGCTGATGCCGGGGAAGCCGGCTACAACTGATTTCCGAGAACTGATCCCCGAGGCGGCATCCGATGCTGATCGTTGCACTGGTACTGGCGGTCATCGGGCTCGCCGCTCTGGTGACCGCAGTGGTCACCAGCAATGAGGTGATCGCCTGGGTCTGCATCGCCGCCAGCTCGCTGGGCGTGATCCTGCTGATCGTCGATGCCATCCGGGAACGCCAGCTCAAGCGGGCGGCGCCGGCTGTGCTCTCCGATGAGGTCGAGGTCACCGGGGACGAGATCTTCGAGGAGGACCATCCCGAGGAAATCGTCCACGACGAACCGGAATACGACACCTACAGCGACGACGAACCGGAATATCCGGAGTCCGCCGAGGAATCGGCGGTGCACATCGTCAGCGATGTCGAGGCCGAAGAAGCCGAGGAAGCCGAGAGGTCTCAGGACTAGTCGCGACCGTCCGGATCCGTTGGGGCACCATGGGTGCCATGGGGATCGAGTACGCGAGCATCGTCAACCACCCACTCGACGAGGTCTTCGCCTGGCACACCCGCCCCGGCGCGATGCGCCGGCTGATCCCGCCCTGGCAGCCGATGACGGCGGTCAAGGAGACCGAATCACTGGCCAACGGGCGCGCGATCCTCGGACTGCCCGGCGGACTGCGCTGGATCGCCCAGCATGATCCGGCCGGCTACGACCCGCCGTACCAGTTCGTCGACGTGCTCTCTAGTTCCGGTGGGCGCGACGGGCTGATGACGTTGCCTCCGCGGATCATCGGCTGGTGGCGGCACACCCACCGCTACAGCGAAGCCGGTTCTCCGGCGGGCGGGAGCGCAGCGACTCGGGGAAACAGCACAGCGACCCGGGTACATGACATCGTCGACACCACCGTGCCGGGTTTCGCGTTGCGCTCGACGTTCGCCTACCGCCACCGGCAACTCGCCGAGGACCTCGCCGCCCACGCTGAGGCGAAGGCGGCCGGTGCCGGTTCGATGACCATCGCCATGACCGGATCCACCGGTCTGGTCGGTACCGCGCTGTCGGCGTTGCTGACCACCGGCGGTCACCGGGTCATCCGATTGGTGCGTCGCGATCCGGAGAATACCGACGAAAGACGTTGGGAACCTGCGAATCCCGCGGCGGATCTGTTCGACGGGGTGGACGCCGTCGTGCACCTGGCGGGGGAGTCGATCGCGGGCCGGTTCACCGAATCGCACCGCCGAGCCATCCGTGACTCCCGCATCGAGCCGACTCGGCGGCTGGCCGAACTCGCGGCGGCCGCCGGATCGGGTCTGCGGGTGTTCGTCAGTGCGTCGGCGATCGGCTACTACGGCTACGACTGCGGCGAGGAGATCCTCGATGAGGACAGCCCGCGCGGTGACGGCTTCCTGGCCGATGTGGTCGCCGACTGGGAGCAGGCCACCGCACCGGCCGCGGCCGCGGGCCTGCGGGTGGTGCCGGTGCGCACCGGAATCGTCCAAGCCGCCGACGGCGGCACGCTGAAGTTGTTGCGGCCCTTGTTCGCCACCGGCCTCGGTGGCCGGCTGGGCAGCGGCAAGCAGTGGTTGTCCTGGATCGGCATCGACGACCTGCTCGACGTCTACTACCGCGCCCTCTACGACAACCGATTGGCCGGGCCGGTCAACGCGGTCGCCCCGAATCCGGTGCGCAACATCGAGTACACCGCCGCCCTGGCCGGTGTCCTGCGCCGCCCGGCCGCGCTGCCGGTGCCCTCGTTCGGACCGCGACTGCTGCTGGGCCGTCAGGGTGCGACCGAACTCGCCGAGGCGAACCAACGGGTGATCCCGGCCAGGCTCACCGCACTCGGCCACCGGTTCCGTCAGCCGCTGATCGCCGACGCCCTGGGGCACCAACTCGGCCGGGATCCCGCGCCCGGCGTGCTGTGACTGTGCCCATGGGGGACGATGGGTCGATGGGGGACGATGGGCGCATGCATCCCAGCGTGGTCATCGACGATCTGGGCCACCTGATCGACGAACTGCGCCGCCGCGGTCACCGGGTGGTCGGGCCGACGCTCTCCGACAACGCGATCGTGCTCGCCGAGATCGAGGATGCCGCGGATCTGCCGGTGGGATGGGGAGTCGACGTCGCGCCGGGGACCTATCGGCTGCGCGCCCGCACCGACCGCGCCGCGTTCGGGCATTCGGCGGGTCCGCAGTCCTGGAAGCAGTTCCTGCATCCGCAACGCCAGTTGCTGTGGTCCTCTGATGGCGCCGACGGTGCCGGCGAGCAGGCGCCGCCGAGGTATGCGTTCCTCGGTGTGCGCGGCTGCGATCTGGCTGCGATCGGCGTTCTGGACCGGGTGCTGGCCGGTGCCGCCCATCCGGACACCGCCTACACCGCGCGGCGCGACGGTGTCTTCATCGTCGCGGCCAACTGCACCGAACCGGGCGGCCTGTGTTTCTGCGCGTCGATGGGCACCGGCCCCGCGTGCGGACCGGGCTATGACATCGCGCTGACCGAACGGGTCGACGGAGAGACGGTGAGCTATCTGGCCGAGGCGGGCAGTCCGGCCGGCGCCGAGGTGCTGGCCGCATTGCCGCACCGGGCCGCCGACCCGGCTGAGCGTCGCGCGGCGGTCAGCGCCGTCGTCGAGGCCGCCTCCGCGATGGGCCGGGCGATGCCGCCGGGGGATCTGCGCCAACTGCTGATCGACTCCCGCGAGTCGCCGCACTGGTCGGAGGTCGCCAACCGCTGCCTGACGTGCGGCAACTGCACCATGGTCTGCCCGACCTGTTTCTGCACCAGCACCTCCGATGTCACCGACCTGACCGGCGAGCATGCGGAGCGCTGGATGCAGTGGGCCTCGTGTTTCGAACTGGACTTCACCTTCGTCCACGAGGGACCGGTTCGAAAGTCCGGGCCCTCGCGTTACCGGCATTGGCTGACCCACAAACTCAGCACCTGGCACGACCAGTTCGGCACGTCCGGATGTGTGGGCTGCGGACGCTGTATCGCGTGGTGTCCCACCGGGATCGACATCACCGAGGAGATGGATACCTTCGCCAGGGAGTCACGCGATGACTGATGCGATGGCCCCGGTTCCGTATCGGGTGCGGACCCGGGTGGCGGAGAACGCCGACTCGGTGACGCTGACGCTGGACCCAGTGAACGGCGCGCTGCCCGGCGCCCTGCCCGGCGAGTTCATGATGCTCTACTCTTTCGGCGTCGGCGAGATTGCGATCTCCACCAGTGGCATCTCGCCGGACGGCACCCTGACCCACACCATCCGCGCGGTGGGCGCGGTGAGCGCGGCACTGTGCGCCGCCGAACCCGGTACGACGATCGGAGTGCGCGGACCGTACGGCACCAACTGGGGGCTGGCCGAGGCGGCCGGACGTGATCTCGTCATCGTCGCCGGCGGCGTCGGCCTGGCGCCGTTGCGCCCGGTGCTACTCGGTGCGCTGGCCGACCGCGACCGCTACGGACGGGTGGTGCTCATCGCCGGCGCGCGCTCGCAGAAGGACTTCCTCTACACCGCGGAATTGGCGCAGTGGCAAACGGATCCGCGACTGGAGACCCACGTCACCGTCGACGTCCCGATCCAGGGCTGGCTGGGGGAGACCGGTTTCGTCACCGAGCCGCTGCGCAAACTGTCACTGCGACCGGACAACACGACCGCGTTCCTGTGCGGGCCCGAGCCGATGATGCGCTTCGGCGCCCAGGCGCTGCTGGACAAAGGCATGGCGGAGAGGGACATCCGGGTCTCCCTGGAGCGCAACATGCAGTGCGGGATCGCGTGGTGCGGGCACTGCCAACTCGGCCCGTTGCTGCTGTGCCGGGACGGGCCGGTCGTGCATTACGGTCAGGCCCGCCCGCTTCTGGAAGTCGAGGAACTGTGATGACCCGGGGTAATCCTCCCAGTCTGGCGGTCTGGAAGTTCGCCTCGTGTGACGGATGCCAGTTGACAGTCCTGGACTGCGAGGACGAACTGCTGACACTGGCCCAGCAGGTGCGGATCGCAACCTTCGCCGAGGCCTCCAGTGCGATGACCGGCGGACCTTACGACGTCTCATTGGTGGAGGGTTCGATCACCACACCGCATGACGAGCGCCGGATCCGCGAGATCCGTGAGCAGTCCGGCGTCCTGGTGGCGATCGGCGCCTGCGCGACCGCGGGCGGGATCCAGGCGTTGCGCAACTTCGCCGACGTCGCGGAATACACCTCGGTGGTCTACGCCCACCCCGAGTACATCCAGACGCTGGCCACCTCGACCCCGGCCTCGGCGCATGTCACCGTCGACTACGAGTTGCGTGGCTGTCCGATCGACCGGGGTCAACTGCTGGACACCCTGGCCGCACTGCTGGCCGGACGTAAGCCGCACCTGCCGGCGGCCACCGTGTGCACCGAATGCAAACGCTCCGGGGTGACCTGCGTGACGGTCGCCGAGGGGATCGCCTGCCTGGGACCGGTCACCCACGCCGGCTGCGGTGCGCTGTGCCCTCGCCACAATCGCGGCTGCTACGGCTGTTTCGGTCCGATGGCCACCCCGAACGTGGGCGCGATGATCCCACTGCTGCACCGCGACGGGATGTCCGGCGATGACGTCGACCGCGTCTTCGACACCTTCAACGTCACCCAGTTCCGATCGGAGCGCCGCCATGACTGAGTCGCGCACCCTGCGGGTCAGCGCGCTGACCCGGGTCGAGGGCGAAGGGGCGCTCAACGTCGAACTGCGTGATGGCGCGCTGCACACCGTCGAACTCAACATCTACGAACCGCCCAGGTTCTTCGAGGCGTTCCTGCGCGGCCGCGCCTATACCGAACCGCCGGATCTCACCGCCCGGATCTGCGGCATCTGTCCGGTGGCGTATCAGACCAGCGCCTGCAACGCGATCGAGGACGCCTGCGGTGTGACGCTGCCGCCCGAGCTTCTCGCCCTGCGACGGCTGCTGTACTGCGGGGAGTGGATCCACAGCCACTCGCTGCACATGTACATGCTGCACGCCCCGGATTTCCTCGGCGTCCCCGACGTCATCACCATCGCGCGCGATCATCGCGAGGCGGTCGAGCGCGGACTGGCGCTGAAGAAGGCGGGCAACCGCCTGCAGGAGGTGGTCGGCGGCCGGGCCATCCACCCGATCAACGTCCGCGTCGGCGGCTTCTACTCGACGCCGACGAAGGCTGACCTCAAGCCGATGGCCGAGGAACTGCGCCGCGCGCTCGACCACGCGCTGGCCACCGTCGAGTGGGTCGCCGGTTTCGACTTCCCCGATCTGACCGTCGAGCACGAGCTGCTGGCCCTCACCGCGCAGCGGTACGCCATGGAGGACGGCGTCATCGCCCGCAGCGCCGGACCGGCGTTCGGAATCACTGAGTTCAGCGATCACGTCGTCGAGACCCATGTGCGGCACTCCACCGCGCTGCACGCCACCCTCGACGGCCGCCCGCACCTCACCGGACCGCTGGCGCGTTACACCCTCAACCGCGACCAGCTCTCACCGCTGGCCCGCGAAGCCGCCACCGCGGCCGGACTCGGTCAGGAGTGCCGGAATCCTTTCCGCAGCATCGTGGTTCGCGCCGTCGAGACCGTGTACGCCGTCGAAGAGGCGCTGCGCATCATCGACAACTATGAGCGCCCGGCCCGGCCGCATGTGGTTGTCGAACCCAGGCCCGGGGTGGGGCACGGCTGGAGCGAGGCGCCCCGGGGTCTGCTCTACCACCGCTACGAGATCGACGAGGCCGGACGCATCGCGGCCGCGCTGATCGTTCCCCCGACGTCGCAGAATCAGGCCGCCATCGAGGACGATCTGAGCAGGGTGATCATGGCCGGGATCGATCTCGATGACGCGGCGCTGACGACGATGTGCGAACGGGCCATCCGCAATTACGACCCGTGCATCTCGTGCTCGACCCACTTTTTGACCCTGACGGTCAACCGCGGGTGAGTTCCGTCGTGATCGGGGTGGGCAACCCCTACCGCCGCGACGACGGGATCGGCCCGGCGGTGGCGGCCGCGATCAGCGACCGCAATCTGACGGGTACGCGGGTGCTGTCGTGTGCGAGGGAGATGACCCAGATCCTGGACGCCTGGGCCGGTGCCCGGATCGCCGTCGTCGTCGATGCGGCGGTCAATGGAACACCCGGGCAGGTACGGCGATGCGCCCTCGATGAGTTCGTCGAGGCGACCCCGTTCAGTTCGCACGAGCTGAGTCTGCACCGGACCTACGAGCTGGCCCGGGCGCTCGGTCGCGCGCCGGAACAGGTTGTCGTGGTGAGTGTCGACGTCGAGGACACCGGGCACGGCGAAGGGCTGAGCCCGGTGGTGGCGGCGGCGTTACCCCGTGCCGTCGACGTCGTGCTGCAAGTCCTGATCGAGCAGTCCCAGGAATCCGCGAACCAGCAGCCGTAACCGGCGGGCGGCATCGCCGGCGACAGCGGCGGTGCGGGTGCGTAACTCATCGGCGTCGACACCGAGTGCGGCCATATCGTCCTCGCCGCCGGTTTGTTCATCGCTGTCGATCCAGTACGACACCAGCGCTTCGTCCACCTCGGGGTGGAACTGCAAACCGAGTGCGCGCCCCTGCACGAAGGCCTGGGTGGTGCCGAGATTGCGGGCCAGCTCGACCGACCCGGGTGGTGGCGTGAACCGGTCGAAATGCCACTGGAACCACGGACCGTGCGGGACCAGAGCCGGGTTGTCACTGTGCACCTCGTACCAGCCGATCTCCGGGTGCGGGGACCGCGACACCTCACCGCCGAGGGCGCGGGCCAGCAACTGCCCGCCGAAGCACACCCCGAGCACACCGGACCCGGCCGCCAGGGCGCTGCGCACCAGCTCCATCTCGGGGGCGATCCACGGGACGCGCTCGTCGTAGGCCGCCCAGCGCGCACCCAGTGCGACGATGACGTCGTAGTCGGTGACGTCGGGGAACCTCACCTCGAGGATCGGGTCGTCGGGGCGGTCTGCCGGCACGACGTCGAAGGTGTCGACGTCGAAACCGTTGTCGGCGAAGGCCTCACCGAGCAGAGCGGCCGGCGCCGTCGGATCGTTGTGGAGGAACAGGACTCTGCGCGGCACCCCGATAAGGTAGCGGTATGAGGCCGCTTTATGTCGCCTTGGCCTGGTTCACCGCCGCCGCCCACTTCGCCTATCTGATCTACCTGCCCTCCGGCGGGTTCCTCGCGCTGCGCCGGCGCCGCAGCATCTGGCTGCACATCGCGGCGGTGGCGTGGGGGATCGGTGCGGCGGTGTTGAACTTCTGGTGCCCGCTGACCGCATTCGAGCGCTGGGCGAGGGCGAAGGCCGGGATGGCCGCGCTGAATCCGGGCGGATTCATCGACCACTATCTGACCGGCCACCTCTGGTCCTCGGGTGACACCGGGTATGCCCAAGCCGTGGTGTTCACCGTTGTCGCGGTGTCATGGATGGCGTACGCAACCACTGCGAAAGTGTCCGAGGGGGGACTTGAACCCCCACGCCCGTTAATAGGGCACTAGCACCTCAAGCTAGCGCGTCTGCCATTCCGCCACTCGGACAAGGGCTGCCCATCAAGGGGCGTCTAAGGCTATCGGATCGGCGCGGGTCGGCCCAAACCGGCGTCAAGCCGATGGCAGCCGCTCGTCGATCGCCCCGGCGATCACCGCCGCCGCCGCCGTCGGGCCGTCCAGGCTGCACGCCTCGACGTCCACCGCGACGTTCCCGCGCACGCTCAGCGCCCGCTGGCAGGACCACTGCTGTGGGCCGCGCTGGGTTCGCGACACCGTCAGTACGTCATGATCGACCCCGACCGGACCCACGGACCAGACCTGAGCCGGCATCAGTTGCTGCGTGTACGTCAGCTCGCGATCCGAACAGCCGGCCCAGCTCCGCTGGGAGCTGCTGAAGAAATCCGCGGCGGCGGTCGCGGTGGGAAAGAGCACCACCGCCTGTACCGCGTAGTGCGACCAGATCCCGGCCCCGGGCGGCTCACGCAGGATCTGGCCGCGCATCCCGTTCCAGCCGGAGCCCTCGTAGACACCCTTCTGGGCAGCGCCGGCCACGGCCAGGCAGTCGGTGTTCGCGAAGTGTGCGCTGTCATTCCACGGCGCATCGACCTCGCGGGTCACCGTGACCTGCCCGGACAATGCGGCCGCCACCTCGGGCGCCGACAACAGCAGGCTCGAGAGCGTCTCGGTGGTGGCCGGCGGCGCGGTCGGCATCGCGGTTCCGCCGGTGGTGGCTGCACAGCCGCTCACCGTCACCGAGCCGAGCGCCAGGCAGAGCAGGCCGAGAAGTGCGGGCCGATGGGTCACCCGGTAAATAGAACCCCATGATGCGCGTGTTGTAAATGTGGTTCTTGGTAAAGATGTGGTAATGCGTGCCCGACCTGCGGCGGGTGCTCGCCGATGGTGGAGAATGCAGGCGTGAAGGCTCCCGAGGATGAGGTCGTCGATCTCGTCAGTGCTCTGATCCGCTTCGACACCTCCAACACCGGCGAGCTGGCCACCACCAAGGGCGAGGCGGAATGCGCGCTGTGGGTGGCCGACCGGCTCCGCGAGGCCGGCTACGAGCCGGAATATCTGGAGTCCGGCGCGCCCGGGCGGGGCAACGTCTTCGTCCGGCTGCCCGGCGCCGATCGCACCCGTGGGGCACTGCTCATCCACGGCCACCTCGACGTGGTGCCGGCCGAGGCTGCGGACTGGAGTGTGCACCCGTTCTCGGGCGCGGTGTCCGACGGATACGTGTGGGGCCGCGGTGCGGTCGACATGAAGGACATGTGCGGGATGATGCTGGCCGTCGCCCGGCACTTCAAACGTGAGGGCATCGTTCCGCCGCGGGATCTGGTGTTCGCCTTCGTCGCCGATGAGGAGAGCGGTGGTCAGTACGGCGCGCACTGGCTCATCGAGCACCGCCCGGATCTGTTCGATGGCGTCAGCGACGCGATCGGTGAGGTCGGTGGTTTCTCGATCACGTTGCCGCACAGGGACGGTGGCGAACGCCGGCTCTATCTCATCGAGACGGCGGAGAAGGGCCTGCTGTGGATGCGGCTGACCGCGCGCGGCCGTGCCGGGCACGGTTCGATGGTGCACGACGACAACGCCGTCACCGCGATCGCCGAAGCGGTCGCCAAACTGGGCCGCCACCAGTTCCCGATTGCGCTCACCGACACCGTCTCGCAGTTCCTGACCGCGGTGTCGGAGGAGACCGGCCTGGTATTCGACATGAACGACCTCGAGGGCACCATCGCCAAGTTGGGACCGATGGCCCGGATGCTGGGCGCGACCCTGCGCGACACCGCGAACCCCACCATGCTCAAGGCCGGCTACAAGGCCAATGTCATCCCAGCCGCCGCCGAGGCGGTGATCGACTGCCGGGTGCTGCCGGGCCGGCAGGCCGCCTTCGAACGCGAAGTCGACGAGATCATCGGCCCGGACATCAGCCGGGAGTGGATCTCGGAGTTGTCCTCCTATGAGACGAGCTTCGATGGCGATCTTGTGGAGGCGATGAACGCCGCGATCCTGGCCGTCGACCCGCAGGCCCGCACCGTCCCGTACATGCTGTCGGGGGGCACCGACGCGAAAGCCTTTGCGAAACTGGGCATCCGGTGTTTCGGGTTCGCCCCGTTGCGGCTGCCGCCGGACCTCGACTTCGCAGCGCTGTTCCACGGCGTCGACGAAAGGGTTCCGGTGGACGCGCTGCAATTCGGCGCCCGCGTGCTCGAGCAACTGCTGAAGAACTGCTGACCCGAACAGAACCGAATAAGAGAGGAATGGCCTACCCATGGCTTTCGGATACAACCCCTACGACTTCCTGCCCGAGCTGCCGGGCTTCACCCTCACCAGCGCCGACATCACCGACGGCAAGCCGCTGAAGAAGGCTCAGGTAAGCGGGATCATGGGCGCCGGCGGCGAGGATGTCTCACCTCAGCTGAGCTGGTCGGGTTTCCCGGAGGAGACCCGCAGCTTCGCGGTCACCGTCTACGACCCGGACGCCCCGACCGCATCCGGCTTCTGGCACTGGGCGGTGGCCAACCTACCGGCCACCGTGACCGATCTGCCTGCCGGTGTCGGCGACGGATCGGCGCTGCCCGGTGACGCCCTCACGCTGCGCAACGACGCCGGGATCCCGCGCTACGTCGGAGCCGCCCCACCGCCCGGCCACGGTGTGCACCGCTACTTCGCCGTGGTGCACGCACTCGATGTCGAGAAGCTGGAGCTGTCCGCCGACGCCAGCCCGGCGTACCTGGGATTCAACTGCTTCATGCACGCGATCGCCCGTGCCGTCATCCACGGCACCTACGAACAGACATAGTGCAGTAGTCAGCGGGCCGCCGAACCCACCGCTTGGGACAGGTCGGCAAACCCGCCGGCGTGCAGCCGCGCGGCGACACCGTCGTGAATGTGCTTGGCCCACAAGCCTCCGCCGTAGACGAACCCGGTGTAGCCCTGCAACAGGGTGGCGCCGGCGGTGATCCGCTCCCAGGCGTGCTCGGCCGTCTCGATGCCGCCGACGCTGATCAGCACCAGCCGATCGCCCACCCGCGCGTACAACCGGCGCAGCACCTCCAGCGACCGTCGCGCCACCGGCGGCCCGGACACCCCGCCCGGGCCGAGATCCTCGACGCCCGGTGTGCGCAGCCCGGCCCGGGAGATCGTGGTGTTGGTCGCGACGATCCCGGCCAGTCCCAGTTCGACTGCGAGATCGGCGACCGCATCGACATCCTCGTCGGACAGATCGGGAGCGATCTTCACCAGCACCGGGGTGGTGGTCTGCGCCAGCACCGCCGCCAGGATCGGACGCAGCGATTCCACCGCCTGCAGATCGCGCAGACCGGGAGTGTTCGGCGAGCTCACGTTGACCACCAGATAGCACGCCAGCGGCCCGAGCAACCGGGCGCTGGAGGCGTAGTCCTCGGCTGCGTCCTCGGGTGGGGTGATCTTCGACTTGCCGATGTTGACGCCGATCGGGACGTCGGGGGTGTGGCGGGCCAGTCGCAGCGCCAGCGCACCGGCGCCGTCGTTGTTGAACCCCATCCGGTTGAGCAGGCCGCGGTCATCAGGCAGCCGGAACAGTCGCGGCTCGGGGTTGCCCGGTTGGGGTAGCGCGGTGACCGTGCCGATCTCCGCGTAACCGAATCCCAGTGCGCCCCAGGCGTTCAGCCCGAGACCGTCCTTGTCGAACCCGGCGGCCAGCCCCATCGGCCCCGGGAACCGCACACCGAACACGGTGCTGGCCAGGATCGGGTCCTGCGGCGCCAGCGCCCGGCTCAGTTGCCGGCGCGCGGGCCCGGTGGCGGTGGCGCCGCGCAGGGCGCCGAAGACCAACTTGTGGATGCGCTCCGGCGGCGCCAGGAACAGTGCGCGGCGCACGGCCTCGTAGATCACGGGCCCGGCTGATCCGTCGTGAGCCCGGCGCCCGGGGTTGCATCGGTGCGGGACTTCTTACGGCGCAACAGGACTCGTCGGCTCCCGTCGGTGTAGAGGCGGACCTTGGTCAACTCCCAGCCCCGGTATTCGGCCTCGATGGACAGCCGCGTCGAGGCGCTGATCCGGGTCACCTCCGGCGGCAGTCGCAGCGGAATCCATTCGTAGTCATCGGAGAGTCCGGCGACCCAGGAGGCGGGCAGGCGGCCGTGGGCGGTGCTCATCGCGCGGGACTCGCGTTGCGGATCACCTGCACCCCGGCGCCGGATCCGGACACCACGTACAGGGTGTTCGAAGCCTCGTCGAATGCCAGCGAGTCGGGTTGTTGCACGGTCGGATATCGAACCCTCTCCACGGCGGTCCCAGTCGACAGATCGTATCCAACGACGGTGTTGGTCGCGGTCTGCGAAACCCAGGTGATGTGCGACGATCCGGCCAGCCCGTACGGCGAATCGGGCACCGGGGTGGCCTGGCGTTCGATCAGCGGATCGGCGCCGAAGACCAGGAGTTGCCCGGAGCGGGTGTCGGCGACCAGCACCCGGCCGGCCGGATCGGCGGCGATGGTGGTCGCACCCTGACCGGCCCGCAACGCCAATTCTGCTGTGCCCCCGGGGTTCAGCGATGTCACCGACGTCTGAGCGCGGTCCAGCACCACTGCGATATCGCCCTGGGTGACGATGCCGTCGACCCTGGCGAAGAAGGTCGCCGTCGCGCCGACCGTCATATCCGGCGCCAGGGTGAGGACCTTCCCGTCGGCGCTGCCGAGCACCAGCCGGCCGTCGCCGCGCCGGGCGATCGCGGTGAACTCGGTCTCGGTGTGCCCGGGGATCGGGGTGGGGGTGGCGGTGCCGGCCGTGAGATCCACGGTGAGGAAACCGCCGCGTGTCGCGGCGAAGACCGTGCCGCCGCCGTCACCGCAGATCGCCGCGGCCGGTCCGGGCAGCCCGACGGTGCGTGGCGCGGCCCCGTCGCGGATCACGGTGAGCGTTGCGGCGGAACCGGGGGTGAGTACAGCCAGCGAGGAGGTGCGGGCGTCGAACAGGGCCGCCTGCGGATTGCCGCCGAGGGGGATCAGCGTTCCAGTCGGGAGGGTCTCGGCCGGCGGGGACACCGCCGCACGGGCCGGTTCGATGGTCGGCGGCGGGGCGTCGGCCGGGTTGGCTGAACACCCGCTGAGCAACGCGATCGCGATCAGCAGACCGCTCACCGCGTACCTGGCGCGTGTCATGCCGGTGAAGTCTAGGGGCGCTGCCCGGCGAGCCGACCCCGGATTGCCCCCGGGGGAGCGTAACCGGCGTTATGGTGGGGCCATGACGCTGGCCGCGACCCCGCACCCCGCGGACGGCGAATTCGTCATCGAGGACCTCACCACGGGGCTTTTCGCCAGCGGCTTCGGTCGTCTCGGCGACGGCCGGCCGTTCTCCTTTCATGTTCACCGCGGGCAGCTGTGCATCGAGATCTACCGGCCGCGGCAGGCAGGTCCGGTCCCGCTGCCCGAGGATGTGATCGCAACGGCCAGTCGCGGACTGACCGATGTCGACGTCGACGACCCGCGCAGCCTGCTGGCCGCCGTCCGCGACGCCATCGCCTCGGTCGAACCGGCCCGCTGATCGGCGTCCGGCTCCTAGTACGGTCAGCGGCGTGGATGTTGTGACGCCGATGTCGTGGCTGCAGGTGGTCGTCCTGTCGGTGGTACAGGGCCTAACCGAGTTCCTGCCGATCTCCTCGTCGGCACATCTGGCGATCGCCTCACGGGTGTTCTTCGGCGCCGACGCCGGCGCGTCCTTCACCGCGGTGTCGCAGTTGGGCACCGAGGCCGCCGTGCTGGTCTACTTCGCCCGCGACATCGTCCGCATCCTCAAGGCCTGGTTCGACGGGGTGCTCGTCAAGTCCCACCGCGACAACGCCGACTACCGGATGGGCTGGTACGTCATCATCGGCACCATTCCGATCGTCGTGTTGGGGTTGGTGTTCAAGGACGCGATCCGCTCCGAGGTGCGCAACCTGTGGGTGGTCGCGACCGCCATGCTGGTGTTCTCCGCGGTGATCGCGGCGGCCGAATACTTCGGCAAGCAGGATCGCCACGCCGAGCAGCTCACCTGGCGTGACGGACTGCTCGTCGGTATGGCGCAGTGCCTGGCCCTGGTCCCCGGAGTGTCGCGGTCGGGATCGACCATCAGCGCCGGGTTGTTCCTCGGTCTCGATCGCGCGCTGTCTGCGAGATTCGGCTTCCTGCTTGCCATTCCGGCCGTCTTCGCATCCGGACTGTTCTCCCTTCCCGACGCGTTCCACCCGGTCACCGAGGGGATGAGCGCGACCGGGCCGCAGCTGCTGGTGTCGGTGATCACGACCTTCCTGATCGGATACGCGGCGATCTCCTGGCTGCTGCGATTCCTCACCCACCACGCGATGTACTGGTTCGTCGGCTACCGGGTGGTCCTGGCGCTCACCGTGATGGCGCTGCTGGCCACCGGAGTGGTGGCGGCATGACCGTCATCCTGTTGCGGCACGGCCGCTCCACCTCGAACACGGCGCACACCCTGGCCGGGCGTTCCGAAGGCGTGGAACTCGACGAGAAGGGCGTCGCGCAGGCGGCGGGTCTGGTCGAACGTCTGGACGGTCTGCCCATCAAGGCACTGGTGCGGTCACCGCTGCTGCGTTGCGAACGCACGCTGGAACCGCTGGCTGCCGCGCTGGGGCTGGACCCGCTGATCGACGAACGGCTCTCCGAGGTCGATTACGGACAGTGGACCGGACGCAAGATAGGGGAGTTGGTCAAAGAGCAACTGTGGTCGGTGGTGCAGCAGCATCCCAGCGCGGCAGTGTTCCCCGATGGTGAAGGTCTGGCGCAGGTGCAGACTCGCGCGGTGGCGGCGGTGCGTGAGCACGATCGCCGGCTGGCCGAGGAGCACGGCGGTGACGCGTTGTGGATCGCCTGCACGCACGGTGACGTGATCAAGGCGGTGGTCGCCGACGCCCTCGGCACCCATCTGGACAGCTTTCAGAGGATCACCGCGGACCCCGCGTCGATGAGCGTGATCCGTTACACCTCGGTGCGACCGTTCGTCCTGCACCTCAACCACACCGGTGGCCAACTCGCATCGGCGCTCACCGCGCCGCCGGCCGCCGCATCAGACGACCAGACCGGCGGTGATGCGGTCGTCGGCGGGTCGACCGACTGACGAACCGTCCCGGTATTTTGGAGGTGACATGAGCCGCTCAATCCACGTCTTCCGCACGCCCGACCGGTTCGTTGCCGGGACGGTGGGTCAGCCCGGGAACCGGACGTTCTACCTTCAGGCCGCCCACGATGACCGGGTCGTGTCGGTGCAGTGCGAGAAGCAACAGGTGGCGGTGCTGGCCGAGCGGATCGCCGCGCTGCTGGTCGAGATCAACCGCCGGTTCGGCATGCCGCTGCCGCCGGAGGGCGAGGTCGAGGATCTGAGTCCGCTGGCCATGCCGGTCGACGCCGAATTCCGGGTGGGCACCATGGGGCTGGGCTGGGACGCCGAAGCCGAAAGTGTGGTGGTCGAACTGCTGGCCGTCAGCGACACCGAATACGACGCCTCGGTGATCCTCGACGATGCCGAGGAGGGACCGGACGCGGTGCGGGTCTTCCTGTCCCCGGAGTCGGCGCGGCAGTTCGCCGACCGGTCCAACCGGGTGATCGCAGCCGGGCGGCCCCCGTGCCCGCTGTGCGACGAACCGCTGGATCCCGAGGGTCATCTGTGCGTGCGGACCAACGGCTATCTGCGCGGCGGTATGAACGAGACTCCTGACGATTCCGGGTTCGAATCAGGGGACGACCCGCAGTCGTGAGCGCCGCCGATCCGCGACACGAAGCGCTGCGCAGCGGCGAGCTGACCGTCCTGGGCCGGATCCGCTCGGCGAGCAACGCGACGTTCCTCTGCGAGGCGACGCTGCCCGACCGGCCCGACACACCCGTGCAGTGCGTCTACAAACCGGTGACGGGCGAGCAGCCGCTGTGGGACTTCCCGGACGGAACACTGGCGGGCCGGGAGTTCGGTTCGTATCTGGTCTCGGCCGCACTGGGCTGGGAAGTGGTGCCGCTCACCATTATTCGGGACGGTCCGGCCGGTACGGGCATGCTGCAACTGTGGGTTGAACAACCCGAGGATGCCGATCTGGTCGACCTCTGTCCGGCCGACGTCGTCCCGCCGGGCTATCTCTCGGTGCTCACCGCCTACGACTACTCAGGGGACCGGGTGACCCTGGTGCACGCCGATGATCCGGGATTGCGCCGGATGGCGGTGTTCGACGTGATCGTCAACAACGCCGACCGCAAGGGCGGTCACATCCTGACCGGGGTCGACGGCCGGGTCTACGGTGTCGACCACGGGTTGTCGCTGCACGTTCACGACAAACTGCGAACCGTGCTGTGGGGCTGGGCGGGGCAGTCGCTGGATGACGCGACGCTGGAGGCGGTCTCCGGTCTCGACGCGCAGCTCGACGGTGAACTCGGTGAGCAACTGCGCGAACACATCACCGCCGCGGAACTCGCCGCGTTGCGCACCAGGGTCCGCGCGCTGCTCGACGATCCGGTGATGCCCTCACCCGACGGTCGCCGCCCGCTGCCCTGGCCTGCTTTTTAGGGGCCCGCTTTCTAGGGGCCGGCCGGGTCCCAGTTCATGACGCCGCCGTCGGCCTCCAGCGACAGATGCAACTTGCCGTCGGAGATCAGATAGCTGCGGACCCTGCCGAGCGCGGCGGCGACCTTGGTGTCGGCCGACGGCTGGGGACAGTACATCCGGGTGAGGGCCAACGGACCGAAGGTCAGGCTGCCGGAGCCGGGCGCCGATGCCTCGGCATGCCAGGTCGAACTGCCCCGGTTGCAGTGCACCAGAAAGCTGGCCCGCCCGTCGTCGCCGAACGCCACGGAGTACAGACTCGGATCGTCGATCGTGGTGTCGGGCTCCTCGTCGGGCGCCATCGAGGTGATCCCGGTGAGATGCCAGGTCGTACCGGTCAACGGGTCGGCTGCCGAGGCTGAACCACAGGCCGTCAGGGCCAGCGCGACGACCGGAAGAACCCACAGCATTCGCATGCCGCCGAATCTAGCCGCCGGGACGTCGCGGGGACGCCGGTTATGCGGTCAGCGATACTGGCGGGGGGACACTCAGCGACGCCGAACTGGCGGCCGATCTGGCCGAGGAGGCCGGACGGTTGCTGCTGGCGATCCGCGAGGAGGTCGGACACGACTTCCCGCCCGCTCTCGGCGACGCCGGTGACATCCGGGCGAACGCGCTGCTGTTGCGCCGGCTGCGTGCCGAGCGGCCCGGCGACGCCGTGCTGTCCGAGGAGGCGCACGACGACCTCAAACGGCTGCACGCCGACCGGGTGTGGATCATCGACCCGCTCGACGGCACCCGCGAGTACTCGATGCCGCAGCGCTGGGACTGGGCAGTGCATGTGGCACTCTGGCAACGCACGCCGGACGGCCACGGCGCCATCACCGACGCCGCCGTCGCACTGCCGGCACTCGGTGAGGTGCACCGCAGTGACACCGCGACCGCGCCGCCGTCACCGGTGGACGGGCCGATCCGCATCACCGCGAGTTCCAACCGCCCGCCCGCGGTGCTGTGGCGGCTGCGCGACCGGATGGACATCGAGTTCCTGCGGATCGGATCGGCCGGGGCCAAGGCGATGGCAGTGGTGCGCGGTGACGCCGACGCCTACATCCACGCCGGCGGTCAGTGGGAGTGGGATAACGCCGCACCGGCCGGAGTGGTGCAGGCCGCGGGTTTGCACGCCACCCGGATCGACGGCTCACCGTTGCGCTACAACCAGCCCGATCCCTATCTGCCGGATTTCCTGATGTGCCGGCCCGAGGTCGCCGATCTTCTCCTCGACGCCATGTGGATGGCCAGCTGACATGCACGCATGGCAGAGCATCGACGTCCCGGAACTGCCCGGGCGCGGTCCGGGGCTTCGGCTCTACGACACCGCCGATCGCCAGATCCGGCCCACCACCCCGGGCGCTGTCGCGACGATGTACGTCTGCGGTATCACCCCGTACGACGCCACCCATCTCGGTCATGCCGCCACCTACCTGACCTTCGATCTGGTCAACCGGATGTGGCTGGACAACGGCCATCAGGTGCACTACGTGCAGAACGTCACCGACGTCGACGACCCGTTGTTCGAACGGGCCGAGCGCGACGGCATCGACTGGCGCGATCTCGGCGATCGCGAGACCCAGTTGTTCCGCGAGGACATGGCCGCACTGCGGGTGCTGCCGCCGCGCGATTACGTCGGCGCCACCGAGGCCATCGCCGAGGTCGTCGAGCTCATCGAGAAGCTGCTCGCCTCCGGCGCGGCCTATGTGGTCGACGACGCCGAGTATCCGGACGTGTACTACCGCGCCGACGCCACCGTTCAGTTCGGCTACGAATCCAACTACGACCACGACACCATGGCGGTGCTGTTCGCCGAGCGCGGGGGAGACCCGGACCGGCCCGGCAAGGCCGATCCGCTCGACGCGCTGCTCTGGCGGGCGCGGCGCGAGGGTGAGCCCAGCTGGCCCTCACCGTTCGGCCCCGGACGTCCCGGCTGGCATGTGGAGTGTTCGGCGATCGCGTTGAGCCGCATCGGTTTCGGGTTCGACGTGCAGGGCGGCGGCAGTGATCTGATCTTCCCGCACCACGAGTTCTCCGCCGCGCATGCCGAGTCGGCCACCGGGGAACGGCGGTTCGCCCGCCACTACGTACACGCCGGGATGATCGGCTGGGACGGTCACAAGATGTCCAAGAGTCGCGGCAATCTCGTCCTGGTCTCCAAGCTTCGCGCACTGGGCACCGATCCGGCGGCCATCCGGCTGGGACTGCTGGCCGGCCACTACCGCAGCGACCGGTTCTGGAGCGATGAGGTGCTGGCCGAGGCGACCACGCGGCTCGATCGCTGGCGAACCGCGACCCGGCTGCCGGCCGGGCCGGACGCGAGCGATGTGATCGGGCGGATGCGCCGCTACCTCGCCGATGATCTGGACACGCCCAAAGCCCTTGCGGCCGCGGACGGTTGGGTGACTGACGCGTTGGAGTACGGCGGTCATGACGAGGCCGCGCCGGGGATGGTCGCCACGGCACTCGATGCGCTGCTGGGCGTCACATAGCGGGCGCGAGGTTAGAGCGTCACGACCCCGTACTCGCCGACCTGCTTGCTGAGGTAACGCAGGTGGTCGGTCGCCGAACCGAAGGTCTGGTCGATGGCCGTCAGCCTCGCCGCGTAATGCGCGATCGGGTACTCGGCCGTGACGCCGATACCGCCGTGCATCTGGATCGACTCCTGGGCGATGTGCTTACCCGAGCGGCCGATCTGCATCTTGGCCCGCGCCGCCACGATCGGATCGAATCGGCTGTCGGCGACGCACACCGCGGCGTAGTAGTTCATGCTGCGTGCCAGTTCCAATGAGACGTACATGTCGGCCGCCCGCTGGGTCAGCGTCTGGAACGTCTTGAGCGGCACGCCGAACTGCTTGCGGGTCTTGAGGTACTCGGTGGTCATCCGCAGCGACTCATCCATCGCCCCGACCGCCTCGGCGCACAGTGCGGACTGGAAGCGGATGACCGCCTCTCTGACCACCGCCGAGGCATCACCGCCGGCGCCCAACGGCTGGGCGGGGGCGTTCGCGAACGTCACATCCGCGCCGCGCTGCCCGTCGAAGGTCCGGTACGGGGTCCGCGTGGTCGCGTCCGCGTCGACCAGGAACAGTCCGGCGCCGCCGTCGGGCAGGGCCGCGCTGACCAGCAGGACGTCGGCGCTGTCAGCGGCGATCACCGGGCTCTTGGTGCCGGTGATCGTCCAGGCGTCGCCCTTTCCCGACGCCGAGGTGGTCAGCGGCGCCGATCCGCGCCGGCCGGCCTCGGTGTGGGCGAAGGCCAGCAGCTTGTCGCCGGCCGCAACCGCATCGAGAAGGGCGCGCTGCTCGGTCGAACCGTGCGCGGCGATCACCGCGCCGGGGATCAGCGCCGCGGCCGCCACCGGTTCGAGCGCCAGCCGGCGGCCGAGTTCGGTCATCACGACCATCACCTCGGTGGGGCCGGAGTCCTCGTCGAATCCCAGCCCGAGGATGCCGATCTCGGCCAGCTGCTGCCAGGTCTCCCGGCTCCAGCCCAGACCTGAACCGATCGGGGTGTCGATGAGCTTGTTTCGCTTCTCGGTGTCGTAGCCGGACAGCACATCGCGGGTGGTGTCGGCCAGCATCTGCTGCTCTTCGGTCAGATCGAAATTCATGTCGCTGCCCCTGATTCCTAAAGGCCCAAGATGGTCGAGGAGACGATGGTTCGCTGGACCTCGTTGCTGCCGCCGTAGATCGAGGTCTTGCGGTAGTTGAGGTACTTCGGTGCGGCGTGCTGAGCCCAGGCGGGGGATCCTGCCCCCGCGGCATCGAACGGCAGCGCGTTCGGTCCGGCGGCCTCCACCAGCAGCTCGGTCACCGCCTGCTGCAACTGACTGCCGCGCAGCTTCAGGATCGAGGAGGCCGGATTGGGCTTGCCGCCGCCCTCGTCGCCGCTGACCCGCAACTGGGTCAGTTCCAAAGCCAGCAACTCACTTTCGATCTCGGCGACCCGGGAGGCGAACAGCGGATCCTCCAGCAGGCTCGCATCGCCCATCGAGATCCTCGCCGCGTGCTCCTTCACGTCGGCCAGCCAGACCTTGGTGGTGCCGACCCGGGCGATACCGGTGCGCTCATTGGACAGCAGGAACTTCGCGTACGACCAGCCGGCGTTCTCCTCGCCGACGAGCTGGTCCGCTGGAACGCGGACGTCGGAGAACCACACCTCGTTGACCTCGGCCTGCCCGTCGATCAGCTTGATCGGCCGCACCGTGATTCCCGGGGTGTTCATCTCGGCAAGGATCATCGAGATGCCCGCCTGCTTCTTCGGCGCGTTCGGATCGGTACGCACCAGCACGAAGATCCAGTCGGCGAACTGCCCGAGCGTGGTCCAGGTCTTCTGGCCGTTGATCACGTAGTGGTCGCCGTCGCGCACCGCGGTGGTGCGCAGGCCCGCCAGGTCGGAGCCGGCCTCCGGCTCGGAGAACCCCTGGCACCACCAGATGTCGAGGTTGGCGGTGGCCGGCAGGAATCTCTTCTTCATCTCGGCCGAGCCGAATTGGGCGATCACCGGACCGATCATGTTGGCGTTGAACGCCAGCGGTTCCGGAACGCAGGCCAGGCGCATCTCGTCGGCCCAGATCTGGCGCTGCAGGGGAGTCCAGTCCTTGCCGCCCCACTCGACCGGCCAATTGGGCACCGCCAGTCCGGCCGCGTTGAGGATCCGCATCGTGGTGTACATGTCCTCGGGAAAACGCAGTTCGTCGTTGCGGGCCCGTTCCCGGATCTCCGCGGGTATCTGGGTGGTGAAGAACTCCCGCAGTTCGTCGCGGAAGGCCGAGTCGGCATCGCTGAGTGCAAGTCGCATAGCAGCACGGTAGCGCAGCCCTACCAACTGGTAGGCAGGGATGGCCCTAGCTGCGGAACCCGGGGCCGCGTCGGCGCAGATAACGCTCGAATTCCGCTGCCAGGGTGTCGCCGTCGACCTTCGAGAGCGCCTCGTTGACGTCGATCTCGGCGTCGCCGCGCTGCTCGAGACCGGCCACGTAATCGGCGATCTCCTCGTCCTCGGCGGTCATCTCCGTGACGGCCTGCTCCCACTCCTCGGCCTGGGCCGGTAGGTCCGCCAGCGGGACCTCGATGTCGAGCACCTCCTCGACCCGGCGCAGCAGGGCGACGGTGGCCTTGGGATTGGGCGGCTGGGAGACGTAGTGCGGCACCGCCGCCCAGAACGTCACGGCCGGGATCCCGGCCGCCACGCAGGCGTCCTGGAACACCCCGGCGATTCCGGTGGGTCCCTCGTACCGGGATTCCTCGAGGCCGAAGTACCTCGCCGACTCCGTCGAGTAGGCCGCCCCGGACACCGGCACCGGCCGGGTGTGCGGGGTGTCGGCCAGCAGCGCCCCCAGGATCACCACGGTGTCGACGTTGAGCTTGTCGGCGATCGCCAGCAACTGGGCGCAGAAACTGCGCCAGCGCATATTGGGCTCGACACCGTGCATCAGCACGATGTCGCGGTCGGACCCGGGCGGACGGCAGTGCGAGATCTGCATGGACGGCCAGACCAGCTCGCGGGTGACCCCGTCGACCTGCCGGATCACCGGCCGATTCACCTGGTAGTCGTAGTAGGACTCGTCGTCGATCTCCACGATCAGCTGGGCTTCCCAGATTTCGTCGAGGTGTTCCAGCGCGTCACTGGCCGCGTCACCGGCGTCATTCCAGCCCTCGAACGCCGCCACGATGATGGTGTTCTGCAGTTCGGGCAGATCCGGGCCGTCGTCGCCACCGAAGGTCCACGCTGTCACGGGTTCAGCCTAAGCCCGATGGGCGCCGGAGAAGCGCATAGCGGGGGACACGTAGACTTTCGGGGGCCGAGAGGCGTTGCAACGGATCCGGGGCCCACCGGTATCCGCCACGCTCGGCAGAGTCAAGGACGCCTTCCGCTGAGGAAGGAGTGCACGTGGGCGCATTCGCGCAGAACATCCGTCCCGACTGCACCGACGCGCTCACCGCGGAACTGCGCCGACGGATCATGGTGATCGACGGCGCCATGGGCACGGCGATCCAGCGCGACCGGCCCGACGAGGCCGGCTACCGCGGCGAGCGGTTCATCGAGTGGCCGACGGCCCTGCAGGGCAACAACGACCTGCTCAGCCTGACCCAGCCGCAGATCATCGAGGGCATTCACCGCGAGTACCTGCAGGCCGGCGCGGACATCCTCGAGACCAACACGTTCAATGCGAACGCGATCTCGCTGGCCGACTACGACATGCATGAACTGGCCTACGAGCTGAACTACGCCGGCGCCGCGCTGGCCCGCAAGGTCTGCGACGAGTTCAGCACTCCCGAGAAGCCCCGCTACGTCGCCGGCGCCATCGGGCCGACCACCCGGACCGCGTCGATCTCGCCGGACGTCAACGATCCGGGTGCCCGCAACGTCTCCTACGACCAGCTCGTCGCGGCCTACCTCGAGGCGGCCAACGGTCTGATCGACGGCGGCTCGGACCTGATCATCATCGAGACGATCTTCGACACGCTCAACGCCAAGGCGGCGGTGTTCGCGGTGGAGACGCTCTTCGAGGAGCGCGGCCGGCGCTGGCCGGTGATCATCTCGGGCACCATCACCGACGCGTCCGGTCGGACGTTGTCCGGTCAGGTCACCGAGGCGTTCTGGAATTCGATCCGGCATGTGAAACCCATTGCGGTGGGCCTGAATTGCGCGCTCGGCGCACCGGAGATGCGACCCTACATCGCTGAGATGTCGCGCATCGCAGACACCTTCGTCTCCTGCTACCCGAATGCCGGTCTGCCCAACGCCTTCGGAGAGTACGACGAGTCCCCGGAATGTCAGGCCGGTTATATCGCCGAGTTCGCCGAGGCCGGTCTGGTCAATCTGGTCGGCGGCTGCTGCGGAACGGCGCCGCCGCACATCGCCGAGATCGCGAAGGTGGTCGAAGGCAAGGCTCCGCGTGCGGTGCCGGTGATCGAGCGCGCTACCCGGCTGGCCGGTCTGGAGCCGCTCAACATCACCGAGGATTCCCTGTTCGTGAACATCGGCGAGCGGACCAACATCACCGGCTCGGCCCGGTTCCGCAACCTGATCAAGGCCGGTGACTACGACACCGCGCTGCAGGTGGCGTTGCAGCAGGTCGAGGTCGGCGCCCAGGTCATCGACATCAACATGGACGAGGGCATGATCGACGGCGTCGCCGCGATGGACCGGTTCACCAAGCTGATCGCCGCCGAACCGGACATCAGCCGGGTCCCGGTGATGATCGACTCCTCCAAATGGGAGGTGATGGAGACCGGCCTGAAGAACGTGCAGGGCAAGCCGATCGTCAACTCCATCTCCCTGAAGGAGGGCGAGGAGAAGTTCGTCCGCGAGGCGCGGTTGTGCCGCAAGTACGGCGCGGCGGTGGTGGTGATGGCCTTCGACGAGGACGGGCAGGCCGACAATCTGGAGCGCCGCAAACAGATCTGCGGGCGTGCCTACCGGATCCTCACCGAGGAGGTCGGCTTCCCGGCCGAGGACATCATCTTCGACCCGAACGTTTTCGCGCTGGCGACCGGTATCGAGGAACATGCGACCTACGGGGTCGACTTCATCGAGGCCTGCGCCTGGATCAAAGAGAACCTTCCGCACGTGCACATCTCCGGTGGCATCTCCAACGCGTCGTTCTCGTTCCGCGGTAACAACCCGGTCCGCGAGGCGATCCACGCGGTGTTCCTGTTCCACGCCATCAGGGCGGGCCTGGACATGGGCATCGTCAACGCCGGTGCGCTGGTGCCGTACGACGCCATCGATCCGGAACTGCGTGAGCGGATCGAGGATGTCGTCCTCAACCGTCGCGAGGATGCCACCGAACGTCTGCTGGAGATCGCGGATCGTTTCAACAGCATCGAGAAGGCAGAGGACCCGGCCGCGGCGGAATGGCGCAGCCTTCCGGTTCGCGAGCGGATCACCCACGCTCTGGTCAAGGGAATCGACGCTCACGTCGATGACGACACCGAGGAGTTGCGCGCCGAGATCGCCGCTGCCGGGGGACGTCCGATCGAGGTGATCGAGGGTCCGCTGATGGACGGGATGAACGTCGTCGGCGACCTGTTCGGCGCCGGCAAGATGTTCCTGCCCCAGGTGGTCAAATCGGCCCGGGTGATGAAGAAGGCCGTCGGATATCTGCTGCCCTATATCGAGGCCGAGAAGAAGCCCGGTGATGCCGACTCCACCAACGGCACGATCATCATGGCCACCGTCAAGGGCGACGTTCACGACATCGGCAAGAACATCGTCGGCGTCGTGCTGCAGTGCAACAACTACACCGTGATCGACCTCGGTGTGATGGTGCCCGCGCAGAAGATCCTCGACGCGGCCAAGGAACACGATGCCGACATCATCGGGCTGTCCGGTCTGATCACCCCGTCGCTGGACGAGATGGTCAACTTCGCCGCCGAAATGGAACGCGAAGGCCTGGACATCCCACTGCTGATCGGTGGTGCCACCACATCTCGCGCCCACACGGCTGTGAAGATCTCGCCGCGTCGTTCCGGACCGGTGATCTGGGTCAAGGACGCGTCCCGGTCGGTGCCGGTCGCGGCCGCACTGCTCGACGAGAAGCAGCGGCCGGCGCTGCTGGAGGCCACCGAGAAGGATTACGAATCGCTGCGGGAGCGGCACTCGCAAAAGAACGATCGCCCGATGCTGACGCTGGCAAAGTCCCGGGCCAACCGGACACCGATCGACTGGGACGGTTACGCGCCGCCAGAGCCGAAAATCGGTGTGGGAATCCGGGAATTCCTCGATTACGACCTCAGCGAGTTGCGCGAGTACATCGACTGGCAGCCGTTCTTCAACGCCTGGGAGATGAAGGGCCGTTTCCCCGACATCCTCAACAACCCGGTCGCCGGGGACGCCGCCCGCAAGCTGTTCGACGACGCCCAGGCGATGCTCGACACCCTCATCAAGGAGAAGTGGCTGACGGCCAATGGGGTGATCGGCTTCTTCCCGGCCAACGCCGTCGGTGACGATATCGAGGTCTACGCCGACGACACCCGCACGAAAGTTGTTGCCACCCTGCACAATCTGCGGCAGCAGGGCGAGCACCGTGATGGTGTGCCGAACCGGTCCCTGGGCGACTTCATCGCGCCTAAGGACACCGGTCTGCCGGACTACGTCGGCGCCTTCGCCGTCACCGCCGGACTCGGCAGCGCCGAGAGGGTCGCCGCCTTCAAGGCGGCCAACGACGACTACAGCGCGATCCTGCTTGAGTCGCTCGCCGACCGGTTGGCCGAGGCCTTCGCCGAACGGATGCACCAGCGGGTCCGCGAGGAGTTCTGGGGGTACGCCCCTGATGAGCACCTGGACAATGAGGCGCTGATCGGGGAACGCTACACCGGCATCCGTCCCGCACCCGGTTATCCGGCCTGCCCGGAACACACCGAGAAGAAGACGCTCTTCGGTTTGATGGACGTCACCGGGCGGATCGGGATCGAACTGACCGAATCCATGGCGATGTGGCCCGGTGCCGCTGTGAGCGGTTGGTACTTCTCCCATCCGCAGTCGCAGTACTTCGTGGTGGGCCGACTGGCCCAGGATCAGGTCGCTGACTACGCCAGGCGCAAGGGTTGGACCCTGGCCGAAGCCGAGCGCTGGCTGGCGCCGAACCTGGGTTACAACCCGGAGGACTGAACCTGCGTCGTGGGGTCCGAAACTTGTCGGACCCCGTTGTGATGATGGTCCTATGTCCACGGTCACGTCACCCGCGCAGCGCCTCGAGGTGCTCTTCGAGGAGCTTT
>JAPOKC010000001.1 GCA_029977845.1 Mycobacteriaceae bacterium | reverse complement strand
GATCGCCGGCGGGACCCAGAACATCATGTTGCGCTTCTCCCGTTCGGGTCGTGAATATGTCTTTCGCCGCGGGCCCCGGCATCTGCGACCGGTGAGTAACTCGGTGATCCTGCGGGAGACGCGGGTGCTGCGCGCATTGGGCGAGACCGACGTTCCGCATGCGGGCCTGATCGCGGTGTGCGAGGACACCTCAGTACTCGGTGACGCGGTCTTTTATCTCATGGAACCGGTGCTCGGGTTCAACGCCGGATCCGGACTGCCCGCCCTGCATGCGGGCGATGCCGCGATCCGGCACTGCATGGGTCTGTCGATGGCCGATGCGGCGGCCCGCCTCGGCGCGGTCGACCACGTCAAGGTCGGACTCGCCGACTTCGGCAAGCCGGAGGGATTCCTGGAACGCCAAGTGCCGCGGTGGGTTTCAGAACTGGAGTCCTACGCCAAGTTCGACAACTATGCGGGCCCGGACATCGGCGATGTCGAGTCGGTGGCGGCATGGCTGGACGAACGCAGGCCGAAGTCCTTCAAGCCCGGGATCATGCATGGCGACTACCACGCGGCCAATGTGATGTTCTCGCTCACCGGCCCGGAACTGGTGGCGATCGTCGACTGGGAGATGTGCACCATCGGCGATCCGTTACTGGATCTGGGCTGGATGCTGGCCACCTGGTATCGGCCCGGCACCCAGCCCGTCTTGCCGAACGAGTTGATGACCACCGGTGATCTGGCCACCCCGGATGAACTGATTGCGCGTTACGCGCAGAACACCACCCGCGATCTGTCCGACATCGACTGGTATGCGGTGCTGGCCTGTTTCAAGCTCGGCATCATCCTGGAGGGCTCCAACGCGCGCGCCGCGGCGGGATTGGCGCCCAAGGAGATCGGCGATCTTCTGCACACCGCGACGGTCCGACTTTTCGAGCGCGCCGTGCAGATCATGGAGGGAGAGCGATGATCGACTTCGAGATACCCGAGCAGTGGGCCGCCAGGCGCGACCGGATCCGCACCTTCGTCGAGGAACGGATCGTCCCCTACGAGAAGGATCCCCGACTCACCCGGCACGGCCCCAACGAGGAACTGCGCACCGAACTGGTGGGACTGGCCCGCGAGGCCGGCCTGCTCAGCTTCCAGGTCCCGAGCCGGTTCGGCGGGTGGGAGCCCTCGCACCGCGAACAGGCGGTGCTCTTCGAGGCCGCCGGCTGGTCGACGCTGGGACCGGTCGCGCTGAACTGCGCGGCGCCCGATGAGGCGAACATGTACGTGCTCGGCAAGATCGCCAATGACGCGCAGATCGAGAAATTCCTGATGCCGGTCATCAACGGCCAGCAGCGGTCGGTGTTCGCGATGACCGAACCGGGCGGCGCGGGATCGGATCCCGGTCAGTTGAAGACCGAAGCCGTCTTCGACGGAAGCGAGTACGTGATCAACGGGCGCAAGTGGCTGATCACCGGAGCCAACGGCGCCAAGACCTGGATCATCATGGCGCGGGTGGCCCCCAACCCGCACGGCGACCCCGGCCTTCCAGGGGGCCCGACGCTGTTCCTCTGCGACGGCGACACCCCGGGGATCAATCTCGAACGGGTGATGAACACCATGGACCGCAACTATGTCGAGGGACACGGCGTGGTGCAGTTCGAGAACCTCCGGCTGCCGGCCTCGGCCGTGCTCGGCGAGGTGGGCGAGGCGCTGCGCTACGCGCAACTGCGGCTGACCCCGGCGCGGCTCACCCACGCCATGCGCTGGCTGGGCGCGGCGGTGCGGGCGCAGTCGATCGCCGTCGAACACGCGCGCACCCGCACGGCGTTCGGCAAGACCCTCGGCGAACATCAGGGTGTGGGCTTCATGCTGGCCGACAACGAGATCGCCCTGCAGCAGAGCAGGCTGGCGATCTGGTGGGCCTGCTGGGTGCTGGACACCGGCGCCAAGGGCCGACATGAGAGCTCCATGGTGAAAGCCGTTGTGTCCGAGGACCTCTTCAAGGTCGCCGACCGCTGCGTCCAGATCCTCGGCGGTATGGGGATCTCCGACGAGACCCCGGTCGGGATGATCTTCTCCGATATGCGCGCGTTCCGGCTCTACGACGGTCCGACCGAGGTGCACAAGTACGCCATTTCCCGCCAGGTGCTGAGGAGCCCGTCATGACATTGCTGGACTCGTTCCGCCTCGACGACAAGGTCGTCATCGTGACCGGAGCCTCGTCCGGATTGGGCGTGGCGTTCGCCCAGGGCTTCGCCGAGGCCGGCGCCGACGTGGTGCTGGGGGCACGACGAGTGGAGAAGATGGCCGACACCGCGGCGCTGGTGCAGAAGGCAGGGCGCCGCGCCCACACCGTCAAGACCGATGTCGCCGACCCGGAACAGTGCCAGGCGCTGGTCGATGCCGCGATGGCCGAGTTCGGCCGGGTCGACATCCTGATCAACAACGCCGGGGTGGGTACCGCGGTGCCGGCCACCCGGGAGACCCCCGAGCAGTTCCGCAGTGTCATCGACGTCAACCTCAACGGTTCGTACTGGATGGCGCAGGCCTGCGGCCGGGTGATGCAGCCCGGCTCCGCGATCGTCAACATCTCCAGCGTCCTGGGACTGAGCACCGGCGGCCTGCCGCAGGCCGCCTACAGTTCTTCCAAAGCCGCCATCATGGGACTGACCCGCGACCTTGCCCAGCAGTGGAGCGGGCGGCGGGGCATCCGGGTCAACGCGCTGGCGCCCGGGTTCTTCGCCAGTGAGATGACCGACGAGTTGGCCCCCGGTTACCTGGACGGTCTGATCCCGCGAATCCTGCTGGGAAGGCTGGGAGATCCAGCTGAACTGGCCGCCACCGCGGTATGGCTGGCATCCCCCGCCGCGGGCTACGTCACCGGGCAGACCATCGTCGTCGACGGTGGCATCACCATCACATAGGGAGTTTTCGAGTGCGCCCGAAGGGATTCGAACCCCCAACCTTCTGATCCGTAGTCAGATGCTCTATCCGTTGAGCTACGGGCGCCGTCTTCAGTTGTGGGTGGCTGAGCATTCAGCCGCGGCGGAGGCGAGAGGATTTGAACCTCCGGTCCCCTTGAAGGGGGACAACTCATTAGCAGTGAGTCCCATTCGGCCGCTCTGGCACGCCTCCTTGAACCGTCGATGAGCGTACACAGACCGAACATCGGATGGCAAAGCAAGTCCTGAGCAGCTCAGGTGCGCCCCTAGACTCTCACCCGTGACCGCCCGCCTGCGCCCCTTGCTCGCCGATCTGCCGGCCTACACCCCGGGCAGGACAGTGCCCGGAGCCATCAAGCTGGCCAGCAACGAGACCACCCACGGTCCGCTGCCCAGCGTCCGGGAGGCCATCATCGAGGCCACCGAGACGATCAACCGCTATCCCGACAACGGCCACATCGCGCTCAAGGAGCAGCTGTCCGAGCACCTCTCCGGCGACGGGGAGTTCGGACCGGAACGCATCGCCGTGGGCTGCGGTTCGGTGAGCCTGTGCCAGCAGCTGATCCAGATCACCTGCAGCATCGGTGACGAGGTGCTCTTCGGGTGGCGCAGCTTCGAGGTGTACCCGCTGCAGGTGCGGGTCGCCGGCGCCACCCCGGTTCAGGTTCCGCTGCGCGACGAGACCTTCGATCTCGACGCGATGCTCGCCGCCGTCACCGAGCGCACCCGGCTGATCTTCGTGTGCAATCCCAACAACCCCACCTCAACGGTGGTCGATCCGGACGAACTGGCCCGCTTCGTCGCCGCGGTGCCATCGGACATCCTCGTCGTGATCGACGAGGCCTACGTCGAGTACATTCGCGACGGGCTGCTGCCCGACAGCCTCGGACTGGCCGACTACTACCCCAATGTCATTGTGCTGCGAACTTTTTCGAAGGCATACGGACTGGCCGGACTGCGGGTGGGCTACGCCATAGGCGATCCGGAAGTGATCACCGCACTGGGCAAGGTCTACGTGCCGTTCACCGCCAGCACCATCTCTCAGGCCGCCGCGATCGCCTCGCTGAAGGCTGCTGACGAACTGCTGGCCCGCACCGACGCCGTCGTCTCAGAACGCCGGCGTGTCAGCGCGGAACTGCATGAACTCGGCTACAGCTTTCCGCCGTCACAGGCCAACTTCGTATGGCTGCCGCTGGGCGGGCGCACCGCACAGTTCGCCGCGGCTGCCGCCGAGGCGAAGGTGCTGGTCCGTCCCTACGGAGACGACGGCGCCCGGGTCACCATCGGCGCACCTTCCGAGAACGACACATTCCTGGCATTCGCACGGTCATGGGTCGGCACCGAAGGCGGCTGACACTCGTCGTAACCTCATGCCATGAACTACGAGGCACTCGCAGTCGAGATCAAGGACAACGTCGCCCAGGTGACCCTGTTGGGACCGGGCAAGGGCAACGCGATGGGCCCGGCGTTCTGGGAAGAGATGCCGGTGGTCTTCGCCGAACTCGACGCCGACCCGGAGGTCCGGGCCATCGTCATCACCGGTTCGGGCAAGCACTTCTCCTTCGGCCTGGACCTCGTCGCGATGGGCCCCAGCCTGCCGGGGGCGGGTGGTTCGGGGGAGGCCTCGGCTCGCTCGCGGACGAACTTCCACACCATGGTCAAGAAACTTCAGGATTCGATCACCGCGGTGGCCGAGTGCCGCACCCCCAGCATCGCCGCGGTGCACGGCTGGTGCATCGGCGGTGGCGTCGATCTGATCAGCGCGGCCGACATCCGCTACGCCAGCGCCGAAGCGAAATTCTCGGTACGCGAGGTCAAACTGGCGATCGTGGCCGACGTCGGCAGCCTGGCCCGGCTGCCCTACATCCTCTCCGACGGGCATCTGCGCGAACTGGCCCTGACCGGTAAGGACATCGACGCCGCCCGGGCCGAGAGGATCGGTCTGGTCAACGAGGTGTTCCCTGATCCGGAGGCCTGCCTGGCCGCGGCACACGCCACCGCCGCCGAGATCGCCGCGAATTCACCGCTGGCGGTCCGCGGCACCAAGGACGTCCTGAACGAGAGCCGTGCCGCCGCGGTGGCCGATAGCCTGCGCTATGTGGCGGCCTGGAACTCCGCGTTCCTGCCGTCGAAGGACCTCAAGGAAGCGGTCGCCGCGATGTTCGAGAAGCGCGAGGCGAACTTCACCGGCGAATGACGGCAGTGGCGGTGGCGCCGCCGAATGCCACCGCCAGAGCGGTGGCGGAGGGATTTGAACCCCCGGACGGTGTTAGCCGTCTCTCGCTTTCAAGGCGAGTGCATTAGGCCGCTCTGCCACGCCACCGCCGCAAAGCGTAGCGTGCTATCAGGCCCGGCCGAACTTCGCCGAGGATCTGGCCTTCAGGTCCGCGCTGATCCGGCGGCAGTTCTCCCCCAGCGCCGACATCTGCGGACGGGTCAGCGGGCCGAGGAAGTTCTCGCGAACCGCCTCACCGTAGGTCTCGAGGGCTTCCTCGACCGCCACGCGGCCGGTGTCGGTGATGCCGGCCAGCACACCGCGGCCGTCATCAGGGCTGGCTTCGCGCTCCACCAGCCCCGCGCCCTCGAGTCGGCGGATCTGCCGAGTCACCCTGCTGGGCAACGACAGAAGTTGCTCGGCGAGATCGCCCATCCGCGCCGTGCCGGTCTCGGACCTGCTCAGGATCTCCAGCAGACGGACGTCGACCAGGCTGAGTTTATGCCGCTCACTGAGCGTCCGATTCAGCGTTCCGTAGAGCCTCAGCGAGGCTTCCAGAAAGTTCTGCCATGACCGCTCTTCAGCGATATCCAGACCCGGCATCTCGCTTGCCGTGCGCCCCGCAATGATCCCACCCATGCGCTGATCGTAAGCGGGTCAGCGCGACCCTGTGGCGTTCCGGCGGTAGTACGTTTGACCTCATGTTCGCCATCGCCGCCGATGATTCCGGCCGGCTTCACCTGCGTGAGGTTGCTGACGTTTCGGCCGGCCCCGGGGAGGTGCTGATCGAGGTCAGTGCGGCCGGGGTCAATCGCGCCGACCTACTTCAGGCCGCTGGAAAGTATCCGCCTCCGCCCGGGGCGAGCGAGACGATCGGTCTGGAGGTCTCCGGTACGGTCGCGGCCATCGGCGCGGGAGTGACGAATTGGGTTGCCGGCCAACAGGTCTGCGCGCTGCTGGCCGGTGGCGGTTACGCGCAGTACGTCGCGGTCCCGACCGGCCAGGTGATGCCCGTTCCCCGAGGCGTCCCGTTGCAGGACGCGGCCGGACTGCCCGAGGTCGCCTGCACGGTGTGGTCGAACCTCGTGATGACCGCGGGCCTGACGGCCGGCCAGTGGTTGCTCGTGCACGGCGGCGCCAGCGGAATCGGAACGCACGCGATCCAGGTCGCCCGTGAACTCGGCGCACACGTCGCGGTCACCGCCGGGTCGGCGGCCAAACTTGCGGCCTGCGGCGAACTCGGCGCCGAACTACTGGTCTGTTATCGCGACGAGGACTTCGTCCAACGCGTTCACGAGGCGACCGATGGTGTCGGCGTGGACCTCATCTTCGACATCATGGGGGCGGCCTATCTGGACCGGAATCTGTCCGCACTCAATCACGACGGGCAACTGGTCATCATCGGTATGCAGGGCGGGATGAAGGCCGAACTGAACATCGCAGCCCTGATGGGCAAACGGCTTTCGGTGATCGGCACCACGCTGCGGGCCCGGGCGGTGGACGGTCCGCACGGTAAGAGCCGCATCGTCGAGGCCGTCGTGGAATCGGTCTGGCCGATGATCGAGCGTGGGTCGGTGCGGCCGGTGATCGGCGCCCGCTTCCCGATCGAGTCGGCGGCTGAGGCACACCGGGCGCTGGAATCCGGAGCGGTGGTCGGCAAGGTGATCCTCACCGTCACCTGACGCCGGTCAGCCCAGCGAGGCCAGCGCCCGCACCAGGTGATCCACTTCGGCGGTGGTCGTGTAGTGCGCCAGCCCGACGGTCACCGCCCCGCCGATCTCGTTGACCCCCAGCGCTTCAAGCGCCCTCGACGACGAACCGGAAACGACGAGCACACCGTTGTCGACGAGCCGTTGCGCCACTCGCCCGGCCGGTATGCCCTCGATCACGAAAGTGGCCACCGGTATCCGCGCGGCGGGATCGCCGATAACCGAGACCATCGGCATCGACCGCAGTGATCCCACCAGGTAGTCGAACAGATCATCGAGATAGGAACCCGCGGATTCCATTGACTGGGTGAGCCTTTCGCGACGAGTGCCCTCGGCGGACTCATCCAGTGCCGCCAGATGCTCGATGCTGGCCACCAGTCCCGCCAGCAGTCCGTACTGGTGATTGCCGAGTTCCAGCCGGGCGGCCCCACCGGCGTTCGGATTCACCGAGACCGAACTCAACGTGCCGAACAGGCCCGGGTCGCGGAACACCAGCGCACCGACCGGGGGCCCACCCCAAGCGATGGCGTTGACCGCCACCACATCGGCCTCGGTCTCGGCCAGGTCGAACAAGCGGTACGGCGCCGCGGCAGTGTGATCGGCGATCACCAGCCCACCGACGTCGTGCACGCACTTGGCCACCAGTCCGACATCGGTGACCGCGCCCAGGGTTGCGGACGCCGACGGCACCGCGACGAGCCGGGTGTCCGCGGTGAGCAGTTCGGCCCACTGCCAGGGCGGCAGTTCGCCGGTCTCGATATCCACCTCGGCCCACCTGACCTTGGCCCCGTACCGCTCGGCCGCCCGCAGCCAGGGAACGATGTTGGCCTCATCATCGAGGCGGCTGACCACCAACTCGCTGCCCAGACCGGTGCGGGTTGAGGCGGCCTCGGCCAGCGCAGCCAGCAGCACCGCGCGGTCGGGCCCGAGCACCACACCTTCGGGGTCGGCGTTGACCAGGTCGGCGACCGCCCGGCGTGCGGCGTCGAGCACCGCGGCGCTGCGGCGGGCGGCGGGGTGGGGGCCGGCGGCGGTGGCCGCCGAGTTGCGGAATGCGGTGGACACGGTGCTGGCGACCGATTCGGGGATGACCATGCCCGACGGGGCGTCGAAACGGATCCAGCCATCGCCGAGTTCGGGGTGCAGACCCCGCACACGAGCGACGTCGTATGCCATGACACCCACCTTCGAGGTCTGCGAACTGCGCCTTTAGCCCCCCCGACGGCTATCCGGACCGCCTCCCCATACTAGGGCAGTGAACTTCGGCCTCGGTGTGCTGATCGCGGTCTTGGTGCTGGCCGCACCGGGTGCCGTGGTAGGTCGCGCCGGCGGCCTGCGCTGGCCGTTGGCCCTGGCCGTCGGTCCGGCGCTGACCTACGGCGCCGTCGGATTGGCCATCGTCCCGTTCGGCGCCTTCGGCATCCGGTGGAATGCGCTCAGCGCGCTGCTGACCCTGGTCGCGGTGACCGCGATGGCGGCGGGGCTGCATCGGGTGCTGGCCCGCCGGTCCGGCGCCGTCTCACGGGCCGGGAGAAAGACCGACTGGCCGGTTCTGGTGGTGGCGGCCGGGGTGGTGTTCGGGGCCCTGGCGATCGGCTTCGCCGCCTGGCGTGGAATGCCGTACTGGCAGTCGATCCCAAGCACCTGGGACTCGGTCTGGCACGCCAACACGATCCGCTGGATCCTGGACACCGGTCAGGCCTCACCCACCCACATGGGCGAGCTGCGCAACGTGGAAACCCAAGCCCCGCTGTATTACCCGTCGGCGTTCCATGCCCTCGCCGCCGTGCTGGCACAGCTCACCGGCGCCGCGCCGACCACCGCCTACACGCTCAGTTCACTGGCGGCGGCCGTCTGGCTCTTCCCGCTGAGCGCGGCACTGCTCACCTGGCAGCTGCTGATCAGCCGGAGCACCCGGTGGCGCACCGCGGGTGCAGCGGCCACCGCGGCGGCGCTGTCGGCCTCCTTCACCGCGGTGCCCTATGTGGAGTTCGACACGGCCTCGATGCCGAATATGACCGCCTACGGCCTGGCGGTGCCGACGTTCGTCCTGATCACCTCGGCTCTGGCGCACTCGGACCGCATCCCCCTGGCAGTACTCGCTCTGGTCGGGGTGTTCTCGGTGCACCTCACCGGCGGGGTGGTGGTCGTGACCTTCGTGACGGCGTGGTGGCTGCTCGAGGCGTGGCGGCGACCGGTGGTCAACCGGCTGGCCGATTTCGGGACACTGCTGGTCATCGGATCCCCGGCGCTGATCCTGCTACTTCCCCAGTTCATGGGTGTGCTCGACCAGGCCGAGATCATCACCGGCCATGCCTTCGTCACCCATATGGGCAAGAAACGCGCGCTGCTCGACGCGATCGTCCAGCACACCCGCCACCTCAACGACTACCCGATCCAGAACATGCTCATCGCACTGGCCGGCGCCGGCTTCCTACTACTGCTGTTCAAACGCATCTGGTGGCCGGCCGTCGTCTGGGCGCTACTGGTGATCTCGATCGTGCACTCCTCGGCCCCCTTCGGCGGACCCATCGGCGCCGTCACCGGCATGTACAGCGACCTGTTCTACAGCGATCCGCGTCGGCTGTCCGCGGTTGTCACCCTGCTGCTGACACCGATGGCCGGCTACGCCTTGTTCTCTCTGACCGTGCTGGTGATGGCCTGGATCAAGCGGAAGGCTCTGTCCCGCAGTCATATTCACGGCAGCCGGTTCTGGATCGGTGCAACCGCCATCCTACTCCTCGCCGCCTGCTTCGGGCTGACGTGGCACTACTTCCCCCGGCACCGGTACCTGATCGGTGAGAAATACGACCGGGTCATCGTCGGCGACAAGGATCTCGAGGCCTTCGCCTATCTCGCCACCCTGCCGGGGGCGCGCGACACCCTGATCGGTGATGCCAACGTCGACGGAACCGCGTGGATGTACGCGGTCGCCGGGCTTCATCCGCTGTGGACGCACTACGACTACCCCGTGCAGCAGGGGCCCGGCTACAACCGGTTCATCTTCTGGGCCTACGCCGACGAGGCCGACAACGATCCCCGGGTGGCCGAGGCGGTGAAGGCCCTCGACATCCGCTACGTCATCACCAGCGGGCCGGTGGTGCGCGGGTTTGTCATGCCTGACGGGTTAGTGTCACTGGACAAGTCCAGGTCATGGGCGAAGATCTACGACAACGGCGGCGCCCGGATATACGAATGGCAGGGACCATGACGACGAACTCCGACGACGAGAGCATCGAGGTCATCGAAGGCCCCGGCGCCGAGGTGCCGACGGACGAAGAGCGCTCGATCACCGACCTGGTGGAGCAGCCGGCCAAGGTCATGCGGATCGGCACGATGATCAAACAACTGCTCGACGAGGTGCGGGCCGCGCCCCTGGACGACGCCAGCCGCACCCGGCTGCGCGAGATCCATGCCACCAGCATCCGCGAGCTGCAGGACGGCCTGGCTCCGGAACTGCGCGAGGAACTCCAGCGGCTGGCCTTGCCGTTCTCCGATGACACCATCCCCTCGGACGCCGAACTCCGGATCGCCCAGGCTCAGCTGGTCGGCTGGCTCGAGGGTCTGTTCCACGGCATCCAGACCGCACTGTTCGCTCAGCAGATGGCGGCCCGCGCCCAACTCGAGCAGATGCGCCAGGGCTCGCTGCCGCCCGGTATGGCACCGCCGAGCGGAACGGCGAGCCCCGGCCACGGCACCGGGCAGTATCTCTAGGAACCGGACAGACGGTCAGCGGTGAGCAACGATCCCCACATCGAGACCCGGGACGCCTGGGTCGAGTTCCCGATCTTCGACGCCAAGACACGTTCTCTGAAGAAGACCTTCCTGGGCAAGGCCGGCGGCGCCATCGGCCGCACCGGGGACAACGTGGTGGTCATCGAGGCGCTGCGCGACATCACCCTGACGCTGAAGATGGGCGACCGGGTCGGACTGGTCGGGCACAACGGGGCCGGTAAGTCGACGCTGCTGCGACTGCTGTCGGGTATCTATGAGCCCACCCGCGGCCGCACCGTCGTCCGAGGCCGGGTGGCGCCGGTGTTCGACCTCGGTGTCGGGATGGACCCCGAGATCACCGGCTACGAGAACATCATCATCCGCGGGTTGTTCCTCGGCCAGACCCGCAAGCAGATGCTGGCCAAGGTCGATGAGATCGCGGAGTTCACCGAACTCGGCGACTACCTGTCGATGCCGCTGCGGACCTACTCCACCGGTATGCGAGTACGCCTGGCGATGGGTGTGGTCACCAGCATCGACCCTGAGATCCTCCTGCTCGACGAGGGCATCGGCGCAGTCGATGCGGAATTCCTGAAGAAGGCACAGTCGCGGCTGCAGGCGCTCGTTGAGCGTTCCGGAATCCTGGTGTTCGCAAGCCATTCCAACGAATTCCTGGCCCGGCTGTGCAAGACCGCCATGTGGATCGATCACGGCAGCATCCGGATGCAGGGCGGTATCGAGGAGGTCGTCCGCGGCTACGAGGGCGAGGACGCCGCCCGTCACGTCCGCGAGATCCTCGCCGAGCACGCCGGCGATTGGTCGGCCCCGTGACCGAGATGGTGTGCGCGGTCGTCGTCACCCACCGACGTCCCGATGAACTGGCCAAGTCCCTCGATGTGCTGAGCACCCAGAGCCGGATGGTCGACCACCTCATCGTGGTCGACAATGATCATGATGATCGGGTTCGTGATCTGGTTGCCGGTCAGCCGGTCCCGGCCACCTATCTGGGGTCGCGCCGAAACCTTGGCGGCGCAGGAGGATTCGCCCTCGGGATGCTGCACGCGCTGTCCCTCGGCGCGGACTGGATATGGCTGGCCGATGACGACGGACGCCCGCGCGACCGCGATGTGCTGGCCACCCTGATGGACTGCGCCAAGCGGCACGGACTTTCGGAGGTGTCACCGATGGTGTGCGCCATCGACGACCCCGACCGGCTGGCCTTCCCATTGCGCCGCGGTCTGGTGTGGCGACGCAGCGTCGACGAACTGCGGACCGAAGGCGCGGGCCAGGACCTGCTGCCCGGGATCGCGTCGCTTTTCAACGGGGCACTGTTCAGCGCTGCAGCCGTTGAAGCCGTGGGCGTTCCGGACATCAGGCTCTTCGTGCGCGGCGACGAGGTCGACGTGCACCGCCGGCTGGTGCGCAGCGGGCTGCCGTTCGGGACCTGTCTGGACACGGTGTATCTGCACCCGTACGGCAGTGACGAGTTCAAGCCGATCCTGGGTGGCCGGATGCACACCCAGTACCCCGATGATCCGGTGAAGCGGTACTTCACCTACCGCAATCGCGGTTACGTGCTGTCCCAGCCGGGCCTGCGCAAGCTGCTGCCGCAGGAGTGGCTGCGATTCGGGTGGTACTTCCTGGTGACCCGGCGCGATCCGGCCGGCTTCAGAGAGTGGATCCGGTTGCGCCGAGTCGGCCGTCGCGAACAGTTCGGAGGCAGACCGTGACCTTCACCGACGCGGCAAGCGACTCCAAGACGTTCGGCCGGGCCTGGGGCGACCTGGTGGGCGGCTTCCGCAAGCGTGAACTGTGGTGGCACCTCGGCTGGCAGGACATCAAGCAGAAGTACCGCCGCTCGGTGCTGGGCCCGTTCTGGATCACCATCGCCACCGGCACCACCGCCGTCGCGATGGGCGCGCTGTACTCCAAGCTGTTCCACCTCGAACTGTCCGAGCATCTGCCCTACGTGACACTCGGGCTGATCATCTGGAACCTCATCAACGCCTCCATCCTGGAGGGCGCCGATGTGTTCATCGCCAACGAGGGACTGATCAAACAACTCCCCACACCGTTGAGCGTGCACGTCTACCGCCTGGTGTGGCGACAGCTACTGCTGTTCGCCCACAACATCGTCATCTACGTCGTGATCGCGATCATCTATCCCAAACCGTGGTCGTGGGCCGACCTGACGGTGATCCCTGCCTTGGCGCTGATCATGCTCAACTGCGTGTGGGTCTCGTTCTGCTTCGGCATCCTGTCCACCCGCTATCGCGACATCGGGCCGTTGCTCGGCTCGCTGGTCCAGTTGCTGTTCTTCATGACACCGATCATCTGGAACGCCGACACGCTGCAGCAGCAGGGTGCCGGCCGGTGGTCGAAGATCATCGAACTCAACCCGCTCCTGCACTATCTCGACATCCTGCGCGCGCCACTGCTCGGCGCCCACCAGGAGCCCCGGCACTGGGTGGTCGTGATCGTGCTGACCGTGCTGGGCTGGTGCGCCGCGGCGGTGGCACTGCGCCAATACCGCGCCCGGGTGCCGTACTGGGTCTAGCCTTCTCCGACTCTGCGTTGAGATCGTGATTCCGGCCCAAACCGCGATCTGTGCGCAGAGTCGATGGGGTTGATCAACCCGGGACCTGCCCCTGGTCCGGCTCGGGGCCGAATTTGAAGCGTCGGGCACTGACCTCGGACGGCGTCACGCGGACGTAGCGCAACTTCACGGTGGGGATCCACGGCAGCAACCGCACCTGCTCGGCATCCCGGATCTCCTCGGCCGAGCTCAGCACGTGGGCGGTTCCGCGAACCACCACACTCCAGCCGTCGGTGACGGAGTGGGCGTCGACCTCGAAGAGCACCTGATCGTTCATCACGGCAGTGAACAGTTTCGTACCCTCGGCGGTACGAAACAGCACCGTGCCATTCTGGACGGCGAAGTTCACCGGGAAGATCTCCAGCTGTCCGCCGAAGTACGTCACCAGTCTGCCGAGTGTGACGCTGGACATCAGCTTCCACGCCTCATCGTCACCGACAACCGTCACAGGACCTTCATCAACCGCCATGGGCGAGATGTTGTCTGCCAAAGGACACATGCGCAAGGGCTGAAAGACCCTTTGCGCCGGAGATCACTCTCCGAGCGCGGCGAGTTCGGCACGCAGATTGTCCCGCGCGGCCGGCTCCCACCACTGCCGGCCGGGTTCGGTGCGAAACACTCCGGGTCCCTCCAGGAGGGTCACGAGGACCTGCGCCCGTCCCTTGCGGAACACCTCGTCCGGAATGTGGCCGTACTCGGCGCGTATCGCGGCGGTGTTGTGCCGGTAGAGATCCCGGGGCAACGCGAGCGCGGCGAGGTCGGCGTCGGACAGCACCTCGCCGTTGTGATCCCCGGGGGCCGGATCGTGGGTCACCGTCATGCGCACCAGCCGGGCCACTTCGTCGACCGTTCCCGGCGCCACACCCAACCTGGAGAGTTCCTCCTCGGCACGCCGGGCGCTGCGTTCCTCGTCGTCGGGTAATCCCTCGTAGATGCAGTCGTGATACCAGGCCGCCAGCCGTACGGCATCGGGATCGTCGGCGTAGGCCGCGAGTTGATCGACCCGGACCAGGATGTCGAGCAGATGGGCGACCGAGTGATAGCGACGGTGCGGCTGCGACCACGCGGCCACCAGATCCTCGCCCACGGAAAGCGCGCCCGGGTCATGCGAGTGCCGGGAGATCAGCTCCCGCCAGGCCTCCACCAGATCCTGCACCCCTCCATCTTGCACGGGCTGATGGCCGCCCGGGACGTAAGCTTCGCGCGATGGCCGAAATCGCGCCGCCCGCGGCACCGCTGAGCCTGCGCACCCAGGTGCTGCGGTTCGTGCTCACCGGTGGCTTCTCGGCGATCGTCGATTTCGGCCTGCTGCAATTGCTGCACGAGGTCTGCGGCCTTCAGGTCGATCTGTCCAAGGCGCTGAGTTTCATCGCCGGCACGGCCACCGCCTACCTGATCAACCGGCGCTGGACCTTCCAGGCCGCACCGAGCAGGACCCGGTTCCTGGCCGTGATGGCGCTCTACGCGTTGACCTTCGCCGTCCAGGTCGGGATCTTCCACATCCTCTTCCACCAGTTCGACGGCAAGGCCTGGGCGTCACTGGCCGCGTTCGTCGTCGCACAGGGAACCGCGACGGTGATCAACTTCATCGTCCAGCGGGTGTGGATCTTCCGGCTGCGCTGACCGGCTGACCTGGCGCGGTACCCTCGTCACGATGTCCACAACGACCCACCTGCAGCGCCTGACCGGCTGGGGGCGCACCGCGCCCAGCGTGGCCGAGGTGTTGCGAACGCCGGATCCCGAGGAGATCGTCAAGGCCGTGGCCCGGGCCGCCGACGACGCCGCAAGCGGGCGCAGTCGCGGGGTGCTGGCCCGGGGTCTGGGCCGTTCCTACGGCGACAACGCCCAGAACGGCGGCGGTCTGGTCATCGACATGACCGAGTGCAACCGGATCCACAACATCGACCCCGGCACCCGGATGGTCGACGTCGACGGCGGGGTGAGCCTGGACCAGTTGATGAAGGCCGCGCTGCCGTTCGGACTGTGGGTACCGGTGCTTCCGGGCACCCGTCAGGTGACGATCGGCGGTGCCATCGGCTGCGACATCCACGGCAAGAACCACCACAGCGCCGGCAGTTTCGGCAACCACGTGCGCTCGATGGACCTGCTGACCGGCGACGGCCAGGTGCACACCGTCACACCCGACGGGCCGGGCTCCGATCTGTTCTGGGCGACCGTGGGCGGCAACGGCCTGACCGGAATCATCCTGCGCGCCACCATCGAGATGACGCCCACCGAGACGGCGTACTTCATCGCCGACGGTGATGTCACCTCGAGCCTGGAGGAGACCATCGCGTTCCACAGCGACGGCAGCGAGTCGAACTACACCTACTCCAGCGCTTGGTTCGACGCGATCAGCGCGCCGCCGAAGCTGGGCCGCGCGGCGATCTCCCGCGGGTCCCTGGCCCGGCTCGACCAGTTGCCGGAGAAGCTCCAGCGCGACCCGCTGAAATTCGATGCGCCGCAGCTACTCACGTTCCCGGACATCTTCCCCAACGGGCTGGCCAACAAATACACCTTCGGCCCGATCGGGGAACTCTGGTACCGCAAGTCGGGCACCTACCGCGGCAAGGTCCAGAACCTGACGCAGTTCTATCACCCGCTGGACATGTTCGGTGAGTGGAACCGCGCCTACGGCCCGGCCGGCTTCCTGCAGTACCAGTTCGTGGTTCCGACCGAGGCGGTCGATGAGTTCAAGGCGATCATCGTCGACATCCAGCGGTCCGGCTTCTACTCATTCCTCAACGTGTTCAAGTTGTTCGGTCCGGGGAATCAGGCTCCGCTGAGCTTCCCGATCCCCGGATGGAATGTCTGCGTCGACTTCCCGATCCGCGCCGGACTCGGAGACTTCGTCACCGAACTGGACCGCCGGGTCCTGGAGTTCGGCGGACGGCTTTACACCGCAAAGGACTCGCGCACGTCCGCCGAGACCTTCCACGCCATGTACCCGCGCATCGACGAATGGATCGCGGTGCGGCGCAGCGCCGATCCACACGGCGTGTTCGCCTCCGACATGGCCCGACGCCTGGAGTTGCTCTAAATGGTGCTCAACGCCGTGGGTAATCCGCAGACCATCCTGCTGCTCGGCGGCACCTCCGAGATCGGCCTGGCCATCTGCGAGCGCTACCTGCGAGACGCCCCGGCCCGCATCATCCTGGCCGCACTGCCCGACGACCCGGGCCGCGAGGCAGCCGTCGCGCAGATGACCGCCGCCGGCGCCAAGTCGGTGACCCTGGTCGACTTCGACGCCGTCGACACCGACAGCCATCCCGAGGTCATCAACGAGTGTTTCGCCGACGGTGACGTCGATGTGGCGATCGTCGCCTTCGGCCTGCTCGGTGATGCCGAGGAACTGTGGCAGAACCAGCGCAAGGCCGTGCAGATCGCCGAGATCAATTACACCGCAGCGGTTTCCGTCGGTGTGCTGCTCGGCGAGAAGATGCGCCATCAGGGTTTCGGCCGGATCATCGCGATGAGTTCAGCAGCCGGTGAGCGGGTTCGCCGGTCCAACTTCGTCTACGGATCCACCAAAGCCGGCCTCGACGGTTTCTACCTCGGACTGGGCGAGGCACTGAAGGAGTTCGGCGTCGGTGTCCTGGTGATCCGGCCCGGACAGGTCCGCACCCGGATGAGCGCGCACGTCAAGGAAGCCCCACTGACCGTCGACAAGGAATACGTCGCCGAGTTAGCGGTCACCGCCTCGGCCAAGGGCAAGGATCTGGTCTGGGCTCCGGGTGCCTTCCGCTACGTCATGATGGTGCTGCGGCACATCCCGAGACCGATCTTCCGCAAGCTGCCCATCTGATCCCGCCCATGCACAAGGCAGCCACCACCGCCGCCGACATGGTCGCGGCCGCGCTCATCGCGATCATCGTCTCGGTGGTGGCCCTGGCCGCGATCTCCCGGGTGGAATGGCCGGCCTATCCGTCCTCGAACCAGTTGCACGCACTGACCACCGTCGGCCAGGTGGGGTGTCTGGTCGGCCTTGTCGCCATCGGAGTGCTGCGGCGGCGACGGCCCGGATGGCGCGTCCTGTCCCGGATTTCAGCCGCGGTCTTGCTGTCCGCATTCACGGTGGTGACCCTCGGCATGCCGCTGGGAGCGACCAAGCTCTACCTCTTCGGCATCTCGGTGGATCAGCAGTTCCGGACCGAGTACCTGACCAGACTCACCGACAGCCCGGCTCTGCGCGATATGACCTACGCCGGGCTGCCGCCGTTCTATCCGCCAGGATGGTTCTGGCTCGGCGGCCGGGCGGCCGCCGCGACCGGAACACCGGCCTGGGAGATGTTCAAGCCGTGGGCGATCACCTCCATCGCGATCGCGGTCGTGCTGGCGTTCGTCCTGTGGTCGGAACTGATCCGTTTCGAATACGCACTCGCGGTGACGACCGCAACCGCGGCGGTCACGCTGGCCTTCGGCTCGACGGAGCCCTACAGCGCGATCATCACGGCGCTGATCCCGCCAGTGCTGGTGCTCGCCTGGGGAGGCCTCCGCGGCGGACAGCCACACGGTCACGGCGGCTGGTCCGCGCTCATCGGCACCGGATTGTTCCTCGGTGTCAGCGCCACCTTCTACACGCTGCTACTGGCCTACACCGCGTTCACCGTCGCGGTCATGGGGGTGCTGGCCGCAGTCGCCCGGCGCAGCCTCGCGCCACTGCTGCGCCTGGCCGTCATCGGCGCGATCGCCGCGGTGATCGGCGCGATCACCTGGTTGCCGTTCCTGCTGCGCGCCGCGAAGGGCCCGCTGGGCAACACCGGCAGCGCCCAGCACTACCTACCCGACAACGGTGCGGTGCTGAACTTCCCGATGCTGCAGTTCTCCCTGCTGGGTGCGCTGTGCATGCTCGGAACCCTGTGGCTGGTCTGGCAGGTTCGGACGTCCGCCCGGGCGGCTGCCCTCGGCATCGGTGTGCTGTCGCTCTACGGATGGTCGCTGCTGTCCATGCTGGCCACCCTCGCCGGCACCACCCTGCTGTCCTTCCGCCTGCAGCCCACGCTGACCGTGCTGCTGGCTGCGGCCGGGGTCTTCGGTCTCATCGACGTGGCACGGGCCCAGCGTTGGCGTCACGCCGTCCCGGTGGCCGCCGTCGTCGGGCTCATCGGCGCCGTCGGATTCAGCCAGGACATCCCCCGTGTGCTGACCCCCGACCTCAATGTCGCCTACACCGACACCGACGGCAACGGTCAGCGTGGCGATCGCCGCCCGCCCGGCGCCGAGAAGTACTACGCCCGTATCGACGCCGCGATCCGAGAGACCACCGGCAAGCCGGCGTCGCAGACCGTAGTGATGACCGCCGACTACGGGTTCCTTGCGCTGTATCCCTATTTCGGTTTCCAGGGTCTGACATCGCACTACGCCAACCCGCTGGCCCAGTTCGACAAGCGCTCGGCGGCGATCGAATCGTGGGCCGAGATCAAGACCCCCGATGAGTTCGCGCACGCTCTCGACACCCTGCCCTGGGAGGCGCCCACGGTGTTCCTGATGCGACGCGGCGGGGCGGCCGGTTCGGCTGACACCTACACCCTGCGGCTGGCCGAGGACGTCTACCCGAACCAACCGAATGTGCGTCGCTACACCGTCGATCTGGACGCCGGTCTGTTCGCCGCACCCCATTTCACGGTCACCACCATCGGTCCGTTCGTCCTTGCCATCCGGAACCATCCCTGACACCGCCGCACGCCGGGGAATTACGATCTAGCCCCGTGACACCGAGCCGGGCGAACTACCGCACCGCCCGTCTCGTCGCGGTCGTCGCCGGACTGCTCGGCGCGACGTTGGCCGTGCTCACCCCGTTCCTTCCGGTCAAGCAGACCACCGCACAACTGAACTGGCCGCAGAACGGACAGCTGGGCAGCGTCACCGCCCCCCTGATCGGTTACGTGCCGACCGAGCTGAACATCACCGTTCCGTGCAGTGTCGCCGCCGGACTCGGCGGCCCGACCGACACAGCCCGATCGGTGCTGCTGTCCACGGTTCCCCGGCAGGCGCCCAAAGCTGTCGACCGCGGCCTGCTGATCCAGCGGGCCAACAACGATCTGGTCGTGGTGGTACGCAACACCCCCGTGGTGGTCGCCCCGTTGACCAAGGTGCTCAGCCCGGCCTGCCAGAAACTCACCTTGTCTGCCCATGCCGACAAGGTCACCGCCGAATTCGTAGGTCTGACAAAGGGTTTGGACACCGACTCACCCGGTTCACCGCTACGCGGCGAACGCGGCGGATATGACTTCCGGCCCCAGATCGTCGGCGTCTTCACCGACCTGACCGGTCCGGCACCGCCCGGACTGAGCTTCGCGGCGACCATCGACACCCGGTACAGCCTCGCCCCCACCGCCGTGAAGATGGCGGCGATGGTGCTCGGGGTGGCACTGACACTGCTGGCCCTACTTGCCCTGCACGTGCTCGACACCGCGGACGGCACCAGGCACCGCCGGTTCCTGCCGGCCCGTTGGTGGTCGATGCACTGGATCGACGCGGCGGTGACCGCTGTGCTTCTGTGGTGGCACTTCGTCGGGGCCAACACCTCCGATGACGGCTACATCCTGACCATGGCGCGGGTGTCGGAGAACGCCGGCTACATGGCCAACTACTACCGCTGGTTCGGCACTCCGGAGTCCCCGTTCGGCTGGTATTACGACCTGCTGGCGCTCTGGACGCACGTGTCCACCGCCAGCATCTGGATGCGGCTGCCCACCCTGCTGATGGCCCTGGCCTGCTGGTGGCTGATCAGCCGGGAGGTAATCCCACGACTGGGTCACGCCGTCAAGGGCAGCACAGCGGCGGCGTGGACGGCGGCCGGGATGTTCCTGGCGTTCTGGCTGCCGCTCAACAACGGCCTGCGCCCGGAGCCGATCATCGCCCTGGGCATCCTGCTCACCTGGTGCTCGGTCGAGCGAGCGGTGGCCACCAGCCGGCTGATCCCGCTCGCGGTCGCCTGCATCGTCGGGGCCCTGACGTTGTTCTCCGGGCCGACCGGTATCGCCTCGATCGGCGCCCTGCTGGTCGCGATCGGACCGCTGCGGACGATCGTGGGCCGGCGATCCCGTCAGTTCGGCCTGCTCCCACTGCTGGCACCCATCGTCGCGGCGGCCACCGTGACGATCATCCCGATGTTCCGCGACCAGACCTTCGCCTCCGTCGCACAGGCCAATGCACTCAAGCGCGCCGTCGGGCCGAGCCTGAGTTGGTTCGACGAGTACACCCGCTACGAGCGGCTGATGATGGCGACCCCGGACGGGTCGATCGCGCGGCGGTTCGCGGTACTCGCTCTGATACTCGCGCTGGTGGTCTCGGTGGCGATGATGTTGCGCCGCGGGCACATTCCGGGCACGGCGGCCGGACCGAGCCGACGCATCATCGGCATCACGATCATCTCGTTCCTGGCGATCATGTTCACCCCGACCAAGTGGACCCACCATTTCGGCGTGTTCGCGGGACTGGCCGGATCACTCGGCGCACTGGCCGCGGTGGCAGTCATGCCGACGGTGATGCGCTCGGCACGTAACCGAGCCGTCTTCGCCGCCGCGGTGCTGTTCGTCACCGCGCTGTCCTTCGCCAGCGTCAACGGCTGGTGGTACGTCTCCAGTTTCGGTGTGCCGTGGGCCAACCAGTTCCCGCAGTGGCGCCTCGGGTTCACCACGATCCTGTTCGGGTTGTCGGTGCTGGCCCTGATGGTGGCGGCCTGGTTCCACTTCTCCGGCCGCGACGGCGGCGTGCGGCCCCAACGGTTGTCGTGGGCCACAAGTTCACCGCTGGGCATCGCGTCCTGGATCCTGGTCGTCTTCGAGGTGGTGTCGCTGACCCTCGGCATGGTCAACCAGTGGCCGGCCTGGTCGGTCGGCCGCTCCAACCTGCAGGCGCTGACCGGCAAGACCTGCGGACTGGCCGACGACGTGATGGTCGAAACCGATCCCAATGCCGGACTGCTGCGCCCGGTCAAGTTTCCGATCGGCGACGCACTCGGCGCGGTCACCGATGAAGGCTTCTCCCCCAACGGGATTCCCGCCGACATCGCCGCCGAGCCGGTGAAGGAACCGCCGGGCAGCGGCAACTTCATCGACGCCGCCGACAAGACCGTCACCGCCACCGAGGCCAATACCCAGACCGGCGGCACCGCCCCGTTCGGCGTCAACGGATCGCGGGTGCGGTTGCCCTACGGTCTGGACCCGGCCACGACACCGGTGATGGGCAGCTGGCGCTCCGGAGTGCAGCAGCCGTCGAGGCTGCGCTCGGCCTGGTATCGGCTGCCCCCGCCCGAGGAACGCGTCGCCGACGTACCCCTGATAGTCGTGTCGGCTGCGGGCCGGTTCGACGCCGACGAGGTTGTCGTGCAGTGGGCCACCGACGAGGGCGCTGCCGCCAACAAGCCCGGCGGGTCGATGGGCTTCGCCGACATCGGCCCGACGCCGGCATGGCGCAATCTGCGCGCACCACTGAAGGCGATCCCGGCGGACGCCACCCAGATTCGGCTGGTCGCCACCGATGACGACCTGGCCCCGCAGCACTGGATCGCGGTCACACCACCGCGGATACCGAAGCTGAGCACACTGCAGCAGGTGGTCGGTTCGACAGACCCGGTGCTGCTGGACTGGCTGGTCGGACTGGCCTTCCCCTGTCAGCGGCCGTTCGGTCACAACCACGGTGTCACCGAGGTGCCCCGCTGGCGGATACTGCCCGACCGGTTCGGCGCCGACGCCAACTCACCGGTGATGGACAACATCGGCGGCGGGCCGCTGGGCATCAGCGAACTGCTCTTCCGCGCCGCCACGGTGCCCACCTATCTGCGCGACGACTGGTTCCGCGACTGGGGCGCCCTGCAGAAGCTGGCGCCGTTCTATCCCGCGGCCACCCCGGCCCGGCTGGACCTGGGCTCGGTGACCCGCGGCGGATGGTGGAGTCCGGCACCCCTGCGTCCCACCTGAGCGCATCGCCGTCGCCTACCATCGACCCTCGTGCCGAGCGACGTTGCCACCACCAACCGGCTGGTCCGCCTCGTCGCCCTGCTGACCGGTCTGGCCGGCGTTCTGCTGTGTGTGCTGACTCCGCTGCTGCCGGTGCGGCAGACGACCGCGACCATTCTGTGGCCGCAGGCCGGGCGGGTCGGCGATATCACCGCCCCGCTGGTGTCCGGCGCCCCTGCCGCACTCAAGGTGTCGATCCCGTGTCCGGTGATCTCCACCCTGCCGCCGGCGGGCGGTCTGGTGTTCGCCACCAACCCGGCCAACGGCATCGACGCCTCGCGGAACGGACTGTTCGTCCGGGCCACCGCCGACAGCGTCTTCGTGGCGTTCCGTGACACCGTCGCGGCCGTGGCACCCAGGGCCGCCGTCGAATCCGGCGCGTGCACGGTGCTCAACGTCTGGGCCAACCCGGGGGCGGTGGGAGCTGACTTCGTCGGCATCCCCGGTGCAACCGGAACATTGTCACCGGAAAAGAAACCTCAGGTGACCGGGGTCTACACCGAGCTGAAAGTGCCTGCTCAACAGGCGCTTTCAGCTCGAATCGATATCGACACCCGGTTCATCACCAGTCCCACCGCGCTGAAGACGGCGGCGATGGTGGCCGGCATCCTGTGCGTACTGGCCTCGATCCTGGCGCTGGCGATCCTGGACCGCCGCTTCGGTATGCCGCGCTGGACCGGTGACGGCCGGCGCCTGCCGGCGCACTGGCCGGTCGACTTCGGCGTCATCGGCACCCTGTTGCTGTGGCATGTGATCGGGGCGATCTCGTCGGACGACGGGTACAACCTCACCATCGCCCGGGTCTCCGGGCAGGCCGGCTACGCGGCCAACTACTACCGCTACTTCGGGGCCTCGGAGGCTCCGTTCGACTGGTACCAGTCGGTGCTGGCGCATCTCGCCTCGGTGAGCACTGCCGGGGTGTGGATGCGGCTGCCCGCGCTGGCCGCCGGTATCGGGAGTTGGCTGCTGCTCAGCCACCGGCTGCTGCCACGGTTGGGGCCGGCCCGCGGCGGACTGTCGGGCAGCCGGGTGGCGGTGGCCACGGCCGGCGCGGTGTTCCTGGCCGCCTGGCTGCCGTTCAACAACGGTCTGCGGCCCGAACCGCTGATCGCGTTCGGTGTGCTGGCGGTGTGGATGCTGGTGGAGCGGACCATCGCGACCAGCGCGCTGGCCCCTACCGCGTGGGCGCTCGTCGTCGCGGCGTTCAGCGTGACGCTCGCTCCGCAGGGCGTGGTCGCACTGGCCCCGCTGCTGGTCGGGGCCCGGGCGGTCGCCGGCATCATCGCCAAGCGTCGACGACAAGACGGAGCGCTGGCGCCGCTGGCCACCCTCGCGGCGGCGGCCTCGGTGATCTTCGTGGTGATCTTCCGCGACCAGACGCTGGCAACGGTGGCCGAGTCGGCGCGTATCAAATACGTTGTCGGCCCGACCATTTCCTGGTATCAGGACTTCCTGCGTTACTACTTCCTGACCGTCGAGGAGAACGTCGAGGGCTCCCTGGCGCGGCGCTTCTCGGTACTGGTCATGTTGCTGTGCATGTTCGGTCTGCTCACCCTGCTGCTGCGTCGCGGTCGGGTCGAGGGGGTGGCGCGCGGTCCGGTGTGGCGACTGATCGGCGCCACCGCGGTGGGTCTGCTGTTACTGACCTTCACCCCCACGAAGTGGGCGGTCCAGTTCGGTGCGTTCGCCGGTCTGACCGCCGCGCTGGGCGCGGTGACCGCGTTCGCCTTCGCCCGGGTGGGACTGCACAGCCGTCGCAACCTCGCGCTGTACGTCACCGCGCTGCTGTTCGTCACCGCCTGGGCGACCTCGGGTATCAACGGCTGGTTCTATGTCGGCAACTACGGGGTGCCGTGGTTCGACCGGCAGCCGGTGCTGATGCACAAGCCGGTCACGTCGATGTTCCTGGTGCTGGCGATCATCACCGGATTGATCGCGGGCTGGCTGCACTTCCGGATCGACTACGCCGGTCATACCGAGGTCAAGAACACCCGCCGCAATCGGGTGCTGGCCTCCACACCGCTGCTGGTGTTCTCACTCATCATGGTGCTGCTGTCGGTCGGGTCGATGGCCAAGGGCATGGTCCAGCGCTATCCCGCGTACACCAACGGGAAGGCCAACCTGGCGGCGCTGCGCTCCGGGCTGTCGAAGTCGAGTTGCGCCATGGCCGACGACGTCCTGGTCGAGGCCGATACCAACGCCGGAGTGCTGCAGCCCGCACCGGGACAGAAGTGGGGGCGCTACGGTCCGCTCGGTGGCGAGACCCCCATCGGCTTCACCCCCAACGGAGTCAGCGAGATCCTCGACCCGGTGTCACCGTTCGTCGCCAACCCGGGAACGGTGAACTCCGATGGCTCCCCGAACAAGCCGAACGTCGGCATCGGGTTCACCGGCGGCACCGGCGGCGGTTTCGGCCCGGTCGGTGTCAACGGCTCAAAGGTGTTCCTGCCCTTCGGACTTGACCCCCGGACCACCCCGGTGATGGGCAGCTACAACGAGAACACCGTCGCGGCGAAGGCGACGTCGGCGTGGTACGACCTGCCGCCGCGCAGCGCCGACCGTCCGCTGGTGACCGTCGCCGCAGTTGGAGCTATCTGGTACTACGACGAGGAGCACGAGTTCCACTACGGACAGTCCCTCAAACTGCAATGGGGTACGCGCAATGCGGACGGCAGCTTCACGGCACTCGAGAAGGTGCAACCCATCGACACGCAGGAGCAACTGGCCTGGCGCAACCTCCGTTTCCCACTGAGCTGGGCGCCGCCGGAGGCGAACGTCGCGCGCATCGTCGCCGATGACCCGAACCTGTCCACCGACCAGTGGTTCGGGTTCACACCGCCACGGGTTCCCGTGCTGCAGACCGCCAACCGCTTCCTCGGCACCCAGACCCCGGTGCTGATGGACATCGCCAGCGCGGCCCAGTTCCCCTGCCAGCGGCCGGCTTCCGAGCATCTCGGCGTCGCCGAGGTGCCTCAGTACCGGATCCAGCCGAATCTCAAGCAGGTGGTGGTGTCGTCGAACATGTGGCAGTCGGCTCGCGCGGGTGGCCCGTTCCTGTTCATCCAGGCGCTGCTGACCACCTCGACGGTTCCCACCTACCTCCGCGACGACTGGTACCGCGACTGGGGTGCCATCGAGCGCTACATCCGGGTGGTGCCCGCCGCGCAGTCACCGGACGCGATGATCGACGAAGGTTCGGTGCGGGTCAACGGGTGGAGTCGTCGCGGGCCGATCAGGGCGCTGCCCTGATGGAGGACCAGCCATGACGCAGACTCTCGCCGCCAGCGCACGCAATGCCGCTGACGAAGTCAAGATCACCCGCTCGGTGGCCATGATCGCCGGCCTGGTCGGGTTCGTCCTTGCCGTGCTCACCCCGCTGCTGCCGGTGGTGCAGACCACGGCGACGCTGAACTGGCCCCAGAACGGCCAGCTGAACAACGTCACCGCGCCGCTGATCTCACTGACGCCGGTGTCGGTGACCGCCACCGTGCCGTGTGAGGTGCTCCGGTCGATGCCGCCCAAGGGCGGGATGGTGTTGGGCCTGGCCCCGCAGAAGGGCAAAGAGGCGTCGCTGAATTCGCTTTTCGTGACGGCGAATTCGCAACGGGTCGACGTCACCGACCGCAACGTCGTGATCGCCAGCGTGCCGCGGAGCGCGCTGGGCACCGGAGCCGCTGGGCCGGCGACAACGCAGGCAGGATGCCGGCGCCTGGAGATCACCTCCTCGGAGGAGGGGACCTTCGCGACCTTCGTCGGCCTACCGCCGAGCACGCCCGCCGACCAGACCGGACAGCAGCAGGATTCCGCCCAGACCGGTTACCAGGACCTGCGCAGCGGCTTCTCCGATCCGAACCTGCGGCCGGGCATCGTCGGAGTGTTCACCGATCTGACCGGGCCGGCGCCGGCCGGGCTGAAGGTCTCGGCGACCATCGACACCCGGTTCTCCACCAGGCCCACCGCGCTGAAACTGGCCGCGATGCTGCTGGCGATCGCCGCGACCATCGTGTCGGTGGCGGCGCTGTGGCGACTGGACCGCCTCGACGGCCGGCGCATGCGCCGGCTCATCCCGCAGCGTTGGCGAACCTTCACCGCCGTCGACGTGGCCGTGGTGGGCACGTTCGCCCTCTGGTACGTGATGGGCGGCAACTCCTCCGACGACGGTTACATCCTCGGGATGGCCCGGATCGCCGGCCATGCCGGATACATGTCGAACTACTTCCGCTGGTTCGGTGTTCCCGAGGATCCGTTCGGCTGGTACTACAACGTGCTCGCGCTGATGACGCACGTGTCCACCGCGAGCATCTGGATCCGGCTGCCCGATCTGGCCTGCGCGCTGATCTGCTGGCTGCTGCTCTCCCGCGAGGTGCTGCCCCGGCTGGGACCGGCCGTCTGGGGTAGCCGCCCGGCGCTGTGGGCGGCGGGACTGGTGCTGCTGGCGGCCTGGATGCCGTTCGACAACGGCCTGCGTCCCGAAGGCCAGATCACCACCGGCGCACTGATCACCTACGTGCTGATCGAACGCGCGATCACCTCAGGACGTCTCACACCGGCCGCACTGGCCATCGTCACCGCCGCGTTCACCCTCGGAATCCAGCCCACCGGGCTGATCGCAGTGGCCGCACTGCTGGCAGGTGGCCGGCCGATCATCCGGATCCTGGCGCGACGGCGCAAGATCTTCGGCACCTGGGCGTTGGTGGCGCCACTGCTGGCGGCCGGCACCATCGTGCTCACCGTGGTGTTCGCCGACCAGACCTTGGCGACGGTGCTGGAGGCGACCAGGATCCGCACCGATATCGGCCCCAGCCAGGAGTGGTACACCGAGAACCTTCGGTACTACTACCTGATCCTGCCGACGGTGGACGGGTCGCTGTCGCGCCGCTTCGGCTTCCTGATCACGATGCTCTCGCTGTTCGTCTCGATGTTCGTGATGTTGCGCCGCAAAAGGGTTCCCGGAGTGGCGCGTGGCCCGGTCTGGCGGCTGATGGGCGTGATCTTCGCGACCATGTTCGTGTTGATGTTCACCCCCACCAAATGGGTGCACCACTTCGGACTGTTCGCAGCGGTGGGTGCGGCGATGGCGGCGGTGGCCACCGTGCTGGTATCGCCGGCGGTACTGCGCTGGTCGCGTAACCGGATGACGGTCGTGACCGCGGTCCTGTTCGTGCTCGCCCTGACGTTCGCCACCACCAACGGCTGGTGGTATGTGTCCAGCTATGGCGTGCCATTCAACAGCACGATGCCGCGGATCGCCGGAATCAGCGTCAGCACAATGTTTTTCACACTGTTCGTATTGTCGGGCCTCTATACGCTCTGGCTGCACTTCGCACCCCGGACCCAGGGCGAGAGCCGGATCATCCGGGCGTTGACCGCCGCTCCGATACCGCTGGCAGCCGGTCTCATGGTGGTGGTGAACGTGGCGTCGATGACGGCCGGCGTCGTTCGTCAGTACCCGACCTACTCCAATGGATGGGCGAACATCCGCGCGCTGTCCGGTGGATGCGGACTGGCCGACGACGTTCTGGTGGAGCCGGACGCGAACGCCGGGTTTCTCACGCCGCTGCCCGGCGCCTACGGCGCACTGGGGCCGCTGGGCGGAACCAAACCGGTCGGTTTCACGCCCGACGGCGTCGCGGAAAAGATCGTGGCCGAGGCGATCCGGGTGAACAACACCCAACCCGGAACCGATCACGACTGGGATGGCCCGTTCAAACTGGCCACACCGGGTGTCAACGGTTCCACTGTGCCGTTGCCCTACAAACTGGATCCGGCTCGGGTTGCGGTGGCCGGCAGCTACTCCGCCGGCAGCCAGCAGGAGAGTCTGCTGACCTCTGCCTGGTACCAGCTGCCGCCCAAGGATGACGCCCACCCGCTGGTGGTGGTCACCGCCGCCGGAACGATCGCCGGCAACAGTGTGCTCAACGCGCACACCGACGGGCAGACCGTCGAACTCGAATACGGCCGGCCCGGGCCGGACGGCGCACCGATGCCGTCCGGGCGGGTTGAGCCGTACGACATCGGGCCAGCTCCGTCCTGGCGCAACCTGCGCTACGCGCGCTCGCAGATCGCCCCCGATGCGACCGCAGTTCGCATCGTGGCCCAGGACAAGTCACTGTCGGTCGGCGACTGGGTCGCCCTCACCCCGCCCCGGGTTCCCGAACTGCGTTCGATTCAGGAATACGTCGGCTCGACCCAGCCGGTGCTGATGGACTGGGCGGTCGGGCTGGCCTTCCCGTGCCAGCAGCCGATGCTGCATGTCAACGGGGTGACGCAGGTGCCGAGATTCCGGATAACCCCGGACTACACGGCCAAGAAGCAGGACACCGACACCTGGGAGGACGGCCGCAACGGCGGATTGCTGGGGATCAGCGATCTGCTGCTGCGGGCCAGCGTGATGGCCACCTACCTGTCACACGACTGGGGCCGGGATTGGGGTTCACTGCGCAAGTTCGACACCATCGTCGACGCGCAGCCCGCACGGATCGATCTCGGCACCGCAACCCGCAGTGGGCTGTGGAAGCCGGGCGAGATCCGGATCAAGGCCTGAGTTTCACGACACCGGCCGCAGCAACCGCTCCGGTTGAAGCGACCACACGATGGCGTCACTGCCCGGGTCACCGTGCGCGCAATAGGTGGGCTCTCCGGTTGGTGCGACGGCCGCCGCGCCGAGCACCGCGCAGTCCGCGCCGACGACGACCACCGGAAGATCCATCCGGGCGGCCACCGCCGGGGGCGGCGAAGAATTCAGAACGGATACGGCAGAGCCGTGCATACGCGGCACCAGCAGCACCGCGGCGATCGCGGCAGCCGCCAACGCCGCCCCAGCGGTCGCGATCCAGCGCCCGCGATGCGATGTAGGACCGGGCATACGGTGGCGGGCGCCCGCATTCTCCGGCGAGTCGAGCGCGCTGCGCAACGCGAGGGCGAAATCGCGGCAGTTCGTGAATCGGTCGCCGGGTTTCTTGGCCAACGCCCTGGCGAACACCGGGCCGAACCGGGAGAGGTCGTCGCGCCCGAAAGCCGGCGGCGGTGAACTCAGGTGACTGCTGATCACAACCGCCGGATTGCTGTTGGCGAAAGGCGCTGTGCCGGTGAGCAAGTGGTAGGCGCTCGCGGCCAACGCGTACTGGTCGGCGCGGCCGTCGATCTCATCCCCTCTGAGCTGTTCGGGTGCGGCGTAGTTCACCGTGCCGACGGTCATGTCCGCCCCGGTCAGATCGCTCGGCTTGCCGATCCAGCGCGCCACACCGAAGTCGGCCAGCAGCACACGGTTCTCGCCCGCCGCATGAAGTCCCAGCAGGATGTTGGCGGGTTTGATGTCGCGGTGCAGCATGCGGTGGCTGTGCGCGTAGTCGAGTGCATCGGCGATGGCGGTGGTGATCCGCACCACCTCTGCCACGGGTATCCCGTCGGGGTACTGCTCGGACAGCAGACGCGCGGCATCCGTGCCGTCGACGTACTCCATCGCGATCCACAGCCGGCCTTCGTAATCGCCGCGGTCGTAGATCGTGACGATGTGCGGATGCCGCAGGGTGGAGACCATCTCGGCTTCGAGGTTGAAACGCTGCCGGTACTCCTCGTCGCCGCTGACCGCCGCGCCGAGCACCTTGAGCGCGTCATGGCGCGGCAGTCGCGGATGTCGGGCGAGGTAGACCTCGCCCATTCCACCACTGCCGAGGACGCCCTCGATGGTGTAGCCGGCGAAGGCCTGCCCATCCTCTAACGGCATCGCGGACGTCGCGGGACTCAGCCCGGGACGTTGGCCTTCAGTGTGGCCAGTGCGGCGGTGCTCAACCGGGCCAGCTCCTGCGCCTCCTCGAGAGTCAGCGCATTGGCGACGATCTCGGTCATCCGCTTGTTGGTCGCGTCCTCGACCGCGGCGTAGGCCTGCTTCTTGTCCGCACCGTCGGCGAACGGTTCGGGCCAGCCGAACATGGTGGTGTACTCATGACCCTTGTTGAGCATGTGCGCCTCCACCGGATGGACACCCGATGTCTTCAGGGAGGCGAAGTGAACATCGCCGCGCAGCTCGCGCAGGATGAACATCACCTGGAGAGCGCGCGCACCGGGATCGGCCGCCAGTGGCATCGAGCGCCAGCCCGAGTACAGCGGCAGGTCCGCGGAGCCGGGGGTCGCGGCGATGATCTTCTCGCCCAGTGCCGCAATGCGATCCAGGCCCTCGGCGCCGGTCAGATACTTCTTGCCGAAGTCCGCGGTCTGCTCCCAGTACAGCTTGGAGGCCTCGGCGGCTGTACGGGCTCCGATGCCGGCGTCCCACATGGCCTGGATGAAGTTCGGCTCGAAGATCACGAACGCCTCGGCCACCTTGGCGCCGGTGGGGTTGGGCAACACACCGCCGCGGCCGAGAACGTAACCGGCGAACGGGTTCTCGTAGCCGGCGGCGACACTGCCGCCGAAGGTCTCCGGGTGCAGCATGAAGACCGCGACGGCCTGCTCGATGGGACCGCCGGCCGCGATGACGGCTTCCCTGATCTGTGCCTCGCTCACATCGGACTCCTGGGGTTCTCAGGCCGGGTCTCTCATCACCACCGGCTCGCCTGGATACTACGGACTCCGTTGTTGGCTAGTCGGGGTAATCCATCCGGACGCCGAGAGTGTTCAGCGTCATCGCCAGTGCGTCGTACTGGCCCACCAGCGTGACGAACTCGATGAGCTGACGGGAATCCAGATATCGGGACAACGCCTGCCAGTTCTCGGCGGACAGATTGCGATCGCAAACCAGCTGATCAACTGCTGTGAGCAGGGTCCGCTGCCGCTCCGTCAGGACGTCCGGGCAGCCGTCGGTTTCGGGCCAGGCGAAGATCGCCGCCTGCTGCTGCGCGCTGACTCCGCGGCGCAGCGCGATCCGGCGGTGCTGCTGAAGCTCGTACTCCGAGGCTCGCAGGTGGCCGACGCGCAGGATCGCCAGCTCGGTTTCCGCCTCGGGCAGCCGGCCGCGCCGCAGCAGGATGCCGCTGAACGGCAGCCACGGCCAGAACAGCCGACGGTGCTGGGCCAGCGTGGTGAACAGGTGCACCTCGGGCACCCCCCACACCCGCGCCGACAACCGACAGAACAGCCAGCCGATCAGGCCCAGTTCGCGGCGCCCGCCCGGGGGAATCCGGGCCGGCAGCGCCGGAGGAGACTCTGAAGACGTCATGTTCTTCCCTCTCGTGGCGACCCGGGATCGTGCCGTCGCTGCCGCTATTAGACCAGGTAAGCCGGGCATACCCGGGGCCGCGACCAGCCGAGCCGGTAAGCTGGGCAAATCTGTGCGAAACGGGTTTTCGCACGACGCACCGGCGGCTGAAGCCGCTGCTTCCCGCGCGGCGTGTGCCAGGGCGGCATCGGAAAAGTGAAGGACTTCTCGTGGCTGAACCCCAGGTCACACCGATCGCGGTGATTGGCATGGCCTGCCGGCTGCCCGGCGGGATCGACTCCCCCGAACAACTCTGGGACGCGCTGCTGAGCGGCGATGATCTGATCACCGACATCCCCCCGGACCGGTGGAGCCTCGACGAGCACTACGACCCCCAGCCCGGTGTGCCGGGCCGTTCGGTGTCCCGGTGGGGTGGTTTCATCGACGACGTCGCCGGGTTCGACGCCGAGTTCTTCGGCATCGGCGACCGCGAGGCGGCGGCGATCGACCCGCAGCACCGCCTGATGATGGAGACGGCCTGGGAAGCCGTGGAGCATGCCGGGATGGCGCCGTCGGAACTGGCCGGATCGCGCACCGGAGTTTTCGCGGGACTGTGCCACGACGACTACATGGTGGTGACCACCGAAGCGGGCGCGATGTCCGGCCCGTACGGCTACACCTGCACCCCGTACAGCATGGCCTCGGGGCGCATCGCCTACGCGTTGGGTTTACGCGGCCCGGCGCTGACGATCGACAGTTCGTGTTCCTCGGGTCTGCTGGCCGTGCATCTGGCCTGCCGGAGTCTGGATGACGGTGAGAGCGATTACGCGCTGGCCGGTGGTTGCCAGGTGCTGCTCGATCCGGCCGTCAGCGCATCGGCGTCCGCTCAGGGCATGCTGTCGCCGACCGGCCGCTGCCACACCTTCGACGTCGCCGCCGACGGGTTCGTGCGTTCCGATGGTTGCGCGGTGGTTCTGCTCAAGCGACTGCCCGACGCACTGCGCGACGGGGACCGCGTCCTGGCCGTGATCCGCGGAACCGCCGCCAATCAGGACGGGCCCTCGGCGACGATCACGACACCTTCGCTGGACGCCCAGGCCGATGTCTACCGCGCCGCGTTGGCGGTGGCGGCCGTCGACGCAACCACCGTCGGCATGGTCGAGGCGCACGGAACCGGTACGCCGGTCGGTGATCCGCTGGAGTTCGGCAGCCTCGCGAAGGTCTACGGAACAGACGGCAGCCGGTGCGCGCTGGGTTCGGCCAAAAGCAATCTCGGCCACACCGAATCGGCGGCCGGCACCGTCGGACTCGTCAAGGCGATCCTGGGTCTGCGGGCGGGACTGGTGCCGGCGATGGCGCATTTCAACCGGCTGCCTGAGGAACTGAGTTCGATCGAGACGGGTCTGCTGGTGCCCACGCAGGTCACGGCTTGGCCGATCGCGGGCGACGGTCCGCGACGGGCGGGAGTGTCCTCGTTCGGTATGTCGGGGACCAACGTCCACGCCGTGCTCGAGCAGGCGCCGGACTCTGGGCCGTCTTCTGAGGTCCCATCAGGGGGCGCGACCGGAACACTCCTGTTCCCGGTGTCGTCCACCTCCGACGAGGGGTTGCGCGCGACGGCAGAGCGGCTGGCCGGGTGGGTGGAAACGCACCGGGAAGACCTCGCCGCACCGGATCTGGCGTACACGCTGGCGCGCCGGCGCGGGCACCGGTCGGTGCGCGCAGGAGTCATGGCGGCCGGCCTGCCGGATTTGATCGCGGGCCTGCGGGAGGTCGCCACCACCGAGGTCGCCCATCCCGCGGCGGTCGGTCACGACGACCGCGGACCGGTGTGGGTGTTCTCCGGACAGGGTTCCCAGTGGGCGGCGATGGGCGCCGACCTGCTGGCGCGCGAACCCGCCTTCGCGGCACGCGTCGCCGAACTCGAACCATTGATCGCCGCCGAGTCCGGGTTCTCGGTCACCGAAGCGATGTCGGCGCCCGAGACGGTCACCGGTATCGACCGGGTTCAGCCGACGCTGTTCGCCATGCAGGTGGCACTGGCCGCCGCGATGCAGTCCTACGGCGTCACCCCGGGTGCTGTCATCGGCCATTCGATGGGTGAAGCCGCCGCGGCCGTGGTCTCCGGGGCGCTGACGCCGGCGGACGGGGTACGGGTCATCTGCCGCCGGTCGCGCCTCATGTGCCGGCTTTCCGGCGGCGGCGCGATGGCATCGGTCGAGTTGCCCGCCCAGCAGGTGCGCGACGAACTGGATTCCCGCGGGATCACCGATGTGGTGGTGTCGGTGTTCGCATCCCCGAACTCGACCGTCATCGGCGGGGCCACCGACACCGTGCGCAAGCTCGTCGCGGACTGGGAATCCCGTGACGTGATGGCCCGCGAGGTCGCGGTCGACGTCGCCTCGCATTCCCCGCAGGTCGACGCAATCCTCGCCGACCTCACCGGCGCACTGGCCGAACTCACCCCGGCCGAACCGAACGTGCCCTACTACTCGGCCACACTGGAGAATCCTCGGACCCGGCCGTCGTTCGACGCCCAGTACTGGGTCGACAACCTCCGTCAGCCGGTTCGCTTCGCGACCGCGGTGCAGGCGGCGCTGGAGGACGGGTTCCGGGTGTTCGGTGAGCCGTCACCGCACCCGCTGCTGATGCGAGCGGTCGAGCAGACCGCGGCCGCAGCAGGTATCGCGATCCACGCCGTCGCAGGAATGCGACGTGATCAACCGCTGCCCGATGGTGCGCGAACCTTCCTCGCCGATCTGCACAACGCCGGCGCCGCGGTAGACTTCGCCGTCCTGTATCCCTCCGGGCGCCTGGTGGACGCACCGCTTCCGACATGGACCCACCGCCAATTCCTCTTGCACTCCGATTCCGGCGACTCTGCGGCGCGTGGCGGCCCGACCGCATCAGTGCACCCGTTACTGGGTGAGCATGTGCGGCTGCCCGAGGAGCCCGAGCGCCACATCTGGCAGAACGATGCCGGCACCGCGAAGCTGCCCTGGCTCGCCGATCACAAGGTCAATGGCGTGGCCGCCTTTCCCGGCGCCGCCTATTGCGAAATGGCCCTGGCCGCAGCAGATCTCGTCTTCGGAGATGCCGATTGCGGCAGCGAGGTCCGCGATGTCGGTTTCGAGGAACTGATGTTGCTCGACGAGCACATCGAGGTCACCGCTTCGACGGCCGTCACAGCCAACGGCCTCGCGGAGTTCGTCGTGCAGACCGAAACCGACGGGGAGCGCGTCCGGCGCGCTGTGGCCACATTGGCGGTGGGCCAGAACGCCCCCGCCCCACGCCAGGACATCACCGCACTCCTGACCGAGCACCCGAGTCGGATCGCCGGCGAGGAGATCCGTCAGTGGTTCTCCGCTCGGCGGATCCACTTCGGCCCGGCGTTCGCCGGGCTTGTGGCCGTGCACACCCGCGATGGCGGTCAAACACTGCTGGCCGAAGTCGCACTGCCCGGCGACATTCGCTCGCAGCAGGCCGGCTACCGGATCCATCCCGCGCTGCTGGACGCCTGCTTCCAGTCGGTGACCGCCGCCATCGGTGGATCCGAGGGTGGTCTGCTGCTGCCGCTGAGCGTGGCCAGGCTGCGTCAGATCCGGCCCGGCCGTGACGCGCGGTACTGCCTCGTGCGGGTGGTCAAGGCGGACGGCAGCGCGATCGAGGCCGACCTCAACGTCCTCGACGCCGACGGCGAACCGGTGTTGCAGATCACCGGACTCAAGATGGGCAGCCAGGAATCCAAGGCCGGCGAACGCGACCGGGTTCTCGCCGAACGGCTGCTGACCGTCGAGTGGACGCTGCAAGAGCCTCCGGCAGCCGACACCGGTTCCGGGGCAGGCGATTGGCTGCTGATCGCGACCGATGCCCAGGACGGTTTCACCGCCCAACTCGCGGATGCGCTGTCCGCCCACGGAGCCGGCTGCCGCACGACGACCGTGGACGGCTTCTCCGGCGCCGATCTGGCAGGCGCACGGTTGCGGGGTGTCGTCGTGACGGCGGGACCGTCCGACAGCGCAACCGACGAGAAGGCTTCGGAACGCGGGCGGAATCTCGTCGCCGCTCTGGTGGCGGTCGCGCGCGAGCTGCCGAACACCGATGGTGAACCGCCGCGGTTCTACGTGATCACCCGTGGCGCACTCGCAGTCACCCCGGGCGACGCCGTCAATCTCGACCACGGTGGCGTCACCGGTCTGCTGCGGGTCATCGGCGCCGAACACCCGCCACTGCGGCCGAGCCAGATCGACATCGACGCGCACACCGGCGGGGCTGACGTCGCCGCCGAGTTGCTCAGCCGGTCCGATGAGGACTCCACGGCGTGGCGCGACGGTTCCTGGTACACCGCGCGGCTGCGACACAGCCCGCTGCGGCCCGAGGAGCGCCGGACTGCCGAGGTCGACCCCACCCGCGACGGTATGCGCCTGAGCATCCGCACGCCGGGCGATCTCGACACCCTCGAGTTCGTCACGGCCGATCGCCAACCGCCGCAGGCGGGACAGATCGAGGTGGCCGTCGAGGCCTCGAGCGTGAACTTCGCCGACGTGTTGCTGGCCTTCGGCAAGTACTTCGCCGCCGACGGACAGCGCAAGGGACTCGGGGTGGACTTCGCGGGCGTGGTGACAGCGGTGGGGCCCGATGTCACCGACCACAAGATCGGCGACCGGGTCGGGGTCATAGCCGACACCGTCGGCTGGAGCACCTTCGTCACCTGCGACGCCCGGCTTGCCGCACCGCTGCCGGATTCCCTGACCAGTGTTGCCGCTGCGTCGGTGTCCACCGCGTACGCCACCGCGTGGTACAGCCTCCACGACCTGGCCAGGATCAAATCGGGCGATCGCGTCCTGATTCATTCCGCAACCGGCGGCGTCGGGCAGGCCGCGATCGCGATCGCGCGCAACGCCGGAGCGGAGATCTTTGCCACCGCGGGAAGCGACGAGCGGCGCAAACTTCTGCGCGATATGGGCATCAAGTACGTATACGACTCCCGGACAACGGACTTCGCCGACGAGATCCGCCGCGACACCGACGGTTACGGTGTCGACATCGTGCTCAACTCGCTGACCGGTGCGGCGCAGTGGGCCGGTCTCGATCTGCTGGCCTTCGACGGCCGGTTCGTGGAGATCGGCAAACGGGACGTCTACGAGCACACCCGCGTGGACCTCTACCCGTTCCGCCGCAACCTGTCGTTCTTCTACGCCGATCTGCTGTTGATCAGCGCTAACGCGCCCAGCAGGATCGGCGAGCTGCTAAGCACGGTCTACGGCCTGGTCGCCGACGGAACGTTGCCCACTCCCGAGCACGTCGCGCGGCCACTGGCCGAGGCGGCGACAGCCATCCGGGAGATCAGCGCAGCTCAGCACACCGGAAAGCTGATCCTGACCATTCCGCGGGAGATCCAGACCGACGTGTCCGTGCCGCCGACCCAGGCCAAGGTGTTCCGCACGGACGGGTCCTACATCGTCACCGGTGGGGTCGGCGGACTCGGGCTCTTCCTCGCGGCGGCGATGGCCTCGGCCGGCTGCGGCCGGATCATTCTGACTTCGCGTTCGGAGCCGAATGCGCAGTCGCAGAAGACCATCGACAGGTTGCGTGCCAACGGCGCCGACGTGGTGGTCGAGTGCGGCAATATCGCGGACCCGCAGACCGCCGGCCGTCTGGTGGCTGCCGCCACAGCGACCGGCCTGCCATTGCGGGGTGTGCTTCACGCCGCCGCCGTCGTCGATGACGCGACGCTGGAGAACATCACCGACGAACTCATCGACCGCGACTGGGCGCCAAAGGCGTCCGGCGCATGGCATCTGCACACCGCCACCGCCGGACAGCCGCTGGACTGGTTCTGCAGTTTCTCCTCGGTCGCAGCATTGTTCGGTTCGCCGGGACAGGGCGCCTATGCCGCGGCGAACAGCTGGCTGGACGCCTTCACCGCTTGGCGCCGGACCCAGGGACTGCCCGCCAACGCGATCGCCTGGGGCGCATGGGATCAGATCGGTCGGGGCGCCGGGCTCGCACAACGCGGCGACACCGCGATGATCAGTCCCCAGGAGGGTGCGCACGCATTCCGCGCGTTACTGCGCTATGACCGGGGATACTCCGCTTATCTTCCGCTCGCCGGCGCGCCGTGGCTGGCCGCGCTTGCGGCGAGAAGCCCTGTCGCCGAGGCGTTTCGGGCTGCCGACGGCAGTGAAGAGACAGCTAACGCGGCGTTGCTCGCCGAGTTGCGCACGATGCCGGCCGAGGAGTGGCCGGACCGGTTACGCCGGATCGTCACCGACGAGGTCGGCGTAATCCTGCGTCGGGCAGTAGATCCGGACCGCCCCTTCGCCGATCACGGACTCGACTCACTGGGCAACCTGGAGTTGCGCACACACATCGAGAATCAGACCGGTATCCGAGTCACCACGAAGACGATCGTCACCCACAACACCGCACGGGCGCTGGCGGCATACCTTACTGAAGTCCTCACCGAACAGCAGCTGAGCTAACCCTCAATCAGGTATCCCGAGATCGCGAGCATGGCCCGGGTGGGCACCAGCCGGGTCAGTCCGCGCCACACCACCGCGTTGAGAGCACCGTCCACCACGCTGGACTTGCGACCCGACAGCGCCCGCATGGTGCTGTCCACGACTTGTTTCGGAGTCCGTGTGACGTGCAGGGTGTCCGACAGGGACGCCGCTGCGACCGCCGATTCGCCGGCCGACTCGAAGAAGCTGGTGGCCGTCATCCCCGGACAGACCGCAAGCACACGGATGCCGTTTTTGCGCTCCTCATGCCACAGCGCCTCGGTGAACGACAGGACGAACGCCTTCGAGGCGCCGTACACCGCCATCTTCGGCAGCGCCAGGAAGGCCGCGGTGGATGCCAGGTTGATGATCGTGCCGAAACCCCTGGCACGCATCTGCGGCAGATAACGGGCAGTCGTGCCGACCACCGTTCGGCAGTTCAATTCCACCTCCCGCTCCAACCGCTGCGGATCGGCATCGGCGACGTCGGCATGCGTTCCCGCGCCGGCGTTGTTGACCAGAACGTCGACCGCCAGGCCCAATCGTGTCGTGCGCTCGAACAGTTCCGACGCGGCGTCAGGCTCGGCGAGGTCCATCGCGATGACGGTGACCTCTACCGGATGGGTTGACCGCAGTTGTGCCGCCAGCGCGTCCAGCTTGTCAACGCTGCGCGCGACCAGCACCAGGTCGTCACCGCGAGCGGCGAACTGCCGTGCGAACTCGGCGCCGATCCCTGTCGACGCACCGGTAATCAATGTCGCCATGCCGATATCCAAGCAGGTTGTGAACACCGCCGGTGCACACGTAGCATTCGCGGCGTGCGAGGTCCACAACGGCTCACCGGCCTCGACGCCAGCTTTCTCTACTTGGAGACCGCAAACCAGCCGGTGCAGCTGCTCACCGTGCTGGAACTGGATGCCTCGACGATTCCCGGCGGTTACAGCTTCGAGCGCTTCTGCGAGGCGCTGCAGGTCCGCATGCGCGGCATCCCGGCCTTTGGGGAGAAGCTGTCCGACGCGCGCTTCGATATCGGCCATCCGGCATGGGTTGCCGACCCGGACTTCGACATCCACCGCCACGTTCACCGCATCGCTGCCAGGGAGCCCGGCGGTTCGGAGGAATTGGCCGAAGTCTGCGGGCCTCTCGTCAGTGTGCCGGTCGAGCGGACCGGCCCGCTGTGGGAGATGTGGGTGATCGAGGGCGCCGATGGTCCACTCAGTGGGGATCGTTTGTACGTGCTGCTCAAGATGCACCATGCGGCAGCCGACGGCGTGACCTACGCCGAGCTGCTCTCCGAGTTGTGCAGCGAGGAACCCGATCCGCCTCCACCGGCTCTGGTCGAACTGCCGACCCAGGGCAGCGAGCTGGAGATGGCATTGAGCGGTTTGGCGGGATTCGTGTCCCGGCCCAAGCGTTTCATCACCACGGTGTTGCCGGGCACCGTCAGGGCATTACGCGACATCGTCCGGCGGACGAAGGCGGGCCGCGCCATGGCCGCTCCGTTCTCCGCTCCGCGGACGTCGCTTAACCGCCGCTTCACCGCTCGGCGTACTGTCGCCTTCACCCGGGTCGAACTCGAAGACGTCAAGAGGGTCAAGAACCATTTCGGGGTCACCGTCAATGACGTGGTGATGGCATTGGCTTCCGGGGTCGTTCGCCAGTTCCTCGTCGACAGAGGCGAGTTGCCCGCCAGATCCCTTGTTGCCCTGGTGCCTTCGTCGGTCCACGAACAGATTGAGGGAGATTCTCGCAACCAGGTATCCGGCATGTTCACCCGATTGCAGACCCAGATCGCTGATCCGGTGCAGCGGCTCATCGCTGTCGCCGAAGCCAACACCATCGCCAAGGAACAATCGGCTGCCATCGGTGCGACGCTCCTGCAGGACTGGTTCGAGATCTTCGGCGGCGCCGCCATGGGCGTGGCCAAACGCGTCTACGGGTTCGTCACCCGTTTCCGTCCGATGTACAACGTCATCGTGTCCAACGTCCCCGGCCCGCGGGGTTTGACGTACTTCATGGGGGCTTCCGTGACCGGGCTGACACCCTTCGGCCCCGTTCTGCTCGGCGCCGGTCTGAACATGACGATCACCACCGCCAATGGACGATTGCACTTCGGGTTGATCTCGACACCGGAACTCGTTCCGGACATCGAGGCGATGGCCGCCGGAATCCCGGCAATCCTGAACGAACTACTCACCAAGATCGATTGAGGACCAGAGACTTCGCTACTCCGTGGACCAGCCATGACTTGCCGGAATCGCCGCAAGGATCTCGTGGATCTTGTCGACGTAGCGCTGACGCTCCGGTCCGTGGCTGTGATAGGTGACAACCAGTTGGCCGTCGTAGGTTCCCACCGAATACATGTCGATACCCGCCGCTGTCGATGCGAACAGAACCTCCACATCGTATTGCTCGACCGTCAGGCCTGGGGGCGTGCGCACGGGAGGCATCTCGCCGGCGTCGGTCGTCATCACGACATCGGGCAGGCCGGGCGGATTTCCTTCGTACTGCTCGCCGAAGTGCAGGAACGACTGCGCGATCACGCCCTCGGCGAGATCGGTGCGGAACGCCTCAACGATGTCGCGGGCCAGATCGATCACATCGGTCCTGGCAGTGATCTCCGCGAGGTACATCGCCATACCCAACGGATTCGTCGCCTGTGTCGGGCCGACCGGCGGATTGAGGAAGAAGCGCAGATCCACCGGATAGATGTAGGGAATGGGAACCTGCGGCGTCTCCCGAACTGTCCACTCCGCGAGAAGGATCGCGGCGGCCACCAAGGAGTTCAGGCTGATCCGGCGATCGGCACAGATGTCGATCAGCGCCTGGGTTTCCTGGCGGGTCAGCCGGCAGATCGCCGAGGGCACCCGAACCGACTGGGGGCCGACGCGTCCGGCGTTTCGCCTCGAGGGCGGAAGTTCGTAGACGAACATCGCCGGCAGGAAGCGCTCCAGACCGAAGCGCTGAAGTTTGACGATGCCGCGATCGGAGAGAACGGTCTCCAATGATTCCGGAATCGGTTGGGGCTTGACCTGACCGATCCCCGCTCCGGTGACGATGTCGGTGTACCAGCCGAACAACTCCTCCAGTAATGCGAACTGGTGGTTGGCGTCGGCGAGCGCGTGGTGGGTGAACAGCGTCAGCTCGCTGGTGTCTTGGCCCATCCGCAGGCGCAGATTGACCAGTGCCTCAGACTGATTCGGCAGCCGATCGCTGGGCGGGTCGTCCAGCTTCTCCAGCCAGATGCCGGGATGTTCGTAGTCGTCGACCATGATCTGATGTCTGCCGTCCGCGCCGCGTTCGAGGTGACCCGCATGTGCGGGATGTACCCGCATCAGCGTGTCGAACGCCTCTGACATCGCCGCGACGTCGACCTGACCCCGCAATGTGACGGTGAAGCCGATGAAGTTCTCCGCCTTCGCGTAGAACTCCTCGCTGACCGACAGCTGACGGATCGGCGTTGCGCCAAACACCATGGACCTTTCTTCTCGACTCTTCTCGATGTGCGGGGTTCTCAGCGACTGGTGCTCGCGCGGCGGTATCCCAACACGATCGGCACCAGGCAGACGGCGAACATGGCCGTACACCACACCACCGTGGCAGTCAGCGGGGAACCCACCGGACCTCCGAGGGCGAGCATTCGCATGGCGTCGGATGCCGGGGACATCGGCTGGTTTCGGACCAGCGGCTGCACCCAGTCCGGATATTTGTCTACCGGGACGAACCCACTGCAGAACGTGACACCGAGACTGATGACCGGTTGGACCGCCTCCACCATGATGCCCCTGGGCCAGAGCAGGGCGGCGGTCGTGACAAGTGACGCGAACGCCAATCCGAACACCACCGGGATCATCACCCACAGCACCGCATTCCCCAGACCGGCGTGGAAGCGGAAGCCGAGAATCATTCCGGCGATGAGGAGTACCAGTGTGGTCAACAGCAGGCGCACCGCTTCGGCGCCCAACCTCGCCAGGAGTCCCGCTGAACGGTGGATCGGCAGCGACCACAACCGGGCGAGGAATCCGTCCCTTCGTTCTGCGGCCAGACCCACCATGCCGGTCGTCGACCCCGACATCGTCGCCAGCAGTGCCACCAGCGGCACGCTGCGATAGAGCGAGTTCTCACCCGTGACCGTGGTGATCGAGTCACCGAAGACCACTTTCAGGGTGAGCAGGAAGGCGACCGGGAGCAGGACAGCGTGCACGACGGTCATCGGGTTGCGGGCCGATCGGACCAGCAACCGGGAGATGAGCACCCCGGTCGCAGACATCAGCTCGGACAGGGGATTCCGCGAATCCTGTCGTGGCACGTTGAGAAGGGGCCCGTCGACGATTACGGCCATCAGGACCTCCGGCGGTAGACCGCCAGCGCCCACGGCACCGTCACCGCCACGATGCCCGCGATCCATACCAGGGCCGGCCAGATGACCGACCAGCTGACCGCCGCCACCCCCGGATCGGAATCGCCGGCCAAAGAGCGCATTGCGTCAACGATGCGCGAGACAGGCTGATTGCGCACGATGGGTTGGATCCACTCGGGGAACCGATGTAGCGGCTGCACTCCCACCGACAGGAATCCGAAGATCAGTTGCGGCAATAGCAGCCACTGAGCGGTGGCCGCGGGATCGCGGGATTTCGTGCCGATGGTGTCACCCAGGAGCGCCAGGGCCAGACCGGTGAGCAGTACCAGCACACAGAAACCCAGGGCGTCCAGCGGTCCGCGGTAGAAGCGGAAGCCGATGATGTGGCCGCACACCAATGCCACGACCAGTCCGATCACGCAGCGGTAGACACTGGCGGTGATCCTTGCCGTCAGCGGTGTGAGCACCGGGATGGGCAGAGATTGGAACCGCCGGTTGATGCCCTGCACGGAATCCGAGGCCGCCCGGAACGCTGTGGAGATCGACGCGAACGCGATGGCCTGCATGACGATCAGTGGCACGACGTATTGGGCGTAACTGCTCATCCCCAGATCCGGGGTGTCCATCAGACGGTTAAGCGGTATGTACAGGCCGGCCGTCACCGCCACCGAGACGGCAACCCCGACGGCGACCTCGCCATTACGCAACGTCGGTGCGATCAGCCTTCTGGTGAGCACCCACCACTGCGCAACGCCCGACGGTATCGGCCGGATACCGGGCAGCATCGTCACGAAGAGACTCCGGCGGCGTTCATCGGCACGGTCAGCGCCTCGCCGGCTGCCGCACCGGTCAGCGCCAGGAACACGTCGTCCAGTGAAGGCTTACGCAACCCGATGTCATCGAGTTCGATACCGGCCGCATTCAATCTCGACAATGCTTCGCTGAGGGTGCCCGGACCGTCCGGCGCGGGAATGTGAATCCGGTCCGATTCCGTGCTGAGCGCCGCCCGACTGGTCGCGGGCAGCAGTTCACCCAATGCGTCTGCCAGCGCGCCGATGTCGGAGGGGTCACTCGGCACGATCTCGCACACCGTCCCACCGGTGCGCTTCTTCAGATCATCGGCGGTTCCCTGGGCGACGATGGTGCCGCGGTCGATGACGACGATCCGGTCGCTCAGCGCGTCGGCCTCCTCCAGGTACTGGGTGGTCAGCAGGGTCGCGATACCGGCCGACTTGAACGTGGTGACCAGATCCCAGATGGCCTGCCGACTGCGCGGGTCCAAACCGGTGGTCGGCTCGTCGAGGAAGACGACCTCGGGCCGGACCACCAGCCCACACGCGATGTCGACGCGGCGGCGCATACCGCCGGAGTAGGTGCTGACCCTGCGCTGCGCGGCACGCTCGAGGTCGAATTCCCGAAGCAGTTCCCGGGCCCGCCCGCGGGCGGCCGATTTGGGCAAGCCCTGCAGGCGGCCGAACATCACCAGGTTCTCGTAACCGGTGAGCATGTCGTCGAGAGCGACGTGCTGGCCGGTCAGCATGATCGAGCGCCGGACCATCCCCGGCTCGGTGACGACATCATGACCGGCCACCCTGGCCCGACCCCGGTCCGGTTTCGTCAGCGTCGAGAGGATCTCGACAGTGGTTGTCTTACCGGCCCCGTTGGGACCCAGCAGAGCGACGACCTCACCGCGACCGACGTGAAAGGAGATGTCACGCAGAGCGTCAACGGAACCGAACGACTTGCCGATGCCCTCGACCGCGACGCCGTGATCACCGTGATCTGACACAGTTGCCGCTACCTACTCGTCGTCGTCGAATACCGCGGCCGACAGATCCACCAGCGCCATTGCTTCATCGTCAGCCTCACTCTCGTCATCCTCGACGCCGCCCGAGACGGCTTCGTCGATCAATGCGATCAGCATGCCCGGCAGCTCCTCGGCCAGACTCTCGATCTTGTCGGCGGGAACCCGCCGGCCGTCGTACCACCAGTCGATGTGTAGCAGGCCGCCGTGCCGGTAGGTGCGCAATTCGACCGGATGACCCAGGCCCGGGAGGGTTTCACGGACCGTGAGTTCGCTGTCGCCGTCGAATTGGACGGCGGCATCACTGGGCTGCCACTCCGGCATCATGCCGAGATAGGAGAGCAGGAATTCCGACCGGCCGGTCGACCCGAGCAACGCCGCGGTCGGCGCATGCAGATAGCGCAGCAGCCCATAACCGATCCCGTGGTGCGGCACACCCTTGACGGCCCGGCTGACCTCGTCTATCAGCTGGGCCGCAGCGGTGGCCCCGGGCGCCGCACAGGGCAGCGGCACCGGATAGACGGTGGAGAACCACCCGATGGTCCGGTGGAAATCGACATCGGGGCGCAGCACCGAACGGCCCGCACCGGTGAGGTCCACGCTCGTCACTCCCTCGCCGACGGTGGCCGCCAGCGTGCGGGCCAGCGCCGCCAGCAGGATCTCCTCGGTCGAAGCCTGAAGCACCCGGCGCGCGTTGTCGACCTGCGAGGTCTGCTCCGAGTTCAGCGCGGTGGGCAGTCGCTTGAGGTCGCCGGCTCCCGGCGCCCCGGCAGTATCGGTACCGGACACTCGAACCGTCGCGTTCGTGGCGTTACCGATCCAGTACCCGCGTTCGTCGAGAACCGCCGGGTGTGCGGCCAGTGCCGCGCAGCGCTGCGACCAGTCCCGCCAACTCGTCGTCGCCGGTTCCAGGGCGATGTCCTCACCGGCCAGCCGCTGACCGAAGGCCGTCAGCAGATCGGTGACCAGAACCTCCCGCGAGGTGAGGTCGTCGATCATGGCGTGCACGGTGAGCACCAGGAATCGCGGGGCCCCGTGACCGTCGACCACGTAGGTCGCCGTCAGCGGCACACTGTCGAGATCCTGTGCGGCGATGGTGTCGGAGATGATGGCGCGCAGTGCGTTGCGTTCCTCAGGCGATTGTGCTGCGGCCGCCTCCGGCAGCGTCTGATGGGCGAGATCCGCGAAATCGGCCGGCTCACTGATCTGCTGTTCCCACAGCCCCGCTCGGTTGACCACCCGCATCCGCAGCGCGTCGTGATGGTTGATCACCGCGGTCATCACCGCTTCGACGTCAGCGGCGCCGACGGTCGAATCGATGCGCAGGACCAGGGGAACCCGCCACCTTCCCGGCTCGGCCAGACCTCCGTCGAGGAATCGCAGGATGTTGGGCGGCACAGCCGGATTCAGCTCGCCGGTGTCCTGACTTGCCAGACCGCCGGCGGCATGCCGGGCCACCAGGGCCTCGGTAAGTGCCGAAAGCGTCGGATTGTCATAGAGATCCTGCGGCGTGAGTTCGACGCCTTCATGCGATGCGGTCATCGCGACGCCGATTGCCACCAGCGAATCGCCACCGATCTCGAAGAAGTTGTCGCCGGGTGCGACGGCTTCCACACCGAGACACTGCGACCATATCCGGTGCAATGTGGAGTGCATCTGGGTTCGTGCGTCGGCCGTCGGGAAGGACTGCCCGGCAGTCTGCTGGGTATCGGTGGCGGCTGCCGCACCGGAGCCCATCGGCCGGCGAACGGCGCTGTTGTCGGGATCGATCCAATACCGTTGCCGCGCAAAGGCATAGCCAGGAATGGTGACCCGCTGCGGATGCTCACCATAGAGCCTGGCCCAGTCCACGCCGGCTCCGGCGGCCCACAGCTGTCCAAGGCCCAGCAGGAAGGCGTCGCGGTCGTCACGCGTCTGCACGGGATGGCGCATCAGGCGGACGGCCCGGTGGGTGTCGGACCATCCCGGCATCCGCACCGCGGAACCGGTGAGGCTGCCACCTGGTCCGACCTCGACGATCACACGATCCGGGTCGGTGAGCAGGGTCTGCAGTTCGTCGGCGAACCGCACCGTGGACCGGATGTGCCGGGCCCACCGATTCGGATCGGTCGCCTCATCATCGGTCATCCACGTCCCGGTGACGTTCGACAGCATCGGGATCTGCGGGGCGCGCAGGGTGAGTCCGGAGAGGAATTGGCTGAACGGCTCCAGCACCGAGTCCATCGCCTGCGAGTGGAACCCGTGTGACGTGCGGACCCGGCGCGCGACGATACCTGAGCCGGCCAGACGGTTGGTGACATCGCGGATCGCCTGCTCCGGGCCGGCGAGGACACAACTGCCGTACTCGTTGACGGCAGCGAGATCGACCGCACCGTCGAGGTGGGCGGCGATGTCGTCGGGACCCGCCGCCACCGCCACCATGGCGCCCGCCGGTGCCGCATGCATCAGCTTCGCCCGCGCAGCGACGACCTTGATCGCGGTGTCGAGGTCGAACACCCCCGCCACGGCGGCGGCCACGAGTTCGCCGATGCTGTGGCCCGCGAGCGCGGTCGGTGTGACGCCATAGGACATCGCCAGTCGCGCGAGTGCGTATTCCACCGCGAACAGCGCCGGCTGCGCCAGATCGGTGGACTCCAGACCCGACCCCTCGAAGACTTCGGCCTTCAGATCGATACCAAGGTGCTCGGCGAATCCGGCCGCACACTGATCGAAGATCTCCCGGAAGACCGGTTCGGAGTCGTACAGGCCGCTGGCCATACCTACATGTTGGGAACCCTGGCCCGGGAACAGGAACGCCACCTGTGCCGGACCGGTCGCACCACGGCCGACCCAGACCTTGTCGTTCTCGGCGCCGTCGTGCGCTCCGGCCGCCAGGACGGCACACGCATCCTCCCGATCCGCCACGACCGCGGCCGCCCGCACCTCGTGCGCCCGACGGCCCGCCAGCGTGAACGCCACGTCCGGGAGTGCCAGGCCGTCATTGCGGGCGAGTTCGGCTGCCAGTTCCGTCCGGGCATCCGCGACGGACTCCGCCGTCCGGGCCGACAACAGCAACACCTGAGGACCGCCCGGCGCCGACCGGGTTGCAGGTGTGCCCGGCGCTTCCTCGACGATGACGTGTGCGTTGGTGCCGCCGACGCCGAAGGAGCTGACACCGGCGCGACGCGGGCCGTCGGACTCCCACGGCGTGAGCGCTTTGGCCACGACGAACGGGGTGTTCTCCAGATGCAGTTCCGGGTTGGGGGCGGTGTAATGCACCGTCGCCGGAATCGCCTTGTTCTTCAGGCACAGGATGGTCTTGACCAGTCCTGCCACGCCGGAGGCGGCGTCGAGGTGGCCGATGTTGGACTTCACCGAACCCAGCACGCACGGCGCCGCCCGCTCGGTCCCCGATGCCTCAAACGCCTGCCGCAGCGCTTCGATCTCGATCGGGTCACCCAGCGGTGTGCCGGTGCCGTGCGTCTCGACGTATCCGATGGTGGCGGGGTCGACATCTGCGACCGCCTGCGCCTCGGCGATGACCTCGGCCTGGCCGGCGACGGCGGGCGCGGCGTAGGTCATCTTCAGTGCGCCGTCGTTGTTGATGGCCGAACCACGGATCACGGCGTGAATGCGATCGCCGTCGTCAAGTGCGGCCTGCAGCGGTTTGAGGATCAGCGCCGCGACTCCGCTGCCGAAGATCGTGCCGTCGGAATTGACATCGAACGGCCGGCAATGTCCCGACGGTGAGACCATGGCACCGGGTTCGTAGGTGTAGCCGACATGGTGCGGCACCCGGATCGCTGCGGCACCGGTCAGTGCCATGTCGCACTCACCGGAGAGCAGGCTCTGGCAGGCGAGGTGTACGGCGACCAACGATGACGAGCAGGCGGTCTGCACCGAAAGGCTGGGACCGCGCAGATTCAGCTCGTGCGACACCCGGGTCGCGAGGTGATCCTTGTCGTTGAGCAGGACGAGATTGAACATCTCGACAGTAATGCCCTCGCTCACAAGCTTTTTGGTATCCCGATGGGACATCAGATTGTCCATCAGGTATCCGCTTGCGGTGCTGCTGGCGAAGACACCGATCGATCCGTCATAACCGGCGGGGTCGTAGCCGGAATCCTCCAGCGCATGCCACGCGGTCTGAAGGAACAACCGCTGTTGGGGATCCATCATGCGGGCGGTGTACGGATTCATTCCGAAGTATTCCGGGTCGAACTCGTCGATGCCGTTCAGCAGTGCCGCCCGCCGGACATAGGTGGGATCGGCGAGTGTCGCGGCGCTCACGCCGGCGGCGGTGAGTTCCTCCTCGGAGAGCGTCGCGATGGATTCCTTACCACTGCAGAGGTTCTCCCAGAACTCCCCCACCGAGTCCGCACCGGGAAACCGGCCGGCCATTCCGATGACCGCGATCCCATCGAGGTCGGATTGATCGGCGCTCACACCACGTTTCCTTTCCTCCTGCTCGCGGCGGCGCCCTGCCGCGCCTTGGCGCGCTGCTGCGCCCGGGAGGCGAGTCCTGATCGGGCAGTGCCACCCTCGGTCGGGGCCTCGTCGATGCCGAGCCGTTCACACAGCGCTTCGGTCAGCGATGACACCGTCGGATACTCGAAGATCAGGGCCGCCGGGAGCTCCATCCCGAGGCTTGCGCTGAGGTTGCGTTGCAGTGTGACACTCATCAGTGAATCCATCCCGAGCTGGAAGAAACCGGCCGTCGGGTCGAGACGCTCCCCTGCCGCCAGGCCCATCACGGATGAGGCGGACGCGATGATGTGCGCGGCGAGCATGTCTGCGCGCTTCTCTGGCGCACAGTCATTCAGTTCCTTGCGGAACTCACTCTCAGGTGCCGCGGCGCGGGAGTCGGCGGCCGCGAGCAACACGTCGTCGAGGATTCGCAACGCGCCGCGGGTGCGGTACGCCGCGGCCAGCAGCGGCCAGTCCGCGTCGACCACCGCACTGCGAATCGGTGCATCACCACTCATGACCGACGGCAGCGCGCGGATGGCCTTCTCGTCGGGCATCGCCAGCAGTCCGGTGTCCGAGATGACCTGACCGGCATCGGATTGGTTGTCGGACAGGGACTTCCACAGCCCCCAGTTGACGACGGTGGCGGGCAGGCCGAGGTTGCGCCGGGCGTAGGCGAAGGTGTCCAGGAAGGCGCTCGTGGCCGTGTAATGCGCCAGCCAGCGCGATCCGAGAAGGCCCGAGATCGAGGAGAACAGCACGAAGTGGCGCAGTTCGGTCTTCAGCGACAGATCGTGCAGCACGCCGAGCGCGTCCAGTTTCGGCCGGAACATGGTGCTGACGTCATCGTCGGTCATATCGGCCAAGGTGACCGGGCCACCGGCGAACGCGGCCAGGTAGATCCCCTCCAGCGCCGGCAGGTCGGTGCCGAACCGATCGAACAGCGCCGCCATGGCCGCGTGGTCGGTGACATCGGCCGCCACCTCGACGAGCGTGGTGCCCGTCGAGGCGAGTCGGTGTTGAAGGTCTTTGAGCTTGTCGCCCGGATTGCGTGACACCGCGACGATGGTTCCGGCGCCCATGTCGGCGAGCTGACCGATCAGGTGCGGACCGATGTGCCCGGTTGCGCCGATGACGAGCTGGCTGCTGTTCTTGGTCAGTCCGGCCGGGGGCGCCGCGACGGCCGGGTGCAGCCGGGGCACGTAGCGGTTTCCGGACCGGTAGACGATCTGATCCTCGCCGTCGGCGGCGAGACGCTCGTCGCGGATATGCCGGGCGGCGAGCACGGCGGGCATCGAGTCGTCCACATCGATGACGGCGCCCCAGATCTCCGGGTGTTCGAGGGCCAGCGTGCGGCCCAGTCCCCACAGCACCGCATGGACCGGGTTGGCGCGGTCTCCGTCGGCGACCGGCTGCGCATTGCGGGTCAGGAAGAAGAGTTTGGGCGGTGCCGGCAGCGCGGCCAGGTCGTTGGCGATCCGGCGCGCTTGGTTGAACAACCGGTACGCGGACGCGACATCGATGGCCGATCCATCCACCTCGGGGGCGTAGAGGACGTTGTCCGCATCGCTCATCGCCGCAGAAGATGAACCCAGCTCTGAACCGAGTTCTGCGTCCCCGATGACCAGCCACGAACCGGCGTCGACGACGTGGCCGTCAGGCAACCGGCTGATCTGCCACGCGGGTTCGTAGAGCCAGTCGACCGGCACCGGGCTGTCTGCCGCCGCGATCGGACGGGCGCGACGGCCGATGGCCGCGGTCGATGCCGGAGCGAAATCGAGCCAGTGCCTGCGGTGGTGCCATGGCGTCGCCGGAAGCGCCGGATGCGGTTCGGGCGGATGCGCGCCGATCGGCGGCCGGGCCGTGAAGGTGGCGTTCAGCGACGTGTGGAACGCGATGCTGTCGCTGATGTCACGCTGCAGGGTGGCCAGCGCGTGGTGGTGTTTGTTCGGAGTTTCCGGATCGTCGAGGGTGTCGGAGATCGCCTTGGTGAGGATCGGATGCGGGCTGATCTCGATGAAAGTGCAGTTGGTCTCCCCTGCCGCAGCGATCGCATCGCTGAACCGCACGGGGTTGCGCACATTGGCGACCCAGTGGTCGGCATCGAATTGTGGTGCTTCAACGGCATTCTCAACGGTGGAGAGCACCGGAATGACGGGATACCCCGGCATCAGATCGGCCAGTGCGTCCTTCAATTCAGCGAGGATCGGATCCATCATCGCGGAATGCGACGCCACTTCCATGTTCACCCTGCGGGCGAAGACGTTGCGCTGCCTGGCCGCGTCGATGACGGCTTCGACCGCCTCGGTCGGGCCGGCGACGACGGTCTGGCGCGGGGAAGAGTGCACCGTGACCGTCACCCCCGGATGGGCGGCGATCAACTCCTCGGTGCCGGCGGCGCCGAGTTCCAGCAGTGCCACCGCCCCCTTGTCGGTCAGATCAGCCATCAGTCGGGACCGGGCCGCGATCACCTGCAAGCCCTCGGCGGCGGTCAGCGCACCGGACACCACCGCGGCGGTCACCTCGCCCATCGAGTGCCCGATCAGTACATCGGGTTCGACGCCGTAGGAACGCCAGAGTGCGGTCAGAGCCAGTTGCAGGCCGAACAGCACGGACTGCACCCGCACCGATCCCTCGACCGGTTCGCCGTCGGCAAGAACGTCGCGCAACGAAAAGCCCAGTTGCGCAGTGAATTCAGGGTCCAGGTCGTCCACTGCGCCGGCGAAGACCGCCTCGTCGTCGAGTAATTGCCGGGCCATTCCGGGCCACTGCGAACCCTGACCGGAATAGACGAACACCGTTCCCGGCCCGCAGGCGCCCTGGTGCGGGCCCACCACACCCATCGGTGTCTGTCCGGCCGCGAGGGCGCGCAGTCCGGAAACCGCCTCGTTCCGGCTGGTCGCACAAACGGTGGCGAACGTCGGATGTTGGGTGCGGTGGTGGTTGAGCGTGTGCGCGACGTCGGGCAGTGGGACCTGCGCGCCGACCCCGTCCATCCAGTCGGCCAGCATCGAGGCGGTTTCAGCCAGCCGTTCAGGACTCTTGCCGCTGACCACCAATGTCGTGACTGCCGGCTGCGGGACCGGTAGGCGCAGCGGAGGCACGGGCGCCTGCTCGAGCACCACATGCGCGTTGGTGCCGCCGAAACCGAACGAGGAGACGCCGGCGCGGCGCGGATGCCCCGTCGCAGGCCACTTCGTGGTCTCGTCGAGCACCTTCAGTCCGAGTTCGTCGAAGGGGATGTGCGGATTCGGGTTGTCGAAGTGCTGATTGGGCGGGATCTCGCCGCGGTGAACGGCCAGAGTGGCCTTCATCAGACCGGCGATACCGGCCGCCGCCTCGAGGTGACCCAGATTGGTCTTGGCCGCACCGATCAGCAGGGCGTCCTCAGGTGTGCGCCCGCGGCCGAACACCGCACCGAGTGCCCGCGCCTCGATCGGATCGCCCAGCAGGGTCCCGGTGCCGTGGGTCTCCACGTAATCGATCTCCGCCGGTTCGATACCGGCGTCAGCACAGGCGGCCCGCAGCACGGCGGCTTGCGCGGCCGGGTTGGGCGCCATCAGGCCGTTGGACCGGCCGTCCTGATTGACCGCTGATCCCTGGACGACCGCCAGCACGCGGTCCCCGTCCCGGAGCGCATCGGAGAGCCGTTTGAGGATGACGACGCCGCAGCCCTCACCGCGGACGAACCCGTCGGCCGCCGCGTCGAACGCGTGACAGGCACCGGTCGGCGACATCGCGCCGGCCTGATCGAAACTGCGCGTCACCACCGGTGACAGCAGCAGGTTGACGCCACCGGCGATGGCCAGTTCGGACTGGCCGGTGCGCAGGCTCTGACAGGCCAGGTGGACCGCGACCAACGAGGATGAGCAGGCGGTGTCGATGGTCAGTGACGGGCCACGAAGGTCCAGGTAGTAGGACAGCCGGTTGGCAATGATGCTCAATGCGCCGCCGGTTCCGTTCCACGCCTCGATCGCCCCGAGATCACGTGATGCCAGGACTCCGTATTCGCTGACACACGCGCCCATGAACACGCCGGTCTGCGAACGCTGCAACGATTCGGCGGGAATACCGGCGTGCTCGAGGGCCTCGACTGTGACCTCAAGAGCCAGCCGCTGCTGGGGATCGATGTAGTCGGCCTCGCGGGGAGTGATGCCGAAGTAGTCGGCGTCGAAGCCGGCGACATCGGTGAGGAACGATCCCCACCGCGTCGTCGCAGCCAGCGTCTGCGCCGTCCCGGCCGATCCGTCGTCGAAAGCCGACCACCGTTCGTCGGGAACCGTGGTCACCGCCGAGCGGCGTTGGATCATGAAGTCCCACAACGCATCCGGGCCGTTGATGTCACCCGGGAACCGGCATCCGAGCCCGATGACGGCGATCGGTTCGCCCAGAACGACTGCGTTTCCCTCAAGTCCCACCGCGGTGTCGATGTCAGGATTGGTCAGCGCGTGCGCAAGGCCCTCGATGGTCGGGTTCTGCCAGATGTCGACCGGCGATACCGTCCGCCCCAGCAGCTCCGTCAGTTCACCGGCGAGCACCACTCCGTCACGTGATCCCACGCCGAGTTCGTTGAAGGGCGTGACTACGTCTATCTGTTCGGGATCGCAGCCGACGTTGGTGACGAGGTAATCGACCAGCCAATGGCGGAGATCGGCCTCCTCATCACCGGATGACGTCATACCGCGACGTCCATGCGCTGGAATTCACCCTCTCGATACAGCTGACCGCAGGAGGAGCGACGGATCTTGCCGCTGGTGGTGATCGGGATGGAGCCGGGCGCCACCAGCACGAGATCATCGACACGCAGGTTGTGCAGCTTCCACACCGCATCGGCGACGTCGTGCTTCACCGACGCCAGCTCCGGCGTGGGCTTGACCTCCACGATCGCCACCAGATTCTCCGACGATTCGTCCTCGACCGCGATCGCGGCGACCCGGCCGCCGGTGATCTCGCGGATGGTGGCCTCGATGTCCTCCGGGTAGTGGTTGCGACCGTCGACGATGAGTAGATCCTTGAGCCGGCCCATGATGAACAGCTCCCCCTCGCTGATCGCGCCGAGGTCACCGGTGCGCAGCCACGGACCCGCCGGGGTGCCCTCGGACGGGTTGTTGATCCGGCCGCGGAAGACCTGGCTGGTCAGCTCGGGCTTACGCCAGTAACCCAGCGCGACGTTGTCACCGCGGGTCCAGATCTCACCGATGGTGCCGGCGGGCTGCTCGATGCAGGTCTCGGGGTCGACGATGCGGACCGGGTAGGCCTCCGGCGGACCGTAGCTCACCAGCTCGGTTCCGTTGTCCTGTGCGCCATCGCAGCGCGCAGCGACACCGGCGGCCAGCTGCTCAAGATCGAAACGCGCGGTCCGCACCGTCTTCGAGATCGGCGGCGAGGCGACATACAGGGTGGCCTCCGCCAGCCCGTAGGACGGCCGGATCACCTTCTCGGTGAGCCCGAACTTGGCGAAGCGGTCGATGAACCGCTTGACCGTTCCGTAGTGCACCCGCTCGGCTCCGCTGAGGATGCCGTGCACCCGGCTCAGGTCCAGGCCTTCCATATCGGCGTCGGTGGTCCGGCGCGCGGCCAGTTCGAAGGCGAAGTTCGGCGCACCGGAGAAGCACAGCGGGTTCTGGGCCATCAATTGCACCCAGCTTGCGGGCTTGGCCAGGAATGCCAGCGGGCTGGTGAGCACCGCGTCGCAACCGGTCACCAGCGGTGAACAGACACCCATGATGAGACCGAGGTCGTGGAAGAAGGGCAGCCACGAGACGACGGAGGTCTCCTGGGGAACCGTGCCACCGAATTCGATGAAGTAGTCCGAGACGATCTGCTCGATGTTGCGGGTCACGTTCTGGTGCGAGACGATCACGCCGGCCGGCGTACGGGTCGACCCGGAGGTGTACTGCAGGTAAGCCGGACCCGGGCGGGAGTCGTCGGTCTCGTTGAGCTCACGGGTGATGTCGACGTCGATGAGATCGACCTCGATGACGGTGGGGGCGGGATGCCCGCCGTGCGGCGCGGCGTACTTGTTCACATCGGCCACCGCTGCGGACGTGGTCAGCAGCACCGACGGCGCACTGTCCTCCAGCGCCGACTCGACCCGCTGATCATGCACACCGAACATCGGCACCGACAGCGGCACCGCGATCATGCCGGCCTGCAGCGACGCGTAGAACGCGACGATGAAGTCCAGCCCCTGCGGCGCGAGGATGGCCACCCGGTCACCCTTGGCGGCGGTCCGGCGCAGCTCGTCGGCGAGCGACAGCACCCGGCGGTAGAGCTGGCCCCACGTCAGGGTCTCCGGGTGCCCGGTCCCGAGCACGGCGGCGTCCATGAAGGTGAAAGCCAGCTCGTCACCCTGGGTGATCGCCTGCTCACGCAGCAGGGCGGGAAGCGTCATTCCGGTATTGGGCATGGTCAGAGACCTCTTCGCGTTTCTAAGTGTGCTCGCGGGCGGGGCAGCGCCTGCTTCGCACGATCGAACGTGCGTCACCGGTTTACGGATATGAGTCCGCGGCGCTACTCCCCCAACCTGAGAGCGTGGGGCTTCAGCAAATCTACCAGCTGATCGGCCATCTTGCCCAGTCCGCGAATTTTCCAGGGCTGTCTCCGACCGACGAGCTGAGATTGCTGGTGACCACTCAATAGCCGGATAAATACTGCATCATCATGCAATTTCTTCAGAATTAGCTTTGCCAACACCAGGTTCGCACTAGTGCTCAGCAAACTCAGAAAATCTCAGGTTTCTGCGATTATCGCGTGCCTGAGGGCCCGTTTGGGATCCGCTCCTCGACCCAACGGGACAACCCCGGCAGGTTGGAGTTGATGTAGAAGTGGTCGCCGGGAAAGGTGGTCAGGTCGAACTCCGCGGAGGTTCGTGCGGCCCACGGCGAGACGGATTCGGTGGTGGCCAGGCCATCGTCCTCGGCGACCAGTGCATGGATCGGACAGGACACCACCGCGTCGGGTTCACGGTCATAAGCCGCGATCGCCTTGAGTCCCCTCAGGGTCGGCAGCAGGGTCGCGGCGAACTGGTCGTTGTTGAGGAATTCCGGATTGGCGCCGGTGACCTCGGCGATGAGAGCCAGCAGTTGCTGATCCGAACCCGACAGTTCCGCCCGGCGGGGCCACAGTCCCGGGGCCGCGATCGCAGAGACGAACAGTGCGGCGATGGGATTGCCGGCGGCTTCGAATCGCAGCGCGACCTCGAACGCGAGCAGACCCCCCATACTGTGTCCGAAGAACGCCACCGGTCCGGGCTGCACCTGTTCCGGCTTGAGCATCGCGCAGAGTCGGTCGGCCAGGTCGGGGATGCTGGTGTATTGCGAAAGGTCCTTCCCGGCCCGCTTGCCCGGATACTGCACCGCAACGCATTTGGTGTCGCTGGAGAAGGCCCGCGCGAACGGCACGTAGAACTCCGCCGAGCCGCCGGTGTGCGGGAAGATGTAGAGCCGCCGCTCCATCAGATCGGGATCAGGCCGTGCTTGCGCTGGACACGTTGGATCTGTTTGTCCCGCAACAGTCGCATCGAACGGCGCAGCAGCAGACGGGTCTGGTGCGGTTCGATGACCGCGTCGATGAATCCGCGTTCGGCGGCGATGTACGGGATCGCCATGTTCAGGTTGTAGCCCTCGATGAAGTCCGACCGGATCTTCTGAACCTCGGGAGCGGTGGGATCCGGGAAACGCTTGACCAGAAGTTGCGCGGCGCCTTCGGCCCCGATGACGGCGATGCGAGCGGTGGGCCAAGCGAAGTTGAGGTCGGCGGTCAGCTGCTTGGAACCCATCACCGCGTATGCCCCGCCGTAGGACTTGCGGATGGTCAGCGTCACCTTCGGCACGTCGGCCTCGACCACGGCGTAGAGGAAACGGCCGCCGCGCTTGATGATTCCGTTCTTCTCCTGCTCCACACCCGGCAGGAAACCGGGAGTGTCGACGACGAAGACCAACGGCACGTTGAACGAGTCGCAGAACCGGACGAAACGGGCCGCCTTGTCGGAGGCCTCGTTGTCGATCGCGCCGGACATGTGCATCGGCTGGTTGGCCACGACACCCACCGGACGTCCGTCGACCCGGGCGAAACCGGTGATGATGGCCTGGCCGGCCTGGGCGGCGACGTCGAGGAAGTCTCCGTCGTCAAAGATCCGGATCAGGATCTCGTGCATGTCGTAGGCCATGTTGTCAGCGTCTGGCACGAGGCTGTCGAGTTCGAGATCGTGCGGCGTGATCTCCGGCTCGAGGCCCGGGTTGATCACCGGGGCCTCGTCGAATGTGTTGGGCGGCAAGAACTCCAGAAAATCCCGGACGTAGGCGAAGGCGTCCTTCTCGGACTCGACGACCTGGTGGATGTTGCCGTAGCGGGCCTGGTAGTCGGCTCCCCCGAGTTCGTCGAGGGTGACGTCCTCACCGGTGACGTCCTTGATGACGTCGGGTCCGGTGACGAACATGTAGCCCTGGTCGCGGACGGCGACGATGAGATCGGTCTGGATGGGGGAGTAGACCGCACCGCCGGCGCACTTGCCGAGGATGATCGAGATCTGCGGCACGATGCCCGACAGCAGTTCGTGACGGCGACCCAGTTCGGCGTACCAAGCCAGCGAGGTGACCGCGTCCTGGATCCGGGCGCCGCCGGAATCGTTGATGCCGATGATCGGACAGCCGACCATCGCCACCCACTCCATCAGCCGGGCGACCTTGCGGCCGAACATCTCTCCAACCGAACCGCCGAAGACGGTCTGATCGTGGGAGAAGACACCGACCGGACGGCCGTTGATGGTTCCGTGGCCGGTGACCACACCGTCTCCGAACAAAGCATTGGGGTCGCCGGGGGTGCGGGCAAGTGCGCCGATCTCCAGGAAGCTTCCCGGATCGAGCAGTTCATGAATGCGGGAACGCGCGCTGGGGATGCCGCGCTTGTCACGCTTGGCAGCCGCAGCCTCACCGCCGGGCTCCTTGGCCAGTTCGAGCTTCTCGCGTAGTTCGGCCAGCAGTTCGGCGGTAGTTCGGTTGGTCACTTCCCCTGCTTCACTTCTGTTCGTTCTCGGCCTGAATGCGGTTGACGGACTCGCTCATATGAGCGCCCACCTTGGCAATGTACGGCTCATCGATCGCCTGGATGTGCTCGCCCCCGATCGGGACGACCTCCAGGTCGGCGACGAACTCGCCCCATCCGCCGTCAGGCTTACGGGTTCCGTAGCGCGGCTCGAACATGATCGCGTCATCGTGGTAGCGGTCGGCCATGTAGAGGGTGACGTGTCCGTCGAACGGCTCGATCTTGGCGGTGTCGATGGCACGGTTGTCCAGATACGAGGTGCGCTGGTGCTCGATGATGCCGCCCGGGATGTTGACCCCGCTGTCCTTGACGGCGTTGAGGATGAAGCGCACCTGACCGTCGTCGTCGAGTTCCTCGAGGGTCTCGTACGGGATCTCCGGAACCTCGACGTTGAAGGTGCGCTGCGCGAAGAGTGCGTAGCGGTCCCAGCGGGCCCGGATCTCCTCTTTGGTCTGCGGGATCTCCTCACCGGCCCGGACGGTGTCGATCAGTCCGACGAAACGGACGTCGCAACCGGCCTTCCGCAGCCCGATGGCGCAGGCGTAGGCCAGCACGCCGCCGAGCGACCAGCCTGCCAGGATGTAGGGGCCCTTGCCCTGCATCTCCATCAGCTTCGGCACGTACTGGGCGGCCCGTTCCTCGATGGAACCCTCGACCCGCTCGAAGCCGTACATCGGGGTGTCCGGAGGCAACCGCTTGAGCAGTGGCTCGTAGACCACCGTCGACCCGCCGGCCGGATGGAAGACGAACACCGGTACCCGATTAGAGCCTTCCTTGCGAGCCCGGATGGTGCGGACGAAACCGTCGAGTTCACCGGACTCGAGGTGCTCGCGCACGGTGGTCGCCAGTTCCTCGATCGTGGTGGCCGCATGCACCTGCTCGGCGGTGATGGTGCCCTCGCAACGTTCTGTCAGCCGGGCGGCGATCTTGGCGGCAGTCTCGGCGTCGATCTTCGGCAGTTCGTTGAAGATGCCGCCCGGCGACTTACCGGTGACGATCGCCCAGGTCGCGAAGGTGACCCGTTCGGCGGCCTCGCGCGGCGGCACGTCGGTGCCCAGCGCGTCGACGACGGCCTGCTGGGTCAGCGCCTTGGCGGCCGCGCCCGCGGCGGACTGCTCGGCCGGACCCCCGGGGTTGGTGGGCGGGGGAGGCACAGGGTTGGTGGGCGGGGGAGGGATGTCGGGCTTGGTGTGCGCCTCGGGATGCTTGGCAGCGAGTTTCTGCGCAAGCTCCGGAGAAATCTCACCTGCCATGATCTTGGCCTGTTCGGCGGCGATCTCCTCGGCCGTCATGCCCTTCTGGTGCTCGTGCAATGCCGCAACCTCGTCGCGGTGTTCCACCGCGTAGGTGATGAGGGCCTTGACGTCGTTGAGGCTGGCGTCGCGCACCGCGGTCAATTGGATCGGCGGCATATCGAAGTCGTATTCGACACGGTTCTTGATCCGCACGGCCATCAGGGAATCCAGGCCCAGCTCGATCAGCGGCACCTCCCAGGGCAGGTCCTCGGGTTCATAGCCCATCGCGCTGCCGACGATCACGCCGAGCCGATCGTGCACGGTCTCCCCGGAGTCCGGCGACCACTTGCCCAGCGATGCCGCCACGCCGGCGCCGGCGGCGAGGTTGTCGTGCAGGATGTCCGCGTCATCGGCCGGTTCCGGCTGTGCTGCAACGGCGTCCGTCGCCACCGCCACTCCGGTTGCCACCGCGGCCGGCAGTGCTCCAGCCGCGCCGGACCGCGTGACGATGGCGTCGTAGACCAGGGTGAACGACTCGTCGATGCGGGCGTGCACCTGCACCGCGGCTCCACCGGGATGGCGGGTCAGGCTGGTCACCAGGCGTGCCCCGTCTCCGGGCACCGCCCGCTGCTCGGAGGCGGTCAGCACAGCGTCCGGAAGAACCTGCGCAGCAGCGGCTTTGACCAACGCGGCCAGGTCGGTGGCCCCGGAAGCGGCGTACTCCCAGACGTGCCGGCCGTCCGGCATCGCGACATGGGTGCCCGGAACCATCGACGAACCGTCGGCGGAGAACTGCGCATTGAGCCAGTGCTCCTTGCGTTTGAACCGGGTCGGCGGGATATCGGCGTGGTCCGCCGGAGTCTCGGCCGGGGTGAACAGCGTGCGGAAGTCCAGATCGTGGCCGTAGGCGTAGAGCTGTGCCATCGCCGCCACCATCGACTCGACCTCGTCCTGCTTGCGGGCCAGGGTCGCGATCAGCTGACCGTCATGCAGGCCGGCGGCAGCCGTCGTCAGTCCGACCTGCATGAGCGCCACCGGGTTCGGCGCCAGTTCGACGAAGGTGGTGTAGCCGTTGTCCACCGCGTTACGGATGCCCTGGGTGAAGTAGACGCTGTGCCGCAACCCCTTGCGCCAGTAGTCCACATCATGGATGGGCTCGGCACCGGGACGGATGTAGTTGCCCTCGTGCACGGTGGAGAAGTAGCCGATGTGCAACGGATGCGGCTCGATGCCCTGCAACTCCGCGGCAAGCTCCCCGAGCAGCGGGTCCATCTGCGTGGTGTGGCTGGCGCCCTTGGTCTGGAACTTACGGGCGAACTTGCCCTCTTTCTCACAGCGCTCGATGATCGCGTCGACCTGGGCCGGCGGCCCGCCGATGACGGTCTGGCTGGGCGCGGCGTACACACACACCTCGAGATCGGGGAATTCGGAGAACACCTCGGTGATCTCCTCCGCCGAATACTCGACGAGGGCCATCAGCCGGATGTAGTCGCCGAACAGCATCGCCTCGCCCTCACCCATCAGATGCGAACGGGCGCAGATGGTGCGGGTGGCGTCGGCGAGCGAGAGACCACCGGAGAAGTAGGCGGCGGCCGCCTCTCCGAGTGACTGTCCGACCAGGGCGGCGGGTTTGGCGCCGTGGTGCTTGAGCAACTCGCCCAGCGCCACCTGAAGGGCGAAGATGACCAGCTGCACCTTCTCGATCGGGTACTCACAGGTCTCGTCGGTGTAGTCGATCGAGTCATCGAGGATCAGTTCGAGCACCGAATACCCGCGCTCGTCCTGAATGAGGCTGTCCACCTTGTTGATCCACTCAGCGAAGACCTCGTCGCGCAGATACAGGCTCTTGCCCATCTTGCGGTGCTGGGCGCCGAAACCGGCGAAGACCCACACCGGTCCGTTGCTCACCGGTCCGTCGGCGGCATAGACCAATGGACTCTGCTTACCATCGGCGATCGCCCGCAGACCCTTGACGGCCTCATCGTGATCGTGGGCCATCACCACGGCTCGCGAGCGACCGTGGTTGCGTCGCGACAACGCCCGCCCTATCGACTCCAGCGAGGACGCACGTCCTTCGGGACTGTCGATCCAGTCGGCCAGTTCGGCGGCGGTGGCCCGCTTGCGAGAGGTGAGGAAGCCTGAAACAGCCAGCGGGACAACCGGGATCGGCTGCTCCTCGGCCTCGAGTTCCTCGCGCGCGACCTCGATCAGCCGCAGCGCCTCGTCGGTCAGCCCGGGCAGTTCCGGTTCGGTTTCGTCGAAGCCGCCGTATTCGTAGTCGAAGTCGCGTTCGGAATAAACCGGCTCCGGCTCGTCGTAGTCGTCGTCCTCGACGAGCACACCACCGACTGGGGGCACCTCCCGCTCGCGGGGGAAAACGGCACCGGCACTGGAAACCTCCGGCGCGACAGCCGGTTCCGGCTCGGATTCCGGCTCGATCAGGTCCTCCGGAAGAACCTCACGAAGCACCAGGTGCGCGTTGGCTCCGCCGAAACCGAACCCTGACACCCCGGCCACCGCATGCCCGCTGTAGCGCGGCCAGTCGGTGACCGCATCAGCCACCTTCAGATGCACGCCGTCGAAGTCGATGTAGGGGTTCGGACCGGCGTAGTTGATCGAGGGCGGCACCTTGTCGCGCTGCAGCGACAGCGCAACCTTTGCCAGGCTCGCCGACCCTGCAGCCGATTCCAGATGTCCCACATTGGATTTCACCGCGCCCAGTAGCGCCGGCTGATCGGCGGTACGTCCGCGTCCGATCACCCGGCCGAGCGCATCGGCCTCGATGGGATCGCCCAGGATGGTCCCGGTTCCGTGTGCCTCGATGTAGTCGACGGTTCGCGGGTCAACGCCGGCGTCATGGTAGGCCTTGCGCAGCACCTCGGCCTGAGCATCGGGGTTGGGTGCGAGCATGCCGTTGGACCGGCCGTCGTGGTTGATCGCGCCGCCGGCGATGATCGCGATGATCTCGTCTCCGTCACGGCGGGCATCGCCGAGGCGCTTGAGCACGAGCATGCCGCCGCCCTCCGAGCGCGCGTAGCCGTCGGCATCGGAGGAGAACGACTTGATCCGGCCGTCCGGTGCGAGCACGCCGCCGACCTCGTCGAAGCCGAGTGTGACCGCCGGTGTGACAAGTGCATTCACACCCCCCGCCACCACCAGGTCTGCCTCGCCGCTGCGAAGAGCCTGCACGCCCTGGTGCACCGCAACCAGTGATGACGAGCACGCCGTGTCCACCGCCACCGACGGTCCGCGGAAGTCGTAGAAGTAGGAGACCCGGTTGGCGATGATCGAACTCGCCGTACCGGTGATGGCATAGGGATGCGCGGTTCGCGGATCCATCATCGCCAGATAGCTGTAGTCGTTGGTGGAGCTGCCGATGTAGACACCGACATTCGTTCCACGCAGACTCGAGGCCGGGATGCGCGCGTACTCCAGTGCCTCCCAGGTGAGTTCCAGGGAGAGCCGCTGTTGCGGATCCATGTTGTCGGCCTCCATCTTCGACAATGCGAAGAATTCGGCGTCAAAACCCTTGAGGTCCTTCAGGTACCCGCCACGGGTACGGGCCTTGGCGATCCGCTCGGCCAGTCGGGGCTCGGTCATGAACTCGGCCCAACGCCCCTCGGGCAGGTCGGTGATGGCGTCGCGACCTTCCAGCAGCGCCTGCCACATCTCGTCGGGGGTGTTCATGTCACCGGGGAATCTGGTCGCCAATCCGACGATGGCGATGTTGAAGACGTCTTCGTCGACATCGCGGGACCAGTTGTCGCCGTCGTCGCTGAACTCGGCTTCCGGTTCGCCCTCGATGATGACGGTGGCCAGCGCCTCGATGGTCGGATGCCGGAAGGCGACCGTCGCCGTCAGGGTGACACCGGTCAGGTCCTCGATATCGCTGGCCATCGCCACGGCGTCTCGCGAGGAGAGGCCCAACTCGACCATGGGGACCGACTCGTCGACCGAATCGGCGGACTGCCCGGTGGCGTTGGCCACCCAGTTGCGCAACCATTCGCGCATCTCCGGCACCGTCATATCGGTGCGCGGCTCCACCAGCGCCCTCTCGGGTGCGATGACCAGGTCGTCGGCTGGCTGCGAATCTGATTCAGACATAAAGGCTTTCGGTGTCGCTATTCCGCTTCGGGGAAGGCATTGGCGACCTTCCCGGACCGCAGGCTGCCGTCGAGGTAGGCCGCCCGGCAGGCGGTCCGGCCGATCTTGCCGCTCGAGGTGCGGGGGATCGCGCCCGCGGGCGTGAGCAGGACGTCGCGAACGGTCACGCCGTGACGCACCGCGATGGCGGCGCGGATGGCGTCGGCGACCTGACTGACATCGACCTTGTGTGAACCAGCGGCCCGCTCGGCGACGATCACGAGTTGCTCCGAGGTGTCGTCCGGATTGTGCTTCAGACCGGCATGTGCGTCGGCGAAGACCTCCTCGGGCAACTGATTGGCCGGCACCGAGAATGCCGCGGCGAATCCGGTGCGCACCGCCTTGCTGGCTTCCTGTGCGGAGTACTCCAGGTCCTGCGGGTAATGGTTGCGGCCGTCGATGATCACCAGGTCCTTGGTACGGCCCGTGATGAACAGCTCGCCGTTGTAGTAGGCGCCGAGGTCACCGGTGCGGACCCAGGTGGCGTCATCGGTTGCGCCGTCGGCATGCGACGGTGTGGTCCGCGACTTGAGGATGTTCTCGAATGTCTCGACCGATTTTTCGGGCTTGCCCCAATAGCCGGTGCCCATGTTCTTACCGCTGATCCAGATCTCGGCGATCTGGCCGTCGGGAACCTCGGACGCGGTCTCGGGTTCGACGATCGCAGCCCACTCCGCGATGCCGACCTTGCCCGCGCCCGCCTGTGCGACGGCCTTGGGCGAATCGTCCGGAACCGGGACGAACCTGCCCGCGTTGAGCTCGTCGCGATCGACGGAGATGACCGTCGGCTCATCACTGGAGGGAGTGGTCGACACGAACAGCGTCGCCTCGGCCAGGCCGTAGGAGGGCTTGATGGCCCTGGGCTGAAAACCGAACGGGCCGAAGGCCTCGTTGAACCTGCGCAGGGTGGCCGCCGAGATCGGCTCACTGCCGTTGAGGATGGCCTTCACGTTGGAAAGGTCCAAAGGCTCCTCGCCGTCCCTCGGCACGCCGCGGGCGGCCGCGTGATCGAAGGCGAAGTTCGGAGCCACCGAGATGGTGCCGCCGGTGTCTCCGGGCTGACGGGCGAGCTCGCGCATCCAGCGGATCGGCCGGCGCACGAATGCGGCCGGGGTCATGAAGGTGAAGTAGTGCCCGATCATCGGTGACAGCAGCGCGGTGATCAGGCCCATATCGTGGAAGAACGGCAGCCAGCTGACGCCGCGGTCACCCTCTTCGCCCTCGAGGGCCTCGATGACCTGTACCACGTTGGTGGCCAGGTTCAGGTGGGTGATCTGAACACCGGTGGGGATCCTGGTGGACCCCGAGGTGTACTGCAGATAGGCGATGGTGTCGGGGTCGACGTCGTCGGAGTGCTCCCAGGTTTCGCCCACTTCGGCGGGGATCGCGTCGACGGCGATGACACGGGGCCGTTCCTTTGCCGGCCGGCTGCGGAAGAACTTGCGAACGCCCTCGGCGGCTTCGGTTGTGGTCAGGATCGCCGAGGGCCGGCAGTCGTCGAGCACCGCATGCAGACGCCCGACGTGGCCCGGCTCCGACGGGTCGAACAGCGGGACCGCGATCCGTCCGGAGTACAGCGTGCCGAAGAACGCGACGAGGTAGTCCAGATTCTGCGGGCACAGGATCGCCACCCGGTCGCCGGGTTCGGTGACCTGCTGAAGGCGGGCGCCCAGGGCCCGGTTGCGAACGCTGAAGTCGGCCCATTGAAGTTCGCGCGCAATACCGTCACGTTCGGTGGAGAAGTCCAGGAATCGGAATGCCAACTTGTCGCCGCGAACTCGTGCCCACCGTTCGACGTGCTTGACGACACTGGTGCCCTCGGGGAAGACGATCCGTCCGTCCTTGATGAACGGGTTATGGAACGGCATACCACTCTCCTGTCAGAACACTCATGCCCCGGGCCGCATCGCGGCGCTGGGCGGGTCGCACGGTGCGGCAGCCTCGACGACGCGCCACCGATTGCCCTGGTTCGTGACCGCAAGCCTCACAGATCGTACCGAGATTCCCGCGGTCACAGTCGCCTCCGGCGCGAGTCGCGCCCGCTGCCGGAACGGTGTTCAAAGCTCTTAAAGATTTCTTAATGTTAGAGGAACTGGCGGCTGTGGACAAATCGGATCGCCGGGCCGGGGCCACTTTCATCAGGGTTTATCAGGGATTCATCCGTGCGGCGGGGACGGGGCGTTCGCGATCACGCCTCGGGCCCAATTCAGGGCCCACATGGTCGCCGTCTGGCCGTCGAGATTCCAGAACTCCGGGGTGTTGTACATGGCGTGGATGGGCTGGCCCGCACCGGCGGTGAGCACCTCGAGGGTGCGCGGCAGATTGGCGATGTTGAAGGCCGACTGCGGAGCCGAGCAGATCAGGTCCCCGGGCGCGCAGATCTCATAGGTGCGGTTGCTCAACGCCCCGAACCCGCCCGGCCGCTCACCGCTCATCGTCAGACCCAGGGCCGACAGCGTCGGGACCTCGCGCAAGGTGACCTCGGCGCCCTGGCCCGGCGCCAGCGGTCCTACGTCCTGACCGACTCCCGGCTGCCGGCGACCGTCTGCGATCAGGGTGACACCGAGTATCAGATCCTCGTCGATGGGCCCTCGGCCGTTGCCGATATCGCTGGCCAGATCCCCCGCGATCACCGCGCCCTGGGAGAAGCCCACGATCACATAACTCGTCAGCGGGCAGCGCTCGTTCATCTCGGTCATGGCACGCACCGTTGCGGCGGTGCCCTCAGCGCGGCTGTCGTTATAGGACATCTGCTTGTCTGAGGACAGCGGGTTGTGGAACTGGGCGGTGTAGGGGACCGTGTAGACCTGCACCCGGTCGGCGCCGAAGTCCTGCTGAATCGGGCGGGTCACGTTGAGCAACAAGGCAATTGGGAACTGCCCCGGGTTCAGCGGATCATCGGTCGGTGAGGACTCCCAGGTTCCCGGGATGGCGTACATCGCGACGTCCGGACAGCTGGCGTCCTGGAAGGCCGGCCGGGGCTTGCGGCCGGGCTGGCTGGTGGGCGGCACCGCGGTGGGGGGAATCGCAGTGATCGACGGGGCTGGGCGGCGCACGACGACCACGATGATCGCCACCACCAGTGCGACGACGACGGCGACCGCTGCGGCGGCGATCAGAGCCAGGATGCGGTGCCGCTTGCGGCGCTTGTCGTTGCGCGGTCCGGGGCGGTTGCTCGTTCGGGTCTTACGGGCCATTTTGATCAAGGTGGCTTAACAGAGTCGCTCCGAGGCGATGCGGATGTAGTCGGCGATGGCGGCGTCGGCCGGCACGGCCGCAGGTGACTGCGGCGTCGACGCCCGGGCATCGGCGACATCACTGCGCACCATGGGTGCGACGTACTCCCACACCGCCTGATCCCGTTGTCCGGCGGCGCGCGCCTGGCAGACATAGGAGCCGATACTCAGCGCGCGCAATTCGCTGGAGGGATGGATTCCCGCGGCCGTCAGGGCATCGAGGTAGCCCTGTTGCGCGGCGGTGAGGTCAAGTCGCCCGGGGTTGCCGTCCTGGGGCGGCGGAACGCCGATACCGTCGACGAACCCTTCGGTCTGCTGGGTGGGCAACGCCATCGTGCCCACCAGGTCCGCGCCGGAACTACACCCCGAAAGCAGGTACGCGGCGGGGGCGACGACCCCGGCAAGCAGCCACCCTGAGCGTTTGCTGAGTGAGCCGCCGTCGACGCGTTGCACGGCGTCTACAGTACAGGCACGGTGGGGTGGGCCAGCGTACGCGCGGTTGCGGATGGCTAACGGTTGAACAGCGGTCGGTTAGCTACTCAGAGCAGCTGAGACGTCGCCGGCCATCGCTCCGAGCTGCCCCGACCAGGCGCCCCAGTCGTGGTTTCCGCCGGCCGGGAAGTCGAAGTGCCCATTGTGACCGCGGACGGCCCGGTAGTGCGCGTAGAACGTGCGGTTGCTGCCCTGGGCGATATCGCAGCGGCCGATCATCGCAGCCGGATCGCTGCAACTGCTGTTCTGCGGGCTGAACACCCACAGCCGGGTGTTGTTGTCGACCAGCAGCTGAACGTGAACGTTCGGGTCGTGCCACTTCCACCGGCCGAGCTGCGGGGCGCCCCACATCGCGTTGATGTTGCCGCCGTTGTCGTTGATACCGGCCGAGATCGCGCCGTTGGTGAAGGTGTCCGAGGGGTTGAGGAAGCCCGACAGTGATCCGGCGTAGCGGTACCGATCAGGGTGGAAGGCGGCCAGCGTCAGCGCGGCGGTACCGCCCTGGGCGGCACCGACGATCGCGTGGCCGCTGGGGGCAAGACCCTTGTTCGCCGCGAGCCAGGTGGGAAGTTCGTCGGCCAGGAAGGTCTCCCACTGCTTGCTGCCGTCGAGTTCCCAGTTGGTGTACATGCTGTAGGCGCCGCCGGCCGGCGCCGCCACCGACAAGCCGGATCCGGCCAGGGTGTTCATCGCGTTGCCGACCCGGGCCCAGTTGCTGACGTCCGGGGCGGCGTTGAAGGCGTCCAGCAGCACCACCGCGTGCGGGCCGCCGCCCTGGAATGCCACCGGGATGTCGCGCCCCATCGCCGCCGAGGGCACCATCAGGTACTCCACCCCCGCGGCTGCGGCGGTGGGTGCCGAAGCGGCCCAGGTTCCCAAAACCACGATCGCGGCACACAGTGCCCGGAAGAACTTCACCAGATCGCTCCTACCCACCTCGTCCCCGAATGTCCCCGCAGTGTTTCACAACCGCTGGCCAGGGGTTCGGGGAACGCCGTTCTCAGTTGGCGGGCGAAGTGACCGTTGCGACCGGCGGTACCGATGGAGAGGGCTGCGGCGTGGCGCCGAGCACCCGCTGGATATCGGGCTTCATCTGCTGCACCTGCTGACCCCAGTAGCCCCAGCTGTGCGTGCCATTGGCCGGGAAATTGAACACTCCGTTGGAACCGCCGTTGGCCAGGTAGGTGTCGCGGAAGGTCCTGTTGGTCCGCAATGTGAAACCTTCGAGGAACTTCGCGTTGAACAGATTCCCGGCGGTGGCGCCGGCATCGAGGTCGGACTGCTTGCCGTCGCCGCAGTAGATCCAGATGCGGGTGTTGTTGGCGATCAGCGTCCTGATGTTGACCATCGGATCGTTGCGCTTCCAGGCCGCGCTACCGCTCGGTCCCCACATGTCCTCGGGCTTGAAGCCACCGGCGTCGCCCATCGCCATTCCGACCATCATCGGCCACCAGCCCTCGGACAGGTTCAGGAAGCCCGACAGCGAAGCGGCGTAGGTGAACTGCTGCGGATGCCAGATCGCCAACGTCAGGGCGGCCGAACCGGCCATCGACAATCCGACGGCTGCACTGCCGGTCGGCTTGACCTGGCGGTTGGCCGCCAGCCAGGCCGGCAGTTCACCGGTGAGGAAGGTCTCCCATTTGTAGGTGGTGCAACCGGCCTTACCGCACGCCGGCTTGTACCAGTCGCTGTAGAAGCTGGACTGACCACCGACCGGCATGATCATCGACAGTCCGGAATCGAGGTACCACTCGAAGGCCGCGGTGTTGATGTCCCAGCCGCTGAAGTCCTCCTGCGCGCGCAGTCCGTCGAGCATGTAGACCGCCGGCGAGTTGGCGCCGCCGCTCTGGAACTGAACCCGGATGGCGCGGCCCATCGCGGCCGACGGCACGTCGAGATACTCGACCGGAAGGCCCGGCCGGGAGAACGCCCCTGCTGTCGCCGATCCCCCCGCGATTCCGATCAGTCCCGGCAGCACTGCGGCCACGCCGGCGGCCGCCGCGGCCCGGCGCAGCCAGGAACGGCGCAGCTTATCCACGATTTTCATACCCATCCGAAAGGTCCCATCCCTTTGGTTGATTGCCCACCGCATGCGATCTCTGCGCCCGTGAGTGCCCGGGTAGTGAAGCAATGCCGAGACTCCGCGCGCAAACCGTCTATCGGCACAACGATGGGCAAACGTTACTGAGTCACGGACCCGTCGCAGGTAGACCCTCATACGGGGGCGTTTCACGAGGAGGGTGATCAACGCCACAGCGCAGCAACTCATATTCGGGCACCCTGTCGATGCGATACCGGGTGAATTGCAGCGCTCGATGCAGGTTGCCGATGAACCGGGGGAGACTCATCGGTTCCCGGATCGACTTGAGCATCTCGGCGGTTTCCGGACACCCCAGAGCTGCCTGGGCCTCGATGATCCAACCTTCGTCGAGGTAGGGCGGTACGTAGGGATGCTCCTTGAGCCATGGTCCCTCGGCCACCGCCCAGTCGGGGAACAGATTCTTGTCGTGGCCGATTCGCGCGTCCTCGAGCCGGGTGGTGTGCGCGGCCAGCGGGTTGACGAGTCCGATCTGATCGAGGACCCGGGTGTCGAGTCCGACGTTCATCCCCACCATGCCGAGATTGGTGAAAAAGACTGTGTGCGGGGCGATCTCGCGCCGCCAGCTATCAGGCGAAACACCGGGCGGAGGTGGCGGCGGAGGCAGTGCCGGCACGACGTCCCAGACGTCGTAATTACCCGACGGCAGCAGTAGTGCACCGTCGGGGGTGTTGTTGATGGCCACCAGGACGGCACGCATCCGCGGGTAATCGAGGTAATCCGCCGCGGTCAGCGGGTGAGCGTGCCCGGTGGCCTGCGAGTAGAAGCGGCGCTCATCGACGATTCCGGAGTAGGTGACCCTGGTGGCGTCGGACCCCATGCCCGGCGAGTTCGCCGCCCACAGCGACCAGCCCGCCAGGGCGAGCCACAACAACGCGACGAGTCCGTCGCCCCGGCGGCCCTCCTCCAAACGCAACCAGCTGTTGCCGGCCGGGATCACCACCGGGATCACCGCCACCGGAGCGAGCAGGCAGAACAACGGTGCCAGCAGAACCCTGCCGTGCATGAAGTCGCCGCCCTGCCGAGTCCAGTAGAGCCCCTGCACCACACCGCTGAGGATCATGAACGCGACGACCGCCTGCGGACTGCGCACCCGCCACGATCCGAGACGCCCGGCGGCAAGCAGCACGCCGAGCGCGCTCAACAGGACCGCGGGCAGCCACAGTGCATAGGGCCCGGCGAAATTCGCCAGATAGGTGAAGCCCTGGGCCCACTTGCTGCCCGAGGCGTCCTTGGCCAACGCCGTCTGCGGAACCAGAAGTCCGTAGTAGCCCATCCGGAAGATCTCATAACCGACGGGCACCAGGCCGCCGGCGAGGAGGATCAGAAGCTTGGCCCGCCAGCCTGATTCCGTGGCCAGCAGCATCAGCAGCGCCAGACCGCCCAGAAGCGCCAACTCCGGCCGGACCATCACGCTCAAACCGGCCACGAAGGCCAGCGCGCCGATGAACCACGCATCCGATCGCTCACCGTCCTGAGACCAGCACACCAACATCCACCACAGCAGACCGAGCCAGAAGGTGACCAGGCCGTTCTCCAGACCCGAGGTGGCGAAGTCTCTGGCCGGCGGTACGGCGACGTACACCAGGGCGCCCGCCGGAAGGAACAAAACACTCCTGCCGGTGAGTGCCGGCGCCCACAACCGCGCGGCGCCGAGCATCACCATCGCCACACCGCCGACACTCAGCATCAGTGCCAGCGCCAGCGCCACGTACTCGAGTCGCAACGGTCCACCGATCAGGCTGCCGAGATAGACCAGATATGTCCACGCCGCAGAGGTGTTGGACTCGACCCGCTCCCCCGCGTTGAACACCGGACCGTTGCCCGCCAACAGATTCCGAATCGTCCGCAACACGATCAGACCGTCGTCGGCAATCCACCGCCGCTGCCAGATGCCCCAGGACCACAGTGCCGTCACCACCGCGACGGTCACCCACAGGCTCAGCCGGGTGAACGGGCTGTACGGGAAAGCCGGCCAGGTGCGAGGACCGCTAGCCCAGGACGACGGCCGCAACAACGGTTCCGATCCAGGCCAGTGCCAGCATTTGCAGCACCCGGTCGCGCAGCGCGATCTCTTCCGGCTCGCCGGCCAAGCCGCCGTCGACATCGACGGCGTACCGCAGGATCGCGACGGTGAAGGGGACCATCGAGATGACGAACCACGATCCCCGGCCGCCGTCACGTTCGAATGCCCACAGGCCGTAGGAGAGCACCACCGCGGTGGCCGACAGGGTCCACACGAAGCGCAGATAGGTGCTGGTGTAACTCTCGAGCGATTTGCGGATCTTGGCTCCGGTTCGCTCAGCGAGCTGCAACTCGGCGTAGCGCTTACCGGCGGCCATGAACAGCGACCCGAACGCCATCACCAGAAGGAACCACTGGGACAGCGGGATACCTGCGGCCACGCCACCGGCGATCGCGCGGATCAGGAAGCCCGAGGAGACGATGCAGATATCAAGCACGGCTTGATGTTTCAGTCCGTAACAGTAGGCGAGCTGGATCGCCAGATAGACCGCCATCACGAGTGCCAGTTGAGGCTTGACCAGCCATCCGACGATCAGGGACGCTGCCGCGAGCGCGACCGCCAGGCCGTAAGCCATCGGGACGGGGAGCACTCCGGCCGCGATGGGGCGGAAGCGCTTAGTCGGATGAGCCCGGTCCGCCTCGACGTCGCGGGCGTCGTTGACCAGATAGATCGACGACGCGGCGAGGCTGAAGACGACGAAGGCAATCGAGACCTGGATCAGGACCCGCCGGTAGTCGTAGGTGCCCTCGTGGCCCCAGGCTGCCAGTGGCGCGGCGAACACGAGAAGGTTCTTCACCCACTGTCGGGGCCGGATCGCCTTGACGATGCCGGCGAAGAGGCCGCTCGGTGGACCGGCGACCTTTGCATCACTCACTGTTCGTCTCCTTCCTGCCACCGAGGCGGGCGGTGACTCGGGCAACCGTGGCTCCGACGGCGATGCCGGCGAGAACGTCGCTCGGATAGTGCACACCGAGCACCAATCGCGACAACGCCATCAGCGGGATGATGACCAGGGGGAGCGGTGAGCGGGTTGCCCGGCACAGCAGCATAGCCGCGGCCGTGCTCGAGGTGGCGTGCGCGGAGGGGAAACTCAGCGCGCTCGGAGTGCCCACGTTCACGGCGATGTCCGGATGGTGCGGCCGCTTGCGCCTGACGACGAGTTTGATGACGATTGCGGCCGCGTGGGCGGCCACGGCGCCGACTCCGACCAGAAGCCAGTCCCGGCGGCGGCGCGACGCGAGCAGTGCGCCCACACCGGACAGTGCCACCCACCCCGCGGCATGCTCGCCGAAGTGCGACATGGCCCGGGTGACGGTGAGGACCTCCGGCGTGGCCAGCTTCGACTGCACGGCGACAAGCGCCGCGACTTCACCGGTCGGTGGACCCGCCTCGGACCCCGCCTCAGACATTCGCCGGTGTTTCATCGAAGAGAACGGTTTCCCACTTCTGCTTGCTCGACAGCACCGGCAGCGCCTCCCGGTAGACCCGGCGCAGGTGGTCGTAGCGGCGCGCCAGTGCGATATGCCTGCGCACCGACTCACGCAGAAGCCCGAACATCTTGGCCCGGTCACGCTGCCGGTAGACGACACCGCGGCCGTCGGCGGTGGTGACCGTCACGCCGTCGACGTTGCACAGCAGGAACCACCGCGCATCCTGAGTGGCGACGTTGAGTTGTGGCCTGGTGTGGTGATCGGGATTCTCCCTGCGCAATTGATGGATGAGCCCGCGCGCCAACCGAAGACCGATGGCGGGCAGCGCCACCGGCGGCTTGTGGACCTTGGTTCTGCCACTGGCGGAGGGCAGCGACGTCGCCCCCGGCAGAACAACGGCGTCCGGGAACTCCCTGCGCATCGCCCGGATCTCGGGCAGCGCGGACTCGAGGATCGAGAAGATGTGTTCCGGTCCGGCGAGGAAGTCGTCGATCGCCTTGTTCTGGATCGCGACCGTCGAATACTCAAGGCACAGAAGATGTTTCAGCGTCGCCTTGATGGAGCTCATGATCAGGCCCCGAACCGGCGCATCCCAGTGCAGCGCGGAGACGACCAGCCGGTTGCGCAGGTGGAAGTAGGCCTGCCAGTCGATCGCGTCGTCCTTGTCGCTCCAGGCCATGTGCCAGATCGCGGTGCCCGGCATCGTGACCGTCGGATATCCACGCTCACCGGCCCGCAGACCGTAATCCGCGTCATCCCACTTGATGAACAACGGCAGTGGCTGGCCCAGTTCCTCGGCGATCTGACGCGGAATCAGGCACATCCACCAGCCGTTGTAGTCGACGTCGATGCGGCGGTGCAGCAGTGCGCTACGGCCTTCCTCGTCGTCGCTGTTGAGCGGGTACTTGGCGAAGTCATGGTCGTACTCGGTGAACGGGGCGTTGGTCCACATGAAGTTCGCCCGGTTGACCACCTCGCCCATCACGTGCAGGTGCGAGGGCTCCTGCAGATTGAGCATCTGACCGCCGATCAGCATTGGCCACTTGGCGAATCGGCTCAGTGCCAGCGCACGCAGGACGGAGTCCGGCTCGATCCGGATGTCATCGTCCATGAACAGGATCTGTTCGCAACCGGTGTTCTTCAGCGCCTCGTACATCACCCGGCTGTAGCCGCCGGAGCCGCCGAGGTTGGGCTGGTGGTGAACCGAGAGCCGACCGCTCAGCGCTGCGGCGGCCTCGGGGAAACCCGGGTGGTCGACCGACTTGTCGGTGCCCTGGTCGACGACGATGACCGCACCGATCACCGCGTCGACCAACCGATCCGAGGTCAGCGCCTGCAACGCGTTGACACAGTCGGCCGGGCGGTTGAAGGTCGGGATACCCACCGCGATGTCGGCCCGTCCCGGTGCCGCCACCGGTGCGTACCAGCCGGCGTTGTGCATCTCGGCGTCGGTGTCGGTGGTGATGTCAAACCAGATCCAGCCGCCGTCCTCGAACGGTTCGAGTTCGACCTCGAATTCGGCGATTGTCGGAGTCGAGGTGTCCGGGCTGACGATCTCGGTGCCGCCGACGCTGATCCGTGCGGCGTTGGCTTTCGAGCGGTACACGTCGATACGGGCCGCACCGGTCAACTCGACGCGCAGCACCACCGACGTCAGCGTCGACCAGCGTCGCCAATAACTGGCAGGAAAGGCGTTGAAGTAGGTCGCGAAGGAGACCTCGGACTCGGCCCCGATCTGCAGCGCGGTACGGGTCGCGGCGTGCGCTCGCCGGGCATTGGTGTCCGACTCGACGATGTAGAGCTTGCGAACGTCGAGAGACTCGCCGGGCCGGGGCAGGATCACGCGGGCCAGCAGGCTCACCGCGCGGGTCTGACCGGCCGGGATCGCTCCGGATGGAATTTCACTCATGGGTTACTGCTCTCCCCGGCCTCATCGGCCGTCAATGGCGCACCGTCGCGCAGGTGCGGCGCCAGCACGTTGTCGAACATGTTCAAAGCGCTCGCGATGGCCATGTGCATGTCGAGATACTGGTAAGTCCCCAGCCTGCCACCGAAAAGCACCTTCGCGGCCGCGGTCTCGGCCTTGGCGCGACTGCGGTAGGCGGCCAGCACGGCACGGTCGGTCTCGGTGTTGATCGGGTAGTACGGCTCGTCGTCGTCATCGGCGAAGCGCGAGTACTCACGCATGATCACGGTCTTGTCGGCCGGGTAGTCACGCTCGGGATGGAAATGCCGGAACTCGTGGATACGGGTGAAGGGAACGTCGGCATCGTTGTAATTCATCACCGGTGTGCCCTGGAAATCGCCGGTCTGCAAAACCTCGAGGTCGAAATCCAAAGTACGCCAACCCAACCGGCCTTCGGAGTAATCGAAGTACCTGTCCAGCGGACCGGTGTAGATCACCGGTGCCTCCGGACTGGCCGCGCGCAACCCCTCACGCACGTCGAACCAATCGGTGTTCAACCGCACGGTGATCCGCTCATCGGAAGCCATGTTCTTCAGCCAGGCTGTGTAGCCCTCGACCGGCAGGCCTTCGAAAGTGTCATTGAAGTAGCGGTTGTCGAAGGTATAGCGAACCGGCAGCCGGCTGATCGTCGAGGCCGGCAGCTCCTTGGGATCGGTCTGCCACTGCTTGGCGGTGTAGTCCTTGACGAACGCCTCGTACAGCGGGCGCCCGATCAGCGAGATCGCCTTCTCCTCGAGGTTCTGCGCGTGTGCGGTGTCGATCTCGGCGGACTGCTCGGTGATCAGCGCGCGCGCTTCGTCGGGACTGAAGTAACGGCCGAAGAACTGCGACACCAGTCCCAGGCCCATCGGGAACTGGTAGGCCTGGCCGCCGTGCATGGCGAACACCCGGTGCTGATAGCCGGTGAACTCGGTGAACTGACGTGCGTAGTCCCAGACCCGGGCGTTGGACGTGTGAAACAGGTGGGCGCCGTAGCGATGGACCTCGATTCCGGTCTGCGGTTCGGGCTCGGAATACGCGTTGCCACCGATGTGACCGCGGCGCTCAACGACCAGGACGCGCTTGCCGAGTTGGGTGGCCACTCGTTCGGCCACCGTCAGCCCGAAGAACCCCGAGCCGACGACGAGGAGGTCGAAGTCCCCGGGCTGCGAACCGGTCGGTGGGACCCGGGAATCAGGAGAACTCATCAGCAGTCAGGTTATCCGACGGGTGCCTCGGCAACTGCGCGGCGAACCGGTGCGACCCGCAGAAAGTCGGGTGAAAATGCCCATGCTGCACGGGAGTTCAAGGTCGCGATTAGCTCACGATTCAGCATCGTCACTCCTGTCTCAGCAACCTCAGTTTTAACATCAGACAGGGTTCCGAATGACAGAACCCAACTAGTCGCAAATTTGAGGAGACTTCCGTGCCGAACCAACGTCGACGCAAGATCTCGACAGCCATGAGCGCGGTCGCCGCCCTAGCTGTCGCAACCCCGTTCGCCGCGATCGGTGTCATCGAACTGACCTCCGCCGGCCACGTCGCCGAGCACCGGGACTTCACCCAGGCCGCGGTCGTCACCGATCTGCCCAACGAGATCCTGTCCGCTCTGCAGGCGGGCCTGTCGCAGTTCGGCATCAACCTGCCGCCCCTGCCGACCGGCCTGAGCCCGGCCGGCGCTCAGCCGGTCCAGACCGGACCGGCGCTGACAACGCCGTCGCTGACCCTGCCCGGCCTGACCACGCCGTCACTGGCAACGCCTGGTCTGACCACACCGTCGCTGACGACTCCGGGTCTGACGACGCCGGCACTGACGACGCCCGGCCTGACCACGCCGGCTGTAACCACGCCCGGCCTGACCACACCAGGTTTGACCACACCCGGCCTGACCACACCCGGCCTGACCACACCAGGTTTGACGCCGAGCCCGGCGGCAGCCACCCCCGGACTGACCGATCCGGCGCTGACCACCCCTGGTCTGACCGCGCCCGGCATCTCGACGCCCCAGGTGGCGCCCACTCCAGGATTGACCACACCGGGCCTGACCACACCGGGCCTGACCACACCGGGCCTGACCACGCCGGGCCTGACCACGCCGTCCACCGGAATCGGTCTGCCGACGGAGATTCCGATCAGCGCCCCGCTGGGCCCGGTCGCGGGCACCTACCCGATCCTCGGTGATCCGTCCCTGGGCCTGCCGGGGACCATCGCCCCGGCTTCGTCATCCGGCGGCATCATCGGCGACCTGACCAGCGCGGCCAATCAGCTGGGCGTCGGCCAGGCGATTGACCTGCTCAAAGGGGTCGTAATGCCGGGAATCACCCAGGCGATGCAGGGCGCCTCGGCGGCTGCGGCCGCTCCCGCGGCGGCCGCCCCGGCGGTCGAGGCGGCAGCCGGCTGACGAGGCAGAACTTGCACCAAAACGGCACCGCAGGGTGGACAACCCCTGCGGTGCCGTTGCATTCCCAACTCTCACATAGTGATCAATAGTCCGTGTCGAACCGTTGGTAACACCTGGCACATACGTAACATCGCACTGTGTCATCCCGCCGCCGGCCAGCGCCGACGATCCTGTTCACCGCTGTCGCGGCGACGGTCGTCCTGGTGCCGTTGGCGGCGGGTCTACCGGGGCAGCACCACGGGCCCAGCGCCGATGACACCGTCCTGACCCAGCAGCCGCTGGCCGGTATCGGCGGCGGCGAGACGATCCGTGAGATCAACCAGGCCACCCCGTTCTCCATGGTCGCGTTGACCGGCAGTGACCTGTCCGGCACATCGGCCCGGGTGCGGGCCAAACGGGCCGACGGATCCTGGGGTCCCTGGTACGTCGCTGAGAATCTCGAGCCGAACTCCGACGACACCGAGTTCGGCGGCCCGCGGGGCACCGACCCGATCTTCGTCGGCGACACCAACGCCGTTCAGATCTCCGTCACCAGACCGCCGTCGGCTCCGGAGACGGTCGCCCCGCCGGACTCGGGCCTCGAGGCCGGACGGCAACTCGGGTACATCCCGGCCAACGCCGAGGAGTCGCTCACGCAGACCATGTCGGTGGTGCTGATCACGCCGCCCAAGGCTCCGGTGGAGACCCAGTGGTCACCTCCGACGGCCACGCTCGGGCCGGGTCAGCCGCCCAACATCATCAGCCGGACCCAGTGGGGCGCCGGAAGCGGATCGCGCTGCGGCGGTCCGTCCTACGGCAACGGCTTGCGGGCGGCGGTGGTGCATCACACCGCGACCGGAAACGACTATGCCCCAGAGGATTCCGCGGCGATCGTCCGGTCGATCTACGCGTATCACACGATGACGCTGGGCTGGTGCGACATCGCCTACAACGCCCTGGTCGACAAATACGGGCAGGTGTTCGAGGGCCGCGCGGGCGGCTTGACCAAAGACGTCATGGGTTCCCACACGGGCGGTTTCAACCGCGACGTGTGGGGCGTGTCGATGATCGGCAGCTTCGATGACGAGGCCCCGCCGGAGATCATGATCAGAACGGTCGGGCGATTGCTCGGGTGGCGGTTGAACCTTGACCGCATCAATCCGCTCGCGTCCGTGCCGCTCACATCGGCCGGCGGCTCCTACACCGTGATTCCCGGCGGGCGGACGGTCACGCTGCCGGAGATCTTCGCCCACCGAGACGTCGGTAACACCGAGTGTCCGGGCCACGCCGGTTACGCGGCTCTGGACCAGATCCGTGAAATCGCAGCGGGATTCAACCGTCCTCCTGATGCGACCGAGGCTTTGCGCGGCGGCGCGATCCTGGCACGGTGGGAGAACGACGGCGGTCCGGTGAGCCCGTTGGGGAACCCCACCTCGCCGGAGGCCTCCGCTGAGGGCTCGGCGCGATACGCGACCTTCGAGCGTGGGGCGATGTACTGGTCACCGGAGACCGGCGCGCAACCGCTGACCGGCGCGATCTACCAAGCATGGGGATCGCTGGGCTTCGAGCGCAGTTCCCTGGGATTGCCGACCAGCGGCGAGATCGCCGAACCGGAATGGATCGTGCAGAACTTCCAGCACGGCACGCTCAATTTCGACCGTCAGACCCATAATGTCATCCGGGTCATCGACGGTGTCGATCTGGTTTTGCCGCCGCCGTCCATCGACGGGCCGCCGACGCAGCTGGAGCGGTTCAGCCGGATCCAGACCACCAACGCCGGTTAGAGCCACCAGCGTTCAAGTACCCGCGCAAGACCATCGTCACTGTTAGGCGCCGTCACTTCGTTTGCCGCGGCGATAGCCTCCGGATGGGCATTGCCCATCGCCACACCCAGGCCGGCCCAGGTGAGCATCGGCACGTCGTTGGGCATATCGCCGAATGCCACCACATCCTCGGCCCGTATCTCCAGCGGGTGCGCGACCTGCTGCACACCGACGGCCTTGCTGATCCCGATCGGGCTGATCTCCACCAGACCGTCATTGGTGGAGTAGGTGACATCACCAAGGATGCCAACATGTTTCGCCAGAGCGGCTGCCAGTTCGGAACTCGGCATCCCGGGTTTGCGAACCAGGAGCTTCACCGCGGGTGAACTGAGCAGATCCTCATGCGAGACCTCGGTGTTGTCGGGATTGAGCCAGGCGTGCTCGTAGCCGGGCGCGCTGACGAATTGCGGCGTCGCCGAATCGTGCGCACTGCGGCCCACCCGTTCGGCCGCGAGGCCGGCTCCCGGCACCGACCGTGCGGCGATCTCTGCGAGTTCGGCGAGCAGTTCCACCGACAGGGTCTGGGCCGACACCACCCGATCGTGGGCTGCGTCATAGACCACCGCGCCGTTGGCGCAGACCGCCATCGGTGCGAAGCCCAGTTCCTCCACCACCGGTGGAATCCATCGGGGCGGCCGCCCGGTGGCCAACACGAATACCGCGCCATCCGCGACCGCCGCCTGCACCGCTTCACGGGTGCGGTCGGTGATGCGGTCCTCATGGTTCAGCAACGTGCCGTCAACGTCGCTGGCGATCATCGCCGGAAGCATCAGGGGAGTTCCGGCGTCCCGCCGTCGCGCAGTCTGCGCTTCTCCGCCCGTTCCGCCAATTCCGCGGCGTCGAGTTCCGCGGCCTGCGCCGGCGTCGGTGCCCCACCGCCGAGACGGTGCGGGACCCAGAATTCGCCGGGCGGATGCGGCCCGTAGGCATCCTGAACCTGGTCGAGCAGATGCTGCATGCGTGAACGAAGCAACTCGGTCAGCTCAGTGGGGGGCAGGGTCGGCATGATGGGCTCACCGACGGCGACCGAGATGGGCACTTTCGGGCGCCACAGCTTCTTCGGATGGTCCTTGGTCCAGATTCTCTGGGCACCCCAGACGATGTGCGGAATGATCGGCACGTCGGCGGCGATCGCCATCCGCGCGGCGCCGGACTTGAACTCCTTGAGTTCGAAGCTGCGACTGATCGTCGCCTCGGGGTAGACGCCCACCAGTTCGCCGGCCTCCAGTGCGGCGACGGCGGCATCGAAGGATTCCGCGCCATTGGTGCGATCAACCGGGATGTGCCGCATGCCACGCATCAGCGGTCCACCGTACTTATTGTCGAAGACCTCCTGCTTGGCCATGAACCGCACCTTGCGTCCGCGGCCCTGCAGGAAAGCCGGCAATCCGGCGAAGGTGAAGTCGAGATAGCCGGTGTGGTTGATCGCCACCACCGCACCGCCGACGACCGGCAGATTCTCCAGTCCCGTGACGGTGAACTTCAAGCCTTGAATCCGCCACAGCAAGCGGGCAGCCCGGATGGCACTTCCGTATACCGGTTCCACAGCGTCAGCCTAGTGCTGGGGTGGGGGCTAAGCTCATGACTGGCCAAGTCCGCCATCGGGAAGGGTATTCGTGCAGGTCACCAGCATCGGCCACGCGGGTTTTCGGATCGACACCAAGGCCGGCAGCATTCTGTGCGACCCCTGGGTCAATCCGGCCTACTTCGGTTCCTGGTTCGTCTTTCCTGACAACAGCGGACTGGACTGGGCAGCACTGGGCGAATGCGATTACCTGTATGTCTCGCATCTGCACCTCGATCACTTCGACGCGAAGCTGCTCCGCGATCGCGTGAACAAGGATGCGGTCGTGCTGCTGCCGGACTTCCCCGTTCCGGATCTCAAGCGCGAGTTGGAGAAAATCGGATTCCACCGCTTCTTCGAGACCGAGGACTCCGTCAAGCACCGGCTGAGCGGACCCAAGGGCGATCTCGACGTGATGATAATCGCCCTGCGCGCACCGGCCGACGGTCCGATCGGCGATTCCGGCATCGTCATCTCTGACGGCACCACAACCATCTTCAACATGAACGACTCCCGTCCGCTGGGACTGGACATGCTGGCCCAATTCGGTCACATCGACGTACACATGCCGCAGTACTCAGGTGCCATCTGGTACCCGATGGTCTACGACATGCCCGAACGCGCCAAGGAGTCCTTCGCGATCCAGAAGCGTCAGCGGGGAATGGACCGCTGCCGGCAGTACATCTCCGATGTCGGCGCCACCTGGGTTATCCCTTCGGCCGGTCCGCCGTGTTTCCTCGACGACGCGTTGCGATTCCTCAACGATGACCGCGGCGAGCCGGCGAACATCTTCCCCGACCAGATGGTGTTCCTCGAGCAGATGCGGCTGAACGGCCATGACGGCGGCCTGCTGATGATTCCCGGCTCGGTGGCCGATTTCCGGGGTTCCCAACTGATCTCATTGAACCATCCGATGCGCGATGCGGAGGTCGAGAAGATATTCACCACCGGCAAGGCCGCCTACATCGCCGATTACGCCGAGCGGATGGCCCCGGTGCTGGCTGCTGAGAAAGCGAGCTGGGCACCCGCGGTGGGAGAGCCGCTACTGGAGCCGTTGCGCGCACGCTTCGAGCCGATCATGGTGCAGAGCGATCAGATCTGCGACGGTATCGGCTACCCGGTCGAGTTGAAGCTCGGCGCCGAGACGATCGTCCTGGACTTCCCCAAACGGATCGTTCGCGAACCCGTCGCCGACGAGAAGTTCCGCTACGGGTTCGAGATCGCTCCGGAGTTGGTTCGAACGGTCCTGCGGGACAACGAACCGGACTGGGTCAACACCATCTTCTTGTCCACCAGGTTCAAGGCCTGGCGGGTCGGCGGTTACAACGAATACCTGTACACGTTCTTCAAGTGCCTCACCGATGAGCGGATCGCGTACGCCGACGGCTGGTTCGCCGAGGCGCACGACGACTCATCGACGATCACACTGGACGGCTGGGAGGTTCAGCGCCGTTGCCCGCACCTGAAAGCCGACCTGTCCAAGTTCGGCGTCGTCGAGGGTGAGACGCTGACCTGCAACCTTCACGGCTGGGAGTGGGACCTCACGACGGGGCGCTGCCTGACGACCAAAGGCCATCAGCTGCGCTGCTCGAGGATATGACCGGTCCGCCCCAGCAGTACTACGACGACGGACTGGTGCAGCTTGACCGGTACGCGTTGACACTGCGGCGCTACCACTTCCCGTCGGGGACGTCGAAAGTGATTCCGCTGCAGACGATCAAGGGCTACAGGGCGGAGCCACTCGGTGCGCTGATTCAGCGCTTGAGGTTGTGGGGCAGTTCCGACCTCCGCCGCTGGCTGCCGCTGGACGTGAAGCGGCCGATGAAGTCGACCCTGATCACCCTGGACATACCCGGAACCTGGCCCAGTCCGGCATTCACCCCGGCCGACCCGCGCGAGTTCCTCAAGGTGTTCGACGAGATCCTCGGTCGGGACTGATCCAGTTGCTAGCATTCGGCCACACCCGAAGGCCGGACCGATCAAGGAGTAGGACATGAACGCTGCACGCCCCGGAATCACACTGACTGCGGTCGCCGCGGTGGCGGTCGGATCGGCCATCGCCGTCACACCGGCTGTCGCGGTCACCAACCCCCTGCCCGCGCTGGCGACGTTGGACGCCCGCGACATCCTGCTGGCCGGCGTCATCACCGATCAGATCGCCATCCTGACCACCTACGGACAACAGGCCCTCGATGACACGGCCGCCTGGGTGAGCGACCTCGTCACACCACTGGTAAATCTTCAGTTCTGGCCGCTGTCGGGGCAGCCCGGCAATTACCTCGCCGGAGCGTTCAACTCGACAGTCAGCTTCGCCCAGAACATCGTCTCCACCGGCACCGGATTCGTCCAGGCTGAGATCGACTGGCTCACCGGACTGATCCCGAACATCCCCAACGTCATCAACGACGTCATCAACACCGTCGTCAGCGCGATTCAGAATGTCATCAGCTGGATCACCGGGTGGATTCCCTGGCCCTTCGCGGCCGTCGCCCCGTCCCCGGCAGCCGCCAAGGTGACCGCGACCCGCACCGCTGCGGTGAAGCGACCGCTGTCACAACCGGCGGCGGCCGCCGCGGCCACGTCCTCCGCACCGGTCAGCGCCGCCCCGGTCAGCGCGAACCGCAAGGCGTCGCGGTCCGCCGGCAAACAGGCGGGTAGGGCAGCGGCATCGCGCGCGGCGGCCAAGGCCGCCCGCTAGCCACCCGGAACAGAACGGCGCCGCGGCCCCCGGGGTCGCGGCGCCGTTCTGGCGTTCAGGACTCCCAGACCAGCTGGCGCAGTTCGGAGGCATCCTCCCCGGCGGTGTCGTACACGCGCACGATGGCCTCGTCGCCTGGCTTCAGGTAGGTGGATTCGCCGAGTTTCGTGTAACGGGTCGCCCCGATCCCGATCAGGGCATACCTGGGCCGGCCGCAGTCCAGCATCAGGGCGCCGACATCCTCCAGCGGCGTCTCCGGGGAGCCCTTCTGGTTGACCAGCCGCTCGACGATCCAGTCCAGAAGCACCTCACCGTAATAGGAATAACCCAGTAGCGGGCTGTCCACCCCGTACTCGTGGTGCACACCGTCAGCGGTCCGCAAATGACACAGCAACCGCATGGTGGCGGTGGGTCCGTCCGGGGTGAGGTCGTGAACGTCGAAGAACTCCGCCGCAACACCTTTCGACGCCGGTCCCCAGTTCTTCTTGTGGCTGATCTTCGGCGCATTGGGCCGGCGGATCGAGCAGTCGTTGAACGCACCGAGGGCGAACGGTCGCAGGCTGGCCACGATGTCGCCCTCCCAGATCACGTCACAAGCCAGCCCGACCTCAGGCTCGATCTGCAAATTCAGCGGCCCGCTCTCCTCGGTGGCTGGTGGCACGATCAGCGCGTCGTGGGATAGCGGGAACTCACCCAGGAAGCTGTCGTGGCCCGGGGCGTACCAAGGGAAGATCCCTTTGGGCGCACCCTCTTTGGCCACCACGGTCTGGAAATCGACAGCTTCGCCGGCCTGATCCAGATGGCCGGCGAAGTTCCCGGCGACACCGAAGCCGAACCAGTCATGCATCTCGCTGAGGTTGAGGTCGATCACGGACGCAACTCCTCCGTTCCGACGAAAGGGACCAAGGCGGGCGGGACTCGCACGCTGCCATCCGGTTGCTGATGGTTCTCCAGAATGGCAACCAGCCAGCGCGTGGTCGCCAGCGTGCCGTTGAGAGTGGCGGCGATCTGCGGCCTGCCATTCTCGTCGCGGTACCGGGTGGACAGTCGGCGTGCCTGAAACGTCGTGCAGTTCGAGGTCGAGGTCAGTTCGCGGTAGGCCTGCTGGGTGGGAACCCATGCTTCGCAGTCGAACTTGCGCGCGGCCGAGGATCCGAGATCCCCTGCGGCGACGTCTATCACGCGGTAGGGCACCTCGATCATCTCGAGCATCTGGCGCTGCCATCCCAGCAGACGCTGATGCTCAGCCTCGGCGTCCTGGGGCTTGCAATAGACGAATGCCTCTACCTTGTCGAACTGGTGCACCCGGATGATCCCGCGGGTGTCCTTGCCGTAACTGCCGGCCTCGCGCCGGAAGCACGAGGACCAACCGGCGTAACGCAATGGTCCACCGGAAAGCTCCAGAATCTCGTCGGCGTGGTAGCCGGCCAGCGGAACCTCCGACGTTCCGACGAGGTACAGATCATCGGCCTCGAGCCGGTAGATCTCGTCGGCGTGCGCGCCCAGGAAACCGGTACCTGCCATCACCTCCGGGCGCACCAACACAGGTGGGATCATCGGGGTGAAACCGTTCTCGGTGGCCAGGCGAACGGCCAGCTGCAACAGGCCGAGTTGCAAAAGGGCGCCTTGTCCGGTCAGGAAGTAGAAACGCGATCCGGATACCTTGGCGCCGCGTTCCATGTCGATGAGGCCCAATGACTCGCCGAGGTCCAGGTGATCCTTCGGATCGTTGATCGCAGGCGTCTCGCCGACGATCTCGAGGACCGTGTAATCGTCCTCCCCGCCGGCCGGGACCCCGTCGATGACGACGTTCGGGATCGCCAGGTGAGCCACGGCGAACGCCGCTTCGGCCGCTGCCTGGCGCGCCTCGGCTTCCTTGACTCCGGCGGCGAGTTCCTTGGCGCTCTCCAGCAGTGCCGGGCGGTCCTGCGGGCCGGCCGAGCCGACGCTCTTACTGACGGTCTTCTGCTCGGCACGCAGGTTGTCGGCCACCGAAATGGCAGCGCGACGTGAGGCATCTGCGGCGAGCAGGGCATCCACCAGGGCGGGGTCCTCACCCCGGCTTAGTTGGGACCGGCGCACCGCATCGGGATCTTCGCGGACCAGTTTCAGGTCGATCACGTCCTGCACCCTACTTTTGACCGCGTCGGCCCCCGTCCACGCCCTCCGCGAACAGACCGCGAGCGCCTGCCACAATGGAGCCGATGTTGGAGTTATCCGAGCGTGATGGGACGGACGTTCCCGAGGACGACTCGGCGGGACGGCAGGACGCCGAACGCCGAGGCGCGCTGCGCGCGCTCCATGCCACCTCGACGCGTCGGGTGCTCCTGTTGACCGCGCTGGGCGGGCTGTTGATCGCCGGGGTGGCGACCGCGATGCCGTTCAGCGTCAAGGGCGTTCTGGGCGGCGGCGAGGGTGTCGGCATCGGCTCGAACCCCGCCTTCGCCAATGCCAAAGCGGGTGACTGCCTGACCTGGCCGAATAATTCCGCCGACGCAGCGACGATCGTCGACTGCAAGGACGAACACCGCTTCGAGGTGGCCGAATCGGTAGACACCCGGGCCTATCCGGGCCGTGAGTTCGCCCCGGATGCGGCCCCTCCATCGCCCGCGCGCATCCAGCAGATCAGCCTCGAGCAGTGCGCGCCGGCCGTGGAGCGTTACCTGGGGGACCGATTCGATCCCAACAGCCGCTTCAGCATCAGCCTGCTGTGGGCCGGCGACAGGGCGTGGAAACACTCCGACGAGCGACGGATGCTGTGCGGGCTGCAGTTACCGGGACCCAACAACCAGCAGGCGATCTTCAAGGGCAGGGTCGCCGATCTCGATCAGTCGAAGGTTTGGCCGCCCGGCACCTGCCTGGGAATCGAGCAGGCGACCAGCCAGCCGACCGATGTGCCGGTCGACTGCGCGGTTCCACACGCCATGGAGGTCACCGGCACGGTGAACCTGGCTGAGAGATTCCCCGGCGGGGTTCCGGTGGAAGCCGATCAGGACGGCTTCATCAAAGACATCTGCACCCGCCTCACCGATGCCTATCTCGCTCCGGTGCAGTTGCGTGACACCACGCTGACGCTGATCTACAGCACCGTCTCGCTGCCGAGTTGGAATGCCGGCAGCAAGCAGATCGCCTGCAGCATCGGCGCCACTCTCGGCAACGGCGGTTGGGCCACGCTGATCAACAGCGCCAAAGGTCCGATTCTGATCAATGGGCAGCCGCCGATCCCGCCTCCGGCGATTCCGGAGGGCCGGCTGAATCTGCCTCTGCCACCGGTTTTTCCGGGAGCCAACAACGCTCCGCGACTGCAGGCGCCGGGCTAGTGCCGGTCCGGATGAGCCCCGAGCGCTTCGAGGAGCTCGTCGGTGACGCACTCGACCTCATCCCGCCCGGCCTGGCGCAAGCCATCGACAACGTGGTCATTCTGGTCGCTGACCGCCACCCCGAGGATCCCGAACTTCTCGGACTCTACGACGGTATCGCTCTGACCGACCGCGACACCTTCTATGCCGGCGCCCTGCCGGATACCATCACGATCTACCGCGATTCCCTGCTGGAGATGTGCGACACCGACGAGGACGTGGTCGAGGAGGTGGCGATCACGGTCATCCACGAAATCGCGCACCACTTCGGAATCGACGACGACCGTTTACATGAACTCGGCTGGGGCTGAACAGGTTCACGGCCGGCAAGCTCAGCGGGGCGGGTCTCCGTTCCACCGGAAGCTGTTTACGTACTTGCCCATGTCCTGAGCGATCTGGAGATTGGCACCCGAGGGCGGGCCCGGGCCGAAGTCCGGTCCGAAGGCGTGATACGGACCCGTGGCGAAGGCGATCAGGGCGACGTCGTTCTTCACCGCGGTCATCGCCAGCACCCGGACTCGACTCGGGCTGGAGCCGGAGTTCTGCGGCCACTCGTCGGCCACCTCCCCGTAGCCGGGCTGATAACCGACCATCGCGTTGGGAATCTCGTAAGCCACCTTCGCGTCGGGGTAGGCCTTCCGGATGGTGGCCTTGGTGATATCGCGCGCCGAGCGACCCCTGGCCGGCTCGGAGAACAGTTGCATGACCCCGCCATCCCCAGCGGTGAATGTCGCGGTGACACCGCCGTTCTGGGTATTGATCGTGTAAGCCGAACCCGGCGCGGGGTAGGCCACCGAGAACGCGCCGTCAGATGGTGCGAACCGCGGCAAACCCGTCACCGGCGTTCCGTTCGGTGGTCGCCCGCAGTCCGGCGGACACATGTAGTGCGCGATCTTAGGGGTCAGCCAGAGTGCCACCGCGCCCATCAGCACCGTCACCGTGCCGATCACCACACCCCACCGGCTGAGCAGCCAACCGGACCGGGTAGGGGTCAACCGCGGGGCGATGTAGGTACCCGGCGGCAACGCGTAGCCGGGATACTCCTCCCCGTTTTCGAAGGCGGACGGGTCCGACTCGAAGGCCACCGGTCGGTGCGGTCCTCTGCGCACCCGGCGCGACGCACGAGAAGATGCCCGGGCCGCCACCCCGCAGGCCGGGCAGAACGGCATGTCAGGCACCACGTGTTCGCAATGGATGCACAACACCGGCTCATCCTGACGAATCGGGTCATGCTCCTCGTGCAACAGCGCCAGGTGCAGCGCGGCACGCAATGCGACAAGAACGATCACCGTCATCAGCAGGTGAATGGTCAACATCGTCAACTCGGGCAGTCCGATGATGTCGACCGCTCCCACCACCGCGTGTGCCAGTAGGGCGGCCACTGCCAACAAGCCGAGCACCAGCCGCACCCGCCTGGGGTGATTCTCGCCCGCGGTCGTGTCCCTGTGCCGGAACCACAGCCACACCCCGACAAGGCCGCCTGCAGCCGCGGCGGTGACCGGCACCGTCACCCCGCACAAGACGGACTGTACGACCAGACTCTTGATCGGCCTGCGATGGACGAACAGACCCGCGCCGAATTGCGGAGCGAGCCGTGCCATCGTCGCGGCTGCGGTGAAGGTCAGTGCTCCCAACGCACCGATCACGAAGCCGTCGAGCGACTCCGATGTCTCGAGGTTTCGCAGTCTCAGCCGACCGACGACCGCAGGGACCACCATCAGCAGCATGCCGACCGTCGGGATGAAGACCCCGGCCTTCATGAGGTGGTGCAGCGCAAGACCCACGCTCATCGGGACGCCGTAGGTGTGGGCCACCAGTCCGCCGCCCACCACCACCCAGACGATGCCGAGCACGGCACCGAGGATCGCGGTTCCGGCCAGCCGGGTCCGGGAGAAGTCGAGGTCCACCTTCGAGGCGCGCAGATAGAACACGAACATCAGCGGTAGACCGAGCGCCGCGACGGTGATACCAGCGGCGGGCATCCGTAACACCGCGAATCCGATCAGCGCAACCAAGCCCACGACCATTGCGATACGGAACGCTCGCCGGGAGCGGTCGGGCAGGTGAGGGAACAACGAACTGGAGATATGCGGCAGAATCAACCGTTCCTTGGGGGCAGCACCGAAAATGTTGGGGCGCAACCACTGTGGACCGTCACCCGGTTCCGCGGTGAGGTGGGCGCCACACTTGCCGCAGAACCCGCCGGCCGGCACGTCGGCATCGCACTGCCCGCACTGCATCATCGCGACGTCAGATTGGAAGTTAGGGCTCGTCACGGCAACACCCGTTGCGCGACGAGCAGATCGCGGGCCAGGTTGTCGACGTCCGGGGTGCCCAGACCCGTCACCAGGTCGTAGCCGGGCCTTGCGATGTCGACTGCGTTGCCGCCCAGTTGGACGTCGCGAAAAGCGGGGAATCGGGCGCCCTCGGCGATGTGGTAGAGCAGCGGATTGAGCGCGCCGATGAGCCTGCCGTCCCGCTCGACGAGATACTGGTTTATGACCGCGGCGATGCCGGCCCAGATGGGCGCCGCCAGAGACGTCCCGCCGCCGACGATCACCTCCTGGTTGAACACGATCTTGACCCCGGTGAACGGATCGGCCACAGCGGCGACGTCCGGTGCCAGACGCCGGCCCTCGCCGCGGCCGACATCGAGTGCGGCCTGCCAGCCGGGTCGCTGGTAGAGAGCGGACACACCGCCGGCGGTGCCCTGGGACAGCGGCGCATCGAACCACGCCTGCTCGGCCAGCCAGCCGCCGCTGTCATCGGTGGACAGTGTGGTGCCGCCGACATTGGTCATCTCAGGAATCGAGGCGACGGCGTCCAATCCGATGTCATCGGTACTCGGCGGCGCCGACCATTCCTGTCCGCCTTTGCATTCCAGGCCGGCGAGGTCACCGCTGGCATCGAATGCGGTGGTGCCGTTGGCCTGCGCCCGAATCAGCGCGGTGCGGGCCGGCACCAGATCGGCCGCGGTCACTAATTTGTCGCATCCCCAGCCGATGGAGAAACTCCACACCGCGCCCGGGTAGCGGCGGTCGGCCTCCTCCATCATGGTCGCGATCTTCTCGAATCCGCCTTCGCCCTCCACTGTCGAGCGGGCGTTGAACAACACCTTCTTGGCATCCGGAGCGATCGCGTGAACGGCCTCCAGATCCATCGTCGCCTCACCCCGCCGGGCTGAGGGCTGGCCGCCCACGACCTCGGGTACGAATCGTGGAAGTCCGAATGTCGATGAGAACGTGTCGAGATCGGCCTGATCGAAACCGTCGAACGCGAAGACGATCACCGTGACACCCTTGCCGGTGAATCCCGCGTCGCGCAACGGCTGGATGTTGTAGGTGCGCAACAACGCACTCGGCGTGAGGCCCTGGGTCGGCACCTCGGCCGGCAGCACCGGTCTGGCTTCGCGATGCGGCGTGTAGCTGAGAATTCGCCCGAACTCGATCACCTCGGCGCGCAGGGATTCGGGAACCGCCGGCTGCTGTCTGGACGCGTAGAAGACCTGCCCGCGGGGACTGCGATAGTCGTGGACGTCGACACCGAAACCGGCTGCCACCGCAGCCGGAAGTCCCTCGACCACGGCCCATGCGTCGCCGGGACGCCACCGGACGTTCAGACCGAGGCGTTGCGCCCAGTCGATGAGAGCCTGCGGGCGATCCCCGGACTGCAGGGCCGCGGTCAGTTGCGCATGCCTGCCGCGAGCTGAACCCAGATCGGCCGAATCGGCCAGCAGCGCCGCGTACGGCCCGGTGATGGTTCCGCTGGCAGCGGGAATCCCGACGGTGCGATCGGGATCATGCCCGCCGGCCACAAACACCAAGCCCGCGCAGCAGACCGCGACGAGAAACGCCGCAATCGCTGCACGTAGCGAGGCTGTCGTCATCGGCGGGTGTTCCGGTGGATGTCCCCGAGCCCGCCGAATACCGGTATTCGCCTAGTTGCCGGTGATGACGTTGCCGGGCAGGGCGGTGGGCGCCTTGGGCGCCTTGACCGTGGGGGAGAAGGAATTGGCGCCACCGGGGGTCAGATTCTTCTCGGTCGGCGTGGGGGCCGGCGCGCTCGAACTGGCCGACGGAGCGGTGGTGTCGGCCGGCTTCTCCTTGGTGCTGCTGCAGGCGGTGAGCGTGCCCATGCCGACGAGGGCGGCAGCTCCCGCCGCAAGCGCGATCTGGCGGGTTAAACGGGCTGACAACATGTGGATTTTCCTACTTTCTGTGGCCCGGAAGGGCCGACTCAAATTATACCGGCGCGTCACCGTCTCCGCCTTTTCGTACCGGCGGGGATTGCCTCCGCAACCGTCGCGACGCCCGTGACGTGGCGCGCCCCGCCGCACCGCAGGCCGGGCAGAAGGGCAGGTCGGGCACCACTCGGTCACAATGCACACACAGTAATGGCTGCCCGATCGGGGGATCTGTCGCCTCGCGCAGCAACGCCATCTGAAGGGCAACCCGAAGCGCGATCAGTGCGACGAACGCCAGCGCGAGGTGCAGCCCCAGCTGTATCAGCTGCGGCAGCCGGGCTGCCTCCATCACCCAGATGGCGGCATAGAGCGTCGCGACCAGCAGGGTGAATCCCAGCAGCGCGGCGCGCACCCGTCCGGGGTGGGCGCGGGCCCGGGTCCCGGGCCGGAACCACAACATGATGCCGATCAGCCCGCCGGACGCCCCGGCGGTCAGTGGCGCGGCGACCCCGTAGAGGGCGGCGTACACCACCAGTCGCAACGGTCGGACGTTCCCGATCAGTCCCGAGACGAACTGCGGCGCGAAATTGGTGATTGTCGAGGCGCAGGTGAACATCAACGCGCCCAGAGCGCCGATGACGAACCCGTCCAGGGACTCGCGTTGCGGCGGCCGGAGCAGCCGGACGATGATCGCAGGCACCACCATCAGGACCGCCCCGACAAGCGAGACGGCCAAGCCGACGCTGAGCACTTGTTCCAGCGCGAACCCGGCCGCCATCGGGATTCCGTAGGCACGCGCCACCACGCCGCCGGTGAACAGCGTCCAACCCACGCCCAGCGCGGTTCCGATCACGGCCGACAGGGCCAGACCATGCCGGGGCATGTCTCGGTACACGTCGGTCTGCCACAGGTACAGGACGAACAGCACCGGGACACCCAGGCCGGCCACTGTTATCAGTGGGCCAACCAGTCGCAGCCAGGAGAAACCGATGAGGGCCGCGAAAAGCAGGAACAGTCCGAGCCGGAACGGGCTGCGAGACGGTCGCTCGAGATGCGGGAACAGCGAGCTGGTGATCATCGGTTGAATCAATCGCTCGCTCGGCGCCGCTGCGAAAGCCTTGGGCCGCAGCAATGTTCGCCAACGCGTAGGCGTCGCGGCGAGTTCAGCTCCGCAGCTGCCGCAGAACACTGCCGCCGGAACCGCCGCGCCACATGCAGGGCACCGGACGGTCTCGACACCGTCAGTCGGGGAATTCATCGCGGTGATGTCATCGTTTGAGATCGGTTCAGATTATCGCGGCGCGGCAGCGGCCTGCGCGCACCCCACGGTGTTAGGAATGGCTCATGGGCGGCGATTGCCGGGAGTGCCGGGCGGGACATCCGCACTGTCACGGCACCCTGATCCGGCATTCCACGCAAGGCTGGCAGTGCACAGACCCGGAGTGCAGCCATCCCGAACTTCTGTTGCACTCACTGACCGTGGACTGCGACGCCGTCGGCTGCGAATGCCACGAGGACACCCGCGACCGCTACGCCGTCTGATCCCTCAGCCCATCGGGTCGGCGGCATCCAGTGCGTCCTGCACCGGATGCACATCGGGTTCGGGATAGAACGGCGGCGTTCGAACACCCCACTGCAGGCAGCTCCACCGGCCGTCGGTGATCGGGGCCAGCGTGACGAATTCGGCATTGGCCAGGTGGTGATCGAGGACGAAGCTTGGCTCCACCCCGGCGAGCACAGCCGCGGCCAACCGGATCGCGGCCCCATGGCTGACCACGACCACGTCCTGGGTCCAGTGCTCGTCATCGAGAAAGCGGCGGCGAAGGTCACCGACGACGGGTAGGTACCGATCGAGAACCTCGCGGCCGCTCTCCCCGCCTGGCATGGCCACGTCGAGATCGCCCTGATGCCATCGCTGGTACACCGTATTGAATGCCGCGATGGCCTCATCGTCGGTGCGGTCCTCCAGATCACCGGCCTGCACTTCGTGAATTCCACCCACTTCGATCGCGCCCGTGGATAATTCAGCGCCAATCTCGGCGGCGGTCTGTGCAGCACGATGCGCGATAGAGTGCAAAAGAAGACCCGGCCGGACGCTCCTGGATCGGGCGAACTCGCGAGCCTGCTGTCGGCCCTGGTCGGTGAGTTCGGCTCCGGGCGGACGGGTGTCGAGTCTGCGCTCCACATTGGCCAGCGACTGGCCGTGCCTGACCAGGATGAGCCGACCGCTCACGCGCCGCCCTCGCGCAACCGGGTCAGCCACCGGTCGGCTTCGTCGAGTTCAGGGGGCAGCGCGCCCACCGCTGCGCCGGTGGGCCACGAACCCAGGTATCGCACATCCGCACAGCGCCTGTGCAGTGCCTTGAGCGCCTCGGCCACTGCGGTGTCGTCGATGTGGCCGACGCAGTCGAGGAAGAAGATATAGGTGCCCAGCCCGGTTCTGGTGGGCCGCGATTCGATCCGGGTCAGATCGATGTCACGGATGCTGAACTCGGTCATCGCAGACACCAGCGCACCGGGCGCGTTGTCCAGTCGCAACACCACTGACGTCCGGTCGGTCCCGGTGCGGGCGGGCGGGCGGCCCGGGGGACCGACGAGGACGAACCGGGTTCGCGCATTGGGTTCGTCGACCACATCCTCGGCCAAGGTGGACAACCCGTATCGCCGGGCCGCCAGCGCAGTGCTGACGCCCGCATCGCAGCGTCCCTCGGCAACGTCGCGGGCCGCTGCGGCGTTCGACTTCGTCAGCACCAGTTCGGCTTCGGGCAACTGCGCCGCCAGCCACTGCCGGACCTGCGCGGCCGCGACCGGGAAGGCCGCGACGGTACGGACCTGTGCCGCACTCATACCGGCGCGCACCACGATGCTGAAGGCGACGTCGAAGGTCAGCTCGGCGTAGATCTGCAGCGGCGAGCCCGCCGCCAGGCTGTCCAGTGTGGGCAGCACGCTGCCCTCGATCGAGTTCTCGATCGGCACGCACGCGAAATCCGCGGCGCCGGATCGAACCGCTTCGATCGCCGCCGGGGTGGTCTCCGTCGGTTGGGGCGCGACCTCGCCGCCGCGCGGCACCACTCCCGCTGCGGCCATCTTCAGAAGTGCCGCCTCGGTGAAGGTGCCCTCCGGACCGAGGTAGGCGATGCGAACCACGGATCAACCCTATCGGGTCGAGACGCGCACTCCGGGTGACCGTTACCGTGGCGGGGTGGGTTCGGGTCAGCCGGTGTTGAGTCGGCGGACGGCGCGGATCGAGGTCGGCGTCATGCTGGCCGTCACCTTCGGGGTGAGTGCCGTGATCGCGGTGCTCGACTTGGCCGACGCGGTGCTGTCCGGTCTGCCGGGCCACCGGGTCCGGCTCAATCGGGATCAGTCGCGCTACGACCTGATCAATCTCGGCCTCAACCTCGCTGCGGTCGCTCAGCTGGTGGCCTGGGGGCTGTTGGCCCTTTATCTGCTGTGGCGCAGCGGGATCCGGCCCTCCGGGATCGGACTGGGCCGACTGCGGTGGCGTCCCGACGTTCTCGGCGGTCTCGGATTGGCGGCGCTCATCGGCGTACCGGGGCTGCTGCTGTACATCGGTGCCCGGGCGATGGGCCTGAATGCCCAAGTCGAACCATCGGCCCTGCACAATTCCTGGTGGCGTATCCCGGTCCTGGTGCTGGCCGCCTTCGCCAACGGTTTCGCCGAGGAGACCGTCGTGGTGGGCTACCTGATCACGCGACTGCGCGAAACGGGTATGACCAACCGCGCCGCCATGTTGTCCTCCGGCGTACTGCGTGCGCTCTACCACCTGTATCAGGGCTTCGGCGCAGGCCTGGGCAACCTGGCGATGGGGCTGGTGTTCGCCTACGCCTGGAACCGCACCGGCCGCCTGTGGCCGCTGGTGATCGCCCACGGCGTCATCGACACGGTCGCGTTCGTCGGTTACGCGCTGCTGGCCGGGCAAACCGGTTGGCTGCGTTGATTCGACGGACCCGGGCCGTAAGTTGACCTGGTGAGCGAGCGTCGCCCTCCAGGCGAGGACCCACCGACTGATCGGATTCCCCGGGTTCGGGCGACACCGCCGGAACCGCCACAGATGATCCCGCGCGCTTCCGGTCCCCGCGGGCCGCGTCCGCGTGTCCCGGTGCCACCGGCGATGCCACCGCCGAGGCAGGCCGCGCCTCCTCCGACGAGGCGGCTCCCCGTCCCGCCCCCCGCATCTCCCCCGCCGCGTCGCCGGGCGGCCCCTTACCCCCCACCGGTGCGCAGTCGCCAACGGCTCCCAGCGCCGCCCCGCGCCCCTCAGCCGGCCCGCAAACCGGTCCCGCCGAATCAGCCCCGGCGCTCCCCTGGGTCCCGAAAAGCGAACTGGCCCAAGCGAATACTGGTGCTGAATCTGTTGTTCGTTCTGCTCGGTGTCACATCCGGACTGACGGCTGCGCTCTGGGCCGAGACCGCGCTGCACCGGATCGCCGTCTTCGTCGACTACGAAGGCCGGCCGGCTTCAGCCGGCGGCACCAACTGGTTGCTGGTCGGCTCCGACAGCCGGGCCGATTTGAGTCCGCAACAGCAGGCCCAACTATCCACCGGCGGCGACCTCGGCAACGGACGCACCGACACGATCCTGCTTGTGCACATCCCAGGGTTGGGTACCGGCGAGCCGACGACGATGGTGTCGATACCGCGCGACTCCTACGTCGAGATCCCGGGCTACGGAATGGACAAGATCAACGCCGCATTCGCCGAAGGCGGACCGCAACTGCTGGCGCAGACCGTCGAGGAGTCCACCGGTCTGCATCTCGACCACTACGCGGAGATCGGCTTCGCCGGATTCGGGGCCGTCGTCGACGCACTGGGCGGGGTGGAGATCTGTCCGGCCGATCCGATCGACGATCCGCTGGCCGGGATCAACCTGGCCGCCGGCTGCCAGATGATGAACGGTCCGACCGCGTTGGGTTACGTTCGCAGCCGCGCGACCGCGCGGGCGGATCTCGACCGGATGATCCACCAGCGGGAGTTCATGTCGGCGTTGTTGCACCGGGCCTCCAACCCGCTGGTATGGCTCAATCCGAGGCGTTGGTACGCGGTTCCGCAGGCCGTCGTCGCGGCACTGGGCGTCGACGTGGACACCCATGTGTGGGACCTGGCCCGGCTGGGCTGGGTGTTGCGCGGCGGGATCACCGCGATCACCGTTCCGGTCGGCGAGATGACCGGCAACGAGGTCGGCTCGGTCGTCATCTGGGACTCAGCAGCATCGGGGGAACTGTTCGACGCGCTTCGCGGCGATACGGCGATTCCGCAGTCGGTGTTCGACGCGCAACCCTGATCGCGATCTATTCGGGGGTGTCCCGGCCGGCGCCGGTCAATCCGTTCTGAAGCCAATCCTTGGTCCGCCCCGGGTGATTGGTCGCCACCCACGCCACCCCGAGTTCCCGGCAGAACTCGACGTCTTCGTAGTGATCGACCGTCCAGCAGTACATGGCCCGGCCCTGTGCTGCGGCGCGGTCCACGAGTTCCGGGTGCTCACGCAGGGTGGCGATCGAGGGGCCGACGGCGGTGGCGCCGACCGTCGTCGCGGCGCCGCCACCGAGATAGCGTGATGTCTCCCCGAGCAGAACGGTCGGAAGCAGCGGCGCCGCGCGTCGGATCCGCCACACCGCGGCCGCCGAGAATGACATCACCACCGCTCTGGAGAGGTCGGCCGACGCCGGTGCCGCTATCCCGTAGCGGTGCAAGAGGGCGAGCACCTTGCTTTCCACCAACGCGCCGTACCGCACCGGATGTTTGGTCTCGATGAACAACTTGACCGGCCGGTTCCAATCCAGAACGAGGCGGGTGAGTTCATCGAGGGTCAGGACACCGGTGCCACCGGGTGCAGGCTCCGGGCGCCAACTGCCATGCCAAGTGCCCCAATCGAATTCCCGTAATTCGGCCAGCGTCATCTCGCTGACGATGCCGGTCCCATTCGAGGTCCGATCGATGCGGCGATCGTGCACACACACCAGATGCCCGTCCCGGGTGAGCCGTACGTCGCACTCGACACCGTCGGCGCCCTCCTGCAATGCGAGTTCATAGGCCGCCAACGTGTGTTCGGGACGGTCCGCCGACGCGCCGCGGTGAGCGACCACGAAGGGGTGCGCGACGTTCGTGGGATCGGCCGCCGTCATAGACCTATGCTGCCGGTTCCCGGTCCCTGGACTCAACAGCCTCATCGAGCTGGGTTTCCTCGAATTCGGCCGGTTCGGACGCCGGAGCCTCCGTGACGACCACCCACCGGTGCACGGAGCGCGGCGCAACCGGTCGGCGGACGAATCCGTCGAAGACCCTCAGGAGCAGGATGAGAACGGCCAGACCCGCCAGATAGGCCACGATCTCGGTTTCGGTGTTGTCGGCGACAGCCTGCGGCTCGGTGGCCCCACTGGTCCAGATCGCCCATCCCGAGATCAGAGTCGAGAAGATCCAGCCGATCCACCACACGATCACCGGTCCCCGCAGCCGGGGATAGCAGTGCTCGGCGTGGGCCAGTTCGAGAACGAACACCGGCGCCCAGATCAGGTTGACCACGGGTACCAGGCATCCGGCCCACAGTGCCCACTCCGGCCGCGGATCGGGCTGCCCGTGCCGGCCGAAAACCTCGCTGCGCCTTGCGATGAGCCACGACGTCATTGCGACGGCGACGGCGGTCGCCGCGACGACGGCCGCCAGACTGACCATGACGCCCATCAGCAGTGAGGCGTTGGCCACCAGCGGATGCAGCAGTGTGGTGCGGTTGATCAGCAGCAGGACGTAGCGCACCACATGCGCGAGCGCCGCCACGGCGAACACCGCGGCGGCGACCAGCACCGTGATACGCACGGCGTGCGGGGATGCGCTGCGGTCAGCGGCACGATCAGGCGTGGTCGGCGCAAGCGGGCCGATCCGATCTGCCAGGCCCCACCGGGGAATCGTCTGGTAACGCGGGGTCGGCCCCAACGGGCGACGCGGTCGCCTCGGCGGTGGAGGCGGGCCCGGGCGCACCGCGATCCATCGGAAGCCCGCGGGACGTTGCCGGCCCGCCTGGTGCTTCGTCGGGCCGGCCGGTCCGGGTGCCGGGGGGGTCAGCGGCGGTATGACCGGCGATCCGGATGGTGGCAGCAGTGCGCCATGGCAGCGCGGGCACCAGCCGCGCTGCTGATCGCGCACATTCCACCGTGTCCCGCAGCGGGAACACACCTGAATCATCGGACCAGCCTAGCCAGCGGAGGTCTGGCAGTTACCGGCTCCGATTTGGCACGCGGTGCCGATGGTCGCCGCGGGCTTACACAGCAATGCCCGCACTATCCACAATTTCCACAGGGTTATCCACAGATCGACGCCGCCGAACGTTGCGCAGTGCGGGTTGATCACCCCAGTGACCGGCCAGCCTGTGGATAACCGGCGGGGGATGGCTGTGGCGTTCGATGTGCAAATACGCGGCGAGCGAAGTCCGTTGTCGTTCTAAGCGTTTGTTCCTGATCACCGACGCGCCGTGCGACACGCCGGACACCTGGAGGAGATGCCCCTGAATGAGTCCCGAGGGGCCTTTGAAACAAGCCCCTGCCGGGGGTTATGATCCCTCTCTGATCAGAGCTGTGACATTTTTCACTAGGGGTGGTAGTTGAACACGCAGGTCAGGACGATCTAGTGGCGCCGCCGTCATTCGAGTCGCGCACCGCCGCGCAAGCCTCCCCGTGGTCCGGACCGGGGTCCCTGTGCAACCGCTCCTACCTGCTGGCGGCAATGCGTGCTGCGGTGATCGCCGCCGTTCTGCTGGGCATCCTTGCGCTGATCGTCTTGATCTGAGCGGTCCGTCTGGCGTTTTCGGGTGATTTTCTGACTCTCTGGCCCCAACCAGTCGTGTCCTGTTGCATACCGGCCCGAGCGTGCCTCATGCTCGCTACTGACCCGCAGTCGTGTCGCACTGGAAGTACGAGTGTCGCGGAGGCGAGATGGAAAACGGTTCGGGGCGTGCAGTCGAGGTGGCGCCGTTCCATTCCAGTGGCTGCCTGAAGGGCTTCGTGGTGTCGGGCCGCTGGCCGAATTCGACCAAGGAATGGGCCCAGCTTCTGATGGTGGCGGTACGAGTCGCGTCGGTGCCCGGATTGCTCTCGACCACAACCATTTTCGGGGTTCGCGAAGAACTGCCCGAACGGCCACAACCCGGCACGGTGGGCCTGGTGCTGGCCGAGGGCACCGTAGTCGGTGAATCAGCGGTGCCGCCCGGGCACTTCGCCGAGAAACAACCTCCCGCGTTGATGATGCTTCATCCGCCGTCGGAGACCACCCCGTCGCTGCCCGAGTGCTCGGGCGCCGCATCCGGGTGCCTCCTGCTGCCGGGCCTGCCACACCTGGGTCTCGAGCACAGGGCGGCCTGGGTTGAGGCGGAGGCGGACGGCACGGTCACCGGGATGGTCAGCCGGGTCGGAGTCGATCCGATCAGTCATCCCGACACCGCCATCCTGGCGATGCTGCTGGCCGCATAAGCCGGCCTGGCAACCGATCGGCGCCCGTCATCCGGCGACGGAAGTCGCCCTACCTGGGAATCTCAGGTTCCTCTCAGCAAACCAATCGGCGGGGGTTCCCCCGCAATCCAATGATTGCCAGACTGGCTCGGCAGCCAGCCCCGGCGGCTTGCCGGAACCAGGTTCCCAGGCGCCCTGAGCAGCCGGCGTTTCGCCTGACTGATATCACAAAGTCACAGGCTCAGCGCTTGCAGCCGCGCCCTCCGTCGGCACCGGTGGAATCCCCCGAAAACGCATTCCGGCCCGGATCTCGGCGTGTTCGAATAGTTTGCACTTGGTTGTTTGGACAATCACCGCTACAGTGGTCAGCAAATACGCTGAGGGTTACGGGGCTCTTGTGAGCAGCTGGAGGGAAGAGAAGATGAGCACAACGTTCGCCGCGCGACTGAACCGCCTTTTCGAGACGGTGTACCCGCCCGGTCGTGGTCCTCACACTTCTGCCGAAGTGATCGGCGCGCTCAAGTCGGAGGGCATCACGATGTCGGCTCCGTACCTGTCGCAGCTGCGCTCCGGCAACCGCACCAACCCGTCGTCGGCGACGATGACCGCGCTTGCCAACTTCTTCCGGATCAAGCCGGAGTACTTCACCGATGACGAGTACTACGAGAAGATGGACCGCGAGTTGACTTGGCTCGCCCACATGCGCGACGAGGGTGTCCGGCGGATCGCCGCCCGTACCGTAGGGCTGTCCCCCGAGGCTCAGCAGAGTGTCGTTGAGAAGGTCAACGAACTGCGCCGGGCCGAGAGCCTCGACGATTAACCAGCCGCCCGCTTGGCGCTGAGGCTGGCAACCTCCGCCAGATCTGACGTTGCGCCAGGTTCCGTGAGGTTGCGGTACTGCCTGGCAATTTCGAGGATCCATTCTCGGTCCGAGCAGCTTTCCGGCTGACTGAGCCAGTCCCGGCCGGGGAACGCCGTGTCGCCTTCGTCGCGTCCGGCATGTATCCAGCGCGCCACGGTCAGTGCCTGTTCCGCGGGACTCACCCCGACCGGCGGGTCCGGTTCAGGACGGGCACCACGCGCCTCCTGAGCCAGCGTCGCCTCGAGATACAAAGAGTCGGAGATCAGCGACAACCGCTCTGCGACGCGGAACACCAGCGGCCCGCGCGGCCGCACGCCGATACCGATATCGGGATGGCGCCGCTCCAATTCCCGTCGCAGCGGGTCTATCAGGCGCAATTCCCGCCTGGCTCCTATCCAGTCCTCGACACTGGGCAGTAGGGAACCGGCGGCGACAACAGCCAATGCGCAGACCAGCAATGCCGCCGCTGTGCCGACGCTGAGTAGATGTCGGCTACCCACCGCATGGATGAGCAAGAACGCCGTCGCGGCGAGTAGAAGTGCCAGGCCGGCGGTGAAGACGAACAGTGCCCGCCCCCGGCGGGTCGAGTTGGACAACCGCATCCCGACCCAGGACACCAGGGTCAGCACCAGCAGCACGTAGAGCAGCGGCACCAGCCAGGTCAACGCGGTGCTGGCGCCCAGATTGCTCTCGAGATACTCCCGCGGCGCCATCTCCGGCTGCAACGGCTCAAGCAGGAAAAGCACCAGCGCGGTGCCCGCGATAACGGCGGCGAACAGGTACTGGACGAAAGCCAACCGGCGGGTGATCCGTGGTGAGCGCTGCGACGCCACCGAGGTGATCATCACGCAACTGCCGGCAGCCGAACCGACGAGTGCCACCTCGCTGAGGGCGATGGAGACGTTGGGCCAGTGCAGCGCCGAGTCGACCAGCAGGGTCAGCGGCGGCCAGTTCAGTGCGGCGACCACGGCGAGACTGCCCAGCGCGACGATCATCGCGCTGCTGACCACCGATTGGTGGTGCACCAGCGCCCACCCGATCCGCAGTCCGGTGGCAAGACCGAGCAGACCGGCGATGACCCAGATGATCAACCAAACGCCTCTCCGAGGCGCACCTGAACGATCGAGGCCCGATCACTGCGCAGCCGACCCAGCCGGAATAACAGCAGGGCCGCGAAGTCCTCGGCCTCCTGCTCGACGTCCTCGTCACCGGGACCCATGCATCCGGTGCGCTGGTTGAGCATGTAACTGATCAAATCGTCGGAGGCGACTTCGGCTTTCTCCCGGGCCAATTCGGTGACCAGCATTCCGGTGTGTCCCAGCACCAGGTGGCCGAGTTCGTGGGCAAGGGTCCGCTCGGTGGTCGGCAGTCCGTGCTGAACGAGGAACTCGTCGCGGTCGGCGTACTGGCGCCACTGTCCGGAGACGCCAGGCGGAAGTTCGGCCGCGATGACCTCGATCGGACGGCCGCGATCGACGCCCACGGCGACCATCAGCCGGGCCAGAGAGACTTCTCCATGGGCCGGCGCCAGCGAGAGCACGTAGTTGACTGCTTTCGTCACCCGGGGTGATGCGGACATCTCATCCTCTCCCCCTCAGTTGTGCGGTGGTCGGTTGTGTGGTCTTCACTGCAGGAACCGCGCCGTTCCGGCTGCGCGCAGGACATACCCCGCTTTGGCCTGGCGGTAACCGAGGAGTCCGCCCAGTGCGGTCAACGCCGCGATTCCTGCCAGGCCGGGCAGTGCCGCCGCCGCAACCTCATGCAGATTCACCGACGGGACCGAGGCATGAAACGGATTCGGCGTCGAATTCGGTTTCGGGGCAACGGTTTCCGGTACCGGCGGCTGCGGGGTTACCGGGGCGGGCGGCGGCGGTGCGAGCGGGGCGGCGACGGCCAACTGCGCGGCCGGGCCGGCCGCTTCGACATCGGGCGGCACGGACTCGGGCGCCTCAGCAGTGGCAACGCCCAGGGCGACGCTGGCGTGTGGGCCGACGACCGCGACCGGTTGACTCGGCGGAGCGGTCACCACTGCATGGGGAAAGAGGATGATGCCCGTCCTGACCCGGTACACGAGCGGTGCCAGCATATCCGGCCAGTTCGGCCACGGCGGCCAGTTGATGTGGCACGGCCAGTTCCAGTCCGGGGCCCAGCCGGCGTCCTGCCGCCACTCCGGCTTGTCGGTCACCGCGACGGGCCGCATTCCCCGCCGGGTGGACGCCGGACTATCACCGGCGCCGGCGGAACCGGCGGCGCTACCGCGGACAGGGTTGCCCGCATCGGCCGGACCGTCATCGCCGGGGTTGTCCGCAAAGGCCGGAGCGACGACGCCCAGTCCGAAGCCGGCGCACAACAGACCCGCGGCGATCGACCTGATCACCGTGGCGCGTCGTTGCGACCGGTTCACCACATCTCCCTCAAGACAGGGCGGCGCCTGGTGACGCCGAAGTTTGCGGGTGCGGATTGATTGTGGCATATCCGCAGGTCGCCGATTTGCCCCTTGGCTTCGGCTCGACCGGTGTCGATAGGGTGCCGTTAACGCATTCCCCGATCCACCCGAAAGGCAGCAGCGATGGGCCTGTTCCGCAAGCGGAAGAGTCGTGCGACCCGGCGGGCCGAAGCCCACGCACTCAAGGCCCGTGCCAAGCTGGACGCCAAACTGGCGGCCAAGAACGAGGCCAAGCGCATCAGAGCGGCCGAGCGGACCGAGAGCAGGGCGATCCGGGCCCAGGTGAAGACACAGCGGGATGTCGACCGCACCGCCGTCAAGGTCGCCCAGACCGAGTTGCGCACGGCCCGGGAGGGAAAGCTGATCTCCCCCTCCAGGGTGCGGCGAACCCTGACGGTGTCACGGCTGCTGGCACCCGTCCTGGTCCCGGTGATCTACCGAGCCGCGACCTCGGCCCGCGGAGCGATCGACGAAATGCGGGCCGACCGGCTCGGTGTGCCGCTGACCGATCTCGGCCAGTTCTCCGGCCAGGGCGGGCGCCTGTCGGCCCGTATCGTCGGCGCCGAACATTCGCTGCGCCAGATCGCGGCGGCCAAGCCCAAGGACACTGAGACGAAGCAGTTCGTCGGTGCCACGACGGAGCGTCTCACCGCGCTATCGGCCGCGGTGACCGCCGCGGAATCCATGCCGGGCCCGCGTCGCCGGGCCGCGCACACCTCGATCGCCCAGCAACTAGACGGTATCGAGGGTGATCTGATGGCGAGGCTCGGTGTCTGACGATGTCCGTGTGTCCACGCCGGGAGCGGTCGTCCGGATCCTCGCGGCGAGCCTGTTGGCGACCCTGATGACTGGAGCAGGTCTGGTGTCGAACGTCGGCGCTGCGGCGTCGGCCCACACCGTGGTCGTCTCCACCGACCCGGCCGCTGACGCAACGCTGGCGACTGGTCCAGCCCGGGTCAGTGCCACGTTCAACGAGGACCTGCAGACCACCTTTGCCGCGATGACGGTGGTCGGCCCCGACGGAAACCTCTGGTCCTCCGGCGACCCGGAGGTCCACGGCGCGACGGCTGGCGTCGCGTTGCGCCCACTCGGGCCGGCCGGCCGCTACGCCGTCAACTACCGGGTCACCTCCGCAGACGGCCACGTCGTGTCTGGTTCGTGGTCCTTCACCGTGACCGCGGCGGGCGCCGGCACACCGGGACCGGCCGTGGCAATCGCACCCGCCGATCGGCAGATCCCGTTGTGGCCGTTCGCAGTTGGAGCCGCAGCACTGGTAGCAGCAGCTGCCGCGTGGGCTGTTCGCCGGCGGTCCTGAACATACCTGCACTGCAATGATTGACCACTGACCGCGAAGGAGCGCCTCTGATGGCAGACCAGCACGACGAGCCGGACCAGCAACCGGCCAAGAAGAGCCCCGCGAAGAAAGCACCGGCGAAGAAAGCACCCGCGAAGAAGACCCCTGCGAAGAAGACCCCTGCGAAGAAGACCCCTGCGAAGAAAGCGCCGCCACCGCAACCCGCGTTGGAGGCGCCTGCCGAGGTGCCCGCCCTGGAACCGGCCCCGGCACACGCCGCTCTGACAGCCGGCCCCAACCCCGCCCGGAAGGCGGCGGCCAATGCCAAGGAGTCGGTGCGGCAGGCCGACCGCGCCGCAACCGGCCCGGTCCCGGTCAGCCGGGAGGCAAGCATTCGCCTACCGCTGAGCATCGGTCTGGCGGCGATCAGCTTCATCGCGCTGCTCCTGCGTCGCCTACGACGAGGCTGACAGGGTGCCGGTCTCCTTCCGTCCCACCGCCGATCTCGTCGATGACATCGGTCCGGACGTACGCAGTTGCGATTCCCAATTCCGTCAGTTCGGTGGCCACCCGGAATTCGCCGGTCGCATCAGCACGATTCGCTGCTTCCAAGACAACGCCCTGCTCAAGTCGGTGCTCTCGGAGGACGGCGACGGCCGGGTCCTGGTCATCGACGGCGGGGCATCGGTGCACACCGCGCTGGTCGGTGATGTGATCGCTGAATTGGGGCGCTCCAACGGGTGGTCCGGACTGATCATCAACGGGGCCGTCCGCGACGCGGCGACCCTGCGCACCCTCGGTATCGGGATCAAAGCCCTCGGCACCAACCCGCGCAAGAGTGCCAAGACCGGCACGGGCGAACGCGATATCGTGATCAGCTTCGGCGGAGTGGATTTCGTTCCCGGCGACCTGGCCTTCAGCGACGATGACGGAATTGTCGTGGTCGCCCCGGAATGATCCGGAGGGAACAGACCGTTCAGCGAATTCTGCGCCAATAGCCAGCGACCGGGCCTTACTGGACCGCCATGCGCGATGGGCCTAGTCTTTGCGGGGTGTTGGACCGGCACCTGAGGGCCCCGGAGCGTCTTAGACCGGCCCTGGCCCGGATGGCGCTCTTCTGTGTGCTGTCAGGAGTTCTGGTCGCAGGACTGCTCTTCCCAGTCGTCGGCGGTCTCGGCGCCGCAAGCAACCGCGCCTCGGAATCCGTCACGCAGGGTTCGGCCAACATCGTCGACGGCGATGTTCCGGCGGTGTCCACGATGGTCGACAGCACCGGTAAACCGATCGCGTGGATTTATGTGCAACGCCGGTTCGAGGTGCCCTCCGAACGGATCGCAGACACGATGAAGCTGGCGATCGTGTCCATCGAGGACAAGCGCTTCGCCGCCCACAACGGCGTAGACCTCCAGGGCACGCTGACCGGTCTGGCCGGATTCCTGAAAGGCGGCGGTGACACCCGCGGCGGGTCAACGATCGAGCAGCAGTACGTCAAGAATTTCAACCTGTTGGTCAACGCGGAGACCGACGCTGAGCGTGCAGCGGCGATCGAGACCACTCCCACCCGGAAATTCCGCGAGATCCGGACAGCCCTGGCCTTGGACAAGATCCTCACCAAACCGGAGATTCTGACCCGCTATCTCAACCTAGTTCCGTTCGGCAACGGCTCATACGGTGTTCAGGATGCGGCGCGGACGTACTTCGGCGTCGATGCCATTTCGCTGAACTGGCAGCAGTCGGCGTTACTGGCCGGACTGGTGCAGTCCACCAGCGCCCTGAACCCCTACACCAATCCGCAAGGCGCGCTCGACCGGCGAAATCTCGTGCTGGACACCATGATCGAGAACCTTCCCGAACATGCCGACGAACTGCGCGCCGCCCGGCAGACCTCGTTAGGCATTCTGCCGCAACCGAATTCGATCGCCCAGGGCTGCATCGCCGCGGGCGATCGGGCCTTCTTCTGCGACTACGCCCTGGACTACCTCGCCAAAGCCGGCCTCAGCAAGCAGGATGTCGCCCGCAACGGATATCTGATCAAGACCACACTGGATCCCAAGGTCCAGGCGCCGCTCAAGCAGGCGATCAACGCCGTCGCCAGTCCCACCCTCGACAGTGTCGCCAGTGTGATGAGCGTGATTCGTCCCGGCAAGGACGCCCACCGGGTTGTGGCGATGGGCGACAACCGCTCGTACGGGCTCAAACTCGAAGCCGGCCAAACCGTGCAACCACAGCCGTTCACTCTCGTCGGCGACGGCGCCGGTTCGATCTTCAAGATATTCACCAGCGCGGCCGCACTCGAAATGGGTATGGGCATCAACGCTGCGCTCGACGTTCCGCAAACTTTCCAGGGACGGGGTCTGGGCGACAGCAACGCTCCCGGTTGCCCACCAAGGACCTGGTGTGTCAAGAACGCCGGCGGGTACCGCAGTCCGCTGAGCATGGCCGATGCGCTGGCACTGTCACCGAACACCGCATTCGCGAAGCTGATTCAGCAGGTTGGAGTGGGGCGTGCCGTCGACATGGCGGTGCGCCTGGGGCTGCGCTCCTACGCCGAACCCGGCACCGCGCGGGCCTACGAGCCGAAGAGCGACGAGAGTCTCGCCGACTACATCAAACGGTCCAACATCGGGTCCTTCACGCTCGGGCCCTTCGAGGTGAACCCGCTGGAGTTGTCCAACGTCGCCGCGACCCTGGCATCCGGGGGAGTCTGGTGTCCGCCCACCCCGATCGACAAGGTCCTCGACCGGCACGGCAAGGAGGTGAGCATTCCCACCGCCAAGTGCGAGCAGGCCGTGCCCGAGGGATTGGCGAACACACTGTCCAACGCCCTTGCCAAGGACACCACGATAGGAACGGCGGCCGCTGCGGCGGGTTCGGTCGGCTGGGGTCTCCCGATGGCCGGCAAGACCGGTACCACCGAGTCCCATCGCTCGTCGGGGTTCCTCGGCTACACCAACCAGCTGGCCGCCGCCAGCTACGTCTTCGACGACTCGCCGAAGCCGGCGGCCCTGTGCGCGTTCCCTCTTCGGAAGTGCGGCGGCGGCGGAAACCTTTATGGCGGAACATCACCGGCGCAGACGTGGTTCCTGGCAATGAGCCCGATCGCAAGCTCGTTCGGCCCGGTCACCATGCCGCCGACTGATCCGCGCTACGTCAACGGCGCACCCGGCATCAGCGTCCCGAATGTTGCGGGACTCAACCTCGAGATTGCCAAACAACGAATCAAGGCCGCAGGTTTCCAGGTGTCGGATCAACCAACACCGATCAACAGCACGGCGGCAGCGGGATCGATCATCGGCACGACGCCGACCGGCTCCGCGCTCCGTGGTTCGATCATCACGATCAACACCAGTAACGGGATCGCGCCGGCACCGCCACCGGTTTCTCGCGAACCCGAGGACACCGTTATCGAACCGCCACCCCCGCCGCCGCCGGATGGCGCCCCACCTGAGTTCAACGTAATCGAGATCCCCGGCCTGCCGCCGATCACGGTTCCGGTCCTGGCGCCCGCTCCCCCGCCGGCTCCGGAAGCTTCCCCGCCGCCGCCTCCGCCCCCGCCGCCCCCTCCGCCACCCGCGCCCGAACCGGTTTCGCCACCACCTCCGCCCGGCGGGGTGCCGCCGCAGTAGCGTCATGCGGTGCGCTTCGCTTTCAAAACCGCCCCGCAGAACACCACCTGGGCCGACATGTTGTCGGTCTGGCGGGCCGCCGACGATATCGAGATCTTCGAGTCCGGCTGGACCTTCGACCACTTCTATCCGATCTTCTCCGACTCGACCGGACCGTGCCTGGAGGGCTGGACCACACTGACCGCGCTGGCTCAGGCGACCACCCGGCTGCGGGTGGGCACCCTGGTCACCGGAATCCATTACCGCCATCCGACGGTGTTGGCGAATATGGCTGCGGCGCTGGACATCATCTCCGGAGGCCGGCTTGAACTCGGCATCGGTGCCGGTTGGAATGAGGAGGAGTCCGGTGCCTACGGCATCGAACTCGGCGGCATGACCGACCGCTTCGATCGGTTCGAGGAGGCCTGTCAGGTTTTGATCGGCTTGCTAAGTCAGGAGACCACCGACTTCGACGGTCGGTTCTACCGACTGAAGGCGGCGCGCAACGAACCCAAGGGGCCGCAACGTCCGCACCCACCGATCTGTATCGGTGGCAGCGGCGAGAAGCGGACGTTGCGGATCACCGCGAAGTACGCGCAGCACTGGAACTTCATGGGCGGCACTGCGCAGGAGTTCGCCCGCAAGCGCGACGTACTGGCCGCGCACTGCGCCGATGTGGGTCGCGATCCCAAGGAGATCCTGCTGTCCGCGCACATCAGGTACGACCCGGACCGTGGCTACCGGGCGGTCATCGAGGACACCATCGCGCTGGGGGCCGAAGGTCTCGACCTGGCGATCGTGTATCTACCGGTGCCGCACGACGCGCGGGTACTCGAGGCGATCGCCGAGACGATCCGCGGCTCGGGCCTCTGGCGGGGTTAGCAACCCCGCGTGGCCTCTGGCGGGGTTAGCAACCCCGCGTGGCCTCTGGCGGGGTTAGAACCCGTAACGCATCAATTCCGCCGCGGTGATCAGCCGCTCGTGTTTGGCCGGGAACTCCATGTTCTTCCGCGGGTGGCGAAGCAGCGAAAAGGCGATGCGTGCGACCCGGGAACGCGTTATCGGGGGGAGGTACACGGATCTCTCCTGTGGTCGACATCATTGGCAACCGGGGCTGGCTGTACGGCACAGTCAACCCACTCCAGCAATTAGAGCGTGATCGGGCCGCAATCCGCAAGAGGCGCGCCGACCCAGTTCAGCTGTTATTAATGTTGCTGGTGTGACTAACGTTGCGGTGCGGCGGTCGGCCGGATGGGTGCTGGCAAAGCCGTATGGCCCATCAGGTAACGGTCGACCCCGGCCGCGGCGGCACGCCCCTCGGCGATAGCCCAGACGATCAGCGACTGGCCTCGGCCCATATCCCCGGCCACGAAGACACCCGGCACCGAGGTCTCGAACTCCGCATTACGAGCGACATTGCCCCGGTCGGTCACCTCGACACCGAGGTCACTGAGCAGGCCGGCCCGCTCCGGGCCGACGAATCCCATCGCCAGCAGCACCAGGTCGGCGCCTAGTTCGAAATCGCTGTTCTCAACCTTCTCGAACTTGCCGCCGGTCATGACGACCTCGTGTGCGCGCAGCCCGGTGACGCGGCCGTCGGTGCCGGCGAAGCGCTCGGTGTTGACCGAGAACACCCGCTCGCCACCCTCCTCGTGCGCCGAGGAGACCCGGAACATCAGCGGGTAGGTCGGCCACGGGGTGGAGTCGGCCCGGGCCCCCGGCGGCCGGGGCATGATCTCGAACTGGTGCACGCTGCGCGCTCCCTGACGCAATGACGTGCCCAGGCAGTCCGCGCCGGTATCGCCGCCACCGATGATGATGACCCGCTTGTCCTTGGCCGTGATCGGCGGCTGACCGTCCGCGTCGAGAACGGGGTCGCCCTGTTGAACCTTGTTGGCCCAGGGCAGGAACTCCATCGCCTGGTGGATGCCGTCGAGCTCACGTCCCGGGATGGGCAGATCACGCCAATCGGTCGCACCACCGGCCAGCACGACCGCGTCGAAGTCATCGCGCAACTGCTCGGCGGTGATGTCGACGCCGACGTTCACCCCGGGCCGGAACCTGGTGCCCTCGGCCTCCATCTGCTCGAGGCGCCGGTCGATGTGGCGTTTCTCCATCTTGAACTCGGGGATGCCGTAGCGCAGCAGACCGCCGATGCGATCGGCGCGCTCGAAAACGGTGACGTCGTGGCCGGCCCGGGTCAGCTGCTGGGCCGCGGCAAGGCCGGCCGGACCGGATCCGACGACGGCGACGCTCTTGCCGGTCAGCAGATGCGGGGGATTGGGGGTGACCCACTCCTGATCCCAGGCGTTGTCGATGATCTCGACCTCGACCTGCTTGATGGTCACCGGATCCTGGTTGATACCGAGCACACAGGACGCCTCACATGGCGCCGGGCACAGCCGGCCAGTGAACTCCGGAAAATTGTTGGTGGCGTGCAATCGCTCGATCGCATCCTGCCAACGGTCCCGGTACACCAGGTCGTTCCACTCCGGAATCAGGTTTCCCAGTGGACAACCGTTGTGGCAGAACGGGATTCCACAGTCCATGCATCGCGATGCCTGGCGCTGGAGGGTCTCACTCTCAAATTTTTCGTAGACCTCTTTCCAGTCGCGAAGCCGCAACGGGACCGGCCGGCGCGTCGGGGTCTCGCGATGGGTGTACTTCAAAAAGCCGCTGGGATCAGCCACGGGAAGCCTCCATGATCGCCTGGTCCACATCCGCGCCGGTCCGCTCGGCCTCCGCGATGGCCTGCAGCACGCGCTTGTAATCGCGCGGCATCACCTTCACGAAGTCACCGATCGATCTCGGCCAGTCGGCAAGGATCCGCTGTGCCACCGCCGAATCAGTGGCCTGCTGATGCGCGGTCAGGATTTCGTACAGCCACTCGACGTCGTTGTCGTCGAACTCCTCGAGCTCCACCATCTCGGAGTTGAGATTGTCGGCGAGTCTGCCGTGCGGGTTGTAGACGTAAGCGACGCCACCTGACATCCCGGCCGCGAAGTTGCGGCCGGTGGGACCCAGGATGACGACCTTGCCACCGGTCATGTACTCGCAGCCGTGGTCGCCGACGCCTTCGACGACGGCGTGCGCGCCGGAGTTGCGGACGGCGAACCGCTCCCCCACCGTCCCGCGGATGAACGCCTCGCCACTGGTGGCGCCGAACAGGATGACGTTGCCGCCGATGATGTTGTCCTCGGCGACGTATCCGGCCGGCGCACCGGCCGAAGGCCTCAGCACGATCCGTCCACCGGAGAGTCCCTTGCCGACGTAGTCATTGGCGTCGCCGTACACCCGCAGGGTGATGCCGCGTGGGACGAAGGCTCCGAAGCTGTTGCCCGCCGACCCCTCGAAGGTGATGTCGATGGTTCCGTCCGGGAGGCCGTCGCCACCGTAGGCCTTGGTCACCTCGTGACCGAGCATGGTGCCGACCGTGCGGTTGGTGTTGGCGATCTTCATCGCGAATCGCACGGGCGCCTTGGCGTCCAGCGCTTCACGGCACTGTGCGATCAGCTGCTGATCGAGCGCCTTGTCCAGGCCGTGGTCCTGACGCGAACTGCAGTACAGATCCTGGTTCATGAAGGCCGAATCGGCCTCGTGCAGAACCGGGCTCAGGTCCAGCTTGTGGGCCTTCCAGTGCGCGGCCGCCCGGGTGGTGTCGAGCGCGTTGACCTGGCCGACCATCTCGTTGACCGTCCGGAAGCCGAGCTTGGCCATCAGCTCCCGCACCTCTTCGGCGATGAACATGAAGAAGTTCTCGACGAATTCCGGCTTGCCGGTGAACCTCTCGCGCAGCACCGGATTCTGGGTGGCCACCCCCACCGGGCAGGTGTCGAGGTGGCAGACCCGCATCATGATGCAGCCCGACACCACCAGCGGAGCGGTGGCGAATCCGAACTCCTCGGCGCCGAGCAATGCGGCGATCACCACATCGCGGCCGGTCTTGAGCTGACCGTCGACCTGCACGACGATCCGGTCCCGCAGACCGTTGAGCAGCAGGGTCTGCTGAGTCTCGGCCAGTCCGAGTTCCCAAGGGGCTCCGGCGTGTTTGAGCGAGGTGAGCGGAGACGCTCCGGTTCCGCCGTCGTGCCCGGAGATCAGCACCACATCGGCGTGCGCCTTGGAGACACCGGCGGCGACCGTTCCGACGCCGTTCTCACTGACCAGCTTCACGTGGATACGCGCCGCGGGGTTGGCGTTCTTCAGATCGTGAATCAGCTGAGCCAGATCCTCAATCGAGTAGATGTCGTGGTGCGGCGGCGGGGAGATCAGTCCCACGCCGGGTGTCGAGTGCCGGACCTCGGCCACCCACGGATAGACCTTGTGGCCGGGCAGCTGCCCGCCCTCACCCGGTTTTGCGCCCTGGGCCATCTTGATCTGGATGTCGGTGCAGTTCGTCAGGTAGTGGCTGGTGACACCGAAGCGTCCGGAGGCCACCTGCTTGATGGCGCTGCGCCGCCAGTCACCGTTCGCATCGGGTTCGAAGCGAGTCACCGCTTCGCCGCCTTCACCCGAATTCGACCGCGCACCAAGACGATTCATGGCGATCGCCAGGGTCTCGTGCGCTTCGGCGGAAATCGATCCGTAGCTCATCGCACCGGTCGAGAAACGCTTGACGATCTCGCTGGCCGGCTCGACCTCCTCGATCGGCACCGCGGGGCGTACGCCGTCGCGGAACTTCAGCAGACCGCGCAACGAAGCGATGCGCTCACTCTGATCGTCGACGAGGTTCGTGTACTCCTTGAACACCGAGTACTGACCGGTCCGGGTCGAGTGCTGCAGTTTGAAGACGGTGTCGGGATTGAACAGGTGGTACTCGCCCTCGCGGCGCCACTGGTACTCCCCGCCCACCTCGAGTTCGCGGTGGGCTCGCTCGTCAGGGCGATCAAGGTAGGCCAACTGATGGCGAGTCGCGACGTCGGCGGCGATGTCATCGAGGTCGATTCCGCCCACCGGACACTTCAATCCGGTGAAGTACTCATCGAGCACCTGCTGGGAGATGCCGATCGCCTGGAACAGCTGGGCGCCGGTGTAGGAGGCCACCGTGGAGATGCCCATCTTCGACATCACCTTCAGGACACCCTTTCCGGCGGCCTTGATGTAGTTGCTCAAAGCCTTCTCGCGGTCGATGCCCTGCAGCAGATCGCGATTGATCAGGTCCTCGATCGACTCGAAGGCCATGTAGGGGTTGATTGCTCCGGCGCCGAAGCCGACCAGCATCGCCATGTGATGCACCTCGCGGGCATCACCGGCCTCGACGACCAGACCGACCTGGGTCCGGGTGCGCTCACGCACCAGATGGTGGTGGACGGCGGCCACGGACAACAGCGACGGGATGGGCGCCATCGTCGGGCTCGACTCACGGTCGGAGAGAATCAGGATCCGCGCGCCGTCGGCGATCGCCTTGGTCGCCTCGGCACGGATGTCGTCCAGCGCGCGGCGCAGACCCACACCGCCCTTGGCCACCGGATACAGACAGCTGATCACCGCCGATCGCATGCCGTGCTTGTAGCCGTGCACCTCATCATCGGGATTGAGGTTGACCAGCTTGGCCAGCTCGTGATTCCGCAGGATCGGCTCCGGCAACAGGATCTGGTGACAGGACTCCGGCGTCGGGTTGAGCAGATCGGCTTCCGGCCCGAGGGTGGCCGCGATGCTCGTCACGACTTCCTCGCGGATGGCGTCCAACGGCGGATTGGTCACCTGGGCGAACAACTGCTGGAAGTAATCGAAGAGCATCCGCGGCCGGGCGGACAGCACCGCGATCGGCGTATCGGTCCCCATCGAGCCCAGCGCCTCGCCGCCGGTGCGGGCCATCGGGGCGATCAGCAGGTTGAGTTCCTCGTAGGTGTAGCCGAAAGCCTGCTGGCGCAACACGATCCGATGGTGCGGCATCCGGATGTAGGGGCCCTGGGGGAGGTCGTCGAGATGGAACTGCTCGGCCTCGAGCCACTGCGCGTAGGGATGCTCGGCGGCCAGCTCGGCCTTGATCTCCTCGTCGGCGATGATCCGGCCCTGTGCGGTGTCCACCAGGAACATCCGGCCCGGCTGCAGACGCATCCGCTTGACCACCTTGGCGGGGTCGATACCGAGCACGCCCACCTCGGAGGCCATCACGACCAGATCGTCATCGGTGACCCAGATGCGCGAGGGCCGCAGGCCGTTGCGATCGAGAACGGCGCCGACCACGGTGCCGTCGGAGAAGCACACCGAAGCAGGTCCGTCCCACGGCTCCATCAGTGCGGCGTGGTAGGCGTAGAACGCGCGCCGGGCGGGATCCATCGCCTCGTTGCGCTCCCAGGCCTCCGGGATCATCATCAGCACCGCATGCGGCAGGCTGCGCCCGCCGAGGTGCAGCAGCTCGAGCACCTCGTCGAAGCGTGCGCTGTCCGAGGCGCCGGGAGTGCAGACCGGGAAGATCTTCTCCACATCGGTTCCGAAGACGTCGGTGGAGATCAGCGCCTCGCGGGCGCGCATCCAGTTCTCATTTCCGGTGACGGTGTTGATCTCACCGTTGTGCGCGATGCGGCGGAACGGGTGGGCAAGCGGCCAGGACGGGAAGGTGTTCGTCGAGAACCGGGAGTGCACGATGCCCAGTGCGCTCTCCATCCGCTCGTCCTGAAGGTCCACATAGAAGGCCTTCAGCTGCGGGGTGGTCAGCATGCCCTTGTAGATGAGGGTCTTGCCGGAAAGGCTTGGAAAGTAGACGGTCTCGCGACCGGGGCCATCCACACCGGGGCCCTTGTTGCCGAGTTCGTGTTCGGCGCGCTTCCGGATGACATAGGCCCGGCGTTCCAGCTCCATACCCGAGGCGCCGCCGACGAACAGCTGGCGGAAGGTGGGCATCGCGTCGCGTGCCAACGCTCCGAGTGAGGACTCGTCGGTCGGCACCTCACGCCAGCCCAATACGGTCAGACCCTCGGCCTCGACGATCTTCTCCACGGCTTCAGCGGCCTGCTGCGCGTCCCGGGAAGACTGCGGCAGAAAGGCGATACCGGTTGCGTAGGAACCCTCTTCGGGGAGATCGAAGCCCTCCCCGTCCTTGCACACCGCCCGCAGGAACTTGTCCGGAACCTGGATCATGATGCCCGCACCGTCGCCACTGTTCTGCTCGGCGCCGGCCGCGCCGCGGTGCTCGAGGTTCAGCAGGGCGGTGATGGCCTTGTCGACGATGTCGCGGCTGCGGCGGCCGTGCATGTCGACGACCATCGCGACGCCGCAGGCGTCGTGCTCATAGATGGGGTTGTAGAGCCCGACACTCGTGGGCATACACACCTGACCCTTCACATGCTTCGCGCGGCGGTTAACCGGAGGTTTGTGGCTGGCGCCGCGCCCCGTCGGGTACCTCCGTGCGTCGGTGAACGGTGGTCCTTCTTCGGTGTCAACAGGTAACGAAACGATAGGCAAACGTGACCTGATCTGCCAACTTAGCTCATCCTAACCCAGCCGGTCAGACCCCGGCAGGGGTTCTCCCGAATCGGGAATCGGCGCGGGCTTGTCGCGCCGGGCAACGGGTTTTCAAGCGGTACAGTCACCCCCATGAGCGTCCCGCCGCGCGGCGGCAGAAACCGGCGCAGCGGTCGAAGGCCGGGTTGGCTGCTGCTGACTGCGCTGCTGGTCCTGGCCATCCTGGCCAGTTCAACCATCGTCTTCACCAATAAGGTGGAGTTGCTGCGCCTGGCGGTCATCCTGTCGCTCTGGGCCGCCGTGCTGGCGGCCTTCGTATCCGTGGTCTACCGCCGCCAGAGCGAGCTCGACCAGGCCCGCGCCCGCGATATGAAATACGTCTACGACCTGCAGCTCGACCGGGAGATCGCGGCCCGCCGAGAGTATGAGCTGGGAGTTGAGGCGCATCTGCGCCGGCAACTGACCCGGGAACTGCGCTCGGAGTCCAGCGAGGAGATGGCGGCTCTGCGTGCCGAACTGATCTCGCTGAGGTCCCACCTCGAAGCGCTGCTGGGCACCGACCTGGGCGTGCGTCCGGCACTGGAATCGGATCGGGTCGCGATGGCTCCGCCCGCGCAGCTGGGCCGGGTTGAGAGCAGCCGGGTCACGGCGGTGATCCGCGAGGAGACCGTCGAGGTCGCCGAGGAGACCCTCGTCGAGGAGACCCTCATCGAGGAGACCATCGTCGAGGAGACCATCGTCGAGGAAGCCCCGGCCCATGCGCCGGCCCCCGAGCCGGTTGCCCAGGCGCCGCTGCCGCCACCTCCGGCGGAGCCCGTCTGGAAGACCCCGGTCTACCAGCCGACCGACTACGGGGCGTCGCACCGGCGTCCCCAGGAAACGCCGCCGGGCCCCGCGATGGCCCCGCCGCCGCGCCCGCCCGCCGCGCCCCCGCAGCCGACCGCACCCTGGCGGCCCCCGGAGACCCAACCGCGACGGGGCCGGCACTCGGTGCCCGAGCAGCCCGCCGAGCCGGCCATGGGCACCCATTCCGATGCGCTTCGCGGTCGTCACCGCGGTGCGGAGGCCGAGCCGATCGAGCAGCCCGCCGAGGAAAGCCAGGGTCAGCACACCGGCGGCTATTCGGTGGCCGACCTGATGGCGCGACTTCAGGTCGATACTCAGGTCGGCGGTGGCGGACGGCGCCGCCGCGAGGACTGACCGATAGACTTTTCGCATCCGTCCGGTACCCGCGCCGCGGGACCGGAACAGTCATGAAGTCAGCGAGGTCGTCGAGGTGGGGACCCCCAACGGCTTGCGTCCGGCCCGGCTGAAAGTCGGCATCATCGCCGGCGGGCGGGTCGGAACCGCACTGGGTATGGCGCTGGAACGGGCCGAGCATGTGGTGGTGGCCTGCAGCGCGATCTCGACAGCATCGCGGCGGCTCACCGAACGCCGGCTGCCGGAGACCCCGATCCTGGCCGTCCCGGAGGTCGCGGACAGCGCCGAGTTGCTGCTGCTCACCGTTCCGGACGCCGAGCTTCCCGGGTTGGTCAAAGGTCTGGCGGCCACCGGGGCGGTCCGCCGCGGCACGATCGTCGCGCACACCTCGGGGGCCAACGGCGTCGGGGTGCTCGCCCCGCTGACCGAACAAGGCTGCCTACCGCTGGCCATTCACCCGGCGATGACCTTCACCGGCGCCGACGAGGACGTCGAACGACTCTCCGAAACCTGCTTCGGGGTGACCGCCGCCGACGAGACCGGATATGCGATCGCCCAGTCGCTGGTTCTGGAGATCGGCGGCGAGCCGTTCCGGGTCCGGGAAGACGCCCGGACCCTCTATCACGCCGCGCTCGCCCACGGCAGCAACCACATGGTCACCCTGGTCGCCGACGCCGTCGAGGCGTTGCGTGCCGCCCTCTCCGGTCAGGAACTGCTCGGACAGGACCTGGTCGTCGACTCCCCCGGCGGCCTCGCCGAACGCATCCTGGCCCCGCTGGCCAGAGCGGCGCTGGAGAACACCCTGCAGCGCGGGCAGGCCGCGCTCACCGGACCGGTGGCCCGCGGTGACGCCGACGCCGTCGCCGCACATCTGGCAGCGCTGAACGACGTCGACCCGCAACTGGCGCGCGCCTACCGCGCCGACTCGCTGAGAACTGCGCAGCGCGCGCATGCCCCGCAGGAGGTCTTCGCCGTGTTGGACGGTTCGCCATGACAGCCAGAGCCCCACAATTCAGTGCCCGCGAACTGAACGTGTACCCGACCCCACGCGCCGTCTCGGAAGTGACCCGCGCGCTGCGCCACACCGGCCGGAGGGTGATGCTGGTTCCAACGATGGGTGCGCTGCACGAGGGCCACCTGGCCTTGGTGCACGCCGCGAAACGGGTGCCCGGCGCGGTGGTGGTGGCGTCCATATTCGTCAATCCGTTGCAGTTCGGGGCCGGGGAGGATCTGGACGCCTACCCCCGCCCTTTGGAGGCCGACCTCGAACTGCTCGGTGGTGAAGGCGTCGAGGTGGCGTTCACCCCCACCCCCAACACGATGTACCCGCACGGACCACGCACCACCGTCCATCCGGGACCGTTGGGCGATGAACTCGAAGGGGCCTTTCGGCCGACGCATTTCGCCGGAATGCTCACCGTGGTCCTGAAACTGCTGCAGATCGTGGGACCCGATCGCGCCTTCTTCGGAGAGAAGGATTACCAGCAGTTGACGCTGATCCGGCAGATGGTCAGCGACCTCAACGTCGACGTCCGCATCGTCGGAGTTCCGACTGTCCGCGAGCCCGACGGCTTGGCGAAGTCCTCGCGAAACGTTTACCTCTCCCCCGAAGAACGTGAGCAGGCCGGGGCACTGTCGGCGGCTTTGTTGGCCGGCGCATACGCGGCAGGCGGCGGCCCGGCGGCGGTGCTCGACGCGGCTCGGGCGGTGCTCGACGAGGTTCCCGCGATTGCCGTCGACTACCTCGAACTGCGCGGTCCGGGTCTGGAACCCACCCCTGCGGTCGGCCCGGCACGGCTGCTGGTCGCCGGCCGACTGGGCAAAACCCGCCTGCTGGACAACATCGCCATCGACCTCCCGGGCGCCGAGTTCGCCGCTGAGCCCGACCACCACGAAATCCCCTGGCGGAACTGATGCTGCTCGCCATTGACGTCCGCAACACCCACACAGTCGTGGGTCTACTGTCCGGTTCGGGTGACCACGCGAAGGTGGTGCAGCACTGGAGGATTCGCACCGAGCCGGAGGTCACCGCCGACGAGCTCGCACTCACCATCGAGGGCTTGATCGGCGACGATTCCGAACGTCTCACCGGCGTGACCGGACTGTCGACGGTGCCCTCGGTGTTGCACGAGGTGCGGGTGATGCTCGGCCAGTACTGGCCCGCTGTGCCGCATGTGCTGATCGAACCAGGGGTGCGGACCGGTATTCCGCTGCTGGTGGACAATCCGAAAGAGGTTGGTGCGGACCGGATCGTCAACTGCCTGGCCGCCTACGCGAAGTTCCAGGCGGCTGCGATCGTGGTCGACTTCGGCTCGTCGATCTGTGTCGACGTGGTCTCGGCCAAGGGCGAATTCCTCGGCGGTGCAATCGCTCCCGGCGTACAGGTGTCCTCGGATGCGGCGGCCGCCCGCTCAGCGGCCTTGCGACGGGTCGAACTCACCCGGCCGCGGTCGGTGATCGGCAAGAACACCGTGGAATGCATGCAGTCCGGCGCGGTGTTCGGATTCGCCGGTCTGGTCGACGGGTTGGTGGCGCGGATCCGAGCCGATGTTGACGGGTTCGCCGGGGGCGACGTCGTGGTTGTCGCGACCGGCCACACCGCACCGCTGCTGCTGCCCGACCTGAGCACCCCGGCCCGCTACGACGAACACCTGACTCTCGACGGTCTGCGGCTGGTGTTCGAGCGCAATCAGGACGGCCAACGCGGCCGTCTCAAGCCCGGCCGCTGAGAACGACCTCTAAGCTGGCACGCCGTGAGTGATGCCGACCCCGGCCAGCAGCAGTCCGACCCGGACAACGCCGACCTGCCCGAGCAGTTCCGCATCCGGCAGGGCAAGCGGGAGCGGCTGCTGGCAGAGGGCCGCGAGCCCTACCCGGTCGCCGTCGCGCGCACCCACTCCCTGGCCGAGGTTCGTTCCGCCCATCCGGACCTCCCGGCCGACACCAGCACCGGACAGGTGGTGGGTGTCACCGGGCGGGTGGTCTTCGCCCGCAACTCCGGCAAGCTGTGTTTTGCCACCCTGCAGGAGGGCGACGGGACCCAACTGCAGGCGATGATCAGCCTGGCCGGTGTCGGAGAGGCCGAACTGGAGGCCTGGAAGTCGGATGTCGATCTCGGCGACATCGTCTTCGTCCGCGGCGAGGTGATCAGTTCACGGCGCGGTGAGCTGTCCGTGCTGGCCGATTCCTGGCAGATGGCGGCCAAGGCCCTGCGACCCCTTCCGGTGGCCCACAAGGAGATGAACGAGGAGTCCCGGGTCCGTCAGCGCTACGTCGACCTGATCGTGCGGCCACAGGCGCGTGCGGTGGCCCGCCAGCGCGTCGCGGTGGTGCGGGCGCTGCGCAACGGCCTGGAACGACGGGGGTTCCTCGAGGTCGAGACGCCGATGCTGCAGACTCTGGCCGGGGGTGCCGCCGCCCGGCCCTTCATCACCCATTCCAATGCCCTGGATGCCGATCTCTACCTGCGGATCGCCCCGGAGCTGTTCCTCAAGCGCTGCGTCGTCGGCGGCCTGGAGAAGGTGTTCGAACTGAACCGGAATTTCCGCAATGAGGGCGCTGATTCCACTCACTCCCCCGAATTCGCGATGCTCGAGACTTATCAGGCATGGGGAACTTACGACGATTCCGCTCTGATGATCCGAGAACTCGTCCAGGAAGTGGCCGACGAGGCAATCGGCACACGACAGGTGCCGTTGGCCGACGGCACGGTTTACGACCTCGACGGGGAATGGCAATCGCTGCAAATGTACCCATCGCTGTCGGCGGCCCTCGGTGAGGAGATAACACCGGAAACTCCACCGGATTACCTGCTCGGCATTGCCGACCGGCTCGGCGTAGAGATTCCGCGTGACCGCGGATACGGCCACGGAAAACTCGTGGAAGAACTCTGGGAACATACCGTTGGCGACTTATTGTCGGCCCCGACATTTGTCAAGGATTTCCCGGTCGAAACCACTCCGCTGACCCGGGCGCATCGCAGCATCGCCGGCGTCACCGAGAAATGGGACCTCTACGTCCGGGGGTTTGAGCTGGCCACCGGGTATTCCGAGCTGGTCGACCCGATCATTCAGCGGGAGCGATTCGAGGCCCAGGCCCGGGCGGCGGCTGCCGGCGATGACGAGGCAATGGCGCTTGATGAGGACTTTCTCGCGGCAATGGAATACGGAATGCCGCCCACCACGGGAACCGGAATGGGGCTTGACCGCTTGTTGATGGCGCTGACCGGGCTGTCAATTAGGGAGACCGTTTTGTTCCCTATTGTCAAGCGGCACGGCAACTGAACTGCGCCGATTCAAATGGCGTTGTATTTCCGTCCCAAGTTATGGCAGATTGGCCTTGAGAAATTAATCGAATGCGCTCGAACCGGAAAATCCGAGGAATCATGGCCAAAAAAGTGACCGTCACACTCGTCGACGATTTCGACGGCGAGGGACCCGCCGACGAAACGGTCGAATTCTCGATTGACGGGGTCAGTTACGAGATCGACCTTTCGGCCAGGAATGCCAAGAAAATCCGCGACGATTTCAAGCAGTGGATCGACGCCGGCCGTCGCGTCGGCGGTCGCCGCCGTGGCCGCCCGGGCGGCTCCTCGGGCCGCGGCCGGGCCTCGATCGACCGGGAACAGAGTGCCGCCATCCGGGAATGGGCCCGCCGCAACGGTCACAAGGTGTCGACCCGGGGCCGGATTCCGGCCGAAATCATCGAGGCCTTCCACGCCGCCAGTTGAGCCGCCGGTTGAGCCGCCGGTTGGGGGTTTCCGCTGATTTTTCGCTGCCCGCGAAGCCTGCCCCGACCGGGAAGGGTTTTGCCGCCCGCGGCGTTGACTTGCTGTGTCCACCGCCTGTGGGCGGGTACCCCGAACAGGGGAGAACACTCCCCCGGTCCGCCCATTAGAGTGGTCTATCAGGTGCGCGCTGCACGTCGCGACACCCAGGTGAGGGAAGCAGGTAGCAGGCGATGTTCGAGAGATTTACCGACCGCGCGCGCAGGGTTGTCGTCCTGGCTCAGGAAGAAGCCCGGATGCTCAACCACAACTACATCGGCACCGAGCACATCCTGCTCGGCCTGATTCACGAGGGCGAGGGCGTTGCCGCCAAGTCCCTTGAGTCCCTTGGGATTTCACTCGAAGGCGTCCGCTCCCAGGTCGAGGAGATCATCGGCCAGGGCCAGCAGGCGCCCTCCGGGCACATCCCCTTCACCCCGCGCGCCAAGAAGGTGCTGGAGTTGTCGCTGCGCGAGGCGCTGCAGCTGGGCCACAACTACATCGGCACCGAGCACATCCTGCTCGGCCTGATCCGCGAGGGCGAGGGCGTGGCGGCCCAGGTGCTGGTCAAGCTGGGCGCCGAGCTCACCCGGGTTCGCCAGCAGGTGATCCAGCTGCTGTCCGGCTACCAGGGCAAAGAGACCGCCGAGGCCGGCAGCGGCGGGCGCGGCGGCGAGTCCGGCAGCCCGTCGACCTCCCTGGTCCTCGACCAGTTCGGCCGCAACCTCACCGCGGCCGCCATGGAGGGCAAGCTCGACCCGGTCATCGGCCGCGAGAAGGAAATCGAGCGGGTCATGCAGGTGCTGAGCCGTCGCACCAAGAACAACCCGGTGCTGATCGGTGAGCCCGGTGTCGGCAAAACAGCCGTGGTCGAGGGTCTGGCCCAGGCGATCGTCAACGGCGAGGTGCCCGAGACGCTCAAGGACAAACAGCTCTACACCCTCGACCTCGGCTCGCTGGTGGCCGGCAGCCGTTACCGCGGCGATTTCGAGGAGCGCCTCAAGAAGGTGCTCAAGGAGATCAACACCCGCGGCGACATCATCCTGTTCATCGACGAGTTGCACACCCTGGTCGGCGCCGGTGCGGCCGAGGGCGCCATCGACGCAGCGTCGATCCTCAAGCCGAAGCTGGCCCGCGGCGAGTTGCAGACGATCGGTGCGACCACCCTCGACGAGTACCGCAAGTACATCGAGAAGGACGCAGCACTCGAGCGCCGGTTCCAGCCGGTCCAGGTCGGCGAGCCGACGGTGGCGCACACCATCGAGATCCTCAAGGGTCTGCGGGACCGGTACGAGGCGCACCACCGGGTGTCGATCACCGACGCCGCACTGGTCGCTGCGGCCACTCTGGCCGACCGCTACATCAACGACCGCTTCCTGCCGGACAAGGCGATCGACCTGATCGACGAGGCCGGTGCCCGGATGCGCATCCGCCGGATGACCGCTCCCCCGGATCTGCGCGAGTTCGACGAGAAGATCGCCGATGCTCGCCGAAAGAAGGAGTCCGCGATCGACGCGCAGGACTTCGAGAAGGCAGCATCACTGCGTGACCACGAGAAGACTCTGGTCGCCCAGCGCGCCGAACGCGAAAAGCAGTGGCGCGCAGGTGATCTCGACGTCGTATCGGAGGTTGATGACGAGCAGATCGCCGAGGTTCTGGGTAACTGGACCGGTATCCCGGTGTTCAAGCTGACCGAGGAGGAGACCACTCGGCTGCTGCGCATGGAGGACGAGCTGCACAAGCGGATCATCGGGCAGGAGGACGCCGTCAAGGCTGTCTCCAAGGCCATCCGGCGCACCCGTGCCGGCCTGAAGGATCCCAAGCGGCCGTCGGGCTCGTTCATCTTCGCCGGCCCATCGGGCGTCGGTAAGACCGAGCTCTCCAAGGCACTGGCGGAGTTCCTCTTCGGTGACGACGACGCACTCATCCAGATCGATATGGGCGAGTTCCACGACCGCTTCACCGCCTCGCGGCTGTTCGGCGCACCCCCCGGGTACGTCGGTTACGAGGAGGGCGGCCAGCTCACCGAGAAGGTGCGGCGCAAGCCGTTCTCGGTGGTGCTGTTCGACGAGATCGAGAAGGCGCACCAGGAGATCTACAACACCCTGTTGCAGGTTCTCGAGGACGGCCGTCTCACCGACGGTCAGGGTCGCACGGTGGACTTCAAGAACACCGTGCTGATCTTCACCTCGAACCTGGGCACCTCAGACATCTCCAAGGCGGTCGGCCTGGGCTTCACCCAGGGCGGCGGGGACAACAACTACGAGCGGATGAAGCAGAAGGTTCACGACGAACTCAAGAAGCACTTCCGGCCGGAGTTCCTCAACCGCATCGACGACATCATCGTGTTCCACCAGCTCACGCAGGACGAGATCATCCAGATGGTCGACCTGATGGTGGGACGGGTCGGCAAGCAGCTCAAGGCCAAGGACATGGAGATGGAGCTCACCGACACGGCCAAGGCGCTGCTGGCCAAGCGCGGCTTCGACCCGGTCCTGGGCGCCCGGCCGCTGCGCCGGACCATCCAGCGCGAGATCGAGGACGTGCTGAGCGAGAAGATCCTCTTCGAGGAGGTCGGCCCCGGTCAGCTGGTCACCGTCGACGTCGCAGACTGGGACGGCGAAGGCCCGACGGAGAACGCCAAGTTCACCTTCAGCGGTGGTCCCAAGCGGGAGACTCCTCAGCCCGACTTGGCCAGCGCCACAACGGAATAGCGCCAGACACGAGGACGGGCGGTCACCTGATGGTGGCCGCCCGTTCTCGTGTCAGCGGTAGCGCGGGAGCATCCCGAACACCTGCTTGACGATCGTCATCACCCAGCCGCCGGCAGCCGGGCTGTGATACCGCGGCCAGTTCAACTGGAAACTGACCACCCAGGCCTGACCGGTGCGGTCCTCGGCGTACCAACTGAAGGTCAGGTCACCGGGCAGGTTCCCGGCCTTGGCACCGATATAGGGCCATTCGCCGCGGTCCAGGTCGATACCGGGAATCTCCGACATGATCGCCCGCACCGGTTTTGCGACGCCGACCGCGTTCTTCTGCAAATCGGCGTGAATCCGGCAGATGTCCTCCGCACTGCCGTACCACTCGGCCCCGTAAACCGACGCGGGGGAGTGGGCGCGCTGGGGGTCCGGCTCGTAAGGGCGTGAATTGGCTTCGCGCAGGAGGGCGATGCGCCCGGCATCGTCGGCCGCTTTCCACTGGGTCCGGACATCCGGATTGCCCCACCCGATCGAGAAGATCTCCCTCATGGTCGGGAACGGCGTCATGCTCGCAGGATCGTGATGTCCGGCAGCAACCAGCGCCTGCTCGACGGCGCCGATGCCGACCCTTTCGATCAGCAGATCTGTGGCCATGTTGTCACTCGTGGCGATCATCTTTCCGGCCGCCTGACGAACGGTGATGGTCGATCCCCGGGGCAGTTTGTCGAATCCGGAGGAACCAAGTTTCTTGGCCTCGCTGGTGATGATGAGCGGGTCGTCCCAGTGCACCTGACCGGCCAGCACCGCACGCTCGACTGCGAACAACACGTAGGTCTTGAATATCGAAGCCAGCGGCAGGGACTCGGAAGTGTTTGTGCCGGCGATCTTTTCGCAGCGGCCGTTGTTCACCTTCGACACCATGTAGGAGTAGCGGGCACCGGTCTGGCTGAGAGCTGCGTCGACATCCTGCCACGATTCGATCTTCGGTTTCTGGGTCGTGACGGTCAGTCGGTTGACCCAGGTCTGGTCGTTGGTGTGCAGGTCGATTTCCTGACGCGCGCCGAACGAACTGATCAGATGAAGCCGTGCCCAGCCGGCGCCCACCTCGGCACCCGTCAGCGTGTAGGGGCGGTCCCACCACAACGAATCCATGGTGGCTGTGATCGGCTCGATCATGTCCGGTGCGGCAAGGGTCGCAATGCTCTGCGTTCCGATCGGCCAGTCGGAGTTGAGCATGTCCATCACCTGCTGGGCGCGCACACCCTGCGGGGTGTTGGTCTCGATGCGCACGCCGGAATTGGCCGCCGGGGCACCGGGCTGGGCGCAGCCGGTGACCAGAGTCGACGCCGATGCGATCGCAGCGGCCAGCGCCAACGCACGCCGGACACCGCGGCGGGTGCTACCCCTCGGGGTTGGGGCCGGCAACGTCGAGCACGACCTCGAACTCGAGCAGTTGAGCGCCGGTGGACACCGGATTTGCCCGCTCACCTGCGTGGGCATGGACCGCCGGGCCGCTGACCCAGGCCTGGAAGGCCTCCTCGGACTCCCACTTGGTCACCACGAAGTAGCGGTTGTCGCCCTTGACCGGCCGAAGCAGCTGGAATCCCAGGAACCCGGGCTGTTTGTCGACGGCGTGGGCGCGGTTGCCGAACCGCTTCTCCAGTTCCGGGCCGGCGCCCGCGGGTACCTCGATTGCGTTGATCTTCACAACGGTCATGGCGCCAGGTTACCGGCAAGATGAGACGGTGAGTTCCGCAGCGCTGACCTACCGCGGCGGCACCGGGCGCCCGCTGGTACTGGTGCACGGCCTGATGGGCCGCGGCAGCACCTGGGCTCGCCAGCTGCCGTGGCTTACCCGGCTCGGCGCGGTGCACACCTACGACGCGCCCTGGCATCGGGGCCGGCAGGACGATTCCGATCGGATCAGCACAGAGAAGTTCGTCGCCGAACTCGGCGCGGCAGTGGAGTCCCTGGGAGTGCCGGCGGTGCTGATCGGCCATTCGATGGGTGCCCTGCACTCCTGGTGCCTGGCCGCCGAACGCCCGGAATTGGTCGCGGCTGTGGTGGTCGAGGACATGGCGCCGGACTTCGTCGGTCGCACCGTGGGCGCGTGGGAGCCCTGGTTACATTCGCTGCCGGTCGAATTCGATTCCGCCGAAGCGGTTCTCGCCGAGTTCGGGCCGGTGGCGGGGCGTTACTTCCTGGAGGCCTTCGACCGCACCGAGACCGGCTGGCGGCTTCACGGCCACCCCGAGCGCTGGATCGCGATCGCGGGGGAGTGGGGGACACGCGACTTCTGGACACAGTGGCAGGCCGTGCGGGCGCCGGTGCTGCTGATCGAGGCCGGCGACTCGGTCGCTCCACCCGGGCAGATGGAGAGGATGCGCGAAATCGCCAGTGGCCCTACGACTTACGTACGAGTCCTCGGGGCCGGTCACCTGGTACACGACGACGCCCCGGAGCGTTACCGCGAGGTCGTCGAGGAGTTCCTCGGCGAGCTTTAAGGCTCGCCTTCGCCCGCCAACGCAAAGCGTCCGTCGGCCGTCTGTTCCACCAACCCGTCGACGAGCAGCGAATCCAGCGCCCGGTCGCGCTGCGCGGTGTCGGTGAGCCACACCACGTCGAGTTGTGCGCGCCGTACCGGAACCGCGCTGCCACGCAGCACGTCGAGCAACTTGCCGCGAACCTGGCGATCTGTGCCGGCGTAGGTCTGGGTGGGCCGCCGCGGTCCATCACCCGGTGGACACCCGGCCGCCCGCCAGGCGCACGAAGAGAGCGGACAGACCGCACACTTGGGCGCTCGTGCCGTACACACGACTGCGCCCAATTCCATCAGCGCCGCCGAAAAAGTCGCTGCGGCTTCACCTTCCGGCAGCAGTGCTTCGGCATCGGCGAGGTCTCGAACAGCGGACGGGGACCCCGCATCGGCCCGTCCGTGAACGGCGCGGGCGATGACCCGTCGCACGTTGGTGTCCACGACGGGAACCCTCGAGCCGTAGGCGAAACATGCAACCGCCCGTGCGGTGTAGGCGCCGACGCCGGGCAGCGTCAGCAGCACGTCGACGTCGTCGGGCACCACATCACCGTGGTCGGCGGCGATCACCGTCGCACACTCGTGAAGCCGTTTCGCCCGGCGGGGATAGCCGAGTTTGCCCCAGGCCCGAAGCACTTCAGCGGCGCCGGCCGAGGCTGTCGCCGAGGGCGTGGGCCACCGCGTCACCCATTCCATCCAGATCGGCGCCACTCGTGCGACGGGGGTCTGCTGCAACATGAACTCACTGACCATGATCTGCCAGGCCGTGACACCGGAAACGCGCCAGGGAAGGTCGCGGCGCGCATGGCTGTACCAGTCGAGCAGTTCCGCATGCCGGACGCTCATCGGCCGGGCACACCACTGGCAGGGCAGAATGCCGGGTATGTCGAATACTCCAGCCGCCGCGTGGAAGGCACTCAAGGAGGGTAACGAGCGGTTCGTCGCGGGCCGGCCCAAGCACCCCAGCCAGAGCATCGAACACCGCGCCGGACTTGCCGTCGCCCAGCGTCCGTCGACGGTGGTGTTCGGCTGTGCCGACAGCCGGGTGGCCGCGGAGATCATCTTCGACCAGGGCCTCGGCGACATGTTCGTGGTGCGCACCGCCGGTCACGTCATCGACTCGGCGGTGCTGGGCTCCATCGAGTACGCGGTCACCGTGCTCCAGGTTCCGCTGGTCGTGGTGCTCGGCCACGACAGCTGTGGGGCGGTCCAGGCGACCCTCGACGCGCTGGATCAGGGTGCGGTGCCCGGCGGGTACGTTCGCGACGTGGTGGAGCGCGTCACCCCGTCCGTGCTTCTGGGCCGCCGGGAGGGATTGACCCGGGTCGACGAGTTCGAGGCCCGGCACGTCATCGAGACCGGCTCTCAGTTGCTGACGCGTTCAACCGCTATCAGCAACCAGGTGGGCCGCGGCGAACTGGCGATCGTCGGAGTCACCTACCGGCTGGCCGATGGACAGATAGTGCTGCGCGAACACCTGGGCGACATCGGCGAATAACGACACGCCGACTCGGGTCGGACGGCTAGCGGTGACCTGGGATTACCGTGAGATCGTGCTGGATCTTGAACCGCATGGACCCCTGCCGCCGCAAATCTACTGGCGGCGCAGGGGATTGGCGCTCGGCATCGCGCTCCTGGTGATCGCCCTGCTGGTGGGTGGCGCTATCGCACTGTTCGGCGGATCGGATTCAAAGAACGCCGCCAAGAACGAGAACACCCAGATCGCCCAGCCGCCGAACAAGACCCCGGTCATTCCGCCGGCTGAATCCAGCGCTGCTCCCACCCCCACGCCGACAGAGGCGGTCGAACCGCCTCCGGTCTTGCAGCCCGGGGACGACTGCCCGGACTCCACGCTGGCGGTCAAGGGCGTCACCAATGCCCCCCAGTACCTGCTCGGTGATCAGCCGAAGTTCACCATGATCGTGACCAACATCGGTCTCGTCGCCTGCAAGCGCGATGTTGGTGCGGCCGTGCTCGCCGCCTACGTGTATTCACTGGACAACAACCGGCTGTGGTCGAACCTGGACTGCGCGCCGTCAAACGAGACCCTGGTCAAGACCTTCAATCCCGGAGAGCAGGTGACCACCGAGGTGACCTGGACCGGCATGGGTTCAGCGCCGCAGTGCCCGCTGCCGCGTGAGCCGATCGGCGCCGGCACCTACAACCTGGTGGTCCAGCTCGGCAATCTGCGTTCGGCTTCAGTGCCTTTCATCCTCGCCGACGCACCCCCGGCAGCCCCGGCTCCCCCCGCCGGCGAACCGGAACCGGCCCCCGCGCCGGCCGGTGAACCCGAACCGGCTCCCGCACCCGCCCCGGCCGGCTGAGCCGTCAGCCTTGTGGCCTCACAACAGGGGCCTCACAACAGCCGCAGCGTGGACTGCGTGAGATCGGTCATCATGCGCAGCGCCTGACCGATGGTCGCCGCCTCCATCGTCCTTAGGCCCTTCGGGGGCGTTCCCGAACCCGCCGGGACCAGGGCAGTGGTGAAGCCGAGCCGGGCCGCTTCAGCAAGGCGCCGATCCATGCCGGTGACCCGGCGAAGATCACCGGCCAGACCGACCTCTCCGATCACCACCAACGTGGCCGGCAGCGCGCTGCCGATGAAGGCCGAGGCCAATGAGATCGCGACAGCAAGGTCGCAGGACGGGTCGGTCAATCGCATTCCACCGACGGTCGACAAAAAGACGTCCATCGCGCCGATCGGGACACTGGCCCGATTTTCCAGCACCGCGTTGATCATCGCCACCCGGGACTGATCGATGCCGCTGACGGCGGCGCGCCGCGGCGCTGCGGGGCTGGCGGGCTTGGCCAGCAGAGCCTGGATTTCCCCGATCAGCGGACGTTTGCCGTCCAGTGTCACAGTCACCGCGGTGCCGGGAACGGGTTCCGGACGCTCATCGAGGAACAACCCGGACGGGTCGGCGACGCACTGGATTCCCCTGTCCTGCAACAGGAAACATCCGACTTCGTCTGCGGCACCGAATCGGTTCTTCACACCTCGGACCATCCGGATCGCAGTGTTGCGGTCTCCCTCGAAATGGAGCACGACATCGACCAGGTGCTCCAGTGACCTAGGACCGGCGATGGCCCCGTCCTTGGTCACATGGCCGACCAGCACCATGGCCACACCGCTGGCCTTGGCGGCGGCGGTCAGGGCGGAGGTGACAGCTCGAACCTGAGTGACGCCGCCGACGACGCCGTCGACGTCGCCGGCGTTCATGGTCTGCACCGAGTCGACGATCACCAGACTCGGATCGACCGCCTCGATATGGCCGAGGACGGTGGCCACGTCGGATTCCGCGGCCAGGTAAACCTCGTCGTGATTGCAGCCGGTGCGCTCGGCGCGCATCCTGATCTGGCCGGCCGACTCCTCGCCCGATACGTAGAGCGCACGCCGGCCGGCCTGCGCCCACCGATGCGCCACCTCCAGCAGCAGGGTGGACTTTCCGACCCCCGGGTCACCGGCGAGCAGGCTCACCGATCCGGGGACCACACCACCGCCGAGAACGCGGTCGAGTTCACTGACTCCGGTGGGGAAGTGCCGGGTGCGCTCGGCGTCGATCGAACTGATCGGGACGGCCGGTGTGGACGGAGTCGTCGTGCGTTGCTGGGCGCCTCCGATCGAGGACAGCGTGCTGATCTCCTCGACTGTTCCCCATGTCCCGCACTCCGGGCAGCGCCCGACCCACTTACCGGTGACATGGCGGCACTCCGAACAGCGAAACTGCGCGCGCGCCTTCGAACCCGCCCTCGAACCAACGTTTGCCACGACGCCGACGCTAGCCGGTGGGTGTGACAGTTCCCGGCATCCGGACCGCCGTGTCAGCGGACTAGCGCTCGGCGGACTCCGGAGCCGCGATCGGCACGGCGAGGGTGGTCGATCCGGCCTTCTCGAAGTTGAAGGTGAATTTGTAGGACAGCCCGTTGGTGATTGGCTCGGTGAGCGTGACTGCAGCGGTGGGGGGAGTGACCGTGCCGGCCGTCTCTCCCGGGGCACCGCCCGGGCCGGCCACCAGGGCGCCGCCGCCCGGCACCGCGGAGTCGCCGTTGAGCGCCACCGTGCCGACGTCGGAAGTGATGCTGACCAGCTTGTCGGCCGAGGTGATGGCATTGTTTGCCGCCACGAACAGCAGCGGAACGATCCGGCCCGGTTGCAGGAAGTCGCCGGACTGCGCAGCCTGCAGGTAGACGTTGCGCAGCGCGATGTTCTTGACGTCGGCCGAGTTGCCGTTGACCGCGGACTGCTGGTCGGCCGACTGCGAGATCTGGCCCGCGCCGCAACCGGTCAGGAGCACGCCGCAGACGGCCAGTCCGGCGGTCGCGGCGAAGACGCGGGTCTTGAAGCTGGTCACGGCAAGCCTCCTGCTGGGCCTTGCGGTCGGCATGATGACGGCCACCGCGGTGTCGACTATGCAGAGTAGTAGGTCACCGGGTCCTGCACTAGCGCAGGGGCCGGTACCGGCTGAACTGCTGATCAATAAGCCCTGCCGGGGTCGATTTCAGGCCGCACTGCACGGATTTGCCGGGATGTCAACCCCCGGCGTTCCCGTACGATGCCCCTGACCTGCACCGTTGTTCCACATCGGGTTCCGCTCCGTGCTAACATTGAGGTCGAAAGGGGCTCGAATCTGATGATTTTCAAGGTCGGAGACACCGTTGTTTACCCGCATCACGGTGCTGCATTGATCGAAGCGATCGAAACCCGGACCATCAAGGGCGAACAGAAGGAATACCTCGTCCTCAAGGTGGCTCAGGGTGATCTGACCGTTCGGGTGCCCGCGGACAACGCCGAATATGTCGGCGTGCGCGACGTCGTCGGCCAGGAAGGTCTCGACAAGGTCTTCCAGGTCCTGCGCGCTCCGCACACCGAGGAGCCCACCAACTGGTCACGCCGCTACAAGGCCAACCTCGAGAAGCTCGCCTCCGGTGACGTGAACAAGGTGGCCGAGGTCGTTCGCGATCTGTGGCGTCGCGACCAGGAGCGCGGCCTGTCGGCCGGCGAGAAGCGGATGCTGGCCAAGGCTCGCCAGATCCTGGTCGGCGAGTTGGCCCTGGCCGAGAACACCGATGACGCGAAGGCCTCGATCATCCTCGACGAGGTTCTGGCCGCCGCTTCTTGAATGCCGCTGGGCCAGTAGATCCTGGGGCGATGTATGTCGAGAACGGTCGCGATCGTTCCGGCGGCCGGATCCGGTGAGCGACTCGGCGCCGGAATACCCAAGGCCTTCGTCGAACTGGGCGGACGAAGCATGCTCGAGCACGCGGTGGACGGCCTGCTGGCCTCCGGAGTAGTCGACAGCGTGACGGTCGCCGTGCCCGAGGATCTGCTCGCCGACACCGAGTCCCTGCTGGCCGGGCGCGCATCCGTCGTCGTCGGGGGTGCACAGCGCCCGGACAGCGTCCGGTCGGCCCTGGCGGCCGTCGGCGAGCCGGATTTCATCCTCGTCCACGACGCCGCCCGGCCGTTGACACCACTCGATCAGATCCAACGAGTCGTAGCCGCGCTGGAGGCGGGACTGCGCGCGGTGATCCCGGTGCTGCCGGTGGCCGACACCATAAAGGCCGTCGATGCCAACGGTGCGGTGCTGGGAACCCCGGAGCGTGCCGGTCTTCGCGCGGTGCAGACTCCGCAGGGATTCGAAACCGCGCTGTTGCGGCGCGCCTATCAGCAGAACGCAAGCGTGACCGATGACGCTTCACTGGTGGAGAACCTCGGCGTGCCGGTGCACACGGTGGCCGGCGACCCGCTCGCGTTCAAAGTCACCACACCACTGGACCTGCGGCTGGCCCTCGCGGTGCTTGAGTCATGACGCCGCCACGGGTCGGCATCGGAACCGACGTGCATCCCATCGAAGCCGGGCGGCCGTGTTGGCTGCTGGGCCTGCACTTCGATTCCGCCGACGGGTGCTCGGGTCACTCCGACGGCGACGTCGCGGTGCATGCACTGTGCGATGCCCTGCTGTCCGCAGCCGGCCTCGGAGATCTGGGTTCGGTGTTCGGGGTCGACCAACCCCAGTGGCGCGGTGTCACCGGTGCGCAAATGCTCACCCATGTCCGGGATCTACTGACCCAGGCCGGATTCACGGTCGGCAACGCCGCGGTTCAGGTCATCACCAACCGGCCGAAGATCGGGCCGCGCCGGGAAGAGGCCCAGCGCGTGCTGTCCGATCTTCTCGGCGCGCCGGTGTCGGTGTCGGCCACCACCACCGACGGCCTCGGGCTGACCGGCCGTGGCGAGGGGATGGCTGCCGTCGCCACCGCCTTGGTCCTCGAACGCTCCCGGTAAGCTGCCAGGTCGTGACCACCGGCCTCCGCTTGCACGACACCTACACCGGTGAGGTGCGCGAACTGGTGCCGTTGCGACCTGGGCACGTCTCGATCTATCTGTGCGGTGCGACCGTGCAGAGCCAGCCGCACATCGGGCATGTGCGCAGCGGGGTCGCTTTCGATGTCCTGCGGCGCTGGCTGATGGCCAAGGGATACGACGTGGCGTTCATCCGCAACGTCACCGACATCGACGACAAGATCCTCACCAAGGCCGCCGAGGCCGGCCGGCCGTGGTGGGAGTGGGCCGCCACCCATGAGCGTGCGTTCTCGTCGGCCTACGACGCACTCGGGGTACTGCCTCCGTCGGCCGAACCCCGCGCGACCGGGCACATCACCCAGATCATCGAACTCATCGAACGCCTCATCGAAAGAGGCCATGCGTACCCCTCCGTTCGGGAAGGCGATGGTGACGTTTACTTCGACGTGCTGAGCTTCCCGGATTACGGCAAGCTGTCCGGCCACCGCATCGACGATGTCCACCAGGGTGAGGGGCTGGGCACCGGCAAGCGCGATCAGCGCGACTTCACGTTGTGGAAGGGCGCCAAACCCGGCGAGCCGTCCTGGCCGACGCCCTGGGGTCCCGGCCGGCCCGGCTGGCATTCGGAATGCGTGGCCATGGCTCACGAGTACCTCGGCCCCGAATTCGACATCCATTGCGGCGGAATGGATCTGGTCTTTCCACACCATGAGAACGAGATCGCCCAGGCCCGTGCCGCGGGCGACGGTTTCGCCCAGTTCTGGCTGCACAACGGCTGGGTCACCATGGGTGGGGAGAAGATGAGCAAGTCGCTGGGCAACGTCCTGTCGATTCCCGCGGTGCTGCAGCGGGTTCGTCCGGCGGAGCTGCGCTACTACCTCGGCAGCGCGCACTACCGGTCGATGCTCGAGTTCACCGAGACCGCACTACAGGACGCCGCGAAGGCCTACACCGGCATCGAGGAATTCCTGCACCGGGTGCGGACCCGGGTGGGTGCGGTCGAGCCGACGACGTGGACGGAGAGGTTCGCCGCCGCCCTCGATGACGATCTCGCGGTGCCGGCCGCATTGGCCGAGGTGCACGCCGCCCGGGCCGATGGCAACCGGGCACTCGAGGCAGGCGACCACGAGACGGCGCTGGCCAAGGCCGGCCAGATCCGGGCGATGATGGGCATCCTCGGTTGCGATCCCCTCGACGAACGCTGGGAGACCCGCGACGAGACCGCGGCGGCTCTGGCCGCGGTCGACGTGCTGGTGCGAGCCGAACTTCAGCGCCGTGACACCGCCCGGCAGGACCGCGACTGGTCTCAGGCCGACGAGATCCGCGACCGGCTCAAGAACGCCGGCATCGACGTGACCGATACCGCCGAGGGCCCGCAGTGGGCGCTGCTCGGGCAAGACGGATCCTGATGGCCGGCAACTCCAAGCGCCGGGGCGCGATCCGCAAGGAAGGCACCAAGAAGGGTCCGCAGGTCGGCTCCGGCGGTGTGCGCCGGCGCGGACTCGAAGGCCGTGGCGCCACCCCGCCCGCCCATCTGCGGCCCGGACATCCGGCAGCCCGCAAGGCCGCTGCCAAGGCCCGCAAGGCCGCCGGGAAACCCGCCGGGAAGCCGAGCGACGAGACCGAGACGGTACTGGGCCGCAACCCGGTGCTGGAATGCCTGCGTGCCGAGGCGCCGGCCAACGCGCTCTACATCGCGCTCGGCACTGAGGCCGACGAGCGGCTGACCGAGTCGGTGACGCTGGCGGCGGACCGCGGCATCCCGATCCTCGAGGTGCCCCGCACCGACTTGGACCGTTTGAGCGCCAACGGTTTACATCAAGGCATCGCCTTGCAGGTGCCGCCCTACGCCTACGCCCACCCGGACGATCTGCTGGCCTCGGCGACCTCTGATGTTCAACCCGCGTTACTGGTGGCACTCGACAACATCTCCGACCCGCGCAACCTCGGAGCGATCGTTCGCTCGGTGGCTGCGTTCGCCGGCCAGGGTGTGGTGATCCCGCAACGCCGCTCGGCCTCGGTCACCGCAGTGGCCTGGCGCACCAGTGCCGGGGCCGCCGCCCGGGTTCCGGTTGCGCGCGCCACCAACCTCAACCGCACACTCAAGGACTGGTCAGGCGCGGGTGTGCTCATCGTCGGTCTCGACGCCGACGGCGACACCACCCTCGACGAGTTCGACGGCACCGGACCGGTCTGCATCGTGGTGGGTTCGGAGGGCAAAGGGCTGTCCCGTCTGGTGCGGGAGAACTGCGACCAGGTGGTGTCCATCCCGATGGCCGGCCCCGCCGAGTCGCTCAACGCCGCGGTCGCCGCGGGCGTTGTGCTGGCCGAGGTCGCCCGTCAGCGTCGGCACTGACTGTTCTGCCGCTTAGAACCCGGCCCAGGGATCCGCGCGCTGCCAGAACTCAGGCAGATGCAGCGCCACACCATCCCTTTCGGCAAGTGCGCCGAACACGCGCATCGTGACGTCGAGATCGTCGGCGGCGTAGGGCAGCGCGCGGACCGGTTCGGTCAGCGGGCGGAAGAAGTCGTCCCAGTGGATCAGCACCACCCGTCGGGCGCCGACCGCGCGCACGGTCTCGGTCCAGTACTGCTCGATGTAGTCGCGCGGCTGAACGCCGAGCTGACCGACCCCGAGATAGGCGACCCCTGCCTGCCGGCCCGCGAGCGCTCCGGGACGGAACCCGGCGCTGCCCTGGATCAGCACTCTCTTGCCGGTCGGCCGGTGCTGAATCAGCGTCGACCAGGCTTCACCGCATCGGTAGGCGGAAGTCTTGGCGGGCGGCACCAGCGGCTCGGTGATGGTGCCGGGGAAGCGATCCGGCGGGCAGTGCTGCGATTCGACCAGGATGACATCGAAGGAGCCGAACGCCATCTCCACTCCGGGTTCCGCCACCACGATGCGCTCGGCCGAAAGTCCCTGCCCTCGAGCGACATTCGCGGCCGACTCGCCTCCTGCCATCACGGCACCCGTGCATTCTGCCACCACCGCGCTGTCAAGCACATGGTCGTAATGGGTGTGCACCGGCAGCACCGCGGTCAGTCGATCGATTCCGGCCCGTCGCAGCGACTCCTCGATCCGCGGCAGCGCCGGATGGATCCGGCCGAAACCGACCTCAACCAGTCCAGGCCGGGAAAAGAACCCGTCCGTCAACAGTGCGGTGGAACCGTCCTGCACAAGCAGGGTGGAAACACCCATCCACATCACGGTCGGTTCGGCTCCGGTCGGTGCACCCGGGAGGTCGAAGCGGTCCCGGTAGGCGCCGATATCGGGGCGGCCCAGTTTGAGCCGCATCAGATGAAGGCCGCGACGTCGATACCGGCGTCCAACAGTTGACGGCGCACCTCCGTGGCGATCTGCACCGCCCTCGGTGAATCGCCGTGCACACATACCGACTCGACCTCGATGGGGACTGCCGAGCCGTCGACGGCTGCGGTCTGCCCGGTGGTGACCATAGTGACAACGCGCCGGGCTATCTCACCGGGATCGTGCAACACCGCACCGGCCTCGCCGCGCGGCAGGAGCGTGCCGTCCGGCCGATAGGCCCGGTCGGCGAATGCCTCGGCGACGGTGCGCAGGCCCATGCGTGCGGCTTCCTCGAAGAACACCGAGCCTGCCAGTCCCAGGACCGGGAGCGCCGGGTCAACGGTATGGACGGCGTGCGCAACCGCCCGGGCCTGGTCGCGGTCGGCAACGATCGTGTTGTACAGCGCCCCATGCGGTTTGACGTACCCGAGCGCCGAACCCGCCGCGCGGGCCAGCGCCTGAATCGCGCCGATCTGATAGATCACATCGGCGATGAGCTCGGCCGGGTCGACCTCGATCCGGCGGCGTCCGAATCCGGCCAGGTCGAAATACCCAACCTGCGCACCGATTCGGACTCCTCGCTGCGCGGCGGTGCGACAGGTCCGCGCCAGACCGACCGGGTTGCCGGCGTGGAAGCCGCAGGCGAGGTTGGCGCTGGTGACGATGTCCAGCATCGCGTCGTCGTCACCGAGTTCCCAGACCCCGTAACCCTCGGCGAGATCAGCGTTGAGATCGACGGTCGGCATGGGTCAAGTTAATCAGCAGCAGGATCGTGATGACGGCGGCTGACCACCCAGCACACCAGATAGATCGCGAACGAGATGGCGGTGACGAAGACCGACACCGGCACTCCCGGAGCCAGCGACAACACGATTCCGCCGACCGCCGCTATCTCGGCGAACACCACCGATGCCGCGATCGTCGCCCCGGGTGAACTGAACACCCGTGCGGCCGCGGCCGCCGGAGTGATCAGCAGCGACATCACCAGAAGTGCCCCGACGATCTGCACACCCTGCGCCGCCGTGACGCCGACCAGGGCGGCGAAGACGATCCCCAGTGCCCGGACCGGCACTCCGCGCGCAGCGGCCACTTCCGGGTCTGCGGTGGCGAACAGCAGCGGACGGAAGCTGATCGTCAGCACCGTCACGACGAGGACGGCCACGCCGATCAGCAGAGCGAGACCGGAATAGCCGACTCCGACGATCTGACCGGTGAGGAGCGCAAAGCTTGTGCCGGTCCTTCCCGGGTAGAGGTGGATGAACAACACCGCCAGGCCCAGACCGAATGCCAGCACGACGCCGATCGCCGAGTCCCTCTCCCGAGCGCGCTGGCCCAGGAATCCGAAAAGCACTGCGGCGATGGCACTTCCGACCAACGCGCCGATCCCGACATTGAACCCGGTCAGTAGGGCGAAGGCCGCTCCGGTCAGTGACAGTTCACTGGATCCGTGGACGGCGAACGACATCTGGCGCATCACGATGAACGGGCCGATCAGACCCGCCAACAGGGCCAGCAGTGCCGCGGCGATCAGGGCCTGCTGAACGAATCCCCGGCTGAGCAGATCGGCGGTGAGGTCGAACGAGAACATGTTGTGCAACAGATGCGTCACGCGGTCATTCATGAGTGTGCCCGTGCGTATGTCCGGAGTGATCGAGGTGCTCGCCGACGACCACGTAGCGGTCTCCGACTTGTACGACCTGGATATCTGCCTGGTAGAGCTCCGAGAGGGTCTCCGAAGTCATCACCTCGGCGACGGTGCCGATCCTGCAGTGACCGTTGACCAGATAGAGCACCCGGTCGACGTAGGGGAGTACCGGGTTCACCTCGTGGGTGACGAACATGACCGCGGTCCCCGCTTGGCGGCGCCGATCGATAAGTTGGGCGACCAGACGCGCATTGGCTGGGTCCAAATTGAGCAGCGGTTCGTCGCAGAGCAGCAGCGCCGGGTCGCTCGCCAGCGCCTGCGCGATCCGGACCCGCTGAAGTTCACCACCGGACATCACGCCGACCGGAACCGCGGCGAGCTTGAGGGCGTGCACCTGTGCCAGCGCCCGGTTCACCTGCTCCCGCCGGCGGGCTCGAACGGATCGTCTCAACGGCGCCACCCCCCAGCGGTGGCCATCGACGCCGAGGCGCACCAGATCGCGGCCCCGCAGAGCAAGGCCCCGATCGACCGCGCGGTGCTGCGGCACGTAGCCGATCCGTTCGCTGCCGGCTCCTACCGGCTGGCCCTCGATGAGTGCAGTACCCGCACTGAGCGGCAACTGTCCGAGCAGCACTTTGAACAGTGAGGTCTTACCAGTGCCGTTGGGTCCGAGGATCGCGATGAACTCGCCGGCCGACACCGTCAGATCGAGTTGGTCCCACAACACCCGGTCGCCGAAGGCCAGTTTCGCCCCGGTCAGTTTCACGACCTCAGTGGTCACGGTTCACCGCTTCTTCTGGAGAGCGGCGGTGAGCCGGTCGACGGTGTCGGCCTGCCAGCTGAGGTAATCCTCGCCCGTGGGCAGGGTCTCGGTCACCTCGACAGTCGGCACCCCGGCCCGTTCGGCGGCATCACGGATCTGCCGGGTGGCGCCGGTCATGGTCTGGTCGTTGAGGATCAGGGCCGCAACCTGGTGGGTGCTCAGCAGATCGAGCATCTCGGCGATATCCGCCGGGGCCGGATCGGTGTCCTGCTCTACGGCGTTGGTCAGACCCACGGGCGTCTTGTCCGTGAGTCCGGCGGCCAGCAGCAGATAGTGCGCCACGGGTTCGGTGGCCACCACCGCTGCGCCCGGAAACGCCGTCCGCATCGCGTGTTCCCTCTCGAGGGTGGAGTTGGCCCCGCGGCTGAATTCGGCTGCCCGGGAACGGTATTGCGAAGCATGGGCTGGATCGGCGGCGGCGAGCCGCTCGGCGATGCGGTTCGCCACCGCCTTGGCGGTGTTGAGCTCGTAGAAGACGTGTTCGTTGGCCGGCTGTCCTTCTCCGACCGCGGCCCGGTCGAGCAGGGAGTAGGCGTCCACCGCGGCCACCGCCGGACGATTCGCGAGTATCTCGTCGACCCAGGCGTCGTAGCCACCGCCGTTGTAGACCACCAGTGCGGCGTCTTCGATAGCTGCGACGGCGGTCGGTGCCGGCCCGAAGGAGTGCGGATCAAGGGTTCCGCTGATCACCGAGGTCACCCTGGCGTCGCCGCCGGCCACCGCCTCGGCGATGCTGCCCCACACATCGGTTGAGGCGACAATCGTGGGTGCCGGTGTCGGCGTCGGACCACCGGCCTCCCGCGCGCAGGCCGTCGGACCGGCGAGGAGCATCGCCACGACCGCGATCTGTGTGGCCCTTCGCACCGCAAACCCTCCGACAAACTTCAAGAGAAAACGAAAACCGTTTCCAATAACTGTAGCGGAGGGCCGGCAGGCGTTACGAGCCTTCGTCGTCCCCGATCAGCAGCCGGACCGTCAGGTCGAGCCGCTTGGTCACGTCACTGGCCGAGGCACGGCGGGTGAGCCAGGCCAGCAGGTTGGACAGCCAGACATCCGAGATCACCCGAGCGATGTGGAACTGGTCCTCGGTCGGCTCGTCGCTCATCGCATAGGCGAACATCCGGTCGGTGATCTTCTCGACGTGGTCCACCTCGCCGGCCGCCGACGCGTCGGCGAAGACGTAGGCGCGGGCCATCGCCTCGGTGAACAGCGGGTTTCGCTGCATGGCGCGATTGAGCTTGCCGATCATGAAACTCAGCCGCTGATAGGGGGTTCCACCGGCAACGGGAGACCGGTCGGTCTTGGCGTCGATCCGCTCGAACTCCCGGGCCAGCGCGGAGACCAGCAGGTGGACCTTGGACGGGAAGTAGCGGTACAGCGTGCCCACGGCCACATCGGCGCGTTCGGCGACCGCCCGCATCTGAACCGCTTCGTAACCGCCCTTGGAGGCGATCGCCAGCGTCGCGTCGAGGATGCGCTTGCGGCGCTCCCGCTGGGCCTCCGATCCGAGCTCGGCTTCCGGTAGCACCGATACCGGCATCACCTCACGCGGCTGGACCCCGGGCGTCGACATGCGGGTTACCCCCTCCTTCTCCGCGTAGCGGCGGGGCGAAACGAGACGTGCGCTGCGGTGATGTCCGTCGACTTGACGCTTCGCCACTGGCACTATTAGAACACGTTCTAGTAGTCCGGAGGATGTCAACCGGATTGCTCTGCCGACCTGAGTAGTCCCCCGAGGAGCCATGGTGTCCACCGCCACCGACGAACAATCCGCCGCGCGTGAGTTGGTTCGCCAGTGGGCCGCGGGCGCCGCACCCACCATCGCCTGCCGCGCCATCGAGCGCGGTGACTCCGACGCCTGGCGTCAGCCATACCTCGGCCTGGCCGAACTCGGCCTGTTCGGCGTGGCCGTATCCGAGGAGGCCGGCGGAGCCGGCGGCACGATCGCCGATCTGTGCGCGATGGTGGAGGAAGCGGCCAGGGCGCTGGTGCCCGGCCCCGTCGCAACGACCGCGCTCGCCACCCTGCTCGTGACGGATACTGCTGTGCTGCAGGGTCTTTCGACTGGAGAGTGCACCGCAGGCGTGGCGCTCGATGCCGACCTGCGCGAAGTGTCCGGGTCGGTCTCGGGCTCGGTCGATTTCGTGCTGGGCGGGCTGCCCTCCGGCGTGATGGTGCTACCCGTCGGCGATCAGGTGTTCCTCGTCGACGCCGCTGACCCGGGGGTGACGGTCGACTCGCTGGAGGCAGCAGACTTCTCCCGCCCGCTGGCCCGGGTCACGCTGGATTCCGTTTCCGCCACCCGCCTGCCGGTCTCGCGGGCCCGGTTCACCGACCTGGCGGCTGCGATCCTGTCCGCCGAGGCGGCCGGTATAGCGGCCTGGGCACTGCAGACCGCCGCCGAATACGCCAAGGTCCGCGAACAATTCGGCAAACCGATCGGCAGCTTCCAGGCCGTCAAACACATGTGCGCCGAGATGCTGCTGCAGTCCCAGCAGATCACCGCTGCCGCGGCTGACTGCGCGGTGGCGGCCGGCGCCGAAGACGCTCAGCTCTCGATCGCGGCGGCGATCGCCGGCGCCGTCGGTATCCAGGCGGCCAGGGCCAATGCCAAGGACTGCATCCAGGTTCTGGGCGGCATCGGGATCACCTGGGAGCACGATGCACACCTCTACCTTCGGCGCGCGTATGCCAATGCGCGGTTCCTCGGCGGAGCGTCCCGGTGGTTGCGCCGGGTCACCGAGCTCACCCTCGGCGGGGTGCGACGCGAGCTTCACATAGATCTGGAATCGGTCGCGCATCTACAACCGGAGATCGCCGCGGCGGCTGCCGAGATCGCGGCGCTGCCCGTCGAGAAGCGTCAGGCGGCGCTGGCCGACGCCGGGCTGCAGGCGCCGCACTGGCCTAAGCCCTACGGCCGCTCGGCCTCACCTGCCGAGCAGTTGCTCATAGACGCCGAGCTGAGCCGCGTCGGCGTCGAACGCCCCGATCTGGTCATCGGCTGGTGGGCCGTGCCGACCATCCTCGAAGGCGGGACACCCGCACAGATCGACCGCTTCGTCCCGCCCACCCTGCGCGGGGAGTTGTTCTGGTGCCAGTTGTTCAGCGAGCCTGAGGCCGGTTCGGATCTGGCGGCGTTGCGCACCAAAGCCGTTCGGGCTGAGGGTGGTTGGAAACTCACCGGGCAGAAGGTCTGGACATCAGCGGCGCACAAGGCCGACTGGGGCGTCTGCCTTGCCCGCACCGATCAGGATGCACCGAAGCACAAGGGCATCACCTACTTCCTGGTCGATATGCGCTCACCCGGACTGGACATCCGGCCGCTGCGCGAGATCACCGGTGAATCACTGTTCAACGAGGTGTTCCTCGATGAGGTGTTCGTTCCTGACGATCTCGTCGTCGGGGCGGTCAACGACGGCTGGCGGCTGGCCCGCACCACGCTCGCCAGCGAACGGGTCGCCATGGCGCAGGGCACCGCGTTGGGCAATCCGATGGAGGAGATGCTGCAGTCGTTGCGCGAGCGGGGAATCGATCCCGCGCTCGCCGACCGGCTCGGCGAGCTGCTACTGGCAGCCCAGGTCGGTTCACTGCTGGACCACCGCATCGCCCAGCTCGCGGTCAGCGGCCAGGACACCGGTGCCGAAGCCAGTGCCCGCAAGCTCATCGGGGTGCGCTACCGGCAGGCCCTCGAGGAATTCCGGATGGAGCTCTCCGCCGGCGGCGGACTGGTGTCGAACAAGGCGGTGGTGAGCTTCCTCAACACCCGGTGTCTGACGATCGCCGGGGGCACTGAGCAGATCCTGCTGACGATGGCCGGCGAACGGCTGCTTGGCCTACCCCGCTGAACACGAGCGCGCCGGTCGCTCCCCCCACGTGAAGTTATCTTCACGCCAGGCGCCGGCAGTGAAGATAGCTTCACGTGGGGCGGGGAGCGTGGGGCGGGGAGCGTGGGGCTGGGAGCGTAGGGCTGGGGAGCCGCTAATCGTCGTAATCGACCTCGATCGAGTCCGACAGCGGCCGGGCCTGGCAGGCCAGGATCAGTCCTTCGGCCAGGTCTTCGGCGTCGAGGGCCTCGTTATTCTCCATCTCGACCTCCCCGGCGACCTTGGTCACCGCGCAGGCGCCGCAGTGACCCTTCTGGCAGGAGAATGGGGCGTCGATCCCCTCGGCGAGCAGAACATCGAGGAGTTTCGCCGCGCGCGGCCAGGGCACCGTGTAGGTATTGCCGTCGAGGTGTACGACGACGGAGGCCGATTTGTCAGCGGCGGGCACGGGCGATTCCCCTTCCTAAAATTAGAACACGTTACAGAAATCGCAATATGTCGTACTACCAGCTAAGTAATCGTTGTTCTCGACACAAATCGTAACGTGTTCTAGTCTGGATCAAGCAACGCTCCCTGGGAGGCTTCAGTGACGTCCATTCAACAGCGTGACGCGCAGACGGTTCTTGCGGCGATCGACGATCTCCTTCCGTCGCTACGCGAACGTGCTCCGAAGACCGAGCAACTGCGCCGGCTCGATCCAGAGTCGGTCTCAGATCTGGACAAGGCCGGTTTCTTCAAACTGCTGCAACCCGAGCAGTGGGGCGGATTGCAATGCCAGCCGGACCTGTTCTTCGATGCCGTTCGCCGGATCGCGAGCGCCTGCGGTTCCACCGGATGGGCCGGCGGCATCCTGGGCGTGCACAACTGGCACCTGGCCCAGTTCGATCAGCAGGCCCAGGACGAAGTCTGGGGCTCCGACCCGACGGTCAGGGTCTCTTCCTCCTACGCGCCCATGGGTGCCGGACAGGTGGTCGACGGCGGCTATCTGGTCAACGGAAACTGGCTGTGGTCCTCTGGTTGCGATCACGCGACCTGGGCCTTCGTCGGCGGCCCGGTGATAAAGGACGGCAAACCGGTCGATTTCGGCAGCTTCCTGATGCCTCTGGGCGACTACCAGATTCGTGACGACTGGCACGTGGTCGGACTCAAGGGAACGGGTAGCAACACCCTGATCGTCAAGGACGTCTTCGTGCCGAGGCATCGCTTCCTGTCCTACGGCGCGATGAACAACGGCACCGCCGGAGGTCAGCAGGTGAACACCGCACCGGTGTACCGGATGCCCTGGGGCACGATGCATCCCACGACGATCTCGAGCCCCATCGTCGGCATGGCCTACGGCGCCTACGCGGCCCACGTGGAACATCAGGGCAAGCGGGTGCGGGCGGCGTTCGCCGGCGAGAAGGCCAAAGACGACCCGTTCGCCAAGATCCGAGTCGCCGAGGCCGCCAGCGATATCGACGCGGCCTGGCGTCAGCTGCGCGGCAACCTCGAGGAGGAGTACGCGCTGCTGTGCTCCGGCCAGGAGGTCCCGATGGAGCTGCGGGCGCGGGCGCGCCGCGACCAGGTGCGCGCCACCCAGCGCGCCATCGCCTCGATCGATCGGCTTTTCGAGGCATCCGGGGCCACCGCGCTCAACGACGACCAGCCCCTGCAGAGATTCTGGCGCGATGCGCACGCCGGACGCGTGCACGCCGCCAATGACGCTGAGCGGGCCTACGTTCTGTACGGCAACGAACAGTTCGGCCTGCCGCTCGGCGACACCATGGTCTAATCACCCGATGTCCCAGCAGGACGCGACCTTCGAATCCACCTCACGCTTTGCCGACGTGCGCGCCGGTGACCGAGACATGCGGTTGCATTACCACGAGGCCGGCGTCGGCGTCGGCCCCACCGTGGTGCTGCTGCACGGTGGCGGGCCTGGTGCCTCGAGCTGGTCGAACTTCGGGCGCAACATCGCGGTACTGGCCCAGCACTTCCACGTCATCGCCATGGACCAGCCGGGTTACGGGCACTCTGACAAACACACCGAACATGAGCAGTACAACCGGTACAGCGCCCAGGCCGTACTCGCCCTGTTCGATCACCTCGGCATCGAACGCGCTGCTCTGATCGGCAATTCACTCGGCGGCGGTACTGCCGTGCGATTCGCCCTGGACAATCCCAAGCGGGCCGGAAGGCTGGTGCTGATGGGGCCCGGCGGCCTGAGCGTCAATCTGTTCGCACCGGATCCCACCGAGGGCGTCAAGCTGCTGGCCCGGTTCAATGCCGACCCTACGCGGGAGAACATGGAACGCTTCCTGCGGATCATGGTCTTCGACCAGAACCTGATCACCGACGAGTTGATCGATGAGCGCTTCGCGATCGCCAGCGCGCCCGACTCGCTGGCCGCCGCACGCGCGATGGGCAAGTCCTTCGCCGGGCCCGACTTCGAACTCGGCATGATGTGGCGCGACGTCTACAAGTTACGCCAGCCGGTGCTGCTGATCTGGGGCCGTGAGGACCGCGTCAACCCGCTCGACGGTGCGCTCGTCGCGCTCAAGCAGATTCCCCGGGTCCAGTTGCATGTCTTCGGGCAGTGCGGCCACTGGGCACAGGTCGAGAAATTCGACGAGTTCAACAAGCTGACGATCGACTTTCTGGGAGAGAAATGATGGCGATCAGTTCGTTGGGATACCTGCGCATCGAATCGACGGACGTCGCGGCCTGGCGGGAGTTCGGGTGCAAGGTCCTCGGCATGGTCGAAGGCGTCGGCGCCATCCCTGGTGCGCTGTATCTGCGGATGGACGATTTCCCCGCCCGGATGGTGATCCTGCCCGGTGATCAGGACAGGCTGGCTGCCGTGGGCTGGGAGTGCGCGAATTCGGCTGCGGTGCAAGATGTTCGCAGCGCCCTGGACGCCGAAGGCGTGCCCTACAAAGAGGCCACCTCGGCCGAGCTCGCCGATCGCCGGGTGGACGAGATGATCGTCTTCGACGACCCGTCCGGAAACCAGCTGGAAGTGTTCTGCGGCGCCGCTCTCGAACACCGAAGGGTGGTCAGCCCGTACGGCCACCGGTTCGTCACCGCTGAGCAGGGTTTGGGCCATATCGTGATGTCCGCCCGTGATGATGCCGTGGGATTGCACTTCTATCGCGATGTGCTCGGCTTCACGTTGCGCGATTCGATGCGCCTGCCTCCCCAGGCGGTCGGCCGACCCGCGGACGGAGCGCCGGCCTGGCTGCGGTTCTTCGGCTGCAATCCGCGTCACCACAGCCTCGCCCTGCTGCCCACCCAGACGCCCAGCGGAATCGTTCACATCATGATGGAAGTGGAGAACAGCGACGACGTTGGACTCTGTCTGGACCGCGCCCTGCGTCGCAAGGTGCCGCTGTCGGCCACACTCGGGCGTCATGTGAACGACAAGATGCTGTCCTTCTACATCAAGAGCCCCGGCGGGTTCGACATCGAATTCGGCTGTGAGGGTCTGCACGTCGACGATTCGGACTGGGTGGCCCGCGAGAGCACGGCCGTCAGCCTGTGGGGGCATGACTTCTCCGTCGGATTCCGCGGCAACTGAGCATCATGTCCGCTGAACCGGTGGATGCCCGCGCATTCCGTCAGGTGCTGGGTCAGTTCTGTACCGGGATCACCATCATCACCACCATGCATGACGGCGTGCCCAACGGGTTCGCCTGTCAGTCGTTCGCCGCGCTGTCGCTGGACCCGCCGCTGGTGTTGTTCTGCCCGACAAAGCAGTCGCGTTCCTGGCAGGCGATCGAAACCAGCGGGCATTTCTGTGTGAACATCCTCGCCGAGGCCCAGCGTGAGGTGTGCGCGCGTTTCGGATCCAAGGAGCCGGACAAGTTCGCCGGCGTCGATTGGCACGAGAGCGAACTCGGTTCACCGGTGCTGGACGGATCGCTGGCGCACATCGACTGCACGGTGGCGTCGGTGCACGACGGTGGTGATCACTTCGTGGTGTTCGGCGCCGTGCATTCGCTGTCGGAGATTCCCAGCGTCACACCGCGCCCGTTGCTGTTCTACCGCGGTCAGTACACCGGAATCGAACCGGACAAGAACACCCCGGCGCAATGGCGCGACGACCTCGAGGCCTTCCTCACCGCGACGACACCCGACACCTGGCTTTAATCCGGCATACCTACCAGGACGCCCTCCACCACTCCTTCGGCGGTGACGAGCAGGCCCCGGCCCGGAGGAAGCTGCTCGGCGCTGGTGCGGCCGGCGATCTTCACCACTGCGGGATCGCAGTCCATGAACAGCGTGGGCGTCCGAGCTCCGGTGAGCTTCTGCAGGAACGGGTTCATCGCCGAGACGCCGGCCCAGTTCCCCGGCAACCTCGCCGCGATGACGTGCAGGCCCGTCTCGCGGCTGCGCTCAATCAGGTTCCACAGCGGCGCGGTGGCGGCCTGTTTCCCGATCGCTGCGCCCTGGCGCAGTTCCTGCTCATCATCGATCAGCAGGAAGTGGTGCGGGCCCTCCCAGGCAGGCCGGCTGAGCAACTCCTCCTGACTCAATCCCGACGGGGGCAACCGATCGGCGATGATCTCCGCCAGTTCGGCAAGTGTGCTGTCGATGTCCTCTGCGGTGTAGGCATATGCCCGCACCGCGCGGCCGGAGATCCTGCCGATCAGAGTGGTCTTCGGATCGATGATGGTGATCTGCGCCCGCTCGGGCGGCAAACCTGCCGCCACCGCCTGGCCGATTGCTGCCAGCGCGCTGGTCTTGCCGCATCCTTGGCGACCCACAACAAGCAGGTGCGGGATCTGTCTTGCCGGCAGCGCTATCGGCTGAAGTCCGCTCTCGCCCAACGCGAACGGCACGTCGAACTCATCTGCGGGCCGGTATGCAGATCTGATGTTGTGCAGCGGGACTCGTTCGGGAAGCCTGGCCAGCGTCTCGAGTCGGCCGATTCCGGTGCGGTCGGCGACTGCGGCCCCGACCGCACGAGTCGGGATCCGCCCGCCGTCCACACCGCGCAATTCGGGTACCGCGATCAGTAATTCGTGACCCGTCCGCGTCACGCCGAAACCTGGCCGATCCAGAGTGTTCCGCGCTGCACGGCGATGTTCCAGACCGGTGCCCATCTGCGTCTCGTCCGGGTTGCTCAGCCGAAGTTGAATTCGGGCGTTGGCGACGTTGAGGAGTGCTTGCTTCTGTCCGACCAGCCATCCGCTGGCACTGGTGACGATGTGGACACCGTAAGAAAGTCCCTGCCGCGCGATCGCGATTGCGCGATCGCCCACACTCGGATTCTTCTCATACAGCTCCGCGAAGTTGTCGATCACCAGAAACACGTCGCCGAACCTGTCATCCGGGTCCGTGCCGGAGCTTCGCGCCGCACCGAAGCGTCGTTCCCGGAATTCGGCGATGTCGGTCTGATAGCGCTTGAAGGCCGTCTCTCTTGACTGGATGATTCCCTCAACCGTAGCGATCGTGCGGGATATCCCTTCGGCGTCGCTGACGCTCACCACACCGACCACGTGTGGTATCTCCTCTACGGGAAACAGTGCCGCCCCGATGCAGAAGAACGCCACGCGCTCCGGGCGATACATCAGCGCTCCCGAGGTGATCAGTGACATCAACGTCGTCGATTTACCCCGCTGTGCGGTTCCCACGACGATGACGTTGTCCATTTCGGCGTCGATCACATGGACCCGCTGATCGTGGTCCTCCGGGATGTCCTCGATTCCTATCGGAAACATCAGGCCGGGGTTTTCCCCGTAGTCAACCCACCACGGCTTGCCGCGCCAGCGTTCGACCACCCCGTCGGCCGATTCGCTGACATCGAGCGGAGGTAGCCATATCCGGTGCGGGGGTCGGACCGGTTGGTCGGCCAACGAATCTCGAATGACATCCAGAAGCTTCTTCTTCTTGAATCCGTCTGCGTGATAGATAAACTCGTCGGGTTCATCCTCTGTGGCGGCGGCCGCCAGCGCCCTGTTGTCGTCGTCGCTGAGCGGTTGATGCTCCCAGGTCAATCGGCGGGGCCGGTTGAAAGACAGCGATACGGATTCGGCAGCCGTCTGACGCTTGGGGACCACGAAGGGCGCTGATACGTAGAAGCAGCGGAATGGTTCCAGGTCGCGCGGACCAACCTTGAGCAAGGCATAGCCGTTTTCCTTGGAGGGCAGATGCAGTGCGGCATCGCTGCCGATGACATCCCGGGAGTCCTCTGCCGTCTCAGCCCGCAACGCGACCCGAAAGGCGATGTTGCTCTTCACCTTGCTCAGCGAGGACAGGTCGAGGCGCTGACCGCCGAGGGTGAAGAAGACATTGCACCCTCGTCCCTCCTGCCCGATGTGAATCACCAGATCAATCCAGTCCGCATGGTGATGAAACAGTTCGAGGTATTCGTCGATGATGACCAGAAGGATCGGCACCGGTTCCAGGTCGCGGCCAGCGAGCCTCATTTCTTCGTACTCGTTGGCATCCCGCGCACCGGCTTGTTTGAAAAGCCGATATCGGCGGGTGATCTCCCCGTCGATGGCTTTGCGCATCCGCTCGGCAAGATGCCGATCATCGCTCCCGAGGTTCGACAGGGAGCCTGCAACGTGTGGCAGTCCTTCGAGGTCTTGGGCTGCCGACTCGAACTTCATGTCGACGAATATCACGACGAACGTCTCAGGGGAGTGGGTCAACGCTATCCCATTGCACAAAGACAGGAAGTACTCGGACTTGCCCGCTCCTGAAGTTCCGACCACGACCGAGTGGAATCCGTACCCGCCGAAGTCCTTGGCCCGCAATATGACGTGCTGCAGTTCCCCGCCTGGCCGCACACCGACCGGAATCATCGCCCAGCGGGAATCACCCCGTCCCCGGCTCGACGCCCACAGCCGATCGACGTCGAGCCGGCGGGGATCGTCGATCCCCAAGGCACGCAGAAGCTCTGCGCCTTGGCCGTCGTGCTCCGCTGGCTGACCCGCACTCGCCGGTGACCACCGCGCCATGGCCCGGGTGTACCGGCCTGCTGCGCTCCGGGTAAGCATGTCCGCCACCGCATAGAAGGCCTCACCATGGGTGAGCCGCCCCTCGCATAGTTCGAACCGCTGGTCATCGGTGCCGAACCCGACGCCGGTGCCGGCACGCGGTGCCATTCGCAACACCGTTAGTCCAGCCATGCCCTTTTGTCCCGTGACCGTCTCCCACTGCTCTGGCGTGCCAGTTGCATCGTCGACGATGACCCAGTGCGGCCCAAGGCCTACGGCACCGGACTCCGCCGCCGATAACGTCGTCGTCGGGCTGCTCCCGTTGGGCGGCATCCACGGGCCTCGTCCCTTGCGATGCAATTCGGCGTCCAAGGTCTGTTCAAGTTCAGTCGGCGAAGTGAAGATCAGCCTGCGCGGACCGCCGGCGTCGACAAGGTCGTCGTGTTGATTGTGCGGTAGCCACAGCAGCCAGTCCCACTGTTCCGGATGTCGGGTCACCACCATCAGTTTCAGGTCGGCCGGACCGTGGTGAACCGCCAATGAACACAGAATCGAGCGGGTGAGTGCCTGAAGCTCTGACCCGTCGGGGCCGACAAAACTGAATCCGGGTTGTGAACGCAGGCTGATCACCTTCGCCATGGCCCGGATCCTGGTCTGCTCCAGCATGAAGTCCCGTAACGCGCGCCCGGTCACCGGCTCGAGATCTTCTCCGACCGGCACTTCGGGCCACTGCAGTGACACGGCCGAGTCCGCAACGGCTTGCACACCGATACCGATGCGGACGTCGAGGAAATCCGCGTCGGCAGGTCTCCGCTCCCACATCCGCGGGCCGCCGATCAACCGGTCGAGGGTCTGCGGATCAGCGTGCACGAACGCCTGGCTGCGGCGCAACAAGTCGGTAGCGCGCTGGATCTCATCCCGGTCTTCATCCAGGCGGCGCAGGTAGGACCTGCGTTGCTTCTCCTGCTCACCCCAGGTGATCCGGCGGGTCCGCCCGAAGCGGCCACTGAACATCAGGGTTCCGAATCCCGCCAGGCCGATCAGCGGGAAGAATCCGGACTGCAGCGAGCGCGCACCCGATGTGTACATGACCACGAGGGTGCCCAGGATGCCAACCAGCAGGGCCGGAGCAGCGATCATCAGCGCGATGTTTCGAGGCTCCCGCTCCGGCAACGACAACGGTGGCGATACAACCAGTCTTAGCGGGTATATCGGTGGTGTCGTTGCCCTGGGCGCTCTGACATAGCCCTTTTTCGACATCAGCCCCCCTCGTTGGTCAGCAGCGTTTGACCGGGTGTCTCGGGCACAATCGAGTCGCGCTCCAGTAGCGCATCATCGCGGTCTATCGCCGGCCCTGCTGCAAAGATCCGCAGGATCGGCCACGGCGCCTGTACTGCCCGAGCCGGGTCGATTTCCAAGGCGCTCAGCGTCGCCCGATCACGATCGATTCCGTATCGCACACCCTGTGCGGACACCCAGAAAAGACCTTCCCGGGTATCGCCGACGGCCCCGCCTGTGGTTGCGGCGACGAAGTTCGCGGCGTTCGGCAACACCAAAGCTTGTTGTGCTTCAACGGAATCCGGTCCGTGGTCGGTTCCGATGAGTCCCACGATCCTCCGGTCTTCGGACTCCGGGGAAGGAAGTCCGCGACCGGAGAGTACTTTTACCTCCGCCCGAGGATCAGTGCTTCCCTTGGTCCAACTGACGCAGGTGACCGGGCTTGCTGCCGTGTCGATGAAAGCGAGTCGACCGGCGGGGTAGAAATCGACGCGCAACTGTTCGGTCTCCCGCAATCGGAGCAGGGTGTCCGGAGCGATCACCTGGGGCGCTGTCGACCCGTGGCTGTCGGCGGCACGCAACAGATCGGCGACGAACGGTGTTATCTGCTGTACTCCGTTGGCGAGCAGGACGTAGAACCTGTTCACCGATCCCGTCGCGTCGCGGGTGGCAAGCACCGTTCCCACGGCGGCGCCCGGCAGTAATCCTGATGATCCTCCCGCCCCTGGAACCGCCGGGACGACGAGTGGTTCGGTGGCGGGCATCGCATCGAAGAGTGCGGTCGAGACCTCGATCGGGTGAGTGTGTGTCAGGTCCAAGCCCAGATTGAAGACGACAGCGCGATCAGCGATGTCGATTCGGCTTCGACGACCGTTCCACACCAGATAGGTGGCCCCGCGATGGCTGACGAACAGTGCCTGGTCCTCGCGCATCGGTGCAGCCCGGCCGCTGCCCGAGAGCTGGCCGGCGATGGCGGTCACAGTCGGTCCCGAACCGCCGCCGCGCGCCGCGGTTGTGTCACACACAGCCCATGCCGACATCGGATTGGCGGACAAGCTGAGTTCATCGGCAACGCCCGGAATGCCGACCATCGGTCCGGTGGGGTGTTTGGCGATCTCACCGGATTTCACCCACACCGGTGCGTTGGAGCTGCCGGTGACCAGGCGTGCTGAAGTGAGGTTCATGGCGGGGTGCAGTCGGCCGTCCACCCTGGCAAAAACGGCCCCGGTGTCGCGGTTGCCGACAATCGCGGCCTGCCCGACCAATCCGGCCGGCTTGATGGCCGCAAGCAGTGCCATCCACCCACAGGTCACGACGACGAATACCGCGGAGAGCGCCAGCGCGGCCTGCTGCTTGCGGTCGTCGTGCTTCATTCGTACGGAGAACCGGGTGATCGCCGCTCGCAACCGGCGGTTGTAAAACAAATGCCCGGAATTCTGATCCCGGTTCGACAGGTTCAGCGGCACGACGGTTCCCTATCGGTCAGCGCCCCGCTCATCGCAGGCCGTCCCCGAAACGGACTTCGTGGTCGTACAGCGCCTCGTCGCGAAGCGCCGCGAATGCGGTGTTGAGCCGCTCCGCGAGTTCGGTGTGGGTGTAGATCACCATCGCGTCCGGGTGAAGAGTGAGCTCTATGAGTTTGCCGTCAGCGTTGGCGGTCGCTTGGATATCGCCCATATCGACGCTGTAGGTGGCCGCTTCCGCTGCGGCGAGAAGGGCCTCCCAGCGGGCTGCCGACTCGTCAAGTTCGCGCAGAACGGTATCGACGAGTTCGCTGTCGCTAACTTCTCGATCGCCGTAAGTCCCCTCCATCGGCACAGTATGTGCATGCGGTTACACCTCGTCAATCCACTTTTTGTACATTTTGTTGACAACGAAAAGGGTCCTTGCCTCAGCAATCTCGCAAACCTCAGACGTCACCGCGGCCAAGGGGCCGAACCGGTGGGCGGCCGGACGCTTCGGTGCTGGTTACCGCGGCCACCGGACGATGCCGGCCCCAATTAACGTGTGTTTGCTACGGGAGAACGCTGGGGACGGTGTCGGGTCCGGCCGGCAAACCTCATTACGCTGAGCATGACCCAGCCAGAGGAGGCAACCCTTGAGCGATTACGACGTCCGGATGGTCATCTTGTCCACCGACGACCTCGACGAGTCGATCCGGTTCTACACCGAGACGCTCGGCATGACACTGAAGTTCCGCGACGGAGCCCACTACGCGGCCATCGACGGCGGTTCGATCACGCTGGCGCTCGCGACGGCGGTGGACCACCCGATCCCCGGCCAGGTCGTCGTCGGGATCAAGACCGCCGATGTCGACGCGGCGGCCAAAGCCATCGAGGAGAGCGGCGGCGGGGTCATCAAGGGCCCCTACGACGACGCCCACGAGCGTCGCGCCGTCGTCTACGACAACAAGGGCAACGGGTTGGTGTTCTACAGCCCGCTCAAGCGCTGAGCGCGCCCCAACGACACCCCCGGAACGACAAAGGTCACGGCCCGTGCGGGTCGTGACCTTTGTCGATCTGTGGGCGAAGGGGGACTTGAACCCCCACGTCCCGAAGGACACTGGCACCTGAAGCCAGCGCGTCTGCCATTCCGCCACTCGCCCGAAACGCCCCGGGAGCGTATCACGGTCGCGCGCCGGTCCTCCAACCGTGACCGTGACGGTTGACCTGCGGTGATGAGGCTCTCCGAGTTCAGCTGCCGCCGATCTGATGTGCGCGGCCGATACCATGTAGACAGGCGGTGCACCGCCGTGAAACGAAGGTGGGGTCGCGTCGATGAGCAACCAGAAGGGACTGGTTCAGCGCATCGAACGCATGCTGGAAGACGGTGTCGGCGATGCGTTCGCCCGCGTCTTCGGGGGCTCGGTGGTTCCCGCGGAGTTGGAGGCACTGCTACGCCGGGAAGCTTCCGACGGCGTTCAGACGCTCGCGGGCGGAAGGTCCTTGGTTCCCAACGAGTACCTCATTACCCTCAGTGTGTCCGACTTCCAGAAGTTGAGCGCAGATCGCGACCTGACCATGGGCGCTTTCGCCGAGCACCTGGAGGAATATATCCAGGAGCAGGGGTGGCAGACCTATGGCGCGGTGGTCGTTCGGCTCGAGGATTCCGAAGCCCTGCACACCGGCCAGTACCGGGCCCGAGCGGCCGTCAACCCCGATGTGAATCCGGCGCCGGAGTCGCGTACAGACCCCCGCCCGTCCGCCCCGGCGGCCCGACCAGCAGAATTGACTCAGGCGTACACCGCAGAACCAGGAGCACCAGCGATGACCGACAATCCTTACGGCCAGGGTCCGGGCCGTCCCGGCGACGAGTACTACGACGAGTACGGCCGTCCGCAGGAGGAGTCGCGTCCGGCCTCCCCCGAGCAGCAGCGCGCCCCCTACCCTCCGGAACAGGGCTACCAGCAGGGTTACCCGCAGGGTGGGGATCAGGGCTACCCGCCCCGTCCGGCCTACCCGGACCAGGGCGGCTACTACCAGCAGGGCTATCAGCAGGGGCCGCCGCCTCAGGGCTACAACGCGCCCTACGACCAGGGCTACCGCCAGGCGCCTCCGCCCGGTTACGGCCAGCCCCAGTACGGCCCGCCCCCCGGCCAGGGCTACCCGCCACCGCCGCAGGGCGATTACGACTACAACCAGGGCCGGCCGGCGCCCCGTTATGACGAGGCCGGCTACGGGCGTCCCGAGCAGCGACCGGCCTACCCGGACCAGGGCTACCAGCAGCCGCAGTACGGCGGCGGCTACGGACGTCCGGACTACGGCCAGCCCGACTACGGAAATCCCGGGGTCCGCTATGACCAGGGCGGATACCCGGCACCGGCGGCACCCGCCGGGGAGTACGACTACGGGCAGCCCGCCCAGGGCGGATACGGCGGTTACCCGCAGCCCGGACCCGGCGAGTACGCACCGGCCTCCCCGATCGTCACCTTGCAGCTCGACGACGGTAGTGGCCGCACCTACCAGCTGCGCGAGGGTGCCAATGTCATCGGCCGCGGCCAGGACGCGCAGTTCCGGCTGCCCGACACCGGCGTCTCACGCCGGCATCTGGAGATCCGCTGGGACGGGCAGATCGCGCTGTTGAGCGATCTGAACTCGACCAACGGCACCACCGTCAACAACGCTCCGGTCCAGGAATGGCAGCTCGCCGACGGCGACGTGATCCGGGTCGGTCATTCCGAGATCGTCGTCCGGGTTCACTGAGGTCAGATCCACCGGGGTCGGCGCGGACGCCGGGCCGGTGGCTTCGGCCTCTGGGGGACCGGCGTCCAAGTATTCTTTGACGTTGCCGGTGTCGGCCCGGTTTTCCCGTCGTCGAGGCTGAGATGACGGCAGGAGAACGGAGGGCAGCATGCAGGGACTGGTTCTGCAGCTCACTCGCGCCGGCTTCCTGCTGCTGCTGTGGTTGTTCATCTTCTCGGTGCTGCGCATCCTGCGCACCGACATCTATGCCCCGACCGGTTCGGTGATGGTCCGCCGCGGATTGACCCTGCGCGGTCCGCGCGCAGCCGCCGGCCCCGGTCGCACCGCCGCCCGCTATCTGGTGGTCACCGAGGGGGCATTGGCCGGAACCCGGATCACACTGGGGTCCCAGCCGGTGATGATCGGCCGGGCCGATGATTCCACCCTGGTGCTCACCGACGATTACGCCTCCACCCGGCACGCCCGGCTGTCCCAGCGCGGGACGGACTGGTACGTCGAGGATCTCGGCTCCACCAACGGAACCTATCTGGACCGGTCGAAGGTGACGACCGCGGTGCGCGTCCCGATCGGCACGCCGGTACACGTCGGCAAGACGGTGATCGAGTTGCGCCCGTGACCCTTGCCCTCCGTTACGCAGCCCGCAGCGACCGCGGACTCGTGCGCGCCAACAACGAGGACTCGGTCTACGCCGGGGCCAGGCTGCTCGCGCTGGCCGACGGCATGGGCGGGCACGCTGCCGGTGAGGTCGCCTCCCAACTGGCGATCGCCGCGCTCGCACATCTCGATGACGACGAACCCGGCGGCGATATCCTCGCCAAGCTGGAAGGCGCTGTCCGCCAGGGCAACTCCGATATCGCCGATCAGGTCGAGCTACACCCGGAACTCGAAGGCATGGGGACGACGCTCACCGCGATCCTGTTCGCCGGTGACCGCCTCGGAATGGTCCACATCGGTGACTCCCGCGGATATCTGTTGCGGGACGGCGATCTGGCGCAGATCACCAAGGACGACACGTTCGTGCAGACCCTGGTCGACGAGGGTCGTATCACCGCCGAGGAGGCGCACAGCCATCCGCAGCGTTCACTGATCATGCAGGCGCTGACCGGACATGAAGTGGAGCCGGCGCTGACAATCCGCGAGGCCCGCATCGGTGACCGGTATCTGCTGTGCTCAGACGGACTGTCCGACCCGGTCAGTTTCGAGACGATCCTCGAGGCCCTGAAGATCGAGGACGTGAGCGAGTGCGCCGATCGGCTCATCGAACTCGCCCTGCGTGGTGGCGGACCGGACAACGTCACGGTCGTGGTCGCCGATGTCGTCGACCACGACTTCGCCGGGCAGACCCAGCCGATCGTGGCCGGCGCACTCTCCGGTGAGGACGATGACGCCAAACCGCCGAACACCGCGGCGGGGCGGGCATCGGCGATCGCACCCCGGCCCCCCGCAGCGAAAGCTGTTGCGCTGGAGGCACAAACACCGGCCGCGCACAAGTCGAAGCGGCGACTCTACATCGCTGCCGCTCTGTTCATCGCCGCTCTTCTGGGTGGGATCGGAATCGGTTACAACACGATCCAGAGCTACTACTACGTCACGGCCTACAACGATTCCGTCGCGATCATGCAGGGTGTCCAGGGCTCGTTCCTCGGTGTGCCCCTGCAGAAGCCCTATCTCCTGGGTTGCCTCAGTGACCGCAACGAACTGTCACAGATCAGCCCGGACCAGGCGGAGTCGCAGAGGGATTGCAAGCTCTTCGGCCTTCAGGATCTGAGACCCTCCGAGCGTGCGCAGGTGACCGCCGGCCTGCCGACCGGCAGCCTCGACAGCGCGATCGACCAACTCCGGGAACTGTCCCGCAGTTCGCTGCTGCCGATCTGCGCACCGATGCCGGCCGCCGCACCCTCGACCCAGCCCACCGTCAAACCCACACCCCCACAGGGTCCGAGTTCCAAGCCGCCCACTGTTCCCAGAACGGCTGCTCCCACCGCTGGGCCCACCCCGGCGACGACCTCTGCGGCCCCGACGGCGACGGCCGCGCCGGTGCCGCAACAGAAACCGGGCACAGACTGCCGGGCGGCGGCATGACGGTCCCACAATCTCCGGTGCAGCTCGCGGCGGCGATGCCGACCCGCCGCAACTCCGAGTTGGCGCTGGTGTGCTTCGCGACGCTGATCACCGCACTCGCATTGCTGATCGTCGAGGCCAACCAGGAGCAGGGGCTGTCGTGGGACCTGCTGACCTACAGCTTCGTCTTCCTGACGCTGTTCGTCGGCGCGCATCTGGTGATCCGCCGCTTCGCCCCCTACGCCGACCCGCTGTTGCTTCCGGTGGTCGCGCTGCTTAACGGGCTGGGCCTCGTGCTCATCCGCCGCCTCGACCTCGTACCCGGAATGCCCGCCGACAATCCGGGCGCCGGTCAGCAGATGTTGTGGACGTTGGTCGCGGTGGCCGGTTTCGTAGCGGCGGTGATCTACCTCAAGGACCACCGGATGCTGGCCCGCTACGACTACACCTGCGGGATGGCCGGACTGATCCTGCTGGCAATTCCCGCGCTGCTTCCGACCAGTCTTTCCGAGACCAACGGCGCCAAGATCTGGATCCGGTTGCCCGGCTTCACGATTCAGCCTGCGGAGTTCTCGAAGATTCTGCTGCTGATCTTCTTCGCGGGCGTACTCGTCGCCAAGCGCAACCTGTTCATCTCGGTCGGCACTCATTTCCTCGGCATGGATCTGCCCCGGGCGCGCGATCTGGCTCCGCTGCTGGCGGCCTGGATGATCTCGGTCGCCGTGATGGTGTTCGAGAAGGATCTCGGCACCTCGCTGCTGCTGTACACCTCGTTTCTGGTGATGGTCTACATCGCCACCGAACGCATCAGCTGGGTGGTCATCGGCCTGACCCTGTTCGCGGCGGGAAGCATTGTGGCGTATCACCTTTTCGGCCACGTTCGCGACCGCATACAGACCTGGACAGACCCGTTCGGTGATCCGGAGGGCTCCGGCTACCAGATGGTCCAGTCCGAGTTCAGCTTCGCAACCGGCGGTGTGTTCGGTACCGGTCTGGGGAACGGGCAGCCCGGCACGGTGCCGGCCGCATCCACCGACTTCATCACGGCGGTGGTCGGAGAGGAACTCGGGCTGGTCGGCCTGGCCGGAGTGCTGATGCTCTACACCATCGTGATAATTCGCGGACTGCGCACCGCGATCGCGGTCCGCGACAGCTTCGGCAAGCTGCTCGCCGCCGGCCTGGCCAGCACCCTGGCGATCCAGTTGTTCATCGTGGTGGGTGGCGTCACCGGTCTTATCCCGCTGACCGGACTGACCACGCCGTGGATGTCTTACGGCGGCTCCTCGCTGGTGGCCAACTACCTGCTGCTGGCCATCCTGATCCGGATCAGCCACGCCGCCCGCCGGCCGATCCAGACCAATCAGCGCACCCCGATCGCTACCGCCCAGACCGAGGTGCTGCGCCGAGTATGAACACCTCACTGCGCCGGATCTCGCTGATGGTCATGGCTTTGGTCGTGCTGCTGCTGGCCAACGCCACGGTGACCCAGGTCTTCCGGGCCGACGCTCTGCGCTCGGATCCGCGCAACCAGCGCGTGCTGCTCGACGAGTACTCCCGGCAGCGCGGCCAGATCACCGCCAGCGGGCAACTTCTGGCGAACTCGGTGGCCACCAACGGCCGCTACCGCTTCCTGCGGGTGTACCCGGAACCGTTCGCCTACGCCGCGGTCACCGGCTTCTACTCGCTGCGCTTCTCCAGCACAGGTCTGGAACGTGCCGAGGACCCGGTGCTCAACGGATCCGACGAGCGGCTGTTCGGTAAGCGCCTCGCCGACTTCTTCACCGGGCGCAACCCGCGCGGCGGGAACGTCGACACCACCATCCTGCCGCGGGTCCAACAGGCCGCCTGGAACGCGATGCAGGAAGGCTGTGGCGGCCCGTGCAAGGGCTCGGTGGTCGCGCTGGAGCCCTCGAGCGGGAAGATCCTGGCGATGGTGTCATCGCCGTCGTTCGACCCCAATCTGCTGTCCACCCACGATGCCGAGGCCCAGGGGCAGGCGTGGGCGCAACTGCGTGACGACCCGAACGCCCCGTTGACCAACCGCGCGGTGTCCGAGCGCTATCCGCCGGGCTCCACGTTCAAGGTGATCACCACCGCGGCCGCACTTCAGGCTGGGATCGGCGATGGCGAACCGCTGACCGCAGCACCGCAGATCCCGCTGCCCGACAGCACCGCGACGCTGGAGAACTACGGCGGCACACCATGCGGCGACGGACCCACCGCACCCCTTCGGGAGGCCTTCGCGCGGTCCTGCAACACCGCGTTCGTCCAGCTGGGTATCCGGGTGGGTGGTGACGCGATACGCAATGCCGCCGACGCGTTCGGTTTCGACAGCATGCCGGCGCCGATTCCGCTTCAGGTGGCCGAGTCGACCGTCGGGTCGATGTCGGATGCCGCCGCCGTCGGTATGTCGAGCATGGGGCAGAAGGACGTCGCGGTGACGCCTTTGCAGAACGCGATGGTTGCCGCCGCGATCGCCAACGACGGTGTCGTGATGCAGCCCCATCTGGTCGACCGGCTGGAGGGACCGGACCTCTCCGACATCAGCACGACCGCGCCGACCGAGCAACGCCGCGCAGTTTCCGCGCAAGTCGCAGCTAAACTCACAGATTTGATGATCGGCGCCGAGAAGTTCACCCAGCAGAAGGGGGCCATCCCCGGCGTTCAGATCGCATCCAAGACCGGCACGGCCGAGCACGGCACCGATCCGCGCCACACTCCGCCGCACGCCTGGTACATCGCGTTCGCACCGGCGCAGAACCCCAAGGTCGCGGTGGCGGTCCTCGTCGAGAACGGTGGCGACCGGCTCCAGGCCACCGGCGGCGCGCTCGCCGCACCGATCGGACGGGCGACGATGGCGGCCGTCTTGCAGGGCGCGCAATGAGTCCGCGCAGGCAAGCGAAGCGAGGCGCGCAATGAGTCCGCGCGTGGGGGTGACGCTGTCCGGGCGCTACCGGTTGCAGCGGTTGATCGCCACCGGCGGTATGGGCCAGGTCTGGGAGGCCGTCGACAGTCGGCTGGGTCGCCGCGTCGCGGTGAAGGTACTCAAGCAGGAGTTCTCCTCCGACCCTGAATTCCTGGAGCGCTTCCGCGCCGAAGCGCGCACTGTGGCCATGCTCAACCACCCCGGCATCGCCGCCGTCCACGACTACGGCGAGACCGATATGGACGGCGAGGGCCGCACCGCCTATCTGGTGATGGAGCTCATCAACGGCGAACCGCTGAACTCGGTGATCAAGCGCACCGGCAGACTGTCGCTACGGCACGCCCTGGACATGCTCGAGCAGACCGGCCGTGCGCTGCAGGTCGCCCACGCCGCCGGCCTGGTCCACCGCGACGTCAAGCCGGGCAACATCCTGATCACCCCGACCGGTCAGGTGAAGCTCACCGACTTCGGCATCGCCAAGGCCGTCGACGCCGCACCGGTCACCCAGACCGGCATGGTGATGGGCACCGCGCAGTACATCGCCCCCGAGCAGGCGCTCGGGGAGGACGCCACCGCCGCAAGCGACGTGTACTCATTGGGAGTCGTTGGATACGAGGCGGTTTCGGGCCGTCGGCCGTTCGTCGGAGACGGCGCCTTGACCGTGGCGATGAAACACATCAAGGAGACCCCGGCGCCGCTGCCGTCGGACCTTCCTCCCAACGTCCGTGAACTCATCGAGATCACACTGGTGAAGAACCCCGGTATGCGCTACCGCAGCGGGGGCCAGTTCGCCGACGCGGTCGCCGCGGTCCGCGCGGGTCGCCGCCCGCCTCGGCCGAACTCCGCGCCGACCATCAAAGCGAGTCCGGCTGCGATACCCGGACAGCGGGCCGCCGTCGAAGCTGCGCGTGCCGCGAACACCACGCGTCCTCGCGTGCCCGCCACCCGTAGCGCACCGGTTCCCGCCCGCCGCACATTCTCATCCGGTCAGCGCGCCTTGCTGTGGGCCGCCGGGGTGCTCGGTGCCCTGGCGATCATCTCGGCGATCCTGATCGTGCTGGCCGACCGGGACCAGCGCAACAACACTCCGATTCAGTACACCGAGACTGAGACGGTCACTCCCGGGGCGCCGGCGGATCCGCCCGCCGCGCCATCGGGGTGGACCATCCGCCGCGACGATACCGCCGGGTCCGGGGCGCGAATATGACCACCCCGCAACACCTTTCGGATCGCTACGAGCTCGGCGAGATCCTCGGGTTCGGCGGTATGTCGGAGGTTCACCTGGGTCGCGACACCCGGCTGCACCGCGATGTCGCGGTTAAGGTTCTGCGCGCCGAGTTGGCCCGCGATCCGAGTTTCTACCTCCGGTTCCGTCGCGAGGCGCAGAACGCCGCCGCGCTGAATCACCCCGCCATCGTGGCGGTCTACGACACCGGCGAAGCCGATACGCCGACCGGTCGGCTGCCCTACATCGTGATGGAGTATGTCGACGGGGTGACGCTGCGAGACATCGTGCACAACGATGGCCCCATGCCGCCGCGGCGGGCCCTGGAGGTCATCGCAGATGCCTGTCAGGCGCTGAACTTCAGCCACCAGCACGGCATCATCCATCGCGACGTCAAGCCGGCCAACATCATGATCTCCCGGACCGGCGCGGTGAAGGTGATGGACTTCGGCATCGCCCGGGCTATCGCCGACAGCAGCAACCGGGTCACCCAAACATCGGCCGTGATCGGCACCGCGCAGTACCTATCGCCGGAGCAGGCCCGCGGCGAGCGCGTGGATGCTCGCTCGGATGTCTACTCCCTGGGCTGTGTTCTCTACGAAATCCTCACCGGCGAACCACCTTTCGAAGGTGACTCGCCGGTGGCCGTGGCCTATCAGCATGTTCGCGAGGACCCGTTGCCGCCGTCGGCCAGACGCGCCGGGATTTCACCGGAACTGGACGCGGTCGTCCTCAAGGCACTCGCGAAGAACCCCGACAACCGCTACCAGAGCGCGGCGGAGATGCGCGCCGATCTGGTACGGGTACACAGCGGCGAGAAGCCCGAGGCTCCCAAGGTCCTCACCTCCGCCGAACGCTCGATGATGATGGCTGCACGCTCGGGTCCGAGGACCGATCCCGGCCGGATGCTCGCCAGCGCCTACGGCTACGCGCGCTCCGAACGCGGCGGTTCGGTCGGCCGCTGGCTGATCGCCGCCGCGATTCTCTCGATCCTCACCGTTGTGATCACGCTCGCGATAAACATGGCCGGCGGCAAATCGCGTGCCGTTCAGGTTCCGGACGTCCGCGGCCAGCTCTCCGCGGATGCGGTCGCCACCCTGCAGAACAAGGGGTTCAAGACCCGGACCCAGCAGAAGCCGGACAACACCGTGCCGCCCGATCAGGTGATCAATACCGAGCCGAACGCCACCTCCACCATCGCCGCCGGCGACGAGGTCACGGTCAACGTCTCCACCGGACCAGAACAGCGCGAGATCCCCGATGTCGCCAACCTCAGCTACGCCGATGCCGTCAAGAAACTCACCGCGGCGGGTTTCGGCAAGTTCAAACAGACCGACGGGCCGTCCACCCCGGAGCAGAAGGGCAAGGTCCTCAACACGGTCCCGCCGGCCAATCAGACTTCCGCGCTGACCAACGAGATCACCATCGTCGTCGGCGGCGGGCCGGCCGCCCGCGACCTCCCGGACGTCACCGGGCAAACCGTCGACGTGGCGACCAGGAATCTCAACACCGTCGGTTTCCAGACGGTTCTCACCGCACCGGTGGACAGCCCCGAACCGGCCGGGCAGGTGGTCGCTCTTGACCCTGCCGTCGGATCGTCAGCGCCGGTGGACGCCCCGATCACCCTGAAGGTCTCCAAGGGCAACCAGTTCGTCATGCCGAATCTGGTCGGCCAGTTCTGGGCCGACGCCGAGCCCGCTCTGCGCGCCCTGGGCTGGACCGGAATGCTGGTCAAGGGTCCGGATGTGCCCAACAGCGGTCAACGGGCCAATGCGGTGGTGACGCAGAATCCGGCTGCGGGGGCCGGGGTGAGCTACAACGGCTCGATCACCCTGGACTTCGCGTCCTAGTCGATCAGACCGGGGCACCACCGAGTGCGTGCCGCACGGTATCGGCGACCTCCTGCTCGAGACGCCGGACGAGCGCCTCATCCGGAGCGGCCCCGCAGTAACCCAGCCAGTTGGCCAGCATCCGGTGACCACCCTCGGTGAGGATCGACTCGGGATGGAACTGCACACCGTGGATCGGCAGGTCGACGTGACGTACCGCCATGATGACACCGCCCTCGGTGTGGGCGGTGACCTCGAGTTCGGCCGGCACGGTCTCCGGCAGGATCGTCAACGAGTGATACCGAGTGGCGGTGAAAGGATTCGGAAGTCCTTGCAGGACACCAACATTGGTGTGGAAGACACTGCTGGTCTTGCCGTGCAGGAGTTCGGGTGCGCGGTCGACCGTGCCGCCGAAGGCCACTCCGATGGCCTGGTGCCCCAGGCACACACCCAGCAGCGGGGTGGTGGCGGCGGCACAAGCACGAACCAGGCCGATCGAGGCTCCGGCCCGCTCGGGGGTGCCGGGCCCCGGACTCAACAGCACCCCGTCGAACTCCTCGGCGACGGCCGCGATCGCTTCATCCCCGGCCAGCCGGAGGTCGTCGTTGCGCCAGACCTTCGCGTCCACACCGAGCTGGCCCAGGTACTGGACCAGGTTGAAGACGAAGCTGTCGTAGTTGTCGACGACCAAAACCCGCACGTCTGACAGGCTACCGGCGGCGGTGGTCGGCGGGACTCTGGGTTAATCTCTTAGTCGAATCCCGGGAAGGTAACCATGCCCAAGTCCAAGGTTCGTAAGAAGAACGAGTTCACCGTGAACTCGGTCAGCCGTACGCCGGTCAAGGTCAAGGCCGGACCGTCGAGCATGTGGTTCGTGGCGTTCTTCATCGGTCTGATGCTGATCGGCCTGGCCTGGTTGCTGGTGTTCCAGCTGGCGGCCTCCGGATACAACACCCCCGCCGCGCTGGAGTGGATGAGCGACCTCGGCCCGTGGAACTATGCCATCGCCTTCGGGTTCATGATCGCCGGCCTGCTGCTGACCATGCGCTGGCGGTGAACCCAATCACATCTGTGTGATTAATCCCCACTGTGGACAACGCCTGTGGATAACCATGGATAGCCGCGCCTGGGGTCCGGGAGCTCCCGCCGTCCTGGCGGTCGGAGCAGCGGGAATGTTGATGGCCGTGGGTGCCGCGCTACTCGTCGACGATGTGCCCGGACGCCTGCTCGGCGGTATCGCAGCAGCCGGTCTGCTGATCTTCGCGGCGGGTTCCTGGCGGGCGCGTCCCCGGTTGGCCGTCGCCGGCCCGAATCTGGTCTACCGGGGCTGGTTTCACACCCGGACGCTGCGTCCGGCCGACGTCGAGTCGATCCGCATCACCGAGTTCCGCCGGATCGGCCGCAAGGTCCGGCTGCTGGAGATCGACACCGGCGAACAGCTGATCGTGCTCACCCGCTGGGATCTGGGGACAGATCCGCTGATCGTTCTCGACGGGCTGACCGCCGCAGGCTGGGCGGGATAGCTAATTGTCTAGCCGATGGTGATCGACTCGATCACGACGTCCTCGGTGGGACGGTCGCCGCGGTCGGTCGCGGTTCCGGCGATCGCGTCGACCACCTTCTGCGACTCGGGGTCGACGACCTCGCCGAAGATCGTGTGCTTGCGGTTGAGGTGCGGGGTCGGGCCGACGGTGATGAAGAACTGAGAACCGTTGGTGCCCGGACCCGCGTTGGCCATCGCCAGCAGGTAGGGCTTGTCGAACTGCAGCTCGCCGTGGAACTCGTCGGCGAACCGGTAGCCCGGCCCGCCGCGCCCGGTGCCGGTCGGGTCGCCGCCCTGAATCATGAACCCGTCGATGACACGGTGGAAGATCGAGCCGTCGTAGAACGGCCCGGAGCTGCCGCCGGTGGCGTTCTGCTCGGAATAGTCCTTGGTGCCCTGTGCCAGGCCGACGAAGTTGGCGACGGTCTTGGGGGCGTGGTTGCCGAAGAGGGCGATCTTGATGTCACCGCGGTTGGTGTGCATGGTCGCGGTCGCGGTCGCAATGGGGCTCGTGGTCACCGGCCCAGTGTGCCATTGCGGTCTCGGGCCACCGATTGCAGGGTGGGCGAAAATTCTGTGGAGCCTAGGAGATTCGAACTCCTGACATCTGCCTTGCAAAGGCAGCGCTCTACCAACTGAGCTAAGGCCCCTCGTCGACCTGGTCATCACAGCGTGTGCCACACCTGTTCACGGCGGCGAATCCGCAGGACGGCCACAACGATCAGCGTCAGCACTGTCACCCGCGTCAACCAGGACATCGTGGGCCTAGGAGGACTCGAACCTCCGACCTCTTCGTTATCAGCGAAGCGCTCTAACCGCCTGAGCTATAGGCCCCTGTTTCGCACGCGAAGGTTACCGCACCCCTACCAGCGTGCCCAAACCGCGCTAGTCCAGATCGGCGAGGGTGACCTCGACGCCGCCGACGATATCGGTGCTGAGGTTGTAGATGTAGGCGCCGACGGTGGCCATCGCGGTCAGCAGCACGATATTGACCAGGCCGATCAAGGCGGCCCCGCCAAAGATCGAGCCGGCCGATACCAGATCGCCGCCGCCGCCGCTGCCGCTGGTGAGCAGGTCGCCGACATTGCTGTTCAGCTTGCTCCAGACCCCCATGGCGCCCAGAACCAGATACAGGAACGCCACGGCGATCATCCACACGAAGAACAGCGCGACATTGAGCAGCGCCGAAACCTTCAGCGCGCTCCACGGATCGATGTAGCGGATCTGCATGCTGGCACGCACCCCGGTGGCGACCTGGCTGTGACCGCCGCCGAGTTGGAACCGCGGCGCGTGCGCCCTGGCAGGCCGGACCGGCTCCGCCGGCTTGGGCGGCGCGTACGGAGCGACCGCCGGCTTAGGCGCACCGCCGGACAGATCCGGCAACTCGCTGGCATAGGTCTCCAGCGGGGTCACCTCGGTGCGTTCGACGCGCGGTTCGGGGCGCACCGGTTCCGGATCGGGGCGCTGGGGGATACCGCCCATCGCGGAGAGGTCGGGAGCCGCGACACCGGTGACGTAGCGGCTGGCGCGCACGCTGGGGCGGGGCCCAGCGGGAGGATTGGCGACCGGGGCCGGTTGCGGCGGCGGGACGGGCTCGACGCGGCGGGCGGCGTTCTGCCACGGGGGCAGCTCTGTCGTTCCGTCGGGGTCCACCGGGCGTCCGCCCGGCTCGTTCGGTGAGCCCACCGTCACTCCTTACCTCTGCCGCACGGCGCTACGTCGCGTCGGCATCCTCTCCAGCCTCGTCCTCACCCTGATCATCGGCGCCCTGCTCCTCGGCGTTGCGGGCAATGGCTATCAGTGTGTCGCCCTCACCCAGGTTCATCAAGCGAACGCCCTTGGTCTGGCGCCCGGCCTTGCGGACCTGCCGCGCCGCGGTGCGGATGACTCCGCCGCCGGAGGTGATGGCGTACAGCTCACTGTCGTCGTCTACCACCAGCGCGCCCACCAGACTGCCACGCTTGGTGTCGTACTGGATGGTCAGGATGCCTTTACCGCCGCGGCCCTGGGGGCTGTACTCCTCAATCGCGGTGCGCTTGGCATACCCGCCGGCGGTGGCCACCAGAAGATAGGTGTCCTCACGGACCACGTTCAGGCTCAGCAGTTGATCGTCGGCATTGAAGCGCATGCCCTGCACACCGGAGGTGGCGCGGCCCATCGGCCGCAGCGCCTCGTCGGTCGCGGAGAACCGGATCGACTGGCCCTTGGCGCTGACCAGAAGCAGGTCCTCCGCCGAGGAGCACAGCACCGCACCGACCAACTCGTCGCCGTCGCGCAGGTTGATCGCGACGATGCCACCGGAGCGGTTGGAGTCGAAGTCGGTCAGCTTGGACTTCTTCACCAGACCGTTGCGGGTTGCCAGCACCAGGTACGGCGCGTCCTCGTAGGTCTTGATCTGGATGACCTGCGCGATGCGCTCATCGGGCTGGAACGCCAGCAGGTTGGCCACGTGCTGACCCCGCGCGGCGCGCAGCGCCTCGGGCAGTTCGTAGGCCTTGGCCCGGTACACCCGGCCCTGTGTGGTGAAGAACAGGATCCAGTCGTGGGTGGAACAGACGAAGAAGTGCCGGACGATGTCGTCCTGCTTGAGTGCGGCGCCCTGCACACCCTTGCCGCCGCGCTTCTGGCTACGGTAGAGGTCGGTCTTCGTCCGCTTGGCGTAGCCGGTCTCGGTGATCGTGATGACGACCTCCTCGCGGGCGATGAGGTCCTCGTCGGACACCTCACCGTCGGCGGCCACGATCCTGGTGCGGCGGTCGTCGCCGTGCTTGTCGGCGATCTCGCCGAGTTCGTCGCGGACGATTCCCCGCTGACGCTCGGGCTTGGCCAGGATGTCCTCGAGGTCGGCGATCTCCTTCTCGATCGCTGCCAGATCGTCGATGATCTTCTGGCGTTCCAGGGCTGCCAGCCGGCGCAGCTGCATGTCCAGGATGGCTTGGGCCTGGATGTCGTCGATGTCGAGGAGTTCGATCAACCCCTGCCGGGCGACGTCGACGGTCTCCGACCGTCGGATCAGGGCGATGACCTCGTCGAGGGCGTCGAGCGCCTTGACCAGACCGCGCAGGATGTGGGCCCGCTCGTTGGCCTTGCGCAACCGGTAGGTGGTGCGCCGGATGATCACGTCGAGCTGATGCTCGACGTAGTAGCGGATCATCTGGTCCAGGCGCAGTGTGCGCGGCACCCCGTCGACGATCGAGAGCATGTTGGCGCCGAAGCTGGTCTGCAGCTGGGTGTGCTTGTACAGGTTGTTCAGCACGACCTTGGCAACGGCGTCGCGCTTGATCTCCACGACGATCCGCAGACCCACCCGGTCACTGGACTGGTCCTCGATATTCGAGATGCCGTTCAGCTTGCCCTCGCGGACCTGTTCGGCGATCGAGGTGATGAAGTTGTCGTGGTTCACCTGATACGGCAACTCAGTGATGACGATCGAGGTTCGGCCCCGCGAGTCCTCCTCGATCTCCACCACGCCGCGCATCCGGATCGACCCACGACCGGTGGTGTAGGCATCGGTGACGCCCTGGGTGCCGACTATCAGGCCGGAAGTCGGGAAGTCCGGACCCTTCACGCGCTCCATGCACGCCGCGAGCGTCGACTCCTCATCGGCCTCGTAGTTGTCCAGGCACCAGTAGACAGCCTCGGCGAGCTCGCGGAGGTTGTGCGGCGGGATATTGGTGGCCATACCGACCGCGATACCGCCGGAACCGTTGGCCAGCAGGTTGGGGAAGCGGCTGGGCAGAACCGTCGGCTCCTGCACCCGGCCGTCGTAGTTCGGTATGAAATCGACTGTCTCCTCGTCGATTTCACGCAGCATGTCCATGGCGAGCGGGGTGAGCCGGGCTTCGGTGTTGTGGCTGACGAACCCATTGGTGATGAAGGAGTGGTCATCGGTATCCACGCGCAGGCTGTACACCGGTTGCACGCCGGCATCGGTCACCGACTTGACGGTCGCGAAGTAGAAGCGGCCATCGGTGAGATCCGAGGCGATCGCGCGTACGTCTTGATCGGCGATCCGGCTGAGGATTTCCGCACCATCACGACGCCACCGCTGCATACCGTCGATGTTGTGCTTGCGAAGCCACTCACGATCGGACCAGGTTCCACCGGCGTAAGCGCGGATGAAGTCCGCCAAACCGGGCACCCGGTCAGAATCGGCGCCGGCGGCCCTGGCCGGCAGTGCGGCCAGCACGCTGATCAACTTTTGTTGTTTAGCCCCGCCAAAGCCAACTCGGGCCGCGAACAACTCCGCCTGCGCACGGCTCGTGAGAACGACCTTGTGTTCACCTGTGGCATGCCGGTACCGGCGCGACACGATTCCGAACTCGAGCAACATCTGCTGGACGTCTTTCGCCAACCGCTCGCTGCGAGTCGAGTACGAGATCTGAATGGAGTTGCGGGGAAGTGCCGTACATGAACCATCGCCCTCGAAGAGGGCTTGCAGGAACGCACGCTTGACCGGCGCGACGGAATTCCACACCTGGTCGGGAATGAACTTCTCGGCCGAACGGACACCGCACAATTCAGCCAGCGGGCTCTCCTTGAGAGCGCTCTGATTGTGGATGTCTAGCTCGAGCAATCTGGAACCGGAGGCGATGACCCGCTCGGTGAGGTAACGCGTTCCGCCGACCACTGCGTCATAGGCGGCTACGACCATATTGAAATAGTCGCGATCGAGATTGTTGAATCCCGCGCGCTTGTCCGCGACGAATCCCTCGCTGATGAAGGCACCCAGCAGGAGACCGGTCATCGCGTCGTGCCAGTCTGCGCAACCGAACTCGGTGGGCTCTGTGCGTTGCAGAGCGACGCGTTCTCCGGGCGTGATCTCTTCGATGAGCTTCCACAACAGGGTGGGGACGCCGAGTACGTCGACCAGGCAGAGCAACGGGTGGTTCGAAGTTCCCGTTACTGAAAACCCCTCCGTGGTGGTGACCGTATAGGTCTGGTGTTCACCGGAATGGAAAAGTCGATCCGCGGAAACCGGGTTGCCGTGGCGGTCCAAGACCTTCAGGTCCACCACCGCGTCGCTGTTCGGCTTGGCCGGTGCGACGTCCCGAATCCGGAGGCTCTGCCCCAATGGCAACCGCACAAGCGCATCGCCGGTGATGCAGTAGCGCATGGCGGCCGGCGGATCGTTACCCGGCGATCCGAAGTTGCCCTGGCCGTCGACCAAGGGATAACGCAGCGACCACGGCTGAGCCATCCGGACCAGGGTGTCGTAGATCGAGGCGTCGCCGTGCGGGTGGTAGTTGCCCATCGTCTCGGCGACCGAGCGCGCGGACTTGGCGTGGCTGCGGTCCGGCCGGAAACCTGAGTCGTACATCGCGTAGAGAACACGGCGGTGCACCGGCTTGAGACCGTCGCGCACCTCGGGCAGCGCGCGGCCGACGATGACGCTCATCGCATAGTCGATGTAGCTGTTCTGCATCTCCTGCTGAATGTCGACCGGTTCGATCCGGTCGCCGGCAGGCCCGTCGGGCGGCAGAGTGGTGTCAGTCATCTATGTGAGTCCCTATCGACTAAACGTCAAGAAAACGAACGTCTTTGGCATTGCGGGTGATGAAGCTGCGACGCGCTTCGACGTCATCGCCCATCAGAACCGAGAAGAGCTCGTCGGCGGCGGCGGCGTCATCGAGGGTGATCTGACGCAGCACCCGAACGGACGGATCCATGGTGGTCTCCCACAACTCCTTGGCGTCCATCTCGCCGAGGCCTTTGTAACGCTGGATGCCGTCGTCCTTGTTGATCTTCTTGCCGGCCTTGAGACCCGCCTCGAGCAGCCCGTCGCGTTCCCGGTCGGAGTAGGCGAACTCGTGCTCGGTGCGCTGCCACTTGAGCTTGTAGAGCGGCGGCTGCGCGAGGTAGACGTGACCGCTCTCGATGAGCGGCTTCATGAAGCGGAACAGCAGCGTCAGCAACAGCGTCGAGATGTGCTGGCCGTCGATGTCGGCGTCGGCCATCAGAACGATCTTGTGGTACCGGAGCTTGGTGAGGTCGAACTCGTCGTGAATCCCGGTGCCCAGTGCGGTGATGATGGACTGGACTTCGGTGTTCTTCAGCACCCGGTCGATGCGGGCCTTCTCGACGTTGATGATCTTGCCGCGCAGCGGCAGGATCGCCTGGAACATCGAGTCCCTGCCGCTCTTGGCCGAGCCGCCGGCCGAGTCGCCCTCCACGACATAGAGCTCGCATTTCTTGGGGTCAGTGGACCGGCAGTCGGCCAGCTTGCCGGGCAGCCCACCGATGTCGGTGGCGCTCTTGCGACGCACGAGTTCCCGCGCCTTACGGGCCGCAATCCGCGCTTGTGCGGACGAAACCGCCTTGTTCACAATGGTTTTGGCGTCCGACGGGTTGGACTCGAACCAGTGGGTCAGCTGCTCGTTACAGATCTTCTGCACGAACGACTTGACCTCGGTGTTGCCGAGCTTGGTCTTGGTCTGGCCTTCGAACTGCGGCTGGGCCACCTTGACCGAGATCACCGCGGCTAGACCCTCGCGGATGTCGTCGCCGGTGAGGTTGGGGTCTTTGTCCTTGAGAAGCTTCTT
>JAPOKC010000019.1 GCA_029977845.1 Mycobacteriaceae bacterium | reverse complement strand
CTCGAGCGGCGCGTTGGCACACACCGAAAGAGCCAGGCCGAGAACAGTTCTGGTGTCGGCAGGGTCGATGACGCCGTCATCCCACAGCCGGGCGGTGGAGAAGTACGGGTTGCCCTGCTCCTCGTACTGCGCACGGATCGGCGCTTTGAAGTCTTCCTCCTCCTGCGCCGTCATATCGCCGCGCACCGTCGCGAGCACCGATGCGGCCTGCTCACCGCCCATCACCGAGATGCGCGCGTTCGGCCACATCCAGAGGAACCGCGGCGAGTAGGCCCGCCCACACATCGAGTAGTTACCCGCACCGTAGGAGCCGCCGATCACCACCGTCAGCTTCGGCACCCGGGCGCAGGCCACCGCGGTGACCATCTTCGCGCCGTGTTTGGCGATACCCCCGGCCTCGTAATCACGGCCGACCATGAAGCCGGTGATGTTCTGCAGGAACACCAGCGGGATGGTGCGCTTATCGCACAGCTGGATGAAATGTGCGCCCTTGAGCGCCGATTCACCGAACAGCACACCGTTGTTGGCGACGATGCCGACCGGATGACCGTGGATCCGGGCGAAGCCGGTCACCAGCGTGGTGCCGTACTCGGCCTTGAATTCGGAGAACTCCCCGCCGTCGACGATGCGGGTGATCACCTCGTGCACGTCATAGGGTGTGCGCAGATCGACCGGGACGACGTCATAGAGCTCGCTCTGGTCGGCGATCGCATCGACGGACGGCTCGACCTGCCACGGCACCGGCGTGCGCGGTCCCAGCGTCGCGATGATGTCGCGGACGATCCGCAACGCGTCGCGGTCGTCGCGGGCGAGGTGATCCACCACACCGGAGGTCTTGGCGTGCAGATCCCCACCACCGAGATCCTCCGCCGTCACCACCTCGCCGGTGGCGGCCTTCACCAGCGGCGGGCCGCCCAGGAAGATGGTGCCCTGATTTCCGACGATGATGGTCTCGTCACTCATCGCCGGCACGTAAGCCCCACCGGCAGTGCAGGATCCGAGCACAGCGGCGATCTGCGGGATGCCCGCCGCGCTCATCGTCGCCTGGTTGAAGAAGATGCGGCCGAAGTGATCGCGGTCCGGGAACACCTCATCCTGACGCGGCAGGAACGCACCGCCGGAGTCCACCAGGTAGATGCAGGGAAGCCGGTTCTGCGCGGCGATCTCCTGAGCGCGCAGATGCTTCTTGACCGTCACCGGATAGTAGGTGCCGCCCTTGACCGTCGCATCGTTGGCGACGACCATGCACTCCCGTCCGGAGACACGGCCGATCCCGGTGATGATGCCTGCGGCAGGACACTCGTCGTCGTACATCCCGTCGGCGGCCAGTGGCGCGACCTCGAGGAACGGGCTGCCCGGATCGAGCAGACCGTCGACCCGGTCGCGCGGCAGCAGCTTTCCGCGGGCGACATGGCGTTCCCGCGCACGTTCCGGACCACCGAGTGCGGCTGCGGCCAACTTGGCCCGCAACTGCCCGACGAGATCGAGGTGCGCGTCGCGGTTGGCGGCCGGTGATGCCATGCGGGGGCGTCCTTTGAGTTAATGACGACTAACTGGTGGTATGTTAATGGAGATTAACTCATGAGCACAATCACACCGCGCAGCAGGCAGAAGTCCGACCGGCGTTCCCAGTTGCTGGCCGCGGCCGAGCAGTTGATGGCCGACCGCGGCTACCTGGCCGTGCGCCTCGAGGACATCGGCGCGGCCGCCGGGATCAGCGGACCCGCGATCTACCGGCACTTCCCCAACAAGGAGGCACTGCTGGTCGAGTTGCTGGTGGGGATCAGCACCCGACTGCTGGCCGGCGCGGAGTCCGTGCTGGCCGACGCGCCGGACGCCGACGCGGCCCTGGACGGACTGATCGAGTTCCATCTCGACTTCGCCCTGGACGAACCGGATCTGATCCGCATCCAGGACCGCGATCTGGCGAATCTTCCGGCCGCTGCGCAACGGCAGGTCCGGCGCGCGCAGCGCCGGTACGTCGAGACCTGGGTGAGGGTGCTGCGCAGCCTCGATCCCGGGCTCGCCGAAGCCGATGCGCGGGTGATGGCGCACGCCGCGTTCGGCCTGCTGAACTCCACGCCGCACAGCACCAAGACCGCTGAACAGGAACGGTCCCGCGAGGTCCTGCGCGCGATGACGGTTGCGGCGTTGCGGGGCCGCTAGTACCAGTACCGGCGGCCGGCGACCGGGTGGCCGACGATCCCGAGGCCCCACAGGACGGCACCGATCGCCAGCAGAATCACCCCGGTGGCCGACAGCACCCCGACCTTGAGGACGGCGCCGAGGATGAGCAGCATCACGCCGAGCACGACCATGCTCGCGGTTTACCCCGGCGTCAGGCTTGTGAAACACCGGTTGCCGGTAGCCTGCATGTCGTGAGGTGGGCATGACCGATCCCAACGAGTACCCGCCCAATACCGACCCGGCGTATTCCGGCCAGTATTGGGGTCCTTCGGGCTCGCCGTACTACGGCACGCCGACCGGCGCCCCGATGACCGGACCGACCCAGCAGATGCCGCCGTACTGGCAGACCGCCGGGTATGCACCCAACCAACCGCCGCCTCCCCCGCCGCCGCCGAAGTCCCCGCGCTGGCTGTGGATCGCAGCCGCCGCGGCCGTCCTCCTGGTGGCCGGCCTGGTCTTCGCCCTGGTGATCGTCAGCAGCTCGGCCAGGCAGTCAACCGTGGTGGCGCCGCTGCCGACGACGACGGACCCGCAGTCTCCGCGGCTGACGACGCCCTGGGTGCCCACCCCGGTCCCCACGACACGGATTCCGGCGCCGACCGCCCTGCCGCAGCCGACCGAGGTGCCCAGCACCCCGGCCCTGCCGGGTGAGACGACGGTGGCGCCCACCGGAACGGAGACGGTCGTCTACAACGTCACCGGCGAGGGACGGGCGATCAACATCACCTACGTCGACACCGGCGGGGTGATGCAGACCGAGTTCAACGTCGCCCTGCCGTGGAGCAAGGAAGTCAGCCTCGGGGCGCCCGCGAAGAACTCCGCGAGCGTGGCGGTGGTGAACGTCGGCCGCGACGTGACGTGCAGTGTGTCGGTCAACGGCGCTCAGGTCCGACAGCGCACCGGCCGCGGCCTGACCATCTGCACGGGCGTCGCTTAACGAACGTGCGCCGGGACGCGCACGGCCAATAGCCCGACAAGTCCGGCGGCCAGCACCACCAGGATGCCGGCCAGCCCGGCACGGTCGGTGTGGAAGCGGTCGACGAACACGAAGAACAGCCACGGCGCGAGGAAGGCCACCGCGCGGCCGGTCATGGTGTACAGCCCGAAGACGACGGACTCCTTGCCCTCGCCGGTCATCCGCAGCAGCAGCGTGCGGGCCGCCGACTGGATCGGCCCGATGAAAAGGCACAGCAGCAGTCCGCACACCCAGAACGCGACGGGACCGGATAGCGCCATCATCGTCACGCCCACGACCAGCATGGCCGCCAGCGATGCGACGATGACCGGCTTGGCGCCGATCCGATCGTCCAGCCGGCCGCCGAACACGGCGCCGACGGCGGCGACGGTGGAGGCCACCACACCGAAGATCAGCACATCGGCCGAGGAGATGCCGTAGACGCTGACGCCGAGCACCGCACCGAAGGCGAACACCCCGGCCAGTCCGTCCCGGAACACCGCGGCGACCACGAGGTAGTAGACGAGGTTGCGGTCGCGCTGCCATTCGCCGCGCAGATCCGACCACAGCTGCCGATACGCGCCGATCGGACCCGCGATGGGAGCGGCCGCACCGGCGGCGCTCTGGGGGGTCATCAGCAACGGCAGCGCGAAGACGATGAACCAGGCCGCCGCCAGCAGCATGGCGGTGCGCACGTTGAGGCCGTCGTGGGCCGCGATGCCGAGCAGTCCCCGGCGCGGACCATCGCCGTGGATGAAACCGGCATAGATCAGCAGCAGCAGCAGCACACTGCCGGAAAAGCCTGCGGCCCAACCTAATCCGGAGATCCGGCCCGCGGTTCGCGGTGTCGAGAGCTGACGCAGCATCGCGTTGTACGGCACGCTGGCCAGGTCCCCGCATGCGGCGGTCAGTGCCAGCAGAACCAGGCCGGGAGCCAGGTAGCGCGGGTCGTCCCGGATCAGGCTCATGGCGGCGGTGAACGCCGCGGCCATCACGGTCAGCACGGTCAACGCGACACGTCTGCGGCGCGGTGCGGCCACCAGCACCCCGACCAGTGGTGCCAGGAATGCGACGGCGATTCCCGAGACGGTCAGTGTCCGGCCCAACCAGCTGGCCGGGGAGGTGTCGCCGCCCAGATCCCGGCCCACCGAACTGGTGAGATAAACCGAGAACACGAAGGTCGCGACGATCGCGTTCATGCCGGTCGAGCCGCAATCCCACAAGACCCAGGCCAACACCCGGCGCCTGTCCATGCGGGCAACCTTAACGGTGCCCCCTACGATTGCCGCATGCCTGTCCCCTCGCCGTCCCCGGACAATCGGGCCGTCGTCACCGGCGCCTCCCAGGGCATCGGTGAGGCGCTGGCCGAAGAACTCGCGGCCCGCGGCCACAGCCTGATCATCACCGCGCGCCGAGCCGAAGTGCTGGCCGATCTCGCGGCCCGCCTCAGCGATCGCTACGGCGTGACGGTGGAGGTGCGCGCCGTCGACCTCACCGATCCGCAACAGCGCGGTGAACTGGCCGATGAGTTGGCCCGCCGCGACATCTCCATCCTGTGCGCCAACGCCGGCACCGCCACCTTCGGCCCGGTGGCCAAGCTCGATCCGGCCGACGAGAAGGCGCAGGTGCAACTCAACGTGCTCGGGGTTCACGATCTGGTGCTCGCCGTGCTGCCCGGCATGCTGGCCCGCCGGGCCGGCGGCATCCTGATCTCGGGCTCGGCCGCCGGGAACTCGCCGATCCCGAACAACGCGACCTACGCGGCGAGCAAGGCCTTCGCCAACACGTTCAGCGAATCGTTGCGCGGTGAGGTCAAGGACGCCGGCGTGCATGTGACACTGCTGGCACCGGGACCGGTGCGCACCGAACTGCCCGATCCGGCGGATCAGTCCCTGGTGGAGCGGTTGATCCCGGACTTCCTGTGGATCGACACCGAGTACACCGCGCGCATCTCCCTGGATGGCTTGGAGCGCAACAAGATGCGGGTGGTTCCCGGACTGACGTCGAAGGCGATGTCGGTGGCCAGTGGGTACGTGCCGCGGGCGATCGTCACGCCGATCGTCGGTGCGGTGTACCGGAAGCTGGGCGGGGACTAAAGGTTCTCGGCGTAGAGGTTCCGGGCCGTCGGCGAGGTCGGGACGGTCTGGGGATCCGGATAGGTGCCCAGCACCCGGTCGGCTGTTCCCGGGCTGGTGACGCCGAACCAGTAGTGCTCATTCTTGAAATGGTGCAGCCGGTGATTGCGCCAGATGGCCCGGTAGACAGCATGTCTGGGTTTGTAGTCGGTGTGCACCAGATAGTGCGTCCACTCGTAGCCACACCCGATCGCGAAGGCCGTCACCATGAAGGTCAATCCCAGCGCGGTGCCCGGGGTGAACAGAGCGGGAATGATGAGAAGTCCGATGATCGTCGTCGAGGCCAACGCGCCGAACAGCGACGGCATCGGGACGAAGATCAGCCGGATCGCACGCGGGTCGACGTGATGATCGCGGTGCTTGCGCGCCAACTCCGGATCGATCTGGATCCCCGCGATCCGGCGCGGACGCCAGTGCAGGACGATGACGTGAATCCCCCACTCCAGGAACGGAAATCCGGCCAGGACGATCAGGGGCAACACCGCGTCAGCCAGGCGCCAGTCACCGACGGCGATGCGGGCGACGAGCGAGGCGATCAGTGCGATCCCCAGCAGCCACGGCGACGGATACCGGGCGAACTCGCGCGCCGCCTCGGTCAGCGTCACACCCCGGCGTGACATCTAGCGCCGCCGGCGTCCGGTTCCGAAGATGCTGCGGGTGATCTCCCGGCCGATCACCGTTCCCGCCGAGCGCATCGCGTTCTTGAAGGCCGGGTTGTCCATCATCTTCTCGAGCATGCTGGGTTCGGCCTTCTCCACCGGTTCGGGCATCGGCGGCAGGTCCAGGCCGGTCGGGATCGGCGGCAGATCCAGACCGTCCCCCGCGGGCGGCGGGGCCAGCCTGGCGGCCAGCATCTCGTAGGCCGACTCCCGGTCGACGGTCGGGCCGTAGGTGAGGAACAGCGGGGAGGCCTGCGCGGCGGCCTTGATGTAGTCCGGTCCGATGGTGTCCATCAGTGACCGGGGTGAACGCAACCGGGTCCAGGCCACCGGTGTCGGCGCACCGCGCTCGGAGAGCACGGTGACGATCGCCTCGCCGATGCCCAGCGAGGTGAGATCGGTTGCCAGGTCGTAGAACTGGGTCTTGGGGTAGGTGCGGACGGTCTTGGCCAGCGCCTGCTGATCGTCGGGGGTAAAGGCGCGCAGCGCGTGCTGGATGCGCGCGCCGAGCTGGGAGAGCACGGCGTTGGGAATATCGGTGGGCAACTGGGTGCAGAAGAACACACCGACACCCTTGGAGCGGATCAGCTTGACGGTCTGCTCGACCTGATCCAGGAAGGCCTTGGAGGCGTCCTTGAACAACAGGTGCGCTTCGTCGAAGAAGAACACCACCTTGGGCTTGTCGAGGTCGCCGACCTCGGGCAGCGAGTTGAACAGTTCGGCCAGCACCCACATCAGGAAGGTGGAGAACATCACCGGACGGCTGGCCTGCTCCCCCACCTCGAACAGGCTGATGATGCCCCGGCCCTCAGTGTCGGTGCGCAGCAGGTCGTCCGGGTTGAGTTCGGGCTCGCCGAAGAAGGTGTCACCGCCCTCGGCCTCGAGGTTGATCAGCGCGCGCAGGATCACCCCGGCGGTCTGGCTGGACACCGCGCCGATGTTCTTCAGCTGGGCCTTGCCCTCGTCAGTGTTGGTCAGGAAGCTGATCAGCGCCCGCAGATCCTTGAGGTCCAGCAAGGGCAGACCCTGCTGATCGGCGTAATGGAAGATCAGCCCGAGGCTGGACTCCTGAGTCTGGCTGAGCCCCAGCACCTTGGACAGCAGGATCGGACCGAACGCGGAGATCGTCGCGCGCACCGGGACCCCGATGCCGGTGGTGCCCATCGAGAAGAACTCCACCGGGAACGGTGTGCCGGTCCACTGGTCGCCGGTGTCGGCCGCACGCGCGGTGACCTTGTCACCGCCCGCACCGGGGCGGGTCAGTCCGGACAGGTCCCCCTTGAAGTCGGCCATCACGACCGGAACCCCGGCGGCGGACAACTGCTCGGCGATCACCTGAAGGGTCTTGGTCTTGCCGGTGCCGGTGGCGCCGGCCACCAGGCCATGGCGGTTCATCATCGCCAGCGGGATGCGGATCTGCGCGGTGGGATCGACCTGGCCGCCCACCAGAACCGAGCCGAGGTCGAGCGCCGCCCCGGTGGTGGTGTACCCGGCGGCGATCTGCTGAGCCGGAGTCTGGGTCGTTTCCGTCATGGCACGTGAGACTACTTGGTCGGGTGCGCCTACTGTGGAGCGCTGTGCGGGATGAATTGGTGTGGATCGACTGTGAGATGACCGGCCTGGACCTGGGGTCCGACCGGCTCATCGAGATCGCCGCGCTGGTGACCGACGCCGATCTCAACGTGCTCGGCGAGGGAATCGACGTGGTGATCCACGCCGATGACGAGGCGCTGAACGGCATGGTCGACGTGGTGGCCCGGATGCACAGCCGGTCCGGGCTCACCGAGGAGGTCCGCGCGTCGACGATCGACCTGGCCGCCGCCGAGCAGATGGTGCTCGACTACATCCGCACTCACGTCCCGGTGGCCAAGACCGCGCCGCTGTGCGGCAATTCGATCGCCACCGACCGCGGCTTCATCGCACGGGACATGCCGAAGCTTGACGACTACCTGCACTATCGGATGATCGACGTGAGCTCGATCAAGGAACTGTGCCGGCGCTGGTACCCCCGGATCTATTACGGGCAGCCGGAGAAGGGGCTGGCCCACCGGGCGCTGGCCGACATCGAGGAGTCCATCCAGGAACTGCGGTACTACCGCAACACCGCGTTCGTGCCGATGCCGGGGCCGTCTACCAGCGAGATCGCCGAGGCGGTTGCCGTACTGGACAGCCCGGTGGAAACCGATTCGGCCGACGAGGTCGAAAGCGGCTAGTATCGACACGCTGCTCAACGAGCGGCGATGGTGGCTGTAGTTCAGTTGGTAGAGCACCAGGTTGTGATCCTGGCTGTCGCGGGTTCGAGTCCCGTCAGCCACCCGAAAAGGAAACGCCCCCCGAATGATCGGGGGGCGTTTCTCTAGTTTCGGTCCTCGTTCAGACTCGCTTACGCGGCCGCTGACCGAACGGCGTGACGGGCGGCCGCGGCACGCGGGCCTGCGGCCGGCTTGGACGCCTCCGGCTTGGCCGACTCCACACGTGAGCGGGCGCCGGCTGCAGCGGCACTGGCAGCCGCGGCACGCTTGGCCCGCGGGGCCACCGCAGCAGCGGCCACCGGCGACGCGGCGACGCCGACGCGGGCGGCGGCAGCCGCCGGAGCGACAGCGGCCGCACCCGGAATCACACCGGAGATCCAGTTGGTCACCAGCGACTGCACCGACGTCAGCAGCGAACCGAAGTTCCCGCCCAGCGCGCTCTGGATGGAGTTGATCAGGATCGTCGGAAGCGCCGCGGCGACCGTGCCGAGCTTGGCCGTCACGAACGCCTGGAAGGTCGAGACGGCGGTGGCGATGGCCTGTCCGATCGCGGTGAAGGGCGCGAGCAGTCCGGTGCTCACCGCCTGGAAGGCGCCGGCGAAGTCGCCGGAGCTCAGCGACTGGACCGCGGTGGTCACCACGCCAGGCAGGTTGCCGACGGCACCGATGATCCGGGCCAGCACCGAGTCCGATCCGACGATCAGGCCGGTGACGGCGGTGCCCAGTGCGCCGAGGACCTCTCCGGCCGCGCCGGTGACGACCGGGGTGATCTCGCTGACGAACTCGGTCACCGCGGCGGTGACGACGTTGGCCGGCAGCAGGTTGGTGATCGAGGTGATGTCCGGCAGCGCCCCGCCCAACCCCAGGGTCCCCAGGAAGTTCAGCACATCGCTGAACGACAGCGCGGCCAGCTGGACGTCGGCGACCGTGGTCATCGGAACGGACATGGCGGTGGTGGACGGGACGACCACCGGGGTCATCGCGATGGCACCGGCGCCGACGACGGCGACCACGCCGGTGACCATGCCGGCGGTCATCTGCGAACGAAGCGAAATCTGCATTTTGAGCTCTCCCTTGTCGGCGCCGAGCGGCGCCGTCCTAGTACCTGAGAGTAGCCTGAGTCGCCCGTGAAACCAACCCGCAAGTTAGCTAGGCGTTTCCGGCTTTCCACTGCGACCAGGGGATGTTCCAGTCGCCCAGACCCTCGGTTCCGGATAGAACGGACCCAACTGTGCCCTCTACCTGCACAACGTCGCCGCGCCGGGTGTTCTCGTAGAACCACTCGGCATTGGCGGGGCTGACGTTCAGGCACCCGTGACTGGTGTTGCTGCTGCCCTGGGCCGCGACCGACCACGGCGCCGAATGGACGTAGATACCGCTGTAGGACATCTGGGTGGCCCAGTCCACCTCGAGGCGGTATCCCTTCGGCGAATCCGACGGCACCCCGTAGGTCGCCGAGTCCATGATCAGGTGCTGGTAGCGGTCCCCGACGATGTAGACGCCGTTGTTGGTCGGGGTGGCGTCCTTGCCCATCGAGATCGGCATGGTCTTGATGACCTCACCGTTGCGCCGGACGGTCAGCAGTTTGGCGTCGTCGTCGGCGGTGGCGATCACGCGATCGCCGATGGTGAAGCGGGCCGCCAGATCTCTCTGGCCGTACAGTCCGGCGCCGAGATCGGTGCCGAGGGTGTCCACCTTCACGTTCACCGTGGTGCCGGGTGTCCAGAATTGCTCAGGGCGCCAACGGACCTCGCGGTTGCTCAGCCAGTAGAACGCGCCGGCGACCGGCGGGTCGGTGGTGATCGTGATCGCCTTCTGCGCGGCGACGCGATCGGGGATGTTCTCGTCGAACCGGATCGCGATCGGCTGACCGACGCCGACCACCTCGCCGTCGTTCGGCATCAGGTAGGGCGTCGTCAGGTTTTCCGGCGCGTGCGTTTTGAACGCGATGTTCTCGTCGGTGACCCCGGCCAGTCCGAACGACCGCACGACGAGGCTGTACTGCCCGCCGTAGGCCAGCGGTTCGGTCGCCGCCCAATCCACACCGCCGGCGCTCAATTCACCGGGCACCGGCTGGCCGTCGGCGTCGGTCAGCGACACCGACGACAGGACACCGCCCCGGGCGGACACCGTGATGGGCTGATCGACCGGAACATCGACGGCGCCGTCGGTGACAGAGACGCTCAAGGCGGGAATCAGCAAGTCGCTGTAGGGCGTTCCCTTGTCGGACAGTGTCTGCGCAGGTGCGGAATCGCGGCCGCAACCGCTCAGGCCGAAGACGGCGACGAGCAGTATCGCCACCGCTGTAAGTCGTCCGTTCCGCACCCGGCAATCCTAAGGGCACCCAAACATCCCGCGCGACTGCGCAGGTCAGGACTGCAGGGGGTGGATTTCACGCCGTCGGCGCCAGCCTGTTATCGTCTCTCTCACGCGCCGTTAGCTCAGTTGGTAGAGCAGCTGACTCTTAATCAGCGGGTCCGGGGTTCGAAACCCTGACGGCGCACCACGAAAACCCCTGCAGGGCAGGGGTTTTTCTGATTGACACAGCGATCCCGAATGCCGCCTAGGATCTGGCGACCTAGGATCTGTTGATGGCAATGGGACCGCGCGACGAGTACAGGTCCAACTACCCCGACCCCACCATCCGTTTGGGCTGGGCGTTGGCGGTGGTCTCGGTGATCGCGGTGGCTGCGGTGATCACTGCGGTGACACTGTGGCTCAATCCCCGGCATGTCGAGCAGGCCCCGCCGCCGGCGAAGGCTTCCACCGGTGTGCCCCGCGCCGATCTCGAGCAGATCACCGGTCAAGACCTGCGGCTGAAATTTCCCGGGCCGCCCGTTCGGATCAGCTGCCCCGATGATCTGCCCGCAAAGGTCGGCGCATCCGAGGATTGCGTGCTCAGTCGCTTCGGCCAGGAGTTCCGCCTGACCATCACCATCACCTCGGCCACATCGCCCACCGACGCCAACTGGCGGTTCACCCTGGGTGAGAAGCTTTCCGGGTAGTTCGGTTGAACCAAATCGCCAACCCGGCGATCAACAGACATGCCACCGTCTCGAACCCGGTGAGGAAGATCGAGATCGGCTCGCTTATCCCCCACTCGTGAATCAGCACCAACGCCGCCGCCAGTGCCCACACCAAGTACGACGTCGGACTCACTCCGTCAGACCGACGCTTTCGAATCAGGTGTGCGACCTGGAGCAGGTAGCCGACGCTCAACATGGCGGTGCCAATCGCACCGGCGGTGAAATGCCACTGCATTACGCGCTCCCATCGATCGGATCGGCGCCCGAACGCTACAACAGGAATTTCTCTTCTGTAACAGTTTCAACACGGAAAACGACAGTCTTGTCATGCCCCGTAAGCGTCGAGGCGCGTTCCCTGCGATCACCGCTGCCCTGCTAGTCCCGCCCGCTGCGCTGATCGCCGCCACCGCCGGCGCGGTCACCTACCCGACCCCGGTGGCCGTCACCGGCCCCACCGTCTCGGCCGCGCGCTATATCGCCAGCCCAGGCGATCCGGCGACCGAGGCGATGACCCAGCTCGTGGCGGCCCGGCTGCCTCGACCGCTGCCGCCGGGAGTCTGCGACGAAAAGGGGCTTCAGGTCCACACGGTGCTGGCCGAGCGGGTGATCAGCAGCCATTTCCCGGAGATCCGCGAGATGGGCGGGGTGCGGGCCGACGCTCTGCCGTTCCATCCCAACGGCCTGGCCATCGACGTGATCATCCCGGAGTGGACGACTCAGGCCGGCAAAGCCCTCGGCGATCGTATCGTCGCGTTCGCCTTCGCCAACGCCGCACGATTCGGGCTCGTCAACGTCATCTGGCAGCAGACCTACCGACCCGTCAACGGAAAACCGCACGTCATGGCCGACCTCGGCTCACCCGATGCCAACCACTTCACGCACGTCCACATCACCACCGATGGTGGCGGCCCCCCGAAGGCCGGCGAATCGTATTTCGGTTAGCTTCCGATAGCTGCCCCAACTTGAAATACGCCTCATGCCCTGGTTATGGTAAGACCGCGATTTGCTAGGAGGTGACCATGACGGCCGAGAGGCGAGGCGAGCAGGCGACGCCACCCGAAATGCCCGTCGTGGTGCACAGTTGCAGCAGGCTCGGAATGCAGGCCACCCTTCCGGAGCGGCGGCTCACGCTGGGACGCTGGCGCCGCGCAAGCTGAGCCTCAGCGGCGGATGCTGCGGACCACGATCACGACGGTGATCACCCCGACACCGGCCAGAGCGGCGGCGACCGCAGGTTGCTTGACGAACTTGAGCACCGCGGACTTGAGATCATCGGCCAGGCGTTGCGGGTTGGCGCGTTCGGCCAGCGAATCCACCGTCACCGCCAGGCGATCGCGAGCCTCGGCGATCTCCGCCTTGATGACCTCTGGATCGCGGTCCACCACTTGCGCCCTCGCTTCTGCCCGTGCCGTTGTCGATCTACCCTAGATGAGGCCCGAGCCAGGCTCCACGAAAGGGATGCACATGACCGAGACCCCTCGACTCGAAGTGGGCGACAAGGCCCCGGCGTTCAGCCTGTCCGACGCTGACGGCAAGACCGTCAAGCTGTCGGACTTCAAGGGTCGCAAGGTGATCGTCTACTTCTACCCCGCCGCGTCGACCCCGGGCTGCACCAAGCAGGCCTGCGACTTCCGCGACAGCCTCCGCGCACTAAACGGCGCGGGCATCGACGTCATCGGCATCTCACCGGACAAGCCGGAGAAGCTCGCCAAGTTCCGCGACGCCGAGAAGCTCACCTTCCCGCTGCTGTCGGACCCCGACAAGAAGGTGCTGACCGCGTGGGGCACCTTCGGCGAGAAGAAGATGTACGGCAAGACGGTGCAGGGCGTGATCCGCTCGACGTTCCTGGTCGACGAGAAGGGCAAGATCGCCCTTGCCCAGTACAACGTCAAGGCGACGGGACACGTCGCGAAGTTGCGCGGAGATCTGTCGGTCTAGCGGCTGTGGCGAACGGTGGTGTCCACGTGCGGGACGTAGACCTTGCCCTGCTGCTGCTGGAAGTACCAGATGTCGCTGAGGTCGGCGTGGGCGGTGCCGGCCGTTCCCATCAGGCCTGCGAGCAGACCACCGGCCACCATCGTCGAGATTGCAATGCGCTTCATGTCGTTCTCCTTCAGGTCATCGGCCGGGTATGTCCCGGCTTGATGACTCCCACATTGCCGGACCTGGAGAGCCCCAGGTATCGAGCATTTCGACGGTCTCGATGATGATTGCGCCTCCTCCGATCGAAGGAGGGGTCAGGGGCGCCGCAGTTCGGCAAGCAGCAGCGCCTCACTGATCGCGGCGCGCTCCAGCACGCCGAGGTGCAGGCTTTCGTTGACGCTGTGCGCCTGGGTGCCCGGGTCCTCGACACCGGTCACCAGGATCGTGGCATCGGGGAACGCGGCGGCGAACTCGGCGATGAACGGGATCGAGCCGCCCATCCCCATATCTATGGGTTCCACACCCCAGGCCTGGCGGAAGGATTCCCGCGCTGCGTCGTAGACCGGGCCGGTGGCGTCGATGACATACGGCTGGCCCACATCGCCGGGAGTGACGGTGACGTGGGCACCCCACGGCACGTGGCTCTCAAGGTGCCGGCGCAACGCGTCGAGATGCGCGGCGGCGTCGCCGCCGGGTGCCACCCGCAGGCTGATCTTGGCCCGCGCCCGCGGGATGAGTGTGTTCGACGCCTGCGCGATCGGTGTGGTGTCGATACCGATCACGGTGATCGCCGCCTTGGCCCACATCCGCTGCGCCACCGTGCCGGAACCGATCTCACTCACCCCGTCGAGGAGGCCGGATTCCGCGCGCACCCAGGCGATGTCGCGATCCACCGGCGCAGCGGTCCCCTCATGCAGTCCGGCCACCGCGACATTGCCCTCATCGTCGTGCAGCGAGGCCAGCAGTCGCACCAGGACGCTCAGCGCGTCGGGAACCACACCGCCCCACAGACCCGAGTGCAGACCATGATCCAGGGTCGCCACCTCGACGACACAGTCGGCCAGACCGCGTAGCGAGACCGTCAGCGCGGGGATCTCGGAAGTCCAGTTGTCCGAGTCGGCGATCACGATCACATCGGCGGCGAGAGAGTCCTTGTGTGCGGCCAGCAGTGCGCCCAGTGACGGAGATCCGGACTCCTCCTCCCCCTCCACGAACACCGTGACGCCCACCGGCGGCCGTCCACCATGTGCGCGGAACGCGGCGAGATGCGTGGCGATACCGGCCTTATCGTCGGCCGAGCCCCGCCCGTACAACCGGCCGCCCCGCTCAGCGGGCTCAAAAGGCTCCGAATCCCATTGCGCGACATCGCCTTCCGGCTGAACGTCGTGATGGGCGTAGAGCAGGACGGTGGGGGCGCCGGGGGGCGCCGGATGACGGGCGATCACCGCCGGGGCCCCGCCCTCGCTGACGATCTCGACCTCGGCGAAGCCCGCGCCGCTAAACAGATCGGCCACCGCGCGGGCACTGCGGTGCACGTCGTCACGGCGTGCCGGATCCGCCCACACCGAAGGGATGCGAACCAGATCCTCGAGGTCGCGGCGGGTCTGCGGCAGCACGTCGCGCACCCGTTGGATGAGATCGCTCACCGCATTGAGATTAGGCGAGTCAGTATTCGATGGTCTCTAGGACGGCCACAGCCGCGGCGGTGTCCCCCTCGTGAGTCAGCGAGACGTGGATCGCGACATCGGCCAGATGCTCGGCAACGGCGCCGGTCAGCCGTACCTTGGGCCGTCCCCACATATCGCTGATCACCTCGATGTCGCGGTGAATGCCCTCCGGCAGCATCGGACGGTGCGAGAACCGTGAACTGGACCATGCCTTGATGACCGCCTCCTTGGCAGCCCACCGGGCTGCCAGGTGCCGCGCCGCCGTCGACGACTTGTCGGCGGCGTGCCGGCGCTCACCCGGGGTGAACGTCTCGGCGAACACCGTGCCCGGACGGTCCACCTGCTCGGCGAACTCCGAGATGCAGACAAGGTCGATCCCCACACCGATGATGGCCACGGCGCGACCCTACTCGGAGTAGACGCCGTCGGCGTCCAGTCGCGACGACGGATCGAGCAGCATCGCCGCCTCCTGAGGCTTCTCCGGGGCGTCGTGGTCGAACCGGCGATCGGCGGGACGCTCGTAGAGCGGCCGCCCACCGGCCATCGCCGAGGCGAGCCGGCGCTCGCCGGCCAGCAGGCGGGCATCCGAGCGGCGCACATAGTCCTCACGCTGCTCGGCGCTCAGTGCCGCCAGGAACGCCTGCGGGTGCACCACCGCGACCAGACCGGACACGTGGCCGAAGCCGAGGCTGGTGACCAGACCCGCCTTCAGCGGCACCTTGTCGCCGAGGCGCAGGGTCTCGCGCGCCCAGACGAAGTGCGCCGAGACGGCCAATTCGTCGTCGACACAGTCCAGGCTGCGGTTGGGCGGGATGACGCCGTTGCGCAGCACCTGACACAGGCCGATGGTCTGGAAAACCGCCGCGCCACCCTTGGCGTGTCCGGTGAGGCTCTTCTGCGAGATGACGAACAACGGGGCACCGGCCGAGCGGCCGAACGCGTCGGCCAGCCGCTCGTGCAACTCGGTCTCGTTGGGATCGTTGGCCAGCGTCGAGGTGTCGTGCTTGGAGATCACCGCGATGTCATCGGCACCCACGCCCAGCTTGGCCAGCGAGCGGGCCAGTACGGAGTTCGGCCCGCCCTGACCGGCGCCGAGCGCTCCGAGTCCCGGTGCCGGGATCGAGGTGTGCACACCGTCGGCGAAGCTCTGCGCGTAGGCGACCACGCCGAGCACCGGCAGGCCCATCTTCAGCGCCAGGTCGCCGCGGGCCAGCAGGATGGTGCCGCCGCCCTGGGCTTCCAGGAAGCCGAGCCGGCGACGATCGTTGGCGCGGGAGATCTTCGAATCACTGATGCCCTTGGCGCGCATCATCTCGGTGTCGGCGGTGGCGGACATGTCGCCGAAGCCGGTGATGGCATCCGACGTCATATCGTCGAACCCGCCGGCCACCACGAGGTCGGCCTTGCCGAGCCGGATCTTGTCGACACCCTCCTCGATGGACACCGCGGCGGTGGCGCACGCGCCGACCGGGTGAACCATCGCGCCGTAGCCGCCGACATAGGACTGCATCACATGGGCGGCAACGACATTCGGCAGAACCTCCTGCAGGATGTCATTCGGCTTCGCGGTTCCCAGCAGGTTGCCGTGGAACATCGTCTGCATACTCGTCAGACCGCCGATGCCGGTGCCCTGGGTGCTGGCCACCATGCTCGGGTGCACCCAGCGCATCAGTTCGGCCGGGGTGAAGCCCGACGACAGGAAGGCGTCCACCGTGGCGACCATGTTCCACAGCGCCACCCGATCGACGGCGCTGACCATGTCCGGGCTGATGCCCCACACCGTCGGATCGAACCCGGTCGGGATCTGGCCGCCCACCGTGCGGGACAGCTTCATCTTGCGCGGTACGCGAATCTCGGTGCCCGCCTTGCGGATCACCTCCCAGTCGCCGCCGTCACCGGCCGGGCGGACCACGGTGTGCTCCGGGTCGGCCTGCTCGAACGCGCGGGCCTCAGCCTCCGAGGACACCATGAAGCTGAAGTCGTGATCCAGGAAGACGCTCACCAGAAGTTCGGTGCTGTGGTCGGCCTTCAGCGCGCCGTCGGCAACGAATTCCCTGATGCCGCAACGCTCGATGACCGCATCGTGATAGCGCTCGACGAGTTCGGTCTCGTCGACCATGTCACCGCCGGCGGTGTCGTACCAGCCGGGCTTGGGGTCGTTCTCCCAGGTGATCAGGCCGGTGGTCCAGGCCAGTTCGAGAACGCCGGCGGCGGAGAGTTCGTTCTCCACCTCCATCTCGAACCGGGTGCGTGAGGAACCGTACGGACCGAGTTCGGCGCCGCCCACGATGACGACGAGATCTTCGGGGGCGACATCGAGATCGGCCCAGTCCGGGACCGGGACGGGCCGCGGGCCGCGCGGCGGGGAGGGCAACGCGGCGATGGTTCCGGAGGCCGGCGCGTCGGCGTCGTCATCGGCGTCGGCGCCAGATGACATCTCCTCGCGAGCCCGCGCCGCCAGTTCGGCCATATCGAGTTCGACCTCGCCGAGACCGCCGGTGAGATCGACCTTGAGCGGCGCCGCCGAGCCGGCCACCCGGGCCTCCGGGGTGCACAGGTCGAGCAGCATCGCGGCCATCTCGTCGGTGGTGTAGGTGGTCACGCCGGCTTCCTCGACGGCATCGACGATGACGTCGTTGTGGCCCATCAGCCCGGTGCCCTTGGTCCAGCCGATCAGCGCGTGCGCCAGGGTTACCCGCTGCGCCCACGCCGATTCCGCGCTCCAGCGGCTGACCACCGCGTCGAGTGCGGACTTGGACTCGCCGTAGGCGCCGTCACCGCCGAACATCCCGCGGTTCGGCGAACCGGGCAGCACCACGTGCAGGCGTGAGGCGATATCGCGCTCGGCTCCGATGGCGGACAGGCCGCCGATCAACCGCTCGACCGCCCACAGCAGGACCTTCATCTCCATCTCGGAACGCGAACCCGCCTCCGACAGATCACCGGCCACCCGCGGTGCGGCGAACGGGAACAACAGCGTCGGGTTCTGGGCGTCCTTGAGGTGAAGCGATTTCGGCCCCAGGTTCTCCGACTGCTCGGTGCCGACCCAGGAGACCAGCGCATCGATGTCGGCGTAGGAGGCCATGTTGGCCGGCAGCACCCACAGGGCGGCGCCGAACCGGGCGTTGTCCCGGTAGAGAGACTTGTAGAACTCCAACCGGTCGTCGTCGAGCCGGGAGGTGGTGACGATCACGGTTGCGCCGCCGCCGAGCAGTCGCGCCGCGATGGAGGCGGCGATGGAGCCCTTCGACGCACCGGTGACGACGGCGACCTCGTCGCTGTACTGACCGGGTTCGGGGTTCTCCGCCCCCGCGGCGATACGTGCGAACAGCGAGGCGTGCACCAGCCGGCCCTGGGCCAGCGCGCGCCCGCGCCACCAGTCGGCCTGAGTCGCGACCACATGGCCGGCGCCCTCGAACCGCTCGGCGAGACGCGGCCAGTCGGCCTCGATCTCGTCCTCCTCGGCCAGCCAGAACCGGACCAGATCCTCACGGGCACTTGCCCATCGGTCATCGAGCAGCACCGCCTTGCGGGCGTCGAAGGCCGGCGCCACCAGGCGCGGCCAATCGGATCCCAGCTCCGTGGTGACCAGGTCGATGAGTTCGGCGTCGGTCGAGGACGCCTCCACGCTGACCGGCTTGTCCAATCCCAGCCGGTCCAGCAACAGGCGGGCCGTCGAGGCCAGCACACCGTCCGGTCCGGTCACCGTCGCCGCGAACTCGTCGAGTGCGGCCGAATCGACCACACCGCCGGCGGCGCCACCGGCCGACGGCAGCGACACCGCGACACCGCGCCGCGCCGCGACCGCGGCGACGGCACTGTCGACGGCCTTCTCGACGGCGGCCGCATTGCTCAGCGGACCGTCGTGCAGACCGCCCAAGGCACCGCCGCGCACACTGCTGCCCTCGCGGGTGCCCAGGGCGAGTTCCACGGTGACGTGTTTGGCCCAGCCCGGACCCAGCTCCCAGGTCTTGGCGACCCGCTCGGCGATCGCCGCCGGACGCTTACCGGACGGCCCGAGCACGGTGCGCAACTGATCGTTGATCGCATCGGAGAGCACCGGACCGAACGGCTTGTAGGTGCGGGCCAGTTTGGTGACCTGACCGCGCAGCGACTTGAGGTCGGCCTCGGCCGCGCCGTCGATGGCGCCGAGATTGAGTTCGGAACCCAGATCCATCAACAGCTGATTGCGCCGCGAGGACGCACCGTCGGTGATCGACTCGATGGAGTCCAGCGGCTCGATCTGATCGAGGCGCATCTTGGCCGACAGCGCGATCAGTGCGACGGTGGCGTCGGCGGCGTCGAAGACGATGTCGTCCGGTCGCGGAGCGCCGGCAGGCGCGACAGGCGCAGCTGGGGCTGCCGGTGCGGCAGGAGCAGCGGTCTCGACAGCCGCCACCGGCTCCGCCGGGGCGGCGGCTTCCGGCTCGTCGTCGGCCGCGGTGTCCTCGTCGGTGGCGAAGATCACCGCCGCGTCGCGTTCGACGTTGAGCACCTGCACCGTGCTGTGCGCGTAGTCCGGCAGCTTGAGGGTGTTGCGGGCCAGACCGGCCACCGTCGGCTGGGACTTGACCCCGATCTCGACGAAACGCTCCACACCGAGACCGCCGGCCGCCTCATCGGTGAACAGCAGGTCCTGGGTCTCGATCCAGCGGACCGGGCTGGCGAACTGCCAGGCGAGCAACTCGATCAGCACCCGACGGGCAGTTTCCTTGGGGCGCTGGGTGATCCAGGTGTCGTAGTCGGCCAGGATCTCATCGAGCGGCTCGGCCGGAACCAGGTCGCGGATCTCCTGGATGTACTCCCGGCTCAGATTGAACAGACGCGGCACCAGGTTGGGGATGTAGTGCCCGACCAGAATCCGCGGGTCGGCATCCTCGGGAAGGATGCGCTGCAGTGAGCGGCGGAACTCGTCGACGCCTCCGCGCAACACGTCGGAGTGGAAGGGCACGTCGATACCGGGGACCTGGATGTAGGCCCGCTTGCCGCCGGTGATCTCCAGGCGCCGGTCGATCTCATCCTTGAGGGCGTCCAGACCACGCACCGTGCCGGCGATCGCGTACTGCGAGCCGCGCAGGTTGTAGTTGACGATCTGCAGGAACTCACCGGTCTCCTCGGCGATGCCCTCCACGAATGCCTTGACGTCGGCGTCGTCGAGATCCATCTGGGACGGCCGGATGGCGGCGAGCCGGTAGTTGGACCGGCCCATCTCATCGCGAGGCACCAGTTCGTGCATTTTGCAGCCGCGCTGGAACACCACCTCGATCAGCGCCTCGAGTTCGAAGACACCGGTGACACAGGCGACCGCGGTGTACTCGCCGACCGAGTGGCCGCAGGCGATGGCACTCTCCACGAAGGCGCCCTGCTCCCGCATCTCGGCGACCTGTGCTGCCGCCACCGTCGCCATCGCGACCTGAGTGAACTGCGTCAGGTACAGCACACCCTCGGGATGGTGGTAGTGCACCCCGCGGGCGATCAGGCTGGTCGGGTTGTCGCGCACCACGTGCAGCACTGAGAAGCCAAGCGCGTCGCGGGTGAACTTGTCGGCGCGGTCCCACACCTTGCGGGCGGCCTTGGAGCGCGTACGCACCTCCATGCCCATCCCCTTGTGCTGGATGCCCTGGCCGGGGAATGCATACGCGGTCTTCGGGCCGGCCAGTCGCGCGGTTGCGGCCATCACCATCTCACCGCCGACCCGGGCCGAAACCTCGAGAACCTCTGCGCCCAAGTCGATTCCGACCCGGTCGACCCGGATGTCGATATCGTCGCCCGGCTTGACCATGCCGAGGAAGCGGGCGGTCCAGCCGATCAGCTTGCTCGGCGGCACCGCCTTGCCGTCGGTGGCCGTGACGGCATGCTGGGCCGCCGCCGACAGCCACATACCGTGCGCGATCGGTCCGTCGAGACCGGCCAGCAGTGCCGCGGTCCGGTCGGTGTGGATCGGGTTGTGATCACCGGAGACCACGGCGAACGGACGCATGTCGACCGGTGCGGAGATGGTGACGTCGCGACGACGGCGACGCGGGGTGTCGGTGGCGTTCTCCGACACCGCTCCCCCGGCCCGGACCGGATCGGCGAGTTCCTCGTCACCGTTGCGGCCGAGGATCGCGAAGCGCTCCTCGAGCACGGCCAGCACGTGACCTGCCGCATCACTGATGTTCACGGTGACCGGAACGACGCGGCCGACCTCGGTGTCATGGGCAGCCGAAGACGTTGCGGTGATGACCAATTCGGCCCGCTTGGTCGGCAACGGCCGCAGCAGACGCGCGGCATGGTCGAGGTGGACCAGGCTGAGCAGACCTTCCACCACCGGGAAGCCGGTCTCGGTGACCGCTCCGCCGATGGCCGCGAACACCGCCGGCCAGCACCGCCCGACCAGTGCGTCGGGAACGGTCGTGAGCGTCGGCGCGAGTGGCGCGCCGAAGGTCGCGGTGACGCCGGTGTGGTCGGCGACCCGTTCCGGATCCCAGCCCATCCGAACTGTGGCCGAACCGTTGACGAGTTCGGGCAGGGCGTCGGGACCGTCGACGCCCGCGGCGATGGCCAGCACGCCACGCATGGCGGCCGCAGCATCGGGGGTGAGGATCAGCGGCGCGCCGCCGTCGACCACCGTGGAGGTGAGCGTGTAGGCGATGTCGATCCAGGTGCCCGACAGCGGGACACTCAGGACCACCCGGTCGGCAGCCACGACCTCCAGCCGCGCGCCGGTGGAATGGTTTGTGGCAGAACGATTGTCGTGAACCTGCCACTCCGACGGTGGCGCCAGCCGGTGCACCGGGTTCATCGCGGTGCGTCCGGCCCACAGCACGTCCGGCGAGTCCAGCACGATTCCCAGCGGGCCACTGAGACCGTCGCGCAGCTGAAGACGCGAGGCGACCTGCGTGACCGTCGCACCGGACTCCAGAGCGCGGTCCACGGCGGCCTTCTCGAAGCGGTCGAGCAGATCGCTGACCGGCTCATCGACCCTGGTGATCCCGGCCACCGCAGCGGTGCCCGGAATGACGCAGACCTCGTCGGCGGTGTAGCGCGCGTCGTGGGCCTGCCACAGCGAGTCGCTGCGCCACCACCGGCGGACGTCCTTGTCGATCACCGGCACGAAGTTCACCGGCTTGCCGAGCGTCTTGCACAGTTCGACGAAGAACGGCGCGTCGGCCGGGTGCAGCAGCACCTTGGCGGCATCCGGGTGGCGGTTGAGCAGCGCGCGGATGGCGGCCTGCGGGTCCTCCAGCAACGCCTCGTCGTCGAACAGCGTCGCGATCGGACCGGCGTCGGCGGCGTCCAACCGGGCCTCGGCCCGCTGCAGCATCGCGGCGAAGCGGTCCCTCCAGGTGCGGTCCAGCCACGGCGAATCGGGGGTGCGGGTGTCGGCGGTGCTGTCGCCGGCGCCGATCGCCAGTTCGACGTAGCGCTGCAGCCACTGCAGGTACGTCATCTCGGCCACGTCACCGAAGTACGGCTTGGCGGTGACCGCCATCGCCGCGATGATCTCGTCGCGTCGCTGCTCCACCGCTTCGGCGTCACCTGCGACCTCGTCTAGCAACCGGCCGCAGCGGGATGCCGAGTTGTCGATCTCATGGATGTCGGCGCCGAGCTGGCTGCGCCCGGATGCCATGCCGTTCAAGGCCTTTCCGGCGCCGACCCAGGCCTCGGTGCCGGCGGTGTCGACGAGCAACTGCTTGACGGCCGGCGAGGTTGTGGCCTCCAGACAGGCCATCGCCGCGGTGCCGACCAGGATGCCGTCGACCGGCATCAGCGGGTAGCCGTGGATCTCCGACCAGTGACCGCTCAGGTAGTCCGCCGAGCGCTCCGGGGTGCCGATGCCGCCGCCGACACAGATCGTGATGTTGGACTGCGACCGCAGTTCCGAGTAGGTGCCCAGCAGGAGGTCGTCGAGGTCCTCCCAGGAGTGGTGACCGCCGGCGCGGCCGCCCTCGATGTGCACGATGACCGAGCGGGTGGGCGACTCGGCTGCGATCCGGATCACCGAACGGATCTGCTCGACGGTGCCGGGCTTGAAGCACACGTGCGCGATTCCCGCATCGTTGAGTTCCTCGATCAGATCGACGGCTTCCTCGAGATCCGGGATGCCGGCGCTGACGACGAGGCCGTCGATGGGCGCACCGGACTGACGGGCCTTCTGCACCAAGCGTTTTCCGCCGACCTGAAGCTTCCACAGATACGGGTCGAGGAACAGCGCGTTGAACTGCACCGCCCGGCCCGGCTCGAGCAGATCGATCAACTCGGCGACGCGGCGTTCGAAGATCTCCTCGGTGACCTGACCGCCGCCGGCGAGTTCCGCCCAGTGGCCACCGTTGGTGGCAGCGGCGACGATCTTGGCGTCCACCGTCGTCGGCGTCATTCCGGCGAGCAGGATCGGCGAACGTCCGGTCAACCGGGTGAACTTGGTGGACAACTTGACCGAGCCGTCGGGCAGGCTGACGACCTTCGGCGCGAAACTCGACCACGGCCGCGCCACCTCGGGTGCGCCGCCGACGGTGAACAGATTGCGCTGTCCGCCGCGGGTGGCGGCCGGGATGATCCCGACCCCGAGCCCGCGGATCACCGGGGCGGTGAGACGGGTGAGCAGATCACCGGGGCCCAGATCCAGGATCCACTTCGCGCCGGTCTCGGAGATCTCGGTGACCGCCTCCAGCCAGTCGACCTGCTGAACGAGGATCGAGTCGGCCATCTGTCGCGCCAGAGCGCCGTCCAGACCGGCGGCCTCGGCCCACCGTCCGACGATCTCGACACTGTCGGACAACCGCGGGGTGTGGAAACCGACCTCGACGTCGACGGGGTCGAACATCGGATTGAAGACCGCACCGCCGCGAAGCTTGTTCTTGCGCTCGGCCGCCTCGGAATCGGCGATCTGCCGGCAGTACAGCTCGAATCGGGACAGTTGCTCGGGGGTCCCGGTGAGCACCACCGCGCGCCGGCCGTTGCGGATGGACAGCACCGGTGGCAGCACGGTGGTGACATCGGCGGCGAACTTGTCCAGCAGGACCGCGATGCGCTCGGGCTCGACATTGGTCACCGACACCATCGGCGAACGATCGCCGAGGGCGGTGATACCGCGGCGACGCGCGACCAGGGTGCCGGCCGCACCCAGGAGCTGCGCCAGCGCCAGCATCTCGACGTCCTTGGCTCCTCCGGCCCTGAACGCCTCCACCGCCAGCACGCCCTGGGAGTGGCCCGCCATCGCGACGGGGGGTGCGGCGGCGAAGTCCAGGCCCTGATGACCCAGCGCCCGGGTGGCCGCGATCTGAGTCAGCAGCACGCCGGGCAGCGACACCGCCGAGGAGGTCAGCTGCGAGCGCGACGGCGGAGCTTCGTCGGCTGCCAGGGCGCGCACCCAGCTCAGCGGCTCGAAACCGATGGGCCGCACCACCACGAGCTCGTCGGCGACCGGCTCCAGCAGAAGCTCGGCCTCCCCGACGATCCGGGACAGCTCGGACTCGATACCGGCGGTGGTGACGATCTCCTCGAGACTGGCCAGCCAGCTGCTGTTTCCCTGGCCGCCGAAGGCGACGGCATAGGGTTCGCCGGCGTTGAGCCGGTCCACGAGCGCGTAGACCTCGGCGGCATTGACCTCGTCGGCGTGGTCGTTGAGCCGGTCGTGCTCGTGAATCGTCATGTGTCTCCCTCACCGAATCGCTCCGCGTCCTCGCACCGACACAGGTGTTCCTGCCGGGAGGACGCAATAAGAGTCCCATGAGAAGAACGCGCTTCTGTTACGCGATATTGGTTACTGACGAGTTCTACGCGCGGGTAATAGATCGGCTGATAACACCCGCCGACAGCGCCCCGAAGCAAAGGTGCTGCATGCGGGCGGTTACGGTTGAGTAGGGAAAACGTCGCAGATCACAGCATGATTGTTATCAGATCGTTACCCACATTTCCGCGGCTGACGGAGTCGTCATCCCGGCCCCCTCCGCCGCGGCCGCTCCAAAATTGCTCGGCGAAATTCCGAACGGGAGTTTGCTGGCAAAACTTACTATTCAGTAGGTTTTTTCCGGGGAGGTTCGGGGCCGTTATTCAGCCGACCGCTGTGACTGAACCGCGCGGCCCGACGGCCGATCCGGTGCGCGCGGCCGCGAACGCGTTCGGAGGGCCCGAGAGCCCGGATCGGCTCGGCGTAGAACAGCACTTTGGTGATCTCGACCAGGACCAGGTAGGCCACCACGAACAACGCGAGCGCACCGAAGAACTCCCACGGCAGTCGGGTGAAGCCCAACGCGGCGGCCAGTGGCGAAATGGTCAGTGCGAGCCCGATCGCGATCACCGCGAGCGTCGTCGCGGTCAGCAGTGCACCGGGCCGGCTGTGCAGGAACGGCACCCGGCGGGTGCGGATGGCGAAGATGATCAGCGTCTGGGTGGCCAGTGATTCGACGAACCAGCCGGTGCGGAATTCGATCGGCCCGGCGTGCAGCACACCGAGCATCAGCCCGAAGGTCAGGAAGTCGAACAGCGAACTGATCGGACCGAAGGTGAGCATGAACCGCCGGATGAAGGCGATGTTCCAGTGCGACGGGGCATGCAGTTGCTCCTCATCGACGCGGTCGGTCGGGATCGCCAGCTGCGATGTGTCGTAGAGCAGATTGTTGAGCAGGATCTGGCTGGGCAGCATCGGCAGGAAGCTCAGGAAGGCCGATGCGGCCGCGGCGGAGAACATGTTGCCGAAATTGCTCGACGTTCCCATCAGCACGTACTTGATGGTGTTGGCGAAGATCCGGCGGCCCTCGGAGACTCCGTCCGCCAGCACGCCGAGATCCTTCTGCAGCAGCACCACGTCGGCGGCGTCCTTGGCCACATCGGTGGCGGTGTCCACCGAGATCCCGACGTCGGCGGAGTGCAACGCCAGAGCGTCGTTGACACCGTCCCCGAGGAACCCGACCGAGCGGCCGGAACGGCGCAGCACACTGATGATCTTCGCCTTCTGCTCGGGCGAGATCCGGGCGAAGACGGTGGTGTTCTGCACCGACTGCTCGAACGCCGCGTCGTCGAGTCCGGTGAGCTGATCTCCGGTGAGGGTGCCCTTCGACTCCAAACCCAAATCTGCACAGACCTTCTCGGCCACCTGGGCGTTGTCTCCGGTGGCGACCTTGACCTCGATCCCCAGCGCGGCGAGTTGAGCCAGAGATTCGCGGGCGGCCTGTTTCGGCGGGTCGGCGAACACCAGGAATCCCTGCAGGGTCAAGCCGGTCTCATCGGCCGCCGTGACGGCGGTCAGCCCGGGCGCAGGCTTGGCGGCGACCGCGACGACGCGTCTGCCCTCGGCGAAGTAGCGGTCCAGCACGGTGCTCTCGGGCGGATCGACACAGCGCACGAGGACCTGTTCCGGAGCTCCCTTGACGATGAGGGTTCTGCTGCCTGCGTCGTCCACCAGGACGGAGGTGGCACGTCGGGTGTGATCGAAGGGGAGTTCGGCCACCCGTTGCGCACCCGCGGTGATCTTCCGCCGTCCGGCGTCGGATTCCCACAACGCCGAATCCATCGCGTTGGCGCTGGGTCCTCCCGCCGGATCGACGTCGGAGGCCAACAGGCCGGCACGCAGCACCTGCTCGGAGGCCGCACCGGTGGGGTCCACCGCCTCGAGCAGGGTGACCCGGCCTTCGGTGAGCGTGCCGGTCTTGTCGGTGACGAGGATGTCGATATCGCCCAGGTCCTCGATGCACACCAGGCGTTTGACCAGAACCTTGCGCCTGGCCAACTGACGCGAACCGGTGGCCAGACTGGTGCTGACCACGGCGGGCAACAGCTGCGGGGTGATACCCACCGCGATCGCCAGGGCGAACAGCACCGAGTCGATCACCGGTCGGCGCAGCAGCAGATTGGTGACCAGGATCAGCACGGTCAGCGCGATCGCCACCTGCAGCAGCAGATAGGAGAACCGGCGCAGGCCGGCCTGGAATTCGGTCTCTGGCTGGCGCTGCCCCAATCCGGCCGCGATCCTGCCGAACTGCGCGTTCAACCCGGTCGCGGACACCACCCCGGTGGCGTCGCCGGCGCTGACCACGGTCCCCATGTACGCCTGATCGCCGGGCGACTTCTCCGCGGCCGTCGACTCCCCGGTGAGGATGCTCTCGTTGCACTCCAGGCCATTGACCGTGATCAGCCGGACGTCGGCGGGCACCAACTCCCCGAGGGTGAGCCGGAGGACATCACCGACGACCAGGTCGTTGACGTCGACCTTGACGAACTGTCCGTCCCGGCGAACCAGTGCGCTGTGCCGCACCCTGGAATGCAATGCAGCCGTTGCCTTTTCGGCACGGTACTCGTTGACGAAGCCAAGCCCGACGCTCACCGCCAGGATGATGCCGATGATGACTGCCTGGGTGCTGTCACCGAGGAAGTACGACAGCACGGCGGTGATGGCGAGCAGGGCCAGGACCGCGTTGTTCAGCTGGCGGCGCAGTACCGCCCAGGGGCTGACCCGATGCGTGCGAAGGGAATTCGGCCCGTCATGGGCCAGCCGCGCCGCCGCTTCGGTGGTCGTCAGACCTTCAGCCGTGTCCACGTGCCGATTCGAGCAGCAGTCGCCGCTCGGCGGCCGCGACGTTGCGGCGCGTCTTGGCCGCCACATCCGGAGTGACTGAGATCGAGGTGATCCCCATCCGAACCAGGTGTTCGGCGAAGTCCGGCCGGCTCGACGGCGCCTGACCGCACAACGATGCGGTGATGCCCAACCGGCGCGCCGTGCCGATGATCTGACCGATGGCATCGAGCACCGCCGCATCGGACTCGTCATAGAGCTCGGCGCACAAATCCGAGTCGCGATCCACCCCCAGCATCAGCTGGGTCAGATCATTGCTGCCGATGGACACCCCGTCGATACCCATCCCGACGTACTCCGGCAACCAATACACCACCGAAGGCACCTCGGCCATCACCCACCGGTGCAGTCCGCGCTGGCGGCCAAGCGGACTGGCGTCGACAAGTTCCAGACACTTCTCCAGTTCCCACTTGGTCCGGACGAATGGAATCATCAAGTGCAGGTTGGGATTGCGTTCACGAACGCGGGCCAGTGCCTGCAGCTCCAGACCGAACAGGTCCGGGTTGCTGACGTAGCGGTAGCACCCGCGGTAGCCGATCATCGGGTTGTGTTCCTCGGGCTCGAACTTGTCGCCACCCTTGAGGTTTCGAAACTCGTTGGTGCGGAAGTCCGAAGCGCGGTAGATCACCGGCCGCGGCGCGAACGCGGCGGCGACCCGGCCGACCGCGTTGGCCAGTGAGTCGACCAGGCTGTCCTGCTCGCCGTGCTCGATCAGATCGCGGGGATGACGGTTGTGCAGCGCATCCTCGAGGATCAACTCGGCGCGCAGCAGACCGACGCCGTCGACGTCGAGTGTGGCGGCCTGTTCGGCCTTGTCGGGCATCGCGACGTTGACGTAGATCTTGGTACCGGTCACTTCACCGGCGACCGCGGTGACCGCGGTGACCTGCGCGGTCTGGGCACCGCCGGCCTTGGTGGCCTCGACCCGCCCGGACATCACCCGGCCGCGGGTGCCGTCGACGGTGACGATCGCACCGTCCTTGAGATCCTTGGTGGCCGTGCGGGCTCCCACGATGCAGGGCACCCCGAGTTCACGGGCCACGATCGCAGCGTGACAGGTCATCCCGCCCGAGTCGGTCACCAGTGCCGCGGCCCGGCGCATGGTCGGCAGCCAGTCCGGATTGGTCATCTTGGCCACCAGCACCTCGCCGTCCTGCAGACGGCTGCCGTCGGCGACATCGGCCAGTACCCGCACCACACCGGAGGCCTCGCCCGGCACCGCGGGTAGACCCTGGATGAGCACCTCGTGGGTTTCCGGCGCAGGCTTGCCGGCGCGTTTGAGCGTGGTGATCGGACGGGTCTGCACGATGTAGGTCTTGCCGCCGGCGATCGCCCACTCGGTGTCCTGCGGGCAACCGGCGTGCTTCTCGCTGCGGATGGCGATATCGGCGATGGTGCGGACCTCATCGTCGTTGAGGACCTGCTTGAGCGCCTCGGCCTCGTCGAGATCGACGTTGAGATCGTTGCCATCGGAACCGCGGACGATCTTGAACTGCTTGTAACCGATTCGGCGGGAGAGGATTTCGCCGTTCGCCTTCGACACCACGTAGGTGTCGGGCTCGACCGATCCGGAGACCACCACCTCGCCCTGACCGAACGCGCCCTCGACGACCACCCGGTCGGTCTGGTCAGTGGTGGGGTCGGCGGTGAACGCCACCCCGGAGCGCTCCGAGGCGATCATCTGCTGGACCACCACCGCCATCGCCGGATCTGCGGTGAATCCGCGACTGGCCCGGTAGGTGACCACCCGTGGCCCGAACAGCGATGCCCAGCAGCGCTGAACCGCATCGATCAACTGCTCCTCGCCGCAGATGTTGGTGAAGGTCGCATTCATTCCGGCGAAGGAGGCATCCGCGCCGTCCTCTCCGGTGGCCGACGATCGCACCGCGACGTTCACATCGGGACCCATTGCCCGGTAGGAGGCCAGGATGAGATCGCGAACCTCGGCCGCCATCCCGGCCCGCAGCACGAGAGCCTTCATCGCATTGCACATCTCGGTCTGCTTGTCCTGATCGGCTTCCCGCATGGCCTCGCGATGCGCGGCGTTGAGTTCGTCGGACACCCCGGCGGCCTTCATCGACTCCAGGTAGGAGTCGCGCAGCACCACGAACCCGGGTGGCACCGGGAGACCCGCCGCCACCATCTCACCCATGTTCGCGCCCTTGCCGCCGGCCTCTTCGGCATTGGCCATACCCAATTCGGCGATGTTTGCAACGTAATGAGGGCTGGACATCGGCGATCTCCTCAGCTGGTGGACGGACGGCACATATCCTGCGCCGCAGCGACGGATTGGGCCAGCGGTTTGGTGGTATCGATGACCTTCGCCCCTAACCAGGTCCCGTCATCGCGATCGGCCAGCGCCGCGGCGATATCAGGAGTCACCTGGGACGTCGTGGCGGTGCGGTGCCGGATGCGGTCCACGGTCGCATTCAGCGTTGCGGCGCAGGCGAGTTCGACCAGCACGACCGAGGACTCCGCAGCGATCTCACGGGCGCGCTGCCGGTGACGCTCGTCATGCCAGGTTCCGTCCAGGATCACCGTACGGCCGTCGCGCAACCCCCGCTGAGCCTCGCTCAGCAGGGCGTCGTAGACGGTATCGATGTTCTCCCTGGTGTAGAGGCCCTCGCCGAGCACACCGGCCGCACCGGCCAGTTCACCACGACGCACCATCGCGGCTCGTACGTCGTCGGTGGAGATCGCCCGCGCATCAAGGCTTTCCGCAAGCGCCCGGGCCAGGGTGGTCTTTCCCGTGCCCGGACCGCCGCCCACGAGGATCAGCCGGACCGCGGCAGCGCGCAGGTGGGTCAGCGCGATCTCGAGGTGACGGCGCGCGTCGTTCGCCGACTCGGCGCGACCCTGGAGGTGGCGGACACAGTCGACCTTCGCACGCACCCCGGCGCGATAGGCGACGTAGAAGTTCAGCAGCGACGCCGGGGCATCGTCACCGGTCGAGTCCAGATATCGCCGGATGAAGAAATCCCCCAGGTCGGGATGACCGAGGAACTCCAGATCCATGGCCAGAAACGCGACATCGTCGATCACATCGACATAGCGCAACCGATCGTCGAATTCCAGGCAGTCCAGCAGTGCCGGCTTGCCCGGCAGGCAGAAGATATCGTCGGCGAGCAGGTCGGCGTGTCCGTCGACGATCCGGCCGCCCTCGATCCGGCGCGCGAACAGCGCGGCATGGGTGTCGACGAAATCATGTGTCAGCCTGTCGATCTCAGCCACTGTCCGCGGGTCCAGTCCGGGCACCAGGCCACCGGCGTAGCGCGCCAGTTCGGCGAGATTACCTCGCCATCGCGCGGTGATGGCCTCGACGTCGGCCTGTTCGTCGATGTCCCGGCTGCGGTCGGCACCGGCGTGGAAACGGGCCAGGATGTCGGCCACCGCGGTGAGATCACCCTCCACCGGTTCGCCGCGGCGGATCTTGGTGGCCAACCGGATCTCGTCGGGGTACCGGCGCATCACGATGACCGGCTCGGGATCGCCACCCTGCGGGCCGGTGAAATGACCGACGCCGAGGTAACTCTCCGGCGCGAGCCGGCGGTTGAGGCTCACCTCGTGGGCGCAGGCCAGTTCCCGGCTGCCGACCGACGAGAAGTCGAGAAAATCGGTGACCACCGGTTTCTTCACCTTGTAGGCCAGATCGCCGACCAGCACCACCAGTCCGGTATGCGTTTCGGCGACCTGTGGGTCGGCGCCGCTGTCGGCCATCAGCCCCTCTCCCCGCCAGTCAGGCATCCCCGTTCGATCCTTTCACGTCCTATCGTGGAGATGAGGGGAAGGGGCGGACCCATGGGCGGTTCGGCTGTGCAGCCCGCGGCGTTGGAGCACATCGTGCAACTCGCCTGCCGCGCCCCGTCCGTGCACAACAGCCAGCCATGGCGCCTGACCGCCGAGAACGGCATAGTGCGACTGTTCGACGAGCCCCATCGGGTGCCGCACGCCACCGACCATTCCGGGCGCGAGGCGTTGATCAGTTGCGGGGCCCTGCTCGACCATCTCCGGGTGGCTGCCGCGGCGGCGGGATGGCGAGCCGAGATCGCCCGCTTTCCCAATCCGAACAACCTCGACCACCTGGCCACCATCGAGTTCCACAGAATGGAGTTCGTCACCGACGCCGATCGCGGCCGCGCCGACGCGATCCTGAACCGCCGCACCGATCGGCTGCCGTTCTTGGCTCCGACGGATTGGCCGGCCTTCGAGAAGGTGTTGCGTAGCGCTGTCGACCCGGAGCAGGCGACGCTGACCGTGCTTGACGAGGCCGCCCGCCCAAAACTGGCTGACGCCTCTCGCCTCACCGAGGTGCTGCGCGGCCATGACTCGTCCTATCACGCCGAATTAAGTTGGTGGACAGGGCTGTTCGAGATCGTGGACGGTATTCCGCACAGCGCGCTGGTGGCCCCCGCGGACCGGCCACGAGTCGAGGTGGCCCGCGAGTTCCCGGCCGGATCCCTCAGCGATGACCGCCCGGGGGCCGACCGTTCCGTGATCGTCGCGCTGTCCACCTATGACGACTCGCATCTGTGTGCGCTGGAATGCGGGGAGGCACTGTCGGCCGTCCTGCTCGAGGCCACCATGGTCGGTCTGGCCACCTGCACGCTCACCCACCTGACCGAACTGGATGCCAGCCGGGACATTCTGCGGTCGCTGATCGGCGGCGCGGCCGAACCTCAGCTGCTGATCAGGATCGGCAGGGTGCCGGCCCTCGGCGAGAACCGGCCGATGACACCGCGCCGGCCACTGGCCGACGTACTGCACGTGAGCGCCCGGTGACTTCCGACCCTGGCCCGCCGGCGCCGTTCGTGGTCGAATTGTCGTAGTCGACGGGTCGGGGGACACGAAGACGGGGGACCAACATGGTTGATCAGGGAATCCGGGGCGCCGGTATCCGCCGCCACCGACCGCGGCGGATCTTCCGCGACCGCCGGGAGGCCGGGCAGGTGCTGGCCGGCCTGCTGGAGGGCTACCGGGATCGGGACGACGTGGTGGTGCTGGGTCTCGCCCGCGGCGGTCTCCCGGTCGCCTACGAGGTGGCCCGCGCACTGCGCGCCCCGCTGGACGCCTTCATCGTGCGCAAACTCGGGGCGCCGGGCCATGAGGAGTTCGCCGTCGGCGCAATCGCCAGTGGCGGGCGCGTCGTGGTCAACGATGACGTGCTGCGCGGACTGAAGGTCACCCCGGACCAGTTGCGGGAGATCGCCGAACGGGAGGCACGCGAACTCGTCCGCCGCGAAGAGGCCTACCGGGGTGGCCGCCCACCGGCGCCGGTCACCGGCAAGACCGTCATCCTCGTCGACGACGGACTGGCCACCGGGTCCTCGATGCTGGCCGCCGTCCAGGCCCTGCAGGAGTCGCACCCCGCGCACATTGTCATCGCGGTGCCGGCTGCTCCGGAGTCCACCTGCCGCGAGTTCGCCGGCATCGTCGACGACGTGGTGTGCGCCTCGATGCCGACCCCCTTCCTCGCGGTCGGCGAATCGTTCTGGGACTTCACCCAGGTGTCCGACGACGAGGTGCGCGAACTTCTCGCGGAACCGACCCGAGGCCCACTGCCATCACAGCCGGTGGGCCCGGCGGAACTGGTCGCCGGTGCAGCCGTCGACGCTCCGGGCGGTGTGCCGCCGCACGAGGTGCTCGAGGAGTTGATCGGCGACGCGCGGGTGGTCCTGATCGGCGAGAGCTCACACGGAACGCACGAGTTCTACCAGGCACGCGCTGATATCACCCGGTGGCTGATCGAGCATAAGGGGTTCAATGCCGTTGCTGCCGAGGCGGATTGGCCGGACGCCTACCGGGTGAACCGGTATGTGCATGGTCTCGGCGAGGACGGTGATCCCGAGCAGGCGCTGCGCGGTTTCCAGCGATTCCCGGCCTGGATGTGGCGCAACACGGTGGTGCGTGACTTCGTCGGCTGGCTGCGCTGGCACAACGGCCGGTGCACGGCCGAAGGTCGCCGCCCGGCGGGGTTCTACGGACTCGACCTCTACAGCCTGCACCGCTCGATGCAGGAGGTGATCGGCTACCTCGACACCGTCGACCCGGCCGCGGCGGCGCGGGCGCGCGCCCGGTACGCATGCTTCGACCATTCCGACGGCCACGACGGTCAGGCCTACGGCTATGCGGCGGCGTTCGGCGCCGGCCCGACCTGCGAGCGCCAGGCCGTCGAACAACTCGTCGAGTTGCAGCGCAACGCGGCGGACTATCTCATGGCGGACGGCACCGTCGCCGAGGACGAACTGTTCGAGGCTCAACAGAACGCGACGACGGTGCGCAACGCCGAGGCCTACTACCGCGGCATGTTCGCCGGCCGGGTCACCTCCTGGAACATGCGTGACAAACACATGGCGCAGACCCTCGAGGCGCTGATCTCCCACCTGGATCGGCACGACGGAACCCAACCCGCACGGGTCGTGGTGTGGGCGCACAACTCGCACGTCGGCGACGCCCGCGCCACAGAGGTGTCCTCCGACGGACAGCTGACCATCGGCCAGCTCGCGCGTGAGCAATACGGACCGGACTGCCGGCTGATCGGCTTCTCCACCTACTCCGGCACCGTCACAGCGGCCAGCGACTGGGGCGGGGTCGCCGAACACAAGGTCGTGCGCCCAGCCCTGGCCGGCAGCATTGAGGAGCTCCTGCACGACACCGGTAAGGAGTCCTTCCTGATCGCCATGCACGATGGCTCGCCCGCCGGCGCGGCATTGGAGACCGTCCGCCTCGCCCGCGCCATCGGGGTGATCTATCTGCCGCAGACCGAACGGCAGAGTCATTACTTCCATGTGCGTCCGTCCGACCAGTTCGATGCGATGATCCATATCGACGTGACCCGGGCGCTGGAACCGCTGGAACCGGACAGCGTCTGGATCGCCGGACAGAACCCGGAGACGTATCCGACCGGGCTCTGACCGTGTTCTAGGAAGGTTTTTCGCGAGTGGATGTGACCGGACACCGGATCGTCACCCTCTGCATGAATCCGGCCCTGGACATCACCACCAGCACCGACGTGGTGCGCCCGACCGACAAGCTGCGGTGCGCCACTGCGCGATACGACCCCGGCGGCGGCGGGATCAACGTCGCTCACGTCGCGGAGGTCCTCGGCGCGTCCTCGACGGCGGTGTTCCCGGCGGGTGGGCCCGCCGGGGAACTGGTGCACAATCTGCTTGTGGCCGAAGGCCTTGCGGTGCGCCGCGTTCCGATCGGCGGGTCTACCCGGGAGAGCTTCACGGTCAACGAAATCAGCACCGTCAAGCAGTACCGATTCGTGCTGCCCGGGCCGCAGCTGACGGTGGCCGAGCAGACCGAGTGCCTGTTGCAGTTACGCCACGCCGCCTCCTCCGCGGCGATCGTGGTCGCCAGCGGCAGCCTGCCGCCCGGTGTGCCGGAGGACTTCTACCAACAGGTCGCCAACGTGTGCGCCGAGTTGGGCGCGCTGTTTGCGCTCGACACCTCCGGCGGCGGCCTCAAACACGTCAACGCCGGAGTCTTCCTGCTCAAACCGAGCGTCCGCGAATTGCGCGAGTGCGTGGGCCGGGCGCTGGAGACCGAATCGGAGCAATTGACGGCGGCTCACGAACTCATCGAACGGGGCGCCGCCCAGCACGTGCTGGTGTCGATGGGCGCCGACGGTGCCATGTTGGTCAGTCACGGCGGCGGGCAACGCTTCGCGCCGGTCACCGTGCCACCGGGGAGCGGAGTCGGCGCCGGGGACGCGATGCTGGCCGGTGTGGCCGTCGGCCTGGTCAGAGGTTGGTCGCTGAGCGAGGCCACCAGACTCGGCGTGGCCGCAGGGGCGGCCATGCTGCTCACCCCCGGCACCGCGCCGTGCACCCGCGAAGACACCGAACGGCTCTTCGGTGAGACCACGCCGCCGGTGGACCTGGTGTGACAGGGTTACCGGCATGGTCACGGTGTTCCTGGTCGACGACCACGAGGTGGTCCGGCGCGGGCTGATCGACCTGCTGGGCGCCGACCCCGACCTGGACGTCATCGGGGAGGCGGGGACAGTCGCGCAGGCGATGGCTGCGATCCCCGCACTCAAACCGGACGTGGCGGTGCTCGATGTCCGACTGCCCGACGGAAACGGCATCGAACTGTGCCGCGACCTGCTGTCCAAGATGCCCGATCTGCGCTGCCTGATGCTCACATCGTTCACCTCCGATGAGGCGATGCTCGACGCGATCCTGGCCGGCGCCAGCGGCTACGTGGTCAAGGACATCAAAGGTATGGAACTGGCCAAAGCGATCAAGGACGTCGGCGCCGGCCGTTCCCTGCTCGACAACCGGGCCGCCGCGGCGTTGATGGCCAAGCTACGTGGCGCGGCCGAACGATCGGACCCGTTGTCCGGCCTGACCGACCAGGAACGGGTGCTGCTGGGACTGCTCGGCGAGGGCTTGACCAACAAACAGATCGCCGCGCGGATGTTCCTGGCGGAGAAGACGGTCAAGAACTACGTGTCCCGACTGCTGGCCAAACTCGGAATGGAGCGTCGCACGCAGGCCGCGGTGTTCGTCTCCAAACTCGATCGAGACCACCCACCCGGGCCGTGACCACCGTCGGGGATTCGGGTCGCGACCGTCTCGAGGGGTTGGTCGAGGCGGTGCTGGCGGTCAACTCCGGGCTTGACCTGGAAACCACACTCACGACGATCGTGCGCACCGCCACCGACCTGGTGAACGCGCGCTACGGCGCTCTCGGAGTTCGCGGAGTCGACCGTCGTGACGCACTCGTCGAATTCATCACCGAGGGGATCGATCAACAGACCAGGGCGCGCATCGGCCCGCCGCCCGGCGGACGCGGGGTGCTGGGGTTGCTGATCGACGAGCCCAGGCCGATCAGACTGGACGACATCACGAATCACCCTGCCTCGGTGGGATTCCCGCCGCACCACCCGCCGATGCGGACCTTCCTCGGAGTACCGGTGCGAATCCGCGAGGAGGTGTTCGGCAACCTGTACCTGACCGATAAGAAGGACGGCCTGCCGTTCACCGAGGACGACGAGGTTCTGGCCGCGGCGCTGGCCGCGGCCGCCGGTATCGCCGTCGCGAACGCCCGCCTCTATCAACAGTCCAGCATCCGGGGGTCCTGGATCGAGGCGACCCGCGACATCGGCACCGAACTTCTCGGCGGGGCCGATCCGTCCCGGGTGTTCCCGCTGCTGGCCGATGCCGCGCTGCGGCTGACGGAGGCCGATGCGGTACTGGTGGCGGTGCCGACGGACACCGGTGACGAACTGATCGTCGCCGAGACCGCGGGCGCGATCCCGCCTGCTGCCGGATGGGAGACGATCAGCGTCGTGGGCACCGTGGTCGGGCGATCCTTCACCGAACGTGAAGCACTCCGCTGGGAAGCGTTCGAGGAGTTAACAAGCACGACAATGGGTTACGGCCCGGCACTCGTGTTGCCGTTGCGGACGAGCGACACCGTCGCGGGCGTGGTGGTGGTCCTGCGCCGGGAGGGCGGACGACCGTTCACCGACGAGACACTGGACATGATGAGCGCATTCGCCGATCAGTCCACGCTCGCCTGGCAGTTGGCCAGCGCCCAGCGCCGGGTCAGGGAACTCGACCTGATCAGTGACCGCGACCGGATCGCCCGGGATCTTCATGACCATGTGATCCAGCGGTTGTTCGCGGTCGGCCTCTCGTTACAGGGAACGATCGCCGGGACCGACCGACCCGAGGTCGCCGACAAGCTCAATGAGGTGGTGGACGACCTGCAGAGCGTGATCCAGGAGATCCGCACCGCGATCTTCGACCTGCACGGCGGCGATTCGGGAGCGACCCGCTTGCGTCAGCGGCTCACGGCCGCCGTCGACGCGTTCACCGGATCCCGGCCACGGGCCTCGATCCAGTTCTTCGGCCCGCTGTCGGTGGCGAGTCCGGCACTGGCCGACCACGCCGAGGCGGTGGTCCGGGAAGGGGTCGCCAACGCGGTCCGGCATTCCGGCGGGACGACGGTCACCGTGACGGTGCGGGTGGAGGACGATTTCTGCATCGAGGTGATCGACGACGGCGTCGGCATACCGCCCGAGGTGACCGCGAGTGGGCTCAACAACCTGCGCGCCCGTGCCGCACAGATGGGCGGGGACTTCACCGCCGGCGCGGCGCCCGGTGGCGGGACGATGCTGCGCTGGACGGCACCGCTCATCTAGGGCTCCGCTCCCCCACGCCCGTCGAGTGAGGAACTACGCAGAAGAAGTGCGAGAAACCCCCTGCGTGGTTCCTCACTCAACGTGGGGGTGGGTCAGCGCGCGATGATCACCGGCGTCTTGGCGGTGTGCGCGATCGCGGTGCTCACCGAACCCAGCAGCATTCCGGCGAAGCCGCCGCGCCCGTGGCTGCCGACCACCAGCAACTGGGCCTGCTGGGACTGCTCAAGCAACTGGCGTGCCGGCCGGTCGGCGACGACCACCCGTCGCACCAGCACGTCGGGATAGCGCTCCTGCCAGCCGGACAGCCGCTCGCTGAGGACCTCCTCGGCCTCGGCCTGCTGGGTCGACCAGTCCGCACCGGGGAACTCGAACACCCCGGTGTCGCTCCAGGCGTGCACGGCGACAAGGTCGACACCGCGGAACGAGGCCTCCTCGAAGGCGATTCCGACGGCCTTCTCCGACGCCGGGGACCCGTCCAGTCCGACCACGACCGGGGCCTTGGACGGATGCGCCACCACCGGGTCCTCGTCGTGGATGATCGCGACCGGGCACAAAGCGTGGTGCAGCAACCCGGTGCTGACCGAGCCGAGCAGACCGCGGGCCAGAGCGCCGCGGCCGCGGCAACCCACCACGATCAACGAGGCGTTCTTGGACTCCTCGACCAGTGAGGGCACCGACGGTCCGGCGATCGTCTCAGTGCTGATCTCCACGCCCCCAGCTGCTTCGGTCGCCGTCGCGCGGGCGGCGTCGAGTACCTTGGCGCCCTCCTCCTGCTGCCACTGCACATAACCGGGCGGCATCGGAACCTCCGGGAAGGTCATCACCACCGGCGGGGTCAGCACGTTGACCAGTTTCAGCGGCACCTGGCGCAGCGCGGCACTGCGCGCCGCCCAGTCGACGGCCACTCTGGACGCCGCGGAACCGTCGACTCCGACGACGATCGGACGAGTGCTTGGCGCAGCAGACATTTGGGACCCCTCCTCAAAGATTGCCTGTACTCACGCTACCTTGCGCACGGAATAACCCATCGCGGCATATCGTCACACCATGGTCGCCATTGACCCCCGCTACCACGACGCCGTGCTGTTCGATCTGGACGGCGTGGTCACCGACACCGCCGCCCTGCACGCGGCGGCCTGGCGGGATCTCTTCGACGGCTACCTCGGCGGCCGGCCGTCGTCACCGGCGGAGAATCACGCGCCCTTCACCCCGGAGGACTACCGGCACTTCATCGACGGCAAGCCCCGCTATGACGGGGTCCGGGATTTCCTCGCCTCGCGGGGCGTCTCGCTGCCCCGGGGATCGGACTCCGACGACGCCGGCCTCGAGACGGTCTGTGGACTCGGCAACCGAAAGCAGGTCCTGTTCCTGGAACGGGTGTCGGCCGGGGTGCCGGTGTTCGAGTCCACCGTCGCACTGGTGCGCCGGTTGCGCGACGCCGGTGTGCGGGTGGCTGTCATCTCGGCGAGCCGCAACTGTGCGCTGGTCCTCGAATCAGTCGGGCTCGCAGGACTTTTCCCGGTTCGGGTCGATGGTGTGGTGGCCGCCGAACTGGGCCTGCCCGGGAAGCCCGACCCGGCCATCCTGCTGGAGGCCGCCGCCCGCCTGGGCGCCCGCCCCGGCCGCAGTGTCGTCGTCGAGGACGCCGAGGCCGGTGTGACGGCGGCCCGGGCCGGCGGATTCGGTCTGGTGATCGGGGTCGACCGCACCGGCGGATCAGCCGACCGGTTGCGCGAGTGCGGAGCTGACGTGGTGATCGGCGACCTCGCCGACGTCGCCGTCCGCGCGATCGACCGGCGGATGTCGACACTTCCCGACGCGCTGTTGTCGTTCGAGCAGATCGCCGGGGTGTCCTCGGCGCGACGTCCGGCATTCTTCTTCGATTTCGACGGCACCCTGTCGAACATCGTCGACGACCCGGCCGCCGCGGCCCTGGTCCCCGGTGCCGAGAAGGCGCTGACCGAATTGGCCGCGCTGTACCCGGTGGCGGTGCTGTCCGGACGTGGGCTCGACGACATCCGCGAACGGATCGGCATCCCCGGCCTCTGGTACGCCGGCAGCCACGGATTCGAGATGGTCGACCCGGACGGCACCTACCACCACAACGAGACCGCCGCGGCGGCCGTGCCGGTGCTCGAACAGGCCGCGGCAGAACTGACCGAGCGGATGTCATCGATCCCCGGTGTCAACGTCGAGCACAAGCGCTACGCGGTGGCCGTGCATTACCGCAACGCCGCCGAGGGTGCGGCCGCCTCCGTCACCGCAGCCGTGCACGAGGTCGGCCACCGTCTCGGCCTGCGGGTGACATCCGGACGGATGGTCGTCGAACTGCGGCCGAACCTGGACTGGGACAAGGGAAGAACGCTGGAGTGGATCGCCCGAGAGGTCGACGGCGCCGAGACCCTGCTGCCGATCTTCATCGGCGATGACCTGACCGACGAGGACGCCTTCGACTCGGTTCTGCACGACGGTATCGGCATCGTCGTCCAGCACAGCGAGGACGGGGACCGTTCGACCGCGGCCCGCTTCGCACTGGCCGACCCCGACCACGTCCGCGAGTTCGTCGAACGGATGGTGGACCAGTCCGATATCGACACCCAGACCCGCACCAGCCCGTGGACATTCACCTTCGGCGGCTACATCCCCGAACAGGAGAAGCTGCGCGAGACACTGTGCTCGGTGGGCAACGGCTACCGAGCCACTCGCGGGTGCGCACCGGAAGCGGATGCGGGACCGTCGCACTATCCCGGGACCTATGCGGCAGGCCTGTACAACCGGCTCACCGATGAGATCGCCGGTGTGCGGATCGAGAACGAAAGTCTGGTCAATCTGCCGAACTGGCTGTCATGCAAGTTCCGGATCGACGGCGGGGACTGGTTCGACATCGACACCGCCGACGTGCTCACCTATCAGCAGACCATGGATCTGCGGCACGCCGAACTGACCCGGGATTTCCGGTTCCGCGATCCCGCCGGACGGATAACCCGGGTGTTGCAGCGCCGGATCGCCGCCATGAACCTTCCACACGCCTGCGCGCTGGAGACGACGGTCTGGGCCGAGAACTGGTCGGGCACAGTGGAATTCCTGTCGCTCATCGACGGCGATGTGCGCAACGCCGGGGTCGACCGCTACCGCGACCTGTCCAGTGACCATCTGGTGGCGACGACGACGCGGGAGCTGTCCGAGGACTCGGCACTGCTGGTCTGCGAGACCGTCCAGTCCCGCATCCCGATCGCGGTGGCGGCACGCACCACGGTCTGGCGCGGTGACGAACCGCTGGCCGCTGACCGCCGGTTCGTCGACGAACCGCGCCGCACCGGGCACGACTGCGTCGTGCGGCTCGAATCGGGCGAATCGGTCACGGTGGAGAAACTGGCCGCCATCTTCACCGGTCGGGACGACGCCATCTCCGAACCCGGCGATGCCGCGACGCGGTTACTGGAGCAACTCGGCCGCTACGCCGATCTGCGCGAGGGCCACATTCGCGAGTGGGCCCACCTGTGGGAGCGGTTCGACATCGACTTCGATGCCGACCCCGACGCCATGCGGGTGGTGCGACTGCACCTGCTGCACCTGCTGGAGACGGTGCCCAACCGGGCCGAGGATCTCGACGCCGGATTGCCGGCCCGTGGCCTCAACGGTGAGGCCTACCGCGGCCACATCTTCTGGGATGAGCTGTTCGTCTTCCCGGTGCTCAATCTGCGTTCCCCGGCCATCACCCGGTCACTGCTGCGCTACCGCTACCGCCGGTTGCCCGAAGCGCGCCGCGCAGCCCGCGAGGCCGGTTACGCCGGCGCGATGTTCCCGTGGCAGTCCGGCAGCAGCGGGCGCGAGGAGAGCCAGAAACTCCATCTGAACCCCAACTCCGGCCGGTGGAATCCCGATGCCAGCGCCCGCGCCCATCACATCGGCATCGCGGTGGCCTACAACGTCTGGCAGTACTACCAGGTGACCGGTGATCTGGAGTACCTCACCGAGAACGGCGCCGAGATGCTCGCCGAGATCGCCCGATTCTGGGTCAGCCGAGCGGAATTCGACGAAGGGCTGGGTCGCTTCGTGATTCGCGGGGTGATCGGACCCGACGAATTCCACTCCGGCTATCCGGACCGGCCCTATGACGGTGTCGACAACAACGCCTACACCAACGTGATGGCGGTGTGGGTGATCGTCCGCGCCCTGGACGCACTCGATGCCCTGCCGTTGCGCGACCGGTTGGACCTGATGGAGACGTTGGGAATCCGCGGCGGCGAACTCGATCGTTGGGATGACGTCAGCCGCCGCATGTACGTGCCGTTCCATGAGGGCGTCATCAGTCAGTTCGAGGGCTACGCCGATCTGGAGGAGCTGGACTGGCACGGCCTGCGCGCCAAGCACGGCAACATCCAGCGCCTCGACCGGATCCTGGAAGCCGACAATGACAGCGTCAACCGGTACAAGGCCTCCAAACAGGCCGATGTCCTGATGCTGTTCTATCTGCTCTCCGCCGACGAGTTGCGCGAACTCTTCGCCAGGATGGGCTACCGGTTCACCCCCGAGCAGATCCCCCGGACCGTCGACTACTACCTGCACCGCACCTCGCACGGTTCGACCCTGTCCGGCGTGGTGCACGCCTGGGTGCTGGCCCGCGGCGATCGCGAACGGGCGATGCGCTACTTCCAGCAGGTGCTCGCCTCCGACGTCGCCGACATCCAGGGCGGCACGACGGCCGAGGGCATCCACATCGCGGCGATGGCCGGCAGCATCGATCTGCTGCAGCGGTGCCTCACCGGGTTGGAGACCCGTGCCGACCGGTTGATCGTCAATCCGCTTTGGCCGGAAAGCCTGGGCGCACTGCGCATGCCGATCTTCTACCGGGGCTACCGGTTACACCTGACGATCCGGGGCCGCAGCACCGAGATCAGCGTCGACCCGTCCGACCATCCGCCGATCGAGGTCGAGTGCCGGGGCGTCGTACAGACCCTGACACCGGGTGGCACCCTGCGGTTCGGCTAGCCGGAGAGGCTGCCGGCGACTTCGGTCAGCGGCCGGCGCGGTGTGCCCGGCAGCGGATCGGCGTCGGCCGCCCAGCCGACCCGCATCATCATCTGCGGATGGCCGGTGGAGCCGAACACGTCGACGCGCACCGCTTCGCGGGTCTCGGGGATCTCCAGCGGTTCGGTCACCGGACACGTCGCCAGTCCCATCGCCGTCGCCGACAGCAGCACCAGGCTGGTTGCCTCGCCGGCCCGCAGCCGGGCCAGTTCGTCATCCGCCTCGGTACCGAGGGCGAGCACCACCGCGTTGTCCTCGCCGGGCGGGGTCTGTGCCGGCTGGGCCAGCGACGGCCCGGCGAAGCGCCGCGCCGGGATCACCGCCGCGGGGTCGGAGTCGACAGTGTTGCGGGCCGGAACGCCGGCGACCGAACCGCTCCGTCCGCTCCAGGCGTTCAGCTCAGTCTGGTAGTCCGCGTCGGCATCGTGGCGCGAAACCGCTTCGGCCACAATCGCATTCAGACGTGGAATCTCATCGATCTGGCGCAGCATCACCCCGGCGCGAGCTGCCCGCGCTCCCATCAGCGCGATATCCCCCCAAGGCACCGGCCAGGATCGGTAGTGCCGCCGGTCGGTCTGCCGGCGACTGATCGCCGCCGCCAGTGTGATGTCGAGTTCGTCGGGCTGCTGTGCGGTTAGTTCGATCGACGCCAGGTGATCGGACTCGGCGGGATCGGGCAGCCGCTGCACCCGGGCGTGCCAGCCCATCGCCGCCAGCGCCACCGTGCAGTGGTGCAACGCGGCCCCACAACTGAGCACCATGTCGCGGCCGTCCGGATCGGTTCGGGGCAGCCGCCGGCTCGGGTCGGCATAGAGGTGCAGGCTCGTTGCCCCGATCCGCCACCGCCACGGCTGGGAGTTGTGCACCGACGGCGCCCGCGTCGCCAGGGTCAGGGCGGCGCGGATCGTCTCCGGGTCGGGAAACTCCGCGCTCACCAGGCCACTGTGGCCGCTGACGCGCCGGTGTCGACAGGGCCCTTAGTCCTCAGCACCGGGGACTTTGAGCGGCTAGATTCGGGTTATGACCTCACCCTCCGGACCCGTCGGCACCAAGACCGTTTTCATCTCCGGAGCCGCCGCCGGCATCGGCCGCGCGACGGCGCTGGCCTTTGCCCGCCGCGGATACCGGGTCGGCGCCTACGACGTCGACCTCGCCGGGCTGGCTTCCCTTCGCGAGGAAATCACCAAACGGGGCGGGGATGTCTCCATCGGTCAGCTCGACGTCACGGAGGCCTCGGACTGGGAGCAGCAACTCGAGGCGTTCACCGGCCAGTCTCGCCGGCTGGACATCCTGGTCAACAACGCCGGTGTGCTCAGTTCCGGACGCTTCGAAGAGATACCGCTCGCCGAGCAGCGCCGGATGGTCGACATCAACTTCTACGGAACGATGGCCGGCCTGCACACCGCGTTTCCCTATCTGCGCGACACCACCGGCGCGCAGGTGGTCAACCTGTGTTCGGCCTCGGCGATCTACGGCCAGCCGGAACTGGCCACCTACTCGGCCACCAAGTTCGGCGTCCGGGGACTCACCGAGGCACTCGAACTCGAATGGCGTCGCTACGGGATCCGGGTGATCGCCATGTGGCCGCTGTTCGTGCAGACCGCGATGGTCGACGGAGTGGAGACCGGCAGCACCAAGTCGCTGGGGGTGCACCTGACCCCCGATGACGTCGCCGAGTCGATCTACTCGGCCACCCATCCCGGCCGGGAGTGGCTGACCAAGGTGCATTACCCCGTCGGCCGGCAGACCAAGTTGTTCGCCGGGATGGCGCAGGTGTCGCCGAACTGGATGCAGCGGTTGATGAACAAGACGCTGACCCGGCACTGACGCCTCAGCCCAACGACGTGACCGGGATGCGGCGCGGCTGCTGATTCTGGACGAAGGAATTGCACAGACCGAGGTTGCTGGGGACGCACGGCACCCCGTTGATGGTCGCGGTGTTCACCGGTGCCAGGCACTGGGCCGCGTACGGGTTGAGTTCGAAGCCCGGGGCGCAGGACTGCGCGGACACCGGGGAACTCACGGTGAGGCCGCCGGCCAGCAGTGCGCCGGTGATCACCACCGCAAGTCTGTTCGCTCTTTTCATCCCGGCCTCCGGCAACCAGGCTACGCGTAGCATCGTCGCCATGTCCGCGCCGACGCCGCAGCCTGCGCCCTTCTATCCGACTCCCCCGCCACCGGCTCAGGGACGGCCCTCGGCAGGGTGGATGGCGCCACTGGCACTCGTCGTCTCGCTGCTGGCGGCGGGCGCCGCCGGTTGGGCGCTGTTCAAGCCCGCGCCGCAACCGGCGAACATGGGCAATCCGGCCGTTGCTGACCCGACGGCGAAGGCGTGCAGCGCCTTCTTCCTGGTGAGCAACGGAGTCGCGCTGCAGTCGCGCCTGGATGTCGGACCCGAACCGGCGGCGCAGCAGGCGGTCGCGGCCAACGCGCGGCTGGCGATGTCCGGCGGAGCCGCCTACATCCGCTCCAACCTGCCCCCGAACACCCCGAGCGATCTCGCCGAGCCGCTCACTTCGTTCGCCGACCAGTTGCAGACGATCTCGCAGTTCTATCTGGCCGGGCAGACCAATGAGAATCCCGAACAGGCAGCCCGGCTCGCCGCCGCTGACGAGACCACCAAGAAGCTCGTCGGGATCTGCAAGAAATAAGAAGTAGGCATCGATGACACGACTGATGGGGACCGTGGGCCTGATCGCAGGCGGCGTCCTGGCTGGACTCCTGTGCGCGGGCCCCGCCGCCGCCGATGACACCGCCCCGCCGCCGGCTCCGCTACCCGCCGAAGCTCCCCCACCCACCGAGCAGACGGTCGTTCCGCCGGACTTCCTGACCTCATTGGGAAACGTCCTTGCCCAGCGCGGATCGGATAAGGCCGGGCCGTTGGGGTTGCCGAACATCTCGTCGCACGGCGGCGATTTCCTGCTGGCCCAGAATCAGGCTCCGGCCGCCCCGGGAGCCGGTGCGTTGGCCGGCACCTACCCGTTCAACGCATGGGAGTCGAGCTATCTGCTACCGCAGACCGAGACGCCGGCGCTGCCTGGCCAGGGCACGCTCGCCCCCGGCATCGGCCCCACGGCCGACAGTCCGGGCAACGGCCGAATCGCGTTCCTGCGGCGCCTGCATGCGATGTACGCCGCCGGCGAGCTCAAAGGGGCCGGACTGGGGCAGATGTCCCCGGAGGAGTTCGAAGCGAGCCTCGCCGCCGCCAGTGACGCGCCGGACCCCGCGCCCTGATGATGGTGCCCACTCCGCGCCTGATCGTCGAACCCGACGACGGTCTGGAACCGGTGCGCGATTTCATCTCCTCGGCGCAGAACACCTTGCTGATCAAGCAATTCACGTTCACCGAACCCAGTCTGGTGGCAGCCACCATCGACCGTCACCGCGCCGGTGTGCACGTCCGGGTGATGCTCAACGCGAAGCGCTCCGGCGGAGACCGGGCCAATGACGACACCTACGAGGAACTCCGGAAGGCCGGCATCGACGTGCAGTGGTCGAACCCGGCGTTCTATGTGACGCACGAGAAGTCGATCGTGGTCGACGGCAAGGCCGCGATGGTGGCCACCTACAACCTGATGATCAAGTACTTCACCCTCACCCGGGATTACGGGATCATCACCTATGAGCCCGAACACATCTCGCAGATCATCGACGTGTTCAATGCCGACTGGGAACATGTCGAGTTCACCCCGCAGCACGACGCGGGTCTGCTCTGGAGCAACTCCAACTCGCGCTATCAGATGGCCCGCTTCATCGACCGCGCGACGAAAACACTGCTCGTGCAGCACCCCAAGTTCGTCGACGCGGTGATCCTCGACCGGTTGGTCGACGCCGCCGAACGAGGTGTCGAGGTCAAGGTGCTGTGCGGCGGCAAGCACGGCATCAGCGACTGGGACATCCTGGACACCTTCTCGTCGTTGCGCACGCTGCGCCGGTTCGGCGTGAAGGTGCGCAAGCAGAAGAACCTTCGGGTGCACTCCAAGCTGATCGTTGTCGACGGTCGCCAGGCACTGGTCGGTTCGATGAACATCGACCGCAGTGCGTTCGATCTGCGCCGCGAACTGGGCATCATCGTCGATGAGCCGGAAATCGTCGACCGGTTGCGTCGGGTGTTCAAGTCGGACTGGAAGAGTTCGCACCGCTACGAGGCACCCGATCCCCTCGGTCATGCCGAGGTGATCGAGGACGACTTCCCGCACGACCACGATCTCGTCCATGAGTGAACAGGCCCCACCCCGGGTCTCGTTGGCCGACATCGCCATCACCTTCAATCACATCGCGCTGGCCTCGTTCGGCGGCGGACTGTCGGCCTGGTCGCGCGAGATCGTCGTCGTCCGCAAGAACTGGATGGGCGAGGAGCAGTTCCTGTCCGCCATGACGATGTGCCGGATCATGCCCGGCGCCAATCAGATCAACCTGGCCGTCTTCGTCGGCAGTCATCTGCGCGGCGGCCGCGGCGCGATCGCCGCCGTGGTGGGCCTGTGCCTGGTGCCGGTGGCGCTGATGCTCACCATGGGCTTCATCTACTTCACCTTCAAAGAGGTGCCCGCGGTCAAAGGCGCCCTGCACGGCGCATCGGCCGCCGCTGTCGCACTGACGGTGACGATGGTGATCAAGACCGGCAAGAAGTGCCTCACCGGTCCGATGCCCGTCGCCCTGTTCGCCGCGGCATTCGTCCTCAACGGGGTATTGCGCTGGCCACTGCTGGTGACGCTGGCGATCCTCGCGCCGCTCAGCCTGATCTGGGCCTGGCCCCGAGACCGGGAGCCGGCGACATGAAGACGCTGCTGTCGCTGCTGGGGTTGTTCGGGTCGCTGTCACTGATGTCGATCGGCGGCGGCAACACCGTGCTGCCCGAGATGCATCTGCGCGCTGTCAACGGCTACCACTGGCTGACCGACGGGCAGTTCGCCGACATCTTCTCGATCTCCCAGGCCGCACCGGGACCGAGCATCCTGATCGTGTCGCTGGTGGGCTATGCCGCGGGACTGCAGGTATCCGGGGTTCTGGGCGGCATCGTGGGCGGCCTGGTCGCCACCGTGGCGATGATCGTGCCCGCCGCGGTGCTGATGTACCTGGTCACCCTGTCCTGGCAGCGCGCGCAGAACTCGAAGTGGCGGATCGCCGTGGAGAAGGGCTTCGCGCCACTGACCGTCGGCCTGATCCTGGCCACCTCGCTGGTCATGAGCCGGGCCGCCGACCACGACTGGCGCGCGTACTCGATCACCGCGGTGGCCACCGTGATCTTCGTGCGGACCGAGACCAATCCGCTGATCGTGGTCGCCGCGGCCGCGGTGCTGGGCTATCTCGGCTTCCTCTAACACTAGATTCATCAGGGTGCGGGTCGACGGTCGGGAAATCACTGTCTCCGGCAGCCTGCTGCAACCGCTGACCCGGCGCACCACCGATATCTTCCGGCTCTCGATGGCCGCGGTATTCCTGGCCATCGTGATCACCAGTTCGCTGATCACCCGAAGCGACTGGGTCGGTCTGGAACGCTCGATCTCCCGGATCGTCGGAGTGCTGACCCCGTTCCAGTCGAATCTGGTCTATCTGGCCTACGGCATCGCGATCGTGGCTCTGCCGTTCGTCATCCTGATCGGACTCATCGCCGGACGGCAGTGGAAACTACTGGCCGCCTACGGCGCCGCCGGTTTCATCGCGGTGCTCGCGCTGTCGATCACCGGTCAGGGGATCGCCGCTCCCCGTTGGCATTTCGACCTGACCCAGCGGCTCTCGACGGTGCTGTCCCAGTTCCTCGACGACCCTCGCTGGATCGCCATGCTGGCCGCGGTACTGACGGTGTCCGGCCCGTGGCTGCCGTCCCGGTGGCGGCGGTGGTGGTGGGGTCTGCTGCTGGCCTTCGTCCCGATCCACCTGGTGGTCAGCGCCGTCGTGCCGGCCCGTTCGCTGCTCGGGCTCGCCGTCGGCTGGTTCGTCGGGGCGCTGGTGGTGCTGGTCGTCGGCACTCCGGCGCTGGAGGTCCCGTTGGACGAAACGGTCCGCGCCCTGGGCCGGCGCGGGTTCGTCGTCGACTCCCTGACGGTGGTGCGTCCGGCCGGGCACGGCCCACTGGAGTTGTCGGCCGCCGACCCGACCGGCCGGACCGCGGTCGTCGAACTGTACGGGCCCAATCAGCGCAGCGGCGGGGCGCTGCGCCAGTTCTGGCGCTGGCTGGTGCTCCGCGACAACGAAACCGCTCCACTGCAGACCTCGATGCACCGTGCCGTCGAGCACCGGGCGCTGATGACGATCGCCGTCGGAGACCTCGGGATCGCCAACACCACGACGCTGACCTTGGCCGGACTGGAACGCGGCTGGACGATGTTCGCCCACACCCCGCAGCGCGGCGTCGCTCTGACCGATGTGACCGATCCAGTTGCCGCCCAACAGGTCTGGGACTCACTCGGATCGCTGCAACGCCATCAGATCGCCCACGGTGATCTGCGCCCCACTGAGATCACCATCGACTCCGGCACCGCATTGTTCGGCGGGTTCGGCCGCTCCGAGTACGGCGCCCCCGAGGAGCAGTTGCAGTCCGACATCGCCCAACTGCTGGTGACCACCACCGAGAAGTTCGGCGCCGAGACGGCCGTGGCCACCGCGATCGCGGTCTTGGGTAAGGATCCGGTCCTCGCCGCCTCGCGCCGGCTGACCCGCTCGGCGATGCCACCCCGGCTGCGCAGGACGCTCAAGGATTCCAAGGCCACGCTGGCTGCCGCCCGCGATCAGGTGAAGCACCAGACCGGCGCGCCGGACATCCAGACCGAGACCATCACCCGGTTCACCCGCACGCAGATCATTCAACTGGTCCTGCTGGTCGCACTGGTGTACGTCGCCTACCCGTTCATCTCCACGGTTCCGGCGTTCTTCCAGGAACTGCGCACCGCCAACTGGTGGTGGGCGCTTCTTGGTCTGGGTTTCTCCGCACTGACATATGTCGGTGCGGCGGCCGGACTCTGGGCCTGCGCGGCGGAGATCGTGTCCTTCCGCCACCTGTTCCTGCTGCAGTTCGCCAACACCTTCGCGGCGACCACCACCCCGGCCGGCGTGGGCGGACTGGCGCTGAGCACCCGGTTTCTGCAACAGGCGGGCCTGGGCACGGTGCGGGCCACCGCGGCGGTGGCCGTGCAGCAGGCGGTCCAGGTGATCACTCATGTCGCGCTGCTGATCTTCTTCAGCGTCGCGGCCGGGGCGTCGGCCGACCTCTCGCACTTCGCCCCGAAGGTGACGGTGCTCTATCTGGTCGGCGGCGTGGCCCTGGGCGTGCTGGGCGCCTTCCTGTTCATCCCCAAGTTGCGGCACTGGCTCGACACCGCCGTCCGACCCAAGATCAACGAGGTCGGTGGCGAACTGGTAGACCTGGTGCGCGACCCGAAGCGCTTCGCGATCATCGTGTTGGGTTGTGCGGCAACCACACTCGGAGCAGCACTGGCGCTGTGGGCCAGCATCCAGGCCTTCGGCGGAGGAACGACGTTCGTGACCGTCACGGTGGTGACCATGGTGGGCGGGACACTGGCATCGGCGGCCCCCACCCCGGGTGGTGTCGGCGCGGTGGAAGCCGCACTCATCGGCGGCCTGGCCGCCTTCGGGGTGCCCGCCGCAATCGCGGTGCCGGCTGTTCTGCTCTACCGGATCCTGACCACCTGGCTGCCGGTATTCATCGGGTGGCCGGTCATGCGCTGGCTGACTGCGCGGGACATGATCTAGAGCCGGTTTGACAACTCAGGTGTTTCTCAGGTTTGCTTGGGATGGCAGGACAGTGGCTCCACGCATCAGCAAGGGGATTGGAACCACTGCCCTGCCTGCTTCGTTTCTAAACCCGCGACCCACCGCGGTCAACCATCCGGGGGTGATTCCCCTTTACTGCGCCGCCCCCGCAGCCGTCACCGGAATTTGCCAAATCTGGACGATCGCGACAAGTTACCAGTCCGCCAGACCGCACCTCCGAACCTGCGGTTCGCAGTCTGGGACGCAATTCCTGGATCTCACGACGGCACCCGCCGGTCCGCAGCACGGCACAATCGGACAATTTGCCGATTTGCCTCAGCACGGCCTTTGCTAGATTGCATACTTCCTACCGACGCGTGGCAGGGGGCCTCGCGCGAAACACGCAGGCAAGGGATCCTTCATGCGCTCATCTGACTCTGCCCATTCCTCCCGTCGCTCCTGGATTAGGGAGATCGAGTTCACCCGAACCTCACCGAATTCCCAGGCCCCGGGCTACGCGCGGTATGTCGGCCGGGTCGGTGCACTGGCGGTTGCTCTCGGCGTCGGGTCGGCTGTGGCGTCGATGCCCGTCGCCTTCGCCGACACCACCGGTTCGGCCGGGTCCAGCACGGATGCGTCATCGGCTTCTTCGGGTTCGACCAAGACGACCGCCCCCTCGCGGCGGTCGGGCCGGGGCGCCTCGGCCTCGAACGAGAACGCCGGCGGTTCGCCCGGCCCGCGCAGCGGTTCGGCCCCCGCGGCGGCGCGCACCCCGCAGCGCAACAACCCCAACAACGAGGCCCCGGTGACCGTTTCGTCCCCGGCCGTCAGCTCCGACGTCACCACCACGACCGACGACTCCCCTGCCTCGCCATCGGTGGCCACTCCTGACGACAACGCAACGCCCGCCGCGTCCGCTCCCGCTGTCGCCACGGCGGCCACCGCGGCTCCGGTGACGGCGGCCGCTCCGCGCACCCCGGCGTCGACGTCAGTCGACGGTATCGGCGCAAACCTGTTGTCCTGGTTGGCAATCGACGGCACCGGCGACGGCCCCACGGTCGCCCCGCTGATGTGGACCGTCATGGCGGCGACCCGCCGCGAGTTGGGCAACGCCTCGAAGACGGTGAAGGCCGCAGCAGCCACCACCAGCGAGGAGCCGGTGACCGATCCGATCCTGCTGGACCCGACCGACGTCACGGTCTCCGACACCCTCATGTACAGCACGGGTGCAGCGGCGGTGACGTCGGCCAATCCGATCTACGACATCATCCGGTTCTTCGTCGGTGACGGCACAGCGGACAACCCGAATGCCGGTGTGCTGTTCGGCAACGGCTACTCCTGGACCGCCGAGACCTGCAACCAGGGCACCGCCTGCAAGGGCGGCAACGGCGGCCTGATCGGCAACGGCGGCAACGGCTACAACGGCGGCAACGGCGGCTCGGCCGGCTGGTTCGGCAACGGCGGCAACGGCGGCACCGGGATCAACGGCGGCGCCGGTGGTAACGGCGGCCAGGGTGGTCTGTTCATCGGCACCGGCGGTAACGGCGGCACCGGCGGGGCGTCGATCTCCTCGACCACCAACGGCGGGGCGGGCGGCAACGGCGGCCATGGTGGTCTGCTGGCGGTCTACGGCGTCGGCGGAACGGGCGGCACCGGTGGTGTGGGCGGCAGCGCCGGCGGGGTCGGCGGTAATGGCGGCATCGGCGGCGACACCTACGGTCTGCTTCTCTACAGCCGGGGCGGTGACGGCGGGGCGGGCGGCGCAGGCTCGATCGCCGGCAGCGGCGGCAAGGGCGGCCGCGGCGGTGTGTGGCTGGGATCGGGTGGCAATGGCGGCGCCGGCGGCGCGACGAGCAGCACGACCGGCAACGGCGGCGCTGGCGGCAACGGCGGCAACAGCGGTGTGTTCTCGCTCTTCGGTTACCGAGGTGGCGTGGGCGGTGCCGGCGGCAACGGCGGCTCAGCTTCTGGCAGCGGCGGCACCGGAGGTAACGGCGGCAACGCCGGCGGTCTGTCACTGTTTGGTCGTGGCGGGGCCGGTGGTGTGGGCGGTGCCGGTGTCGACGGCGGCAGCGGCGGAAACGGCGGCAGGGGCGGCTTCTGGCTGGGCTCGGGCGGCGCCGGAGGCAACGGCGGAACCGCGACCTCCCTCACCGGCGTCGGCGGCAACGGCGGCAACGGCGGTGACACCGGACTGTTCTCGGTCATCGGCGGGGGCGGGCGCGGCGGCGAGGGCGGCCAGGGTCTGGACGGCACCGACGGCATCGACGGGGTCGATCCCGGCGACAGCGGCACCGACGGCACCGACGGCGGTTCCGGCGGCAACGGCGGCAACGGCGGCGAGGGATCCTGGATCCTCGGCTGGGGCGGCCGCGGCGGCGAGGGCGGCCGGGGCGGCAACGGCGGCAACGGCGGTATCGGCGTCAACGGGGTGGATTCCACCAGTCCCCTTATCGACGGCACCGACGGCGGCAGCGGTGGTAATGCCGGCAGCGCCGGCAACGGCGGCAACGGCGGCAACGGCGGCCAGGGCACCTTCCTGTTCTTCATCAAGCACGATTACCGCGCCGGGAACGGCGGCAACGGCGGCAACGGCGGCAACGCCGGAACTCCAGGAAACGGCGGCAACGGCGCCATCGGCACCGCCACGAACCCGGACGGCAGCAACGGTGGCAACGGCGGCGCTGCCGGCACTGCCGGATCGGCCGGCACCGGCGGCAAGGCCGGCACCAGCGCGGACCACCCGGGGACCGACGGCACCGACGGCACCGCCGGCACCGCTGTTGCGGTCGGCGCCGGCAGCGGCGGCATCGGCGGTGACGGCTACGACGCGGCCTCCGATCCCACCGCGGCGGCCGGCACCTCCGGCGGTAGCGGCGGCGTCGGCGGCAACGGCGGCTCGGTGGGCAACGGCGGGCGCGGCGGTAACGGCGGCAACGGCAAGGACGGCACCAGCGGTGCCGACGGCGCCTTCCCCAGCGGCAACGGCACCGATGGCACCATCGGCGGCAACGGCGGCAACGGCGGCGCCGGCGGTCTGGCCGGATCGCTCGCCGGTGTCGGCGGCGTGGGCGGCAACGGCGGCAACGCCGGCACCGGCGGTAACGGCGGCAACGGCGCGGACGGAAATGCGTTGTCCCCCAACGGCGGTAACGGCGGCAAGGGCGGACAGGGCGGCGCGATCGGCCTCGGCGGCGCCGGTGGATCCGATGCGCTGTGGGGTCGCGACGGCGCCTCCGCCGACGGCGGCAACGGCGGCAACGGCGGCAACGGCGCTTCGTTCCTCGACGGCACCACCGGCGGCAACGGCGGAGCCGGCGGCGCCGGCGGCGATGCCTTCACCGAGGGCAACGGCGGGATCGGCGGCCGGGGCGGCAACGGCGGCAACTCCGCGACCGGTAAGGGCGGTAACGGCGGCAACGCCGGTGCGGGCGGTGAAGGCGGTGCCGGCGTGACCAACGGTGCGGCTGGCACCGACGGAACCGGTGGCGGTAACGGCGGCGCCGGCGGTACGGGCGGCAACGGCGGCAGTGGCACCGGCGGTGGCGGCAACGGCGGCAACGGCGGCGCATCCGGCGTCGGCGCGGACGGCGCGGCCGGTACCGACGGCACTGAGGAGAACCCCGACGGCGGCGCCGGCGGTGACGGCGGTTCGGCCGGCAGCGCCGGCTCGGGTGGCAGCGCCGGCGGCACCGGCGGCACCGGCGGCAGCAGTGGCACCCTGCTCGACGGCGGCAAGGGCGGCACCGGCGGCAAGGGCTGGACCTCCACGGTGGCCGGCAAGGCGGGCGGCAACGGCGGCGCCGGCGGCAAGGGCGGCGACGTCACGACCGGAACCGGCGGCGACGGTGGCGTGGGCGGCGCCGGCGGCGGCGGCTACAACGGCCCCGCGGGATCCGGTATCTCCGGCACGGCCGGCGGTAACGGCGGCACCGGTGGCGCAGGTGGCTCCGCCACTTCCGGAACGGCGGGCAACGGCGGCACCGGCGGAGCCGGCGGCACCGGCGGAGCCGGCGGCAGCGGTGTGCCCGGCACAGCCGGCACGCTTGCCAGCCCGGACGGCACCGATGGTGGGGCAGGCGGCAATGGCGCTGCGGGCGGCAACGGCGGCCAGGGCGGTGCGGCGGGCAACTCGGTCACCGGAACCGACGGCACCTTCGGTAACGGCGGCGACGCGGGCCTCGGCGGCAACGCGGGCGACGGCGGTAATGGCGGGGACGGACTGACGGGCGCCAGTGGCGCCACCCCGGGCGCATCCGGTGTCGACGGCGGCAGGGGTGGCAACGGCGGCAAGGGCGGCAACGCGGGCACCGGCGGCGTCGGCGGTCTGGCCGGTGGCGCGGGAGCGCTGGCTGGTGCCGACGCCAAGGGCGGCAACGCCGGTAACGGTGGCGCCGGTGGTCTTGGCGGTAACGGCGGCAACGGTGCGGCCGGCGGAGCCAGCCAGGCAGGCGGCAACGGCGGTAACGCGGCGGCAGGTGGCAACGGCGGTGCGGGCGGTCTCGCCGGTGCCGGCGGCGGCAGCGCGGCAGCGGGCACCAACGGGAACGGCGGCAAGGCCGCGGCGGGCGGTAACGGCGGCAACGGTGGCCTCGGTGGTGCCGGCGTCAACGGCACCAACGGCGCCACCGCAGGCGCCTCGGGCACTGATGCGACCTCCGGCGGTGCGGGCGGCAACGCGGGCAACGGCGGCAAGGGCGGCGTCGGCGGTCTCGCCGGCGGCGCAGGAGCAGTGGCGGG
>JAPOKC010000018.1 GCA_029977845.1 Mycobacteriaceae bacterium | reverse complement strand
GTGCCCTCGCTGGGAGATGTCATATCGGCTACCCAGGCTGCAGTCGATGCCGCACAAGCGGCGGCTACCGGTGCCCTGCGCATTCCGCCGGCGTCGGCTCGTTTGGTCGCGCAGATGCCCGACTTACTGGACAACCTGGCCGACACCACCGAGCGCCTCAACGCCACGATGGACCGACTCGACAAGTACCTGGCGCTCGCCGAACCGACGCTGCGAGCCATGGACCGTCTGCTGCCACAGATTGAAGCGTTGATCGCCACCGGTAACGAGATATACGGGGCGATGTCCCGCATCCCCGGGGTATCCGCATTGGGCCGGTTCGCAGGCCGCTCATCAGACGACGATCCCCCCAAGAAGCGCAAGAAATAGCCTGCGCTGGCGCCGCTAGGCGCCCATGACTGCCAGGCCCCAGTTGAGATGGCCGCTCGACACCGATGCGATCCGTCCGCCCTGCACAGCCGGTTTGGGGTCGGATACCGGTCCGCCGTGAAGCCGCATCTGTGCCACTGTGGCATCCAGATCCGGTGTCTTGAGTGCCAAGCCGATGAGTGCGAGTTCCTGACCAGTTGCGACAACCTCGATGAACGCTTCGCCCACGCGATAGAACGCCATCTCCGGTCCCTCCGGCCCTCGTGGGTGAAAGCGCCTGCGCGGCGCTGAGCCCAGCACCGCGTTGAGCGCATCGACCGCCGAGTCCAGGTCCGGCACCGTATAGACGATGTGATCGACCGCGGTGATTCCGCACGGGTGGCTACCCGGGGCGACCGAAGGACGCGTAACAGTCGGAACGCCGAGAACAGAAGGGGCGGAGTGGATCTCGTCGAATCCCCAACCGCCGGCTCCGATGCCGCAACGGACCCGACCCAGGCTGAATTCTCCATCGTTGACGATGAAACCGAGTGCCGTCCACGCCTGCTCATCGCCGGGTACGCCCAGCCATGTCAGGGTTGACATCAGGTCGGACCTGAGTAGTCCCACGAGATTGTTCTCACCGGTGTGATGCGAATGTAGGCGGCGCCCGGTCTGGGTGCGGTGGGCCATTCGGCTTCCGGCACACCCCTCGCCCGGGCACCTTCCCTCGCCAGCTCGAGTGCCTCGCTCGATTCGCGGACGATGCGCGCACGACCTTGGAGCATGACTCCGCGGATATCGGCCATGGTGGAACCGTCTTCGAGCATCACGCTCACGTTCGGGTTATTCTCGATATTGGCGACTTTGCGTGTCCCGTCACGCACCCCCATGACGATGTCGTTGCCGAGGCGGAAGTATCCCAGCGGTACCGAATGCGGGAATCCGTCGCCGTCGATGGTGCTCAGCACCGCCCAGCCGGGGCGGCTGTCGAGGTACGCCTGGATTTCTTCGTCGGTGAGTTTTCTCGGCATGCCAAGAGGTTAGGCCCCCGCCTCGATTGCGGTGGCAACGAGTCGGAACGGCCCTTCCTGTTTGTCGAGGATGTAGATGCCGATCCGGCTGGTGACCGAGGGGTCCAGAGGCGGCGCAATCGGTAGTGGTTCCAGGAACCTGCCCACCGGCTCGAAGCCGGCGACGGGTAGGTCATAAGTCCGTCGGGTCCCCGCCTCGGTGGCGAAGCGCTGGACGTAGGACCACGGCTGTCCGGTCTCCAGTTTCAGCAGGTAGGTCTTGCCGTCTCCTTGCGCTCGCACGCGAAGCGCCGTCGCGCCGGCGGCCCGGTTCCCGATCTCGGGGTCGAACGGGCCGCGGGCCGAGGCGAATCCACCGTTGTTCTCCAGCGAGATGGTGCCCGAGAACACCAGGCCGCCTTCGCCGAATGTCACCGCCGAGGTCGACCGGCCCCCCATGACGGGGTCGTTGACCGTTGTCCAGGCGGCTACCTCAGCGGGATCACTTAGGTCAACGAGAACATTCGGGGCTGTCGCGGGGGCGGACGGACGAGGCGCTGTCATCGGCCCCTCTGCCCGGGAGATCCCCCCGGTGTTGCCCCACGACAAGATCAGTGCCGCCGAGCACGTGATCGCCAGACCCGCCCGCACCCGCCACCGGTAACTGCGCATCATCCCAATGTAGGTGCACGGCGGGCTTTGGGTCGGATACCAGTCCGGTCGGCAGAGGATGATCCACCCCAGAGACGCAAAAGAGAGGGTCCGTGGCCGTTCAACCGATGCGCAGTCCGTCGAGTGTCTCGGCTTGATCGGCGAGTGTGGTGAGTGCATGGGCCAGTTCGCGTGCCTCGGTCGGTGTGAGGTCGGCAGTCATTGCCGGGTGATGGTCGTCGGGGATCGTGGCGCCTTGGATACGGAGGGCGATGCCGCTGACGGTGGCTCCGTCGAGGTGCTGGACGCCGGTGAGTAGTGCGGCGGTGTTGCCGATCGCGATGGGGTCCGTTCCGTATATGCGGTCGCCATGGTCGGCGTCCCATTCACCGGACCATGTCGTTCCCGGTGGCGGGGCGGGTGGCATGTTCATGCCTGCAGTCTGCTCCACGCGGGACAGCGCGAAGGGGCGGGAGCGGAAGGTACGGTTCGGCCATGCCCTTGCGATACGTCGACCCCCACCGACAGCGCGGGCTCGGCTACCGGGCCGCTGGAAGCTTCGGACGCTCCCCGGCGGGGCAGTGGTTCACCCGCCGTGTCGCGACGCGTCTCGACCCGTGGCTTTACCGAGCATCGGGAGGACGTTTCACGACCTCGATGGGCATCGTTGTCAACGCCCCACTGGTGACGACGGGCGCCAGATCGGGTCAGCCGCGAGAGGTACAGCTGACCTACTTCCACGACGGCGCCGATCCGATCCTCATCGCCTCGAACTTCGGCGGACAGAAGCATCCGGCCTGGTACCACAACCTCAAGGCGAACCCGGAATGTCGTTTCGGCGGCGACTGTTTCCATGCGAGTGAGGTGACTGATCCCGCCGAATACGCCCGCCTGTACGCACTGGCCGAGCAGATTTACTCCGGCTACCGCGACTATCTGGCGAGGACTGAATCTTTCGGGCGCCGGATTCCTCTCATCCGGCTGAGAGCCGACTCATAGCTTTCATTGGGCTGTGAGTTGATCTTTACCGATTTGGCCCGTGGCGCCGTAGTAGTCGACCTCACGCCAGGTGGTGTCGGCAACGCCCGCCCCGAGAGCGTCGCATCGCTTCAGCAGTTCGGTTTGGATTTCGGCGATCTGCGCCTCTACATCCGATGACGGCATGGGCAAAGACTACGGTGCGCCTTTTCGAAAACGATGGCGTCTGTAGGTTCTCAAATCCAACTGCACTTGCTGGCGCCTCCAACTGCATCTTTGAAGCGCTTCTCCCGAGTCTGCACCCGCCAAATTCTCGATGGGGGCTGCACTTCCCAACAATATTGCGCCGTGGCTGCCAAGCTCAGGATTCCGTGGTTCTCCGATGTTTCTTGGGAGACGTTCGTCCGCTTGTCGTGGCTTGGCCCACGGATTTCCCGGCGGCAGGGCAACGCATCACGCCTGCGCTGCGTCGAGGGCGGCGATGAACAGCGCCGGTTCGGGGCGCACCCGGTAGTCGTCGGTCTGGTCGCTGAAAACGACGGTCCCGGATTCGTCGATGACGATCACGGTGGGAAAGACCGTGTCGGCCTGGTAACCGAGTTGGGTCACCCCAGGCGGCACGCCCCCGTCGTGGCGGATGCCCAGGGATTCCGCCGCGGCAGCACCGGGGTCGGTCAGGTAGCGGAAGTCCACTCCGAACCTCTCAGCGAGCGAACGGGTTTCGTCCAAGGGTTGAGGCGAAATCAGCGCGACCTCGATGCCCCGCGCAGCCAAAGACTGGTATTCGGCGGCGAGTTCGCGCACCTGTGCCACGCACAGCGGACACCAGTTGCCTCGGATGAACACGAACGCCGTTGGCTGCCCGAGGAAAGAATCCGAGCTCACCGGCGCTCCATCGACATCGACGACTTCGAAATGCGGCAGCCGAGCGCCGACCTCCAGGTCGGCCTGCTGTTCCCGGTCAAGGCGGGTGTACCAACGCGCGTAGAACTGAGTGCTCAGCAGACCGAGGATCGCGACCGCTGCCGGCCAGCCCGTGCCGGCGGGCAGCGATGCCCCTACCGCTGTCGCCGCGGCCACCGACGCAGGCGCGGTCATGGCCCTGAGATTCCGGGAGGTCCGACCTCTCTTGAGGCCCAAGAAGCTCACCAGCTGAACCGGCAGCGCCGCAGTGGCAATGGCCGCGCCGAGCCAGGCCACCGTGTGAAGTCCGCCGCGACCGGTCACCGCCAGGGCTATCGCGCCAACGGTGGCGAGCACGTCGAAACCGACAACCGGCACGATCGACCAACGCTTCACCTGGCGGTGCAGTCGCGAGTGGGTCATTGGGATTCTCCTGGTTTCGGGCCCGGGGATGGGGCGACAACGGCGATGGCGCTGCGGATCAACTGATGGAGGCGCTCAGCGCTCTGGCCGCTGCGACTCATGACAATCGCTCCCTGGAGCACCGCGAAGAGGTGGTCCGCGGCGGCGTCGGCGTCCACCGCGGGGTCGACCTCACCGGCTTCTGCCCCAGCGCGCAGGAGCATCGCGATCGAGTCCCGCACCCCGTTGAGCGCTGCGCCAACCTGCTCACCGGCCCGCTGGTCATGGGCGGCAAGTTCGGTGGCGGTGTTGGTCACCAGGCACCCCGGACGAGCGCCCGCAGTGTGTCCGGCGGTGCCCAGCGCAGCCTCAACCCGGGCGATGAGCAGGGTTTCCAATCTCGTCATCGGCGATCCCGTCGAGGTGAGCGCTGGGAGCACATCGGTAGCGGCAACCCGTTGGACATACAGCGCGAACGCGGCGTCGAAGGCGGCCCGCTTGTCACCGAAGGTCCGGTAGAAGCTGCCCCGGTGCATGCCGCTGGCTTCGAGCAGATCGTCCAACGACGTCGCGTGGAACCCGGTTCTCCAAAACCGGAACATGATCCGCTCCAAGGCGGTGTCACGATCCACGATCGGCGGTCGACCCACAAGTACCCCTTTTTCGGCCAGGAACCTCAAGCTAGCCGTTTGAGACCGATCGGTCAACAATTCGGATCCCAGGGCTGCCTGGTGTGTTGGTGTGCTTGGCCGACTGCATTGCGCCACGCTGAAATCGGGCATCATCTCGCTGGACAACAACGGCGGATTCCCCTCCGCCCGCGGTCATTTCGACCCCGAGATCGAGCGCCGGGCAACCGGTGCGACGTCATTGCGGGTGCGGGCGCTCGGCGACGGCAAGACATACCTGTTGAAAGTTGAGACAGGCCGGCCGTGGTCCTACGTTCAGCGATTCGCCACCGACGCCGGCATCCGCCCGGCCTACGTCCTACCGGTCGGCGGCTTCCAGCCGGTGGGCAGGTTCCCCGATCCCGCGCCGGGCGCGTCGCCGCTGGACCCTTCAACCATCAGCCGGATCGCGTTCTGCATCGTCGACGAACAGCGCACATGGCGCGTTCCAACTCGGTGTCAGCGCCATCGACGGCTGAGAACTCGAATCCGAGCCTCGCAGTTCTACGGTTTTCGCGCCCGGATCTGGACCACGGCGCCCGTGCCGGTGTGCAACGGCCCCTCCTGGATCTCGCGCACGGTCTCTTCGGCGTACTCGAAGTCCAAGCCGGTCAGTTCGGCGCGTAACCCGCTGAGATCCATCATCATCTCCGCGACGGGCGGCCCACCGGTCTTGTAGTGCAGTTGCTCGGGTCGGTAGGCCTCGAGCACGAAGACGCCGCCCGGCTTCAAACCGCGGACGACCTCGCCGTGAATGTGGCGCCGGACCGGTGGTGGCGTGTGGGCGAAGATCGAGACGATGCCGTCCCAGGACTCCGGGTCGATGTGGAAGCCGGCGAGGTCTGCGACGAGGGTCTCGATCCGCACGCCGCGCCGGGCCGCGAGACGCTCTGCTTTGGCCAGACCCACCGAGGACTGATCGACACCGGTGACGGTGAAGCCCTGCTCGGCGAGGAACACCGCGTTGCGGCCCTCCCCCTCGGCCAGGCAGAGAATCCGTCCGGGCGGCAGGTTGTCGATCTGGCTGCGCAGGAAATCGTTCGGCTCGGTTCCGTACACGAAATCCTCGCCCTGATAGCGCTCGTCCCACATGACGGGGACCTCAGTTTCTCGCCGTGAGCCGGATCACCGGCAGCTGACGATCGGTCTTCACCTGGTATTTGGCGAAGCGGTTGTTGGCGGCGACGATCTGCTGCCACGCTTGTTCGCGTTGTTGCCCATGGAGTTCGGCGACGGTGACGTCATGGGTGCGGCCGTCCAGTTCGATTCTGACGCGGTCCGGGTGCGCGGCGATGTTGTGATACCAGGCCGGGTTGTTCACCGCCCCGGCGTAGGCGGCGATGATCAGCCAGTTGCCGTCGCCGTCGGGGATATAGGCCAGCGGAGTCCGGCGCAGCTCACCGGATTTGCGGCCGATCGTGGCAAGCACCAGGGCTGGCATGATTCCAAAGGCTCTGCCGCTCTTGCCGATCCGGCCGGCGGTCAGCTTGTTAACCCCTTTGATGAAGAACTTGGTGGCGCCGGACATCCGGACGCCGCGCGTGCCCTTGGGCGTCATGAATGACATGGCGCCTACTCCCCGGGTCCGGTCGAGGCGCGCAGCACCTCGATGAGTGGACCGAACTTCGGCGTCCACGCCATCACCGTGTTGTGCCGCCATCCCATGGTGTGGAACGGTTCGTCGCGGGCGATCTGCTCGGCTTCCTCGCGCGACCTGACCGTGAGGATTCCGAAGCCGGGCCGCACAGGGGCATGTCCGGGGACCGTGGGCTCACCCATGCACGGCCCGATCGCCAGCACCTTGCCGTTCTCGATCACCCGGTGCATGTAGGCGTAGTGGTCTTCCAAAGCAGACGACGCCGCAGGCTGTGAGCCGGCCACCGGCAGCGGGGTCATGATCGGCGGGTAGTGCCCTCGGACTCCGGCGGCCTCCCCTTGTGCCCTCATGTCCTCGAAATCGAACTCGGCGCCACTACTCACGAGGTGACGTCCCTTCGTTCCATCGTGGGGATGCCCGGACCCGGGTCGTTGATGCCCCAACTCCAGACGACTTCGGGGGTGATGCGGAACCGCTGACCGGAGGCGTCCTCTTCGATGCGGACACGACCGCGCACCTTGATGCCGCGCGGCGTCCACGGCTCCACTGCCGCGAGGTCGTCGATCACCACCGCCGCGCGCGGGTTGGCCTGAACATTTCGGTAGCGGACCGTCTTGGCGATGTCGAAACCGGCCGTGACGATGTCATCGCCGTCCACGGAGAAGGCCACGGCGGCGACGTCAGGCCGGCCGGTTGGCGAGGCCGACGCGAACCGCATCAACGGCTGGCTTCTCAGATACTCCACTTCCTGCTGGGTGAATGCGGCCACGCAAAGCCCCTCCGTAGGAGTACAAAGAACATCGTCACGCACTTGAAGTAACCGATGCTTCCTCAGCGCGGGTCCCCCCGCAAGAACGCACTTCAAGGTGCGTGCCAGATTTGGAGGTGACCGATGGCGGCCCGCACCGTGACCGTTGCCGAGAACTGCGCCACCACCCACACCGCGCAGGGGCCCCGAGTGGCTGCCGGCGACTCCGCCGAGTGCCGCATCGTGCGGGAAATCCTCAGCCAGCTCGGCGATAAGTGGACCCTGCTGGTGATCTTGTGTCTCAGCGGCGGGCCGCTGCGGTTCAACGCTATCCAGCGCGCGGTGGTGGGCATCTCGCACCGGATGCTCACGGTGACCGTGCGCAAGCTCGAACGCGACGGCCTCGTCCGGCGGACGGTCCATCCCGAAGTGCCGCCGCGGACCGAATATGAGTTGACACCGCTAGGGGTCAGCTTCACCGAACCTGTGATGGCAATTGCGAATTGGGCAGTTGCCGCCCAACCGGAGATAGACATCCACCGGAAGCGATTCGACCGCAGGCGCGATTCGTAGCTAACGCAGCAGCACCGGGCACGCCCGCCGTGCTGTCGGCGCATGGCCGACTGCGGAAAGCTTTGCCAATCAGTTGATCGCAAAGATTGAGAGCGCGGCGGCTGGCGAGTCCGACGAGGGCAAGCGCTCAAAACTGAACCAGCTCGCAGGGTTCCTGCCGCCCCAATTCTCAGTTTCACTGGAAAAGTGCAGCGGAAGTGCAGCCCTCACTGAGAAAGTGCAGTCAAAACTGAGAACCTACAGCGTCTGTACCTACTGCCGCGCCATGTTCGTGAACCGCGACAGGTGCAACTGATGCGCCACGGTGATGGTCTTCGTCGGGCCGTTGCGGTGCTTGGCCAGGATGAGATCGGCTTCGCCGCCGCGCGGGTCGTCGCGCTCGAAGGCATCGGGCCGGTGCAGCAGGATCACCATGTCGGCGTCCTGCTCGATGGCGCCGGACTCACGAAGGTCGGCCAGCATCGGCTTCTTGTCGGTGCGCTGTTCGGGTCCGCGGTTCAGCTGGCTCATAGCCACCACCGGCACTTCGAGTTCCTTGGCCAGCAGCTTGAGCTGACGAGAGAACTCAGAGACTTCCTGCTGTCGGGATTCGACCTTTTTTCCGGAGGTCATCAGCTGCAGGTAGTCGATCACCACCAGGCGAAGGTCGGACTTCTGCTTGAGCCGGCGTGCTTTGGCTCGGATCTCCATCATGGTCAGGTTCGGGGAGTCGTCGATGTAGAGCGGCGCCTCGCTGATCTCGCTCATCCGCCGCGCCAGCCGCGTCCAGTCGTCGTCGCTCATCCGGCCGGAGCGCATATCGGCCAGTTTGATTTTCGCCTCCGCCGACAGCAGCCGCATCACGATCTCGGACTTGCTCATCTCGAGGGAGAACACCACGCTCGAGAGCCGGTTCTTGATCGAGCAGGATCGCAAAAAATCCAAACCCAGTGTCGATTTCCCCATTCCAGGCCTGGCCGCCACCACGATCATCTGCCCGGGATGCAGTCCGTTGGTCACGTCGTCGAGTTCGGTGAACCCGGTGGGCACACCGCGCGCGATCCCGCCCTGGGAGGCGATGGCGTCGATCTCGTCCATCGTCGGCTGCAGCAGCGCCTCGAGAGCGACGAAGTCCTCAGCGGTGCGCCGCTCGGTGACGTCGTAGATCTCGGCCTGGGCCCGATCGACGATCTCGTTGACGTCGGCGCCCTCGGCGCCGGCATAGCCGTACTGCACCACTCGGGTGCCGGCCTCGACCAGTCGGCGCAGCAGAGCCTTCTCGGCGACGATGCCGGCGTAGTAGCCGGCATTGGCGGCGGTGGGCACCGTGGAGATCAGTGTGTGCAGATAGGGCGCTCCGCCGATGCGGCGCAGCAGCCCGCGGCGGTCGAGTTCGGCGGCCACCGTGACGGCATCGGCGGGCTCACCGCGGCCGTACAGATCCAGGATCGAGTCGTAGACGTTCTGGTGAGCCGGACGGTAGAAGTCACCGGGGCGCAGCTTCTCAAGAACGTCGGCGATGGCGTCCTTGGACAGCAGCATGCCGCCCAGAACAGACTGCTCGGCGGCGAGGTCCTGTGGGGGCTGGCGGCCGAAGTCCTCCGCGGGAGGGGACGCCTGGCCCCCCGGCTGTCCGAGATCGTCAACGACCGCCATCGGGCTGTCCCAACTCCTCTCGACTGATCCGACCGCACGTATCGAACTCGCAAAAATCGAACTAAGGTTCGATCCATCAGGTTCACGGTAAGTCTGGGCACTGACATCCGGTCTGCGACCGGACCCCCACCCGTGGTGCCGAGGGCAAACGCTAGACGTTGCTGAGGCGGGGACAAACCACCCCTGTTAGGCAATCTGTTAGCGGCTTGTGGATAGCTGCGCACAAGTGTGTTGGCGGGTTGGGGAGAACCTGTGGATCACTATGAAATTGTCTGCCGTTTCTCCACGTAAACCCACGGTAAGCGGCATCCACCGTTGTGGATGAGAAGTCGTTCGGCGTGTCGCCCGGGGTTGCGGTTCCGGGCGTGTTGGATTGCCGTTGCACAAGCAACTAGTAAACAGCCGGTTACGTTAACTGTGGCCACATGAACCCCACCAGTTCGCTCGCAATTCCGCTGAACAAAAAATTCCCCGGGGCGGTCTGGTGGCCGCCGCCGGGGAATTCAGGGTTCTTCCGCCCTACTGGCCGACGATCTCCAGGGTGACCTTGACGTCCACCTCGGGGTGCAGGTGCACCGACACGGTGTGGGTGCCGGTCTCCTTGATGTGGGCCTTCGGCAGGTGCACCGAACGCTTGTCGAGGTTGGGCCCGCCGGCCTTCTTAATCGCGCCGGCGATATCGCTGGCGGTCACCGAGCCGAACAGCTTGCCCGAGTCGTGGGTCTTCACCGGCAGCGAGATGGGCCCCAGTGCGGTGATCGCGGCCCTGATCTCGTCGGCGTGCTCCCGGTCGTGGACGCGCTTGGCCTCACGGGCGCGGCGGATCTCGTCGGCCTGCTTCTGGGCGCCGCGGGTGGCCACGATGGCCAGTCCGCGCGGGAGCAGGAAGTTGCGGCCGTATCCGTCCTTGACCTCGACGGTGTCGCCGGCCACACCCAGGTGGTCGACCTCAGCAGTCAGAATCAGCTTCATCGTCTCGCTCCCCTACCGCGTCGCCGAGGTGAACGGGAGCAGGGCGACCTCTCGGGCGTTCTTGACGGCGATCGCGATGTCCCGCTGGTGCTGGACGCAGTTGCCGGTCACCCGGCGGGCGCGGATCTTGCCACGCTCGCTGATGTAAGTGCGCAGCAGCGAGGTGTCCTTGTAGTCGATGCTCTGACCCTTCTTGGAGCAGAACACGCACTTGCGGGTCTTGATCGGCTTGTCCGGAAGCGGACGCCGCTTGGTGGGCTTGGCCTTGGCCATTTTCAATCTCTTTCGTTCTAGGGTACGCGCTCAGCGCGCCTTGGTCATCAGAAGGGCGGTTCGTCGTCACTGCCGCCGAAGGAACCCGACGCCGGGGCACTGCCCCACGGGTCGTCGTTGGACTGGCTTGTGCCAGAACGACTTCCGCCGCCGGAAGGTGCACCGCTGCCGAAGCCACCACCACCGCCGCCACCGCGCGAGGCCTTGTTGACCTTCGCGGTCGCATAGCGCAGTGAGGGGCCGATCTCGTCGACCTCCACCTCCATCACAGTGCGCTTCTCGCCCTCTTTGGTCTCGAAGGACCGCTGCTTGAGCCGGCCGGTCACGATGACACGGGAGCCCCGGGTGAGGCTCTCAGCCACGTTCTCGGCGGCCTCGCGCCAGATGTTGCAGCGCAGGAACAGCGCTTCGCCGTCCTTCCACTCCCCGCTCTGGCGGTCATAGATCCGCGGGGTCGACGCCACCGTGAAGTTGGCGACGGCGGCACCCGACGGGGTGAAACGCAGTTCGGGGTCGGCGGTCAGATTTCCGACGACGGTGATGGTCGTGTCACCGGCCACAAGGTCCTCCTGGGTTTGGCGAACGGATTTGTCGCGAGCCTACGTAGGGGCTCCGACGATTCGCGGCGGTTCTCTAGTGCTTGTCGGTCCGCATCACCTTGGTCCGCAGCACCGACTCGTTCAGGTTGAGCTGACGGTCGAGCTCGGCCACGGTGGCGTGCTGGGCCTTGACGTCGACGACGGCATAGATGCCCTCGCCGTGCTTGCGGATCTCGTAGGCCAGCCGGCGGCGGCCCCAGATATCCACCTTGTCGACGCTTCCACCGTCGCCGCGGATCACGTTCAGGAACGTGTCCAGAGACGGGGCAACGGTGCGCTCGTCGAGAGTGGGGTCAAGGATGACCATGATTTCGTATTGACGCATGGGAACCTCATCACCTCCTGTGGTCATAGCGGCCACGGTCGATCCGTGGCAGGAGAGTCGCCTGCGTCGGCAACCGCCCCAGGTTACAGGGGGTTGGTCTGATCAGCGAAATCAGTCGCGCTGCTCGGAGTACACCCGGGCCAGCTCGATGATCCGATCCGGGGCCGTCTCCAGGCTGCCGGAGTTGAACGGCGGCTGCGGGTCGTACTCGATCATCAGCTGGGCGGCCTCGGCTGCCTGCCGGTCCACCAGCAGTTCGACCAGGCGCAGCGCCATGTCGATACCGCTGGACACCCCGGCGGCGGTGATGATCCGCTCCGGAAGGTGCTCGACCACCCGCTCCCCGGTGTAGACGGCGCCGAGCGAGGACAGGATGTCCCGGGTCGACCAGTGCGTGGTCGCGGTCAGCCCGTCGAGCAGGCCGGCGGCAGCCAGCACCAGGCTTCCGGTGCACACCGAGGTGGTGAACAGCGTCTGCGGGTGAACCGCGCGGATCCAGTCGAGGATCACCTCGTCCTTGATCAGCTTGCGGGTGCCGACGCCGCCGGGGACGACGATGACGTCGGGTTCGGTCACCTCGTCGAAGGTGGCGTCGACGATCAACCCGAGCATGCCGTTGTCGGTGCGGACCTCCCCACGATGGTGGCCGGTGAAGACCACGTCGATGGACGGGATGCGCTGCAGCACCTCATAGGGGCCGATGGAGTCCAGCGCCGTGGTACCCGGAAAGAGCGCGATCGCGACCTGCATCGAGCTTCCCCCTCCTTGAGACGGTCCCCGCAGTACCCGACGCTTGCGGGCGCGGCTTGAGCCATCCTGGCAGGCGGGCGGGGAGGGCGTCAGGGGCTTCGTCGAATACTCCGCCGGACGGATCGTCGACACCGCGCCGCCGCACCAGATCCTGCTCCGGCCGGTAGATCTGGCGGACCACCAATGCGATCAGTGTCATGACCGCGAGATCGCGAAGCAGGACCGTGGCGGTGAACCACTGCTCGGGAAGTCCCTTGTTCTGCTCGCCGTAGAGGTAGAGCATCCGCGGCACCCATACCAGCGCGTCGATGGTCATCCAGACCAGCAGGATCCGCCGGTGCGGTAACGCCAGAACGGCCAGCGGAACAAGCCAGAGCGAGAACTGCGGGCTCCAGACCTTGTTGACCAACAGGAAGCTTGCCACGACCAGGAACACCAGCTGGGCCAGCCGAGGCCGACGGGGTGCCGTCAGCGTGACGTAACCGATTGCGGCACAACACAATAGGAACAGGACAGTAACGACGGAGTTGAGCAGTATCGGTGGCTGCCAGAAGCCGAGACCGGAGTCGAAACCCTTCCACCCGGTGAACGACTTGACCACGTTGTAGAGCGAATCCATATCGTCACCGCGACGGCTGTTGAGCCGGAAGAATTCCGACCAGCCGCGCGGATAGCTGATCGCGACCGGGGCATTGACCAGCGCCCAGGTTCCGACGGAGACCAATGCGGTGCGCACCGCGTCTCGCAGCCGTCCGGTCCGCAGACCGAGCAGGAGCAGCGGTATGAGCAGCAGCGCCGGGTACAGCTTCGCGGCCACCCCGAGTCCGATCAGCACACCGGCCAGCCCCGGGCGCCGGCGCGCCCACGCGAGCAGGCCACCGACTGCCAGCGCCGTCGCAAGCGCATCGAAATTGGTGAAGATCTGGAAAATCAGGATCGGTGAGGCGGCCACCAGTGCGGCGTCCCAGATGCGCCGGCCCGCGAGCATCGCGGTCGCCCACACGGTGGCCAGCCACGCCAGGGCGAGTCCGAAGGCGGCGATATTGAAGAACATCACCACTTCGGCGACACCGTTGAGTGCCGCACTGTGCGTCGCCTTCGCGACGGCGGTGTAGGTCTTGGCCAACGACATCGACAGATACTGGTAGACCCCGGTCAGCACCGGATACTCCATGTAACGCACCGCGGTCTTGCCGTCGTACTGGGTCTTCACCTGACCATTCGAGTCGGTTTCCAGCCAACTCGACTTGTACGGGAACTTGCCCTGGCTCAACAACTCCGCTCCGTACAACGGCACCGTGTCGGAGTAACAGAACTCGTAATAGGCGCGCTGGTTCTGCCAGTTGGCCACCCGCTGGTCGGGTGTTCCGGTGCCGATGGTCTGCAGGCACGGCGCCTTGGTGGACCAGCCCAGTGCAAGGACCATCAGCCCGATGAGGAACATCACCCGCAGCGGGGTGAACAACCGGGTGCGGCCGATCAGCGCGTGGCGGCCCACCGGGCCGCCGACGATTCCGGAGAGTGCCGCACCCAGGGCGTCGGTACGGCTCGGCAGATCACGGTCGTCGGCGCTGCGCAGATCCCCGGCCAGCGGCGCCGGAGACACCGTCTCACGGGTCGGGTCCGCCAGAGTCACGGCGCCGCGGGCGCTGCCGGGGCGGGTTCCGGCGCAGGCGGCGGTGCGGCCGGGGCAGGTTCTGGCGGTCCGGGCTCGGGTCCCGGCGGCGGTGGCGGACCCAACGGAATGATGACACCGGGCAGAATCTCGACGCTGCCCGGCGGCAGCGGCAGCGGCGGCGGCGGCGGGGGCGGAACCCCGTTGTCGGTACTCGGCGCGGGCGGTGGGGGCGGTGGCGCCGGAACGCCGGCGTACCCCCCCACCTCGGTGGGGATTGGGAACGACTCGAAGTCGGTGCCCCGCAGGGCGCCGTCCATCGTCGCCTTCCAGATGTCGGCCGGCAGGCCGGCGCCGTAGACCGGCCCGCCCCACCTGTTCACCAGAGGCTTGTCACCCTTGACGGTGCCCACCCAGACCGCGGTGGACAGCTGCGGGGTGAAACCGACCATCCACGCGTCCCGGTTGGCTCCGGTGTCGCCGAGTTGATGGGTTCCGGTCTTGGCGGCCGCCGGGCGACCGCCCGCCAGCGTGTGTCCGTTGGACCATCCGGGGATGGGCGCCATGGCGGCGATGACGTTGTCGGCCACCGCCTTCTCGATGCGGCGTTCACCGGTGGTGTCCTCGTTGCTGACGTCGAAGAGCACCTCACCGTCGGCGTTGACGACCCGCTGCACGAAGTGCGGCCGGTGATAGATCCCGGAGGCGGCGATCGTGGCATAGGCCGACGCCATGTCGATGACCCGGCTCTCGTACTTGCCGAGGACCACACCGTTGGACGCGGGGCCACCCTGGCCGTCCTCGGACAGTGTGTGCTCGACCCCGGGGAAGCTCTCGGCGACACCGGCGCGGTGGGCGGCGTCGGCCACATCCTGCGGGCCGTCGCGGAGCTTGAGCATCAGCCGGTAGTAGACGGTGTTCAGTGAGCGCTTGAGCGCCTCGGCGATGTTGCAGGTGCCGCAACTCTCGCCCTCGGAATTGCTGATCGTGAGCTTGTCGTCCACCTTCAGCGGCGAAGAGTCCACCTGATAGCCCAGGCCCATACCCTGCTCCAGGGCCGCGATCAACGCGAACACCTTGAACGACGAACCGGTGGGCAGACCGCCCTGGGCGTAGTCCCACCCCGTCGCGTCCGAACCCCCGTAGTACGCCTTCACTGAGCCGGTGCGCGGATCGATGGAGACCACCGCCGTGCGCATGTCCGGCATCTGACCGTCCATGTAATTCTCGACGGCGTTCTCCGCGGCGTTCTGCGCCTGCGGGTCGATGGTCGTGGTGATCGCCAGGCCCTGGGTGTTCAGCGTCTGCAGATCGATGTTGAACAGTTCGAGCAGTTCGGAGATGACCTGTCGCTCGATCAGACCCTTCGGACCGCTGACGATGCCCTCCGGCTTCATCTCCTCCGGGGAGACGGTATCGGGGAAGACCTGTTGGTCACGCTCCTGCTGGGACAGCGCGCCGATGGTGACCATGCCGTCGAGGACCCAGTTCCAGCGCTTCTCCGCGGCTGCGCGGTTGACCGCGGGATCAAGGCCGGAGGGCCGCTGGATCAGTGCGGCCAGCAGTGCACCCTCCGAGACGGTGAGTTGATCGACCGGCTTGTCGAAGTAGGCGTGCGATGCGGCGGAGATGCCATAGGAACTGCGGCCGAAGTAGATGATGTTCAGATACGCCTGCAGCACTTCGTCTTTGGACCACTGCCGCGACATCTTGGTCGAGATCACCAGTTCCTTGGCCTTGCGGATAAGACCACCGATTCCGGACCGTTGATCGCCGACGAGCGCGTTCTTGACGTACTGCTGGGTGATCGTCGAGCCACCCTGGATGTCGCCGCCGAACAGGTTGTTGCGGATGGCGCGGGCGAAGCCGGAGATGGAGAAACCGGGATTGGTGTAGAAGTCGCGGTCCTCGGCGGCCATCACCGCGTCGCGAACGTGAACCGGGACCTGGTCGATGTTGACGTCGACCCGATTACCCTCGGGCGGAATGACTTTCGCGATCTCTGAGCCGTCGCTGGCCAGAATCGTCGACACCTGATTGGTTCGGATGTCGCCCGGCTTGGGCACGTTGACGATCAGGTAGGCCATCCCGAATACGACCAGGGGCAGCCCGACGAAGACCGTGAGTGCTGCGGCCAGCCAGCGCCGCGGACCCCAGGCCTTCAGCTGGTGCAGTAGCCGACCGAACGGCGGATCTCCGTCATCACCACCAGCCGAGGCCGGCCGCCGTGGCGGGGCGGGCGGTGGTGTCACGGCCTTTCTCCTCGGAGCTGCGGACGGCTTGCGGTCCAGTGCGGCCTTGACCTGCTCGACCGGATCGCGCAGCGATGCGGGTGGGATCACCGCGGTCAGCCGGTCATCGGCCACGACCGGTTGACGCACGGTCGCGTCAGGATCGGAAACCTCCGGAACATCGGCGCGGTGTCGTCCGGGGAACCCGCCCTGCGTCTCGTCGCTATTCACTGGCCGTCCGTGCTCCTGAGCGCTTGGCCGGTTTGACCGTCCGGGGTGCTCCGAGCACATAGGACTTGACCAGATGATTCCAACTGCAGGTCCGGCACACCTCGACGACGTGTACCGCGAACTCCTCGAAACGGGTGGCCAGCAGGACCAGTTCCTCGGCGCTGCGCGCCGACCCCGAGACGGCTCCCAGGTGGTCGCCGAAAACCCACGAGACCAAGGTCAACTGCTCCTTGCGGCAGATCGGGCACATCACCGAACTCTGCTTGCCGTGAAACTTGGCGGCGCGCAGCAGATAGGGGTTGGCGTCGCACACCTCGGAGACGCCGGTGCGGCCGGAGTACACCTCGGCAAGCAGGGACCGGCGCCGAAGCGCGTAGTCCACCACCGATCGCTGCAGTCGCACGGTGACCAGAGTACGTCGATGGTCTGGCCGCAGTGGTGTGACCGGGCCCGTTTGCTTCTACGATCAGTTGGTGGCTGAGCGCACACGGGCCAAGGACAGCGACCGCACCGACACGTGTCAGATCCTCGATACCGCCCTCGCCGAGGGCCAGCTGTCGATGACCGAGCACGCGCATCGGGTGAAAGCTGCCACCAATGCGGCCACCCTGGGGGATCTGCGGTCCCTGGTGAGCGACCTTCAGACCACCAACGCTCCGGTACAGCTTCCCCACGTCAGGCCAGCCCGGCAGCAGGGCTGGGGGATGCGCGCTGCGGTAGCTGCGGTTCTGGTTGCCCTCGGCATCGGAATCGGTTGGGGCCTCTACGGAAACACCAGTTCGCCGTTCAGCTTCACGGCAGACCCGGGGGCCAAGCCCGACGGTGTCGCGCCGGTGGTGCTGACGCCGCCGCGCCAGTTGCAGACCCTCGGCGGGCTGACCGGGCTACTCGACCAGATGCGCAAGCGGTTCGGCGACACTTCCGGCTACCGGCTGGTCGTCTACCCGGACTACGCCTCGCTGGACCGGCCGGATCCCGGCGATGACCGCCGTCAGCTGAACTACTACTACAAGGGCGGCTTCGGCGATCCGACGGCCTCGGCCAAGGGCAGCGACGACCGGGTGGTCGATCTGGCCGGATTCGACGCCAAGGCGATCATCGGGGTGCTGCGTGGTGCGCCGGAAACGCTCGGCATCCGCAAGGCCGACGAGATCAAGAGCACCTACCTGATCATCCAACCCAGCCGCGGTCAGAACAGTCCTGACGCGGTGTCCATTTCCATCTACGTCTCCAGCGACTTCGGCAGCGGTTCCATCCAGCTCGCGCCGGACGGCACGGTCAAGAACATCAACTACCCCTAGGCCCGCGTCGGCGCCGCCGGCTTCCCTGCCCAGCGTGGGGGTTAAGTACGCGAAGCGCCCGTTTCCCGTACCTAGAGCCCACGCTCGACGGTCGCTGAACAGCAGATTTGGCGGCAAATATATCGCTTCGATACAGTTGGCAGAGCTGTTCGGCGATGCAATCAGGAGGTGACTCGCGTGCTGGAGCTGGCTGTTCTGGGGCTGCTGCTCGAGTCTCCGATGCACGGGTACGAGCTGCGCAAACGGCTCACCGGCCTGCTCGGCGCGTTTCGGGCGTTCTCCTACGGCTCGCTGTACCCGGCGCTGCGCCGGATGCAGGCCGACGGGCTGATCGCCGAGGATGCCGCGCCCGAGGGCACCGCGGTGCTGCGCCGGGCTCGACGCGTCTACCAGCTCACCGACGCCGGTCGGCAGCGCTTCACCGAGCTGGTCGCCGACACCGGGCCGCAGAACTACACCGACGACGGCTTCGGCGTGCACCTGGCGTTCTTCAACCGGACCCCGGCCGAGGCGCGGATGCGCATCCTGGAGGGCCGTCGCCGGCAGGTCGAGGAGCGCCGTGAGGGCCTGCGCGAGTCCATCGCGCGGGCCAGTAACTCGTTCGACCGCTACACGCGCCAACTGCACCAGCTGGGTCTGGAGTCCAGCGAGCGTGAAGTCGTCTGGCTCAACGAACTCATCGCCGCGGAACGGGTCGCCCAGGGCGCACCCGTCAAGGCTGAAGAAAACACCAGAAGTAAGTAAGAAGGAGAACGTCCCATGACCAACGAAGTTCGCGTCGCCATCGTCGGCGTCGGCAACTGCGCGTCCTCTCTGGTTCAGGGCGTGCAGTACTACAGGGACGCCGACCCGAACTCGACGGTCCCCGGCCTCATGCACGTGACCTTCGGTCAGTACCACGTGCGCGACGTGAAGTTCGTCGCCGCGTTCGACGTCGACGCCAAGAAGGTCGGCTTCGATCTCTCCGAGGCGATCTTCGCCTCGGAGAACAACACCATCAAGATCGCCGACGTGCCGCCGACCAATGTCACGGTGCAGCGCGGCCCGACGCTGGACGGTATCGGCAAGTACTACGCCGAGACCATTGAGGTCTCCGATGAGGATCCGGTCGACGTGGTCAAGGCGCTCAAGGACGCCAAGGTCGACGTCCTGGTGTCCTACCTGCCGGTGGGCTCGGAGGAAGCCGACAAGTTCTACGCGCAATGCGCCATCGACGCCAAGGTCGCGTTCGTCAACGCGCTGCCGGTGTTCATCGCCTCGGATCCGGTGTGGGCCAAGAAGTTCACCGACGCCGGTGTGCCGATCGTCGGCGACGACATCAAGAGCCAGGTCGGCGCAACCATCACCCACCGCGTGATGGCCAAGCTGTTCGAGGACCGCGGCGTGACGCTGGACCGCACCTATCAGCTCAACGTCGGCGGCAACATGGACTTCAAGAACATGCTCGAGCGTGAGCGCCTGGAGTCCAAGAAGGTCTCCAAGACCCAGGCCGTCACCTCCAACCTGACCGGCTCGCTGGCCGGCAAGGTCGAGGACAAGAACGTCCACATCGGTCCGTCGGATCACGTCGCGTGGCTCGACGACCGCAAGTGGGCCTATGTGCGACTGGAGGGCCGGGCCTTCGGTGACGTCCCGCTGAACCTCGAGTACAAGCTCGAGGTGTGGGACTCGCCGAACTCGGCCGGCATCATCATCGACGCGGTGCGCGCGGCCAAGATCGCCAAGGATCGCGGCATCGGCGGCCCGATCATCCCGGCCTCGGCCTACCTGATGAAGAGCCCGCCGAAGCAGATCGCCGACGACTTGGCGCGCATCCAGCTCGAAGAGTTCATCAAGGGCTGACCCCCTTTCCCGCCCAAACCCCCATTTGGGCGGGAAAGTGCGAGACGCGCGCACCATTACGTCGATCTCGGCGTTAAATGATGGCGTGATCTCCGATGACGAACTGGCCGGTCTCGACGAGTTCGCGCTGCTGGCCGAGAACGCCGAGCAGGCCGGCGTCTCCGGCCCGATGCCAGCCGTCACCCGCGTGGAACGCGGCCCGATCAGCGCGCTGCGCTGGGGCACCGATCGAGCGCGGGTGGTGTTCCTGCACGGCGGGGCCCAGAACGCGCATACCTGGGACACCGTGCTCCTGGGTTTGGGCGTGCCGGCGCTGGCGATCGACCTGCCCGGCCACGGCCGGTCGGGCCGGCGGGAGGACGGCGACTACGGGCCCAAACTCAACGCGCTCGCGGTGGAGCCGGTGATCCGCGAACTGGCCCCCGACGCCGATCTCGTGGTGGGTATGTCGCTGGGCGGGCTGACGGCGATGCGGCTAGCGGTGAACGCACCGGATCTGGTGCGCAAACTCGTGATGGTCGACGTGACACCATCGGCCGCCGAACGGCATGAGGAGATGACCAAGGCCCAGATGGGGTCGGTCGCACTGGCGCAGGGTGAGCGTACCTTCCCCAGCTTCGCGGCCATGGTGGACGTCACCGTCGCCACATCCCCGCACCGATCCCGGGAATCGTTGCGTCGCGGGGTTTTTCACAATTCCAAACAACTCGACGACGGCACCTGGACCTGGCGGTACGACACCTTCCGCAAGGGCGACGGGTTCGAGGGTCTGTGGGACGACGTCCCTTCGCTACGCGCGCCCACCACCCTGGTGCGCGGGGCAAACTCGTTCTTCGTCAACGACGACGACGCCGAGCGGTTCGCCCGGGAGGCCCCGGGCTTCCAGCAGGTGATCGTCGTGCCTGATTCCGGGCACTCGGTGCAGGGCGACCAACCGAGGGCTCTGGTGGAGATCCTGCGCTCAGTGCTTGACTGGGCGCCATGACCTTCCCCATCCGTATCGGCGTCCAGCTTCAGCCCCAGCACTCCAGCCACTACGGCTTCATCCGCGATGCGGTGCGCCGCGTCGAGGACCTCGGCGTCGACGTCGTCTTCAACTGGGACCACTTCTATCCGCTGTACGGAGATCCCGACGGCGCGCACTTCGAGTGCTGGACCATGCTGGGCGCCTGGGCCGAACAGACCTCACGTATCCAGATCGGCGCCCTGGTGAGTTGCAACTCCTACCGCAACCCCGAACTGCTGGCTGATATGGCCCGCACCGTCGACCACATCTGTGACGGCCGGCTGATACTCGGCATCGGCTCGGGCTGGATGCGCAAGGACTACGACGAGTACGGCTACGAGTTCGGCACCGTCGGCAGCCGGCTCGACGACCTGGCCCAAGCCATGCCGCGTATCAACGCCCGGCTCGCCAAGCTCAATCCGGCGCCGACCCGGCAGATCCCGATCCTCATCGGCGGCGGGGGCGAGAAGAAGACGCTGCGCTTGGTGGCCCAGTACGCCGACATCTGGCACGGATTCACCAACGCCGAGACCTATCCGGGCAAGGCGGCGGTGCTCGACGGGCACTGCTCGGCCGTCGGCCGCGATCCCGCCACGGTGGAGCGCTCATCCGGGGTCGAGGGCCGCGACCCGGAGACCGTGGTGGCCAACGCCGAAGCGCTGGCTCGACTAGGGGTGACACTGATGACGGTCGGCTGCGACGGCCCGGACTACGACCTCGGTCCGGCCGAGGCTCTGGTCCGGTGGCGCGACCGCCGCTCTCGGGGTTGAACGCAGCCCCGGCCGCGCTATCAGGCGATTAGACTGCCGAACCATGTCCGAGTCCCAGCAGGTCGCCGGCTTGGCTGCCGATCTGCAGCGGATCCTGGCGAAGTTGGTGGTCGTACTTCGCCGGGGGGACAACCAAGCGGGTTCGCGCCCTGATCTGACGCTGGCACAGTTGTCGATCCTGTTGACCCTGCTCGACAGCGGACCGATCCGGATGACCGAACTCGCCGCGCGGGAACGCGTGCGCACACCGACGACGACCGTGGCCATTCGGCGACTGGAGAATCTCGGGCTGGTGAAGAGGTCGCGCGATCCATCCGATATGCGGGCAGTGTTGGTGGAGGTGACGCCGGAGGGTCTGGTTCAGCACGGTGAAGCTCTGGCCGCCCGCCGCGCCTACCTGGCGGCGCTGCTGACCAACCTGTCCGGCGACGAGCTTCGCGATCTGTCCAAAGCCCTCAAGCCGCTCGAACGGCTCACCGACGGCGAGAATGCTCAAGGCTAGATCGCCCCGTCCGGACTATCCCAGCCAGTCCAGTACCACCGCGGCCGTCCACGACTGTCGCGTGCTGCCCAGCGCTTCCCCGGTGAACGGCTCGTAATACTCGGCGAAGGTGCCGTCACCGGCTTGACGCAGGCTTTCCCGGCGCAACAACGCCGCGCGCTCCGACCACCCGTGTCTGGCGAATGCCCACGAGAACAGCCAGTTCAGCACCGGCCAGACCGGACCGCGCCAGTACTCGCGGGGGCGGAAGTCCTTCGACACCGGTGACGTGGACGGGATCAGTGCGAACTTCAGATCCGGATGTGCCAGGTATCGCGGGCTGTCCAGGAGCTTCAGCAGAACGCCCTGCTGCGCGTCCGACAACCCGTCGCAGAGCAGCGGCGCGAATTGCGCCACCGTGTCGGCCTCGATCCAGGATCCTGCCCTAAGATCGAAATCCCTTGCAGCACCGCTGTTCTGGTCGATTGTCGCGGCTACCCCGGTGCGGAAGCGCTCCACCCACGAGTGCAGATCACGCAGATCCGCGGGGGCGCGGTCGTAGTCCTCTCCGATACCCGCCAGCACATCGCACGCGACAGCGAATACCGCTGAGAAGAAAACGTCCTGGACGGCGAAGCTCATTACCGTCGGCAGACGTGCGTCGTCGTAGCCGACGGACTTCATCTCCTCGATAAGCCAGAGATAACGGTGATACTCATCGTCGGATGGGCGTTGGCTGACATCGGTGACCACGCGGTTGTCGATGCGCGTGTATGGCGGCACCACTCCCGCGACGACGTTGGCGTAGGCGGAGTCCCACCGCGGCGAGTTGTCCATGCCCGATTCCCAGCCGTGGTACAGCGTGATCCGGCCGCATTGCTCGGGGTCACGCACTTCGGCCAGCCACCGGTGCCACCGCATCAAGTCATTCCAACGCCGGTGAACAAAGTCCTCGGCGGCAGCGCGGTCGGAAGGTCCGCCGGCGCGCGCACGATCGACGATGCGCTGCACGGCGATCGCATGCACCGGGGGCTGGGTGATACCGGAGGTCTTCCGGGTGGCCGGCGCGGCGGCAGCCAAATGCGAACAGTCCCATCGATCCGCGTCGGGGAAGTACCCGTCAGCCGCCTCGGCGAAGACGATGTGCGGGATCATGCCGTTGGTCCACTGCGCCGAGAGCAGCGTATCCAGCTCCACGATCGCGCGTTCGACGCTCAGCGACGCCAGGCCGATCGACACGAACGCCGCGTCCCAGCTCCACATGTGCGGGTACAGCCGTGGCGCGGCCGCGGTCATGTCCCCGAGATCGTTTGCGCGCAGCAGATCTGCCGCACGCGCGGCGAGCTGAGCGTCATTCGGGGACGGCACGGGTTCATTGTGCCGATTAGTAGGGTTACCCCATGCCAACGGCGCTCATCACCGGTGCGAGCGGAGGAATCGGCTCGGCCATCGCCGAAGCCCTGGCGCCGACCCACACGCTGCTGTTGGCCGGCCGGCCGTCTCGACGGCTCGACGCGGTCGCCGAGCGCCTCGGCGCCACCACCTGGCCGCTGGACCTCGCGGACCAGGCATCCTTCGAGGAGGCCGCCGAGATGTTCGATTCACTCGACGTGCTCGTGCACAACGCCGGGGTGGCCTATCCGGGACGTGTCGCCGAGTCCGTGCCAGAACAGTGGCGGGCCTGTTTCGAGGTGAACGTGACCGGCGCGGTGGCGCTCACGCTCGCACTGCTTCCGGCTTTGCGCGCCGCCCGCGGACAGGTGGTGTTCATCAACTCCGGGTCGGGCCTCAATGTGTCCCCCGGCCTGGCCGCCTACTCGGCGAGCAAGTTCGCGTTGCGCGCGTTCGCCGACTCGTTGCGCATCGATGAACCGCTGCTCCGGGTGAGCAGCATCCACCCGGGCCGGGTCGACACCGAGATGCAACAAGACCTGGTGGCCTACGAAGGCGGTGAGTACGACGCGACGAGATTTCTCACGCCGCAGACCGTGGCCCGCGTGGTCGCACAAGTCGTCGCCACTCCGCCGGACGCGCACACCCATCAGGTGGTGATCCGGCCGCGCTAGCAGCGCGTGCACCCTCAAGCCCTGCGAGCGTGCGCATACCGCGCGCCCGCGCGGCGTGTCGGCGTGCCGACACGCACGTTCGCGCCAGAGGGGCTAGACGACGAGATTCACCATCTTGCCGGGAACGACGATGACCTTCCTGGGTGCGGCGCCGTCAAGGAAGGCGAGCACCTTCTCATCGGCCAGGGCAGCGGCTTCGAGTGCGGCGGAGTCCGCGTCGGCGGCGACCGTGATCCGGCCTCGCACCTTGCCATTGACCTGAACCGGGTATTCGACGGTGTCTGCCACCAGATAGCGCTCGTCGGCCACCGGGAACGGACCGCGGGCCAGCGAGGTGTCGTGGCCGAGCCGGTTCCACAGTTCCTCGGCCAGGTGCGGCGCCAGCGGAGCGACCATCAGCACCAGCGGTTCCAGTGCGGCGCGTGCCGTCACGCCGGCCTTGGTGAGGTAGTTGGTGTACTCGATGAGTTTGGCGGCGGCGGTGTTGTTACGCAGACCGGCGTAGTCGTCGCGGACACCGGCGATGGCGCGATGCAGGGCACGCAGCGTGTCCTCATCAAGAGCCTCCTCGGAAACCCTTGTGGCACCGGTGTTCTCGTCCACAACAAGCCGCCAGACCCGCTGCAGGAACCGATGGGCACCGACCACGTCCTTGGTCGCCCAAGGCCGTGACGCCTCCAGCGGACCCATCGACATCTCGTAGACGCGCAGGGTGTCCGCACCGTAGGAGTCGCAGATCTCATCCGGCGAGATCGAGTTCTTCAGGCTCTTGCCGATCTTGCCGAACTCCTGGAATACCTCGGCTTCGCCGTCCGGCCCGGGCAGGTAGAACTTTCCGCCGCGTTCGACTACGTCGGCGGCCGGCACATAGGCACCACGGGAGTCGGTATAGGCGAACGCCTGGATGTAGCCCTGATTCACCAAACGCCGATACGGTTCCCGCGACGTGACGTAGCCGAGGTCATAGAGCACCTTGTGCCAGAACCGCGAATACAGCAGGTGCAGGACGGCATGCTCGACGCCGCCGACGTAGAGATCGACGCCACCTGGGTCGTCCTGCCCATGCTCGGCCGGACGCGGGCCCATCCAGTAGGCCTCGTTGCGCACGTCGCAGAACTCCTGAGAGTTGTGCGGGTCCGCGTAACGCAGTTCGTACCAGGAGCTGCCCGCCCATTGCGGCATGACGTTGGTATCACGGGTGTAGCGGCGTAGTCCGTCTCCGAGATCCAGTTCGACGTGCACCCAGTCGGTCGCCTTGTTCAGCGGCGGAGACGGTTCGCTGTCGGGGCTGTCCGGATCGAACAGCACCGGTGAGTAATCCTCGATGTCGGGCAGCTCCACCGGCAACAGCGCCTCCGGCAGTGGGTGGGCCTGGCCCGCCTCGTCATAGACGATGGGAAACGGCTCACCCCAATACCTTTGGCGGGCGAACAGCCAGTCCCGCAGTTTGTACTCGACCCGTGCCCGTCCGCGTTCATCGGCCTCCAGCCGCGCCGTGATCGCCGTCTTCGCGTCCTCGACTCCGAGGCCGTTGAACTCCCCGGAGTTCACCAGGACACCGTCGCCGGTGTAGGGCTCCGATTCCACGTCGACGCCGGCGATCACCTCGACAATCGGCAGCCCGAACGCCGTCGCGAACTCCCAGTCCCGCGTGTCGTGGGCCGGGACCGCCATGATCGCCCCGGTGCCGTAACCGAGCAGCACATAATCGGCGATGAAGATCGGAACCGGTTGTCCGTTGACCGGATTGGTGGCGTAGGCGCCGAGGAAGACACCGGTCTTGGTCCTGTTCTCCTGACGCTCGAGATCGGACTTCGCCGCGATCGAGCGCCGGTAGGCGGCCACCGCATCGGCCGGGGTGGCGGCACCCGAGGTCCACCGCCCATCGACGCCGTCGGGCCAGTGGCCGGCGGTGAGACGGTCGACGAGTTCGTGTTCGGGCGCCAGGACCATGTAAGTCGCGCCGAAGAGGGTGTCGGGCCGGGTGGTGAACACCTCGATATCGGAACCGCCGGTGCCGAAGAGGACCGACGCCCCGGTCGACCGTCCGATCCAATTGCGCTGCATGGTCTTGACCTTGTCCGGCCAGTCGAGCACATCGAGGTCTTCGAGCAGGCGGTCGGAGTAGGCGGTTATTCGCATCATCCACTGCCGCAAGCGTTTCCGGAACACCGGGAAGTTGCCGCGCTCGCTACGCCCGTCGGCGGTGACCTCCTCGTTAGCCAGCACTGTCCCCAGACCCGGGCACCAGTTCACCAGTGAGTCCGCGTGGTAGACCAGCCGGTAGCCGTCGACGGTGTCGGCCCGCTCCCCCGGCGAGAGCGCCGCCCATTGCCGACCGTCCTCGAGGATCCTTGCGCCACTGTCGAATTCGGCGATCAGCTCACTGATCGGGCGGGCCTTGTTGCGGGCCGTGTCGAACCAGGCGTTGTAGATCTGCAGGAAGATCCACTGAGTCCACTTGTAGAAGTCGACATCGGTGGTGGAGAAGCTGCGCCGCTGGTCGTGACCGAGACCAAGCCTGCCGAGCTGGCGGCGGAAGTTGCCGATGTTGGCCTCGGTCCGGATGCGCGGATGCGTGCCGGTCTGCACCGCGTACTGCTCGGCGGGCAGGCCGAAGGAGTCGAAGCCCAGCGCGTGCAGCACATTGCGTCCGGTCATCCGGAAGTAGCGGGCATAGACGTCGGTGGCGATGTAGCCCAGCGGGTGACCGACGTGCAGACCCTCACCGGAGGGGTACGGGAACATGTCCTGGACGAACATCTTGTCCTCGGGCACCGGTGAGCCGTCAGTCGGCGCCAGGGATCCGACCGGGTTGGGCACGTTGAACGTCCCCAATTGCTGCCAGTTGTCCTGCCACTGCCGCTCGATCCGGCCCGCCAGCTCAGCGGTGTAGCGGTGCATCGGGGTGTCGGCGTCGGCCTCACCGCTGTGCGACGTGGCGTTCGGCGAGTCGGTCACGCCCCACAGGGTATCGGGGCAACGGCGGAGGACACGGGTCGGTATCGGTTGCGTTGCAGGGCGGTCAGAGGTTGGTTCCAGGTCGATTCCGGAGCCGTTCTGGCGGCGTTCCAATGCCTAGAGTCGGGCACGACGAGTGGGCTGATCTGGCCCGATTGCGCAAGAAGGATAATTTCGATGAAAAGCATGGCCCGTAACTGGCGGGTAATCGTCGGCGGTGTCGCCGCTGGGTCCGCGGCCCTGATCGGGATCGCCGGCACTGATGCGTCGGCCGAGCCGATCGTGCCGGCGCCGCCTGCGCCCGCCCCGGTCACCGTCACCCAGACGGTCACGGTCGCCCCGCAGGCTAGCGCGGCAGCGGCGACAGCCGCTCCGGAGGTGCCGACGACGGTCATGGCCACGCCGGCTGCGCCCGCGACGTCGGTCGCGGCGGCTCCGGCTGTCGCGCCCATCGCGCCGGCCACCTCAGGCACGCTCAAGGAGTTCTTCAAGGAGAAGGGCGTGACCATGGAGCCGCAGAAGGCGGCCGGGTTCACCGCGCTCAACATAGTGCTGCCGCTGCCCACGGGCTGGAGCCTTGTTCCGGATCCGAATGTCCCGGATGCGTTCACCGTGATCGCCGACCGCAAGGGCGGCGACGCCCTCTACACACCAAATGCCCAACTGACGGTGTACAAACTGGTCGGCGATTTCGATTCCCGTGAGGCCATCAGCCACGGATTCCTCGACAGCCAGCTGTTGCCGTCCTGGCAGCCGACCGCGGCATCGCTGGATCCGTTCGGCGGCTTCCCGTCCTCGGAGATCTCGGGCACCTACCGCGACACCGACCTGACGCTGAACACCTCGCGTCGGCATGTCATCGCGCAGTCCGGCGCCGACCGCTATCTGGTGACGCTGTCGGTGACCACCGCCGCCAACCAGGTGGTCGCGGCCGCGTCGGCGACCGAGGGGATCATCAAGGGTTTCAAGGTCAGCGTGCCCGGCGCCGCTCCCACGGAGCCGGTGGCCTCGGCCCCGCTCAGCGCTGCCTCGGCGGCACTGCCCGGGTTGCCTCAACTCCCGGCGCTGCCGGCCATGCCGACGTTGCCGGCGTTGCCCGCACTGCCGGCTCTGCCCGCGGCGCCGGCGCTCCCTGCCGCCCCGGTGGCAGCGGCTCCGGCGGCCGCGCTGCCGGCAACCGCTCCCGCGGCAACGGCTCCGGCGCCAGCAGTCGCACCTGCGGCGGTGCCCGCCACACCGGTCGCGGCAGCACCCGCCACCGTGGCACCGGTCGCACCCGCGGCGGTTCAGCCCGCCCAGTAGCTCTTCAGCGGCGGCTCGTATCCTGACCTGATGATCGTCGGGGCGGTGCTGAGTCTCGGCCTGGCATTGCTCGTCGGCGGATCGGGTCTGTGGTCGCTGACCCGCCCACCGGTCACCGACCTCACCGGACAGGTCGTGCGGATGGTGGCCCCGACCCAGGTGGCCGCCGGCGTCATGCTCGCGGCCGGCGGGGTTCTGGCGTTGACCGCCGGACCGCGGATCGGACTGATCGCGTTGATCGTCGGAGCCTTCGGCGCCATCGGCACCGTCCTGGCCGGTTCATTGCAGGGCGCCCGGTACGCCGCCCGCCGCGAGGCCACGGTCACAGGTTGCGGCTCCAGTGAGGGCTGCGGTGGGTGCAGTCAGGTCTGCGAGCGCTAATTGCGGCTGAGGTCGATCGGATGCGTGGCCATCAACGACATCGGCAGCGGCTGTCGCCTCAGCACCCGTGACCACAGATCCACCCGGGGTTCGACCAGAACATCGGACGGCAGCGCCGACAGCACGATCCAGTCGTCCCGATCGATCTCACCCTCGAGCTGACCGATGGTCCAACCCGAGTAACCCGCGAAGACCCGGACCCCTTCGACCGCCGTGGCGATCAGTTCCGGATCGGCGTCGAGATCGACCATCGCGATGCGGCCGGCGACGTGACGCAGACCGGTCGTCTCGGCGGGATCGACGCCCACCCGCAGCGTGCCCAGACACAGCGCGGCGTCGCGCTTGACTGGCCCGCCGATGAACATCGTCTTGGGTTTGGACGCCAGATCGGCCCACTGCGGCAACACGTTGTAGACGGCGGTCTCGCTGGGCCGGTTGAGCACCACACCCAGAGTCCCGCCGTCGTTGTGCTCCACGACGTAGATGACGCTGCGCCGGAACGTCGGCTCCAGCAGGTCGATGTTGGCCAGCAGCAAGGTCCCCGCCCGCACCCGGTTGGCCGCGGGCGCAACCGAGTCCTCGGGTTCTTCCGGCTGCGGCACCTCACCATCATGGCACGGAGTTTGTAGTGTGGGCCGGTGGCCGACGCACCCGAATCCGGCACGCTGTGGCGGTCGGTGCGCGCACTCACCGACTTCTGGCGGCTGCTGGAACTGCGGACCGCAAGCCAGTTCGGCGACGGGCTGTTCCAGGCCGGTCTGGCCGGCGGGCTGTTGTTCAACCCGGAGCGCGCCGCCTCGCCGTGGGCGACCGCGGGTGCGTTCGCAGTGCTGTTCCTGCCCTACTCCCTGCTCGGACCGTTCGCCGGGGCCCTGCTGGACCGCTGGGACCGCCGCGCCGTTCTGATCGGGGCCAGCACCGCCCGACTGATACTCGTGCTCGGCGTCGCCGCGCTGTTGGCGCTCGGCGCCCGGGATCTCTTCGTGCTGTGCGGGGCACTGGCCGTCAACGGGTGCAGTCGCTTCGTCACGTCGGGCCTGTCGGCGGCGCTGCCCGACGTGGTGCCGCGCGAACAGGTCGTGACGATGAACTCGGTGGCCACCGCCACCGGTGCGACGGCAACATTCCTCGGCGCCAACTTCATGCTTGTGCCGCGGTGGTTGTTCGGGGCCGGGGACGGCGGCGCGGCGACGGTAATCGTGCTGGCCGCCGTTCCGGCTCTGATCGCGCTGCTGCTCTCGATCCGCTTCCCGCCGCACATCCTCGGACCCGGCGACGCCGCAGTGACGGGATCGGCGTTCTACACGGTGGCCAGCGGCTGGAACTACGGACTCGGGGCCGTTCGGGACACGCCGTCGGTCGGTGCGACACTGTCCGGTCTGGCCGCTCACCGGATGGTGTTCGGGATCAACACTCTTCTGGTGCTGGTGCTGGTGCGTCATACCGGTGACGCGGCCGGGATCGCCGGCCTGGGCACCGCGGTGGTCTTCGTGGCCGCCACCGGCAGCGGCTCGTTCCTTGCGAATCTGCTTGCGCCACCGGCAATCCGGCGCTGGGGTCGCTACGCGACCGCCAACGCCGCACTGCTGTGCGCGGCGGTGATCCAGCTCGCCGGAGCGAGCCTGCACCTGGCGGTGATGGTGGGCTGTGGCTTCCTGCTCGGACTGGCCGGGCAGATGGTCAAACTGTGTGCCGATTCAGCAATGCAGATCGACGTCGACGACACGCTGCGCGGCCATGTGTTCGCCGTTCAGGACGCGGTGTTCTGGTTGTCGTTCATCGTTGCGACCACCGCCGCAGCGGCGGTGATCCACCCGGACGGGCAGTCGCCGGCGCTGGCGGTGGCGGGCTCGGTGGTCTACCTGGCAGGCCTCGGCGCCCACCTACTCATCGGCCGCAGATGCTCGAACTAAGCTGCGGCCCATGAGTGTCGCCGCAGCGATCATCGACGACCTTCGGGCAGAAACCGATGCCCTCGACGATCTCGTCGGCCCGCTGGCCCCGCCACGGTGGGCCGAGGCGACTCCGGCGGCCGGATGGACGATCGCCCATCAGATCGCGCATCTGCTGTGGACCGACCGGGTCGCGCTGACCTCGATCACCGACGAACCCGGCTTCCAGGCCGTCGTGGCCGCGGCGGCGACCGATCCGTCGGGGTTCGTCGACGCGGCGGCCGAGGATCTCGCGGCGACGCCGCCGGCGGATCTGCTCAAGCAATGGCGACTGACCCGCGCGCAGTTGCACACCGCACTGGGCGAGGTGCCCGAAAGCCGAAAGCTGCTGTGGTTCGGGCCGCCGATGAGCGCGGCCTCGATGGCGACCGCACGCCTGATGGAGACCTGGGCGCACGGACTGGATGTCGCCGACGCATTGGGCGCGCCACCATCGGCGAGCACGCGGCTGAAGTCGATCGCACATCTCGGGGTGCGCACCCGTGACTTCGCGTACTCCGTGCACGGTCAGACACCACCGGCCGAACCGTTCCGGGTGGAGTTGACCGCACCGGACGGCGAGCTCTGGGTGTGGGGACCGGAGGACGCCGCGCAACGGGTCACCGGTTCGGCCCTGGACTTCTGCTATCTGGTGACCCAGCGGCGGGCGCGGGCCACGCTGGACCTGACTACCGCGGGCGCGGATGCCGAGCACTGGCTGGGAATCGCGCAGGCCTTCGCCGGGCCTCCCGGCCAAGGGCGGTAAGGGGCTAAAGCTCCGCCGCCTGATCCGCGGTGCCGTCCCCATCGCTGTCGGCCAGCTTGATGTCCCACCGTCCGTCGGCATCCACATCGACAACTCCGGCGTTCGGCCGGCCGTCAGGCTCCACCACCAGCGCGCGGTCGGCCAGCCCGTCGCGGTTGAGGTCGAGCAGGCGGTCCGGGTTGCCGTCGCCGTCAACATCGCCGGGCCCGGTGTGTTCCACCCCGTCGACACCGAACCAGCGCAGGGCACCTGCCGGCGCTCCACCGGTCAGCGCCCAGGTTCCGGAACCGTCGTCTGAGTAGCGTGCCTCGGCGATTCCGTCGTCGTCGAGATCCAGTGCGGCGTGATCGGCGACTGCGTCGCCGTCAAAGTCCGCCAGCGCATCATCGAAGGCGCCGTCCCCGTCGAAGTCCAGTCGAACACCGTCAAGAACGCCGTCACCATCGAGATCGATATCGGGGCGCGCGGTCCACATCGCCGCCGCGCCGTCACCGGAGTCCAGGCAGTAGTCCATGCCCGGTTAGACGTCGCTGCCGCCCTCGGCGTTCCGGGTATTCCACCACGCCAGCAGTTCCGCCTCGGCCTCCTCGGGTTGCAGCGGCCCCCGGTCCAACCGTAATTCCTTGAGGTAATTCCACGCTTCGCCGACGAGTGGACCGGCCGGAATTCCGAGCAGTTCCATGATCGCGTTACCGTCGAGGTCGGGTCGGACCCGCGCGAGGTCCTCTTTGGCCGCCAGTTCGGCGATGCGCGCCTCCAGGCCGTCGTAATTGGCCTGCAGCGTCGCAGCGCGCCGCTTGTTGCGGGTGGTGCAGTCGGCACGCACCAGTTTGTGCAGACGGGGCAGCAACGGCCCGGCATCGGCGACGTAGCGGCGGACCGCCGAATCAGTCCACTTCCCGTCTCCGTAACCGTGGAAGCGCAGATGCAGATACACCAGTTGCGAGATGTCATCGACCATCTGCTTGGAGTACTTCAGCGTGCGCAATCGCTTACGCACCATCTTCGCGCCGACCACCTCATGGTGATGAAAACTCACCCCGCCGTCATTCTCGTGCCTGCGAGTCGCCGGCTTACCGATATCGTGAAGCATTGCGGCCCAACGCAATACGAGGTCCGGCTCACCGGGATCCTCCAGTGCCACGGCCTGGCGCAGCACGGTCAGCGAATGCTGATAAACGTCCTTATGCTGGTGGTGTTCGTCGATGGCCATCTGCATACCACCGATCTCGGGCAACACCACCTCGCCCATCCCGGTGGCCACCATGAGTTCGATCCCGGCCACCGGGTCCTCGCCGAGCAGCATCTTGTCCAGTTCGACGGCGACTCGCTCGACGGTGATCCTGGCCAGTTGCGGCGCCATCGCCACGATCGCCTCGCGCACCCGATCGGCGATGCCGAATTCCAGCTGCGACACGAAACGGGCCGCCCGCAGCATCCGCAGCGGGTCGTCACCGAAGGAGACCTCGGGCGCGGCCGGGGTGTCGAGGATCCGCTGCCGCGCCGCGGCCAACCCGTTCAGCGGATCGAAGAACTCTCCGGGTCCGTCCGCGGTGATCTGCACCGCCATCGCGTTGACGGTGAAGTCCCGCCGGACCAGATCGTCGGTGAGGTTCTCGCCGAACCGGACCTCCGGGTTGCGCGACACCTGGTCATAACTGTCGGCCCGGAAGGTGGTGATCTCCAGCCGATGGCCCGAGTGGGCGACCCCGACGGTGCCGTAATCGATGCCGGTGTCCCACATCGCGTCGGCCCACGGCCGCACGATGTGCTGCACCTCTTCGGGCCGGGCATCGGTGGTGAGGTCCAAATCCGTGGTCAACCGACCGAGCACCGCGTCGCGCACACTTCCGCCCACCAGATACAGATTCCGGCCGGCGAGGGCGAACCGCCCACCGATCTCACGCAGCACATGACCGTGCTCGTTGAGCGCGACGGCGGCACGCGCCAGCAGCTCTGCGTCGGTGGCGTCGGGCACGTCCGGTGAGCCTAATGTGACGTGGGGGATCCCCGGAACCCGCATCGGCGCCAACTACTATCGCTTGAGTGTCGGAGGGCGAGCGGGGAAAGCCACGACGGCGTCGCGGACGTCGCCGAGGCAACCGTGCCGCCGGTCCGGCCGAATCCCCGGCTGACCCGTCCCCCAGCCTGCCCGCGGGTGCGCCGGCGAACGGTTCGGCGGCCCCAGTCCGGCGCCGGACCGGGCCGCGGCTGCGCACCGTGCACGAGACCTCTGCCGGCGGTCTGGTCATCGACGGGATCGATCGCCCCCGTGACGAGCAGCTGGCGGCTCTGATCGGCCGGATGGACCGCCGCGGCCGGATGCTGTGGTCGCTTCCCAAGGGCCACATCGAACAGGGCGAGACCCCGGAGCAGACCGCTGCCCGGGAGGTCGCCGAGGAGACCGGCATCCAGGGTGACGTCCTGGCTGCGCTGGGCAGCATCGACTACTGGTTCGTCACCGACGGCCGCCGCGTCCACAAGACCGTCCACCACTACCTGATGCGGTTCTCCGGCGGGGAGTTGTGCGACGAGGACATCGAGGTCACCGAAGTGGCCTGGGTCCCGGTCGACGAACTCCCCCGCCGGCTGGCCTACGCCGACGAACGCCGGCTGGCGAAAGTCGCCCACGAGCTGATCGAACTGCTGCAGTCCGACGGTCCGGCCGCGCTGCCGCCGCTGCCGCCCACGGCTCCCCGGCGCAAACCGCAGACCCATTCGCACACCCGCAACCGACCGCGGACGAACGGCAGCGGTCCGGCAACGTGACGGTGCTGCTGCGGGTCGTCGTCACACTGCTGGCCCTGCTGCTCACCGGCGCATGGCCGTCGGCGATCGCCGAACCGTCCGGCACCTCGTTGCTCCAGGTGAGGTTGGACACCGTCACACCCGATATCGTCACGACCTCCAGCGATCCGGTGGTGACGGTCGCCGCGACGGTGATCAACGTCGGTGACCGTCCCGTGCGCGATGTGGTCGCCCGCCTCGAGCACGCCGGCCGGGTCGCCTCGTCCGCCGAACTGCGAACCTCGCTGAACGGAGGCAGCCAGTTTCAGCCGGTCGGCGAATTCTCCAGCGTCACAACACAACTCGATCGCGGCCAGGCCAGCGGGGTGACGTTCTCAGTTCCCATCCGATCGCTCGGAATCGACCAGCCCGGCGTCTATCCCCTGCTGATCAACATCAACGGAACGCCGGAGGACGGATCCCCGAGCCGCCTCGACGAACTCCGCTTCCTGCTCCCGGTCACCGGGGTGCCCACCGATCCCGAAAACGCCTCGGGCAATCCGCTGACCGATGTGACAGCCCCGGACACCACAAGACCCGTCCCGATGACGATGCTGTGGCCGATCGCCGACAAGCCGCGGCTGGCCCCCGGGGTACCCGGCGGCACCACCCCGGTGCGCCTGATGAACGACGACCTCGCGGTGTCGCTGGCCCCGGGTGGCCGGCTGGACACCCTGCTCGGCGCGGCGGAATTCGCCCTCAGCCCCGATGCGATCGATCCGAGCGCAGGCGTCGACAAGACCCTGTGTCTGGCGGTCGACCCCGACCTCCTCGTCACGGTCAATGCGATGACCGCCGGTTATGTGGTCGCCGATTCGCCCGACGGCCTGGGGCCCGCCGCCCATCCCGGCAGCGGCCAGAGCGTCGCGGCTGCCTGGCTCGACCGGCTGCGCAACGCCGCCAAACGGCTGTGCGTCACGGCGACCCCCTACGCTCAGGCCGACCTCGACGCGCTGCACCGGGTCGGCGAAGGCGGGCTTACCGACGCCGCGACCGGGAACGCGGCCGCCGTCGTCGACAACATCCTGGGGGTGGCGTCGATCCGGGGTGCGACCGTCCTGGGTGACGGTCCCCTCACCGACGGAGCGCTGGCCCTGCTCGACGGCCGGGAGCCCACCGTCGTGATCGCGGCGACCGGCGCCGGTGACGCCACCCCCGACACCAGTGCGCGTCGGCTGTCACCCCAGGTGGTGCTGGCTCCGTTCGATCCCGCGGTGGGCGCGGCTCTGGCCGGCGCCGGCACCGATCCGGTCCAGCCCGCCTATCTCGGCGCCGCGCTGCTGGTCGCGAACGACCATGGTTCCCCGGTAGCGCGGCGGCAGGACGCCGTGGCGGCGGTGCTGTGGCGAACCCTGCAGCCCGATGTGGAACCGCGCGCGCAGATCCTGCTGCCGCCGCTGAAGTGGAGCCCGCAACCCGATGATGCGCGAGCGATTCTCTCCGCACTGGGAAATGCGGTGCGTTCCGGTCTGGCCGTACCGCGACCGCTGGGCGCGGTGATCGCCGACTCGGCCAATGCGGCGCCGGAGGGCGCCCCCCAATTACCCACCGATGTCCGCGGCCGCTTCGACGACGATGTGGTGGAAACGATCTCGGCCGAACTTCGCCGGCTCTCAGAGATCACTCCCGCACTGACCACCGATGCCCGAACCGGGGTGACCGGGATGCAGTACACCGCGCCACTTCGGGAGGACATGCTGCGGGCGCTCAGTCAGACCGAGCAACCCGACCTCCGCAACGAGATCGCCCGGCAGCGTCTCGCCGTCGTGGGAAGGACCATCGCGGACTTCTTCGGCGCGGTGAGCATCGTGAGTCCGGGAGACTCCTACACGCTGGCGACCGAGAACAGCGCGTTGCCACTCGCGTTACGGAACGACCTCGCGGTGCCCATCCGGGTCCGCCTCCAGGTTGACGCCCCACCCGGGATGGCGGTGACCGACATCGGAGAGCAGGAAGTCCCGCCCGGCTACCTGCCGCTGCGCGTCCCGGTCGAAGTCCGGGTCACTCAGCGGGTGGCCGTTGACGTCACCCTGCGCACACCCGACGGCGTCCAACTCGGCGAACCCGTCCGGCTGTCGGTGCACGCCAACGCCTACGGCAAGGTGCTGTTCGCGATCACCCTCGGCGGCGGCGTGGTGCTGGCGCTGCTGGTCGGCCGGCGGCTCTATCACCGATTCCGCGGCCAACCGGACCGCGCCGATATCGACCGGCCGTGGGTGGGCGCGGAATCGTCTGCGGGAGAACACGAATGACGCAGCAGCCACAGCCCCGCACCGAGCAGTTGTCGGACGCCGCAGTGGTATCACGCTCATGGGGAATGGCGTTCGCCACCCTGGTCAGCCGGATCACCGGCTTCATCCGGATCGTGCTGCTGGCGGCGATCCTCGGCGCGGCACTCTCCAGTGCATTCTCGGTGGCCAACCAGCTTCCGAACATGATCGCCGCGCTGGTGCTGGAGGCCACCTTCACCGCTATCTTCGTACCGGTTCTCGCGCGCGCCGAACGCGATGACGCCGACGGCGGCGCCGCGTTCATCCGGCGACTGGTGACGCTGGCCACCTCATTGCTGCTGCTGGCGACCATGGCATCGGTCGCCGCCGCCCCACTGCTGGTGCGGTTGATGCTGGGCGGGGACCCTCAGGTCAACCAACCACTGACCACCGCCTTCGCATTCCTGCTGTTGCCTCAGGTGATCTTCTATGGACTGTCATCGGTCTTCATGGCAATCCTCAACACGCGCAACGTGTTCGGGCCACCGGCCTGGGCACCCGTGGTCAACAATGTCGTGGCCATCGCGACACTCGGGCTGTATCTGCTTGTGCCGGGGGAACTCTCGGTGGATCCGGTTCAGATGGGCAACGCCAAGCTGCTCGTCCTCGGAATCGGCACGACCCTCGGCGTGGCTTCCCAGATGACGGTGCTGCTCGTCTCCATCCGTCGCCACCGCATCAGCCTGCGTCCGCTGTGGGGCATCGACGACCGGATGAAACGGTTCGGGACGATGGCCGCCGCGATGGTGCTCTACGTGCTTATCAGTCAGGTCGGTCTGGTCGTCGGCAACCAGATCGCCAGTACAGCAGCAGCTTCCGGCCCGGCGATCTATGCCTACACCTGGCTCGTCTTGCAGCTTCCGTTCGGCATGATCGGCGTGACGATCCTGACGGTGGTGATGCCGCGACTGAGCCACAACGCCGCCGCCGACGACAAGCCTGCGGTGCTCGCCGATCTGTCGCTGGCCACCCGGTTGACGATGGTGACCCTGATCCCGATCGTCGCCTTGATGACGGTCGGTGGACCGGCCATCGGCAGCGCACTGTTCGCCTACGGGAAGTTCGGCGAGGTCGATGCCAACTACCTCGGTCTGGCGATCACGCTGTCGTCCTTCACATTGATCCCCTACGCACTGGTCCTGCTGCAGCTGCGAGTCTTCTATGCACGCGACGAACCCTGGACACCGATCCTCATCATCATCGCGATCACGACAGTGAAGATCGCGGCGTCGTTGCTCGCCCCCCATCTGACCGACGACCGGGAATTGGTCGCGGGCTATCTCGGCACGGCCAACGGCCTCGGCTTCGTCGCCGGCGCGGTGCTCGGCCATCTGCTGCTGCGGCGTTCACTACGGCCACCGCGCGGGCGGCTGATCGAGCCGGCGGTCCGGCGCGCGATCCTGATCACCACCGTCGTATCGGTGCTCGCCGCTCTCGTGGCAGCCGGTATCGATCAGGTGCTCGGCCTGGACGCGTTCACCGAACGCGCCGGGGGTGCGGGCTCGATGCTGCGCCTGCTGATCCTCACCGCGGTGATGTTGCCGATCGTCGGCGTCCTGCTGGTGGCCGCCCGGGTGCCCGATGCGACAGCCGCCTGGGCGGCGCTGCGCCGCCGGTTGCCTGCAGGACAACCCGCGCCACACCACTCACTGGAGCCTCATCCGCCAACACCTGTCACGTACGCTGATTCTGGAATTGCACTCCCAGGCCCGCCGCGGAAAGGACCGGAACTGAGCGATCAGAGCATCCCTCCGTCCGGCCCGCGCAACGATCCGACGGCGTGGGTTCCGCGGCAGGCCGCCGGTGATTTCCAGCCGGACCTGCCCGGGGGCAGCGGCGGGCGTCATGAGGCGCCGGTCGACGCCCATCTGGTTCCGGGCGCCAGCATCGGCGACGGCCGTTACCGGCTGCTGGTGTTCCACGGTGGCCCGGCCGGTCTGCAGTTCTGGCAGGCGCTGGACACCGCGCTGGACCGGCAGGTGGCGCTGACCTTCATCGACCCGGCGCGCCGGCTGTCCGACGAGCAACTCGACGCGATTCTGTCCGAGACGCTCAAACTGGGCCGGATCGAGGAGCACGGGCTGGCCCGGGTGCTCGACGTCACCCGCATCGACAACGGTGGTCTGGTGGTCGCGGAGTGGATCCGGGGTGGGTCCCTCAGAGAGGTCGCCGACACCTCTCCCTCTGCCCTCGGCGCCGCCCGGGCCGTCGCCTCACTGGCCGCGGCGGCCGACGAGGCGCACCGCGCCGGCGTCGCCCTGTCCATCGACCACCCGAGCCGGATCCGGGTCAGCATCGACGGCGACGTGGCGCTGGCCTTTCCGGCCACCCTGCCCGACGCCGGACCCGAGGCCGATGTCCGCGGTGTCGGCGCTGCGCTCTACGCGCTGCTGGTCGACCGGTGGCCGCTGCCGGAGAGCGGGACGCCCAGCGGTATGCGGCCGGCCACCGTGTCGTCCAGCGGCGAACCGACCGAGCCGCGGGAGATCAAACCCGAGATCCCCTTCCAGATATCGACGGCCGCGCTGCGCGCGGTCCAGCCCGCCGGCGGGATCAGCACCGCCCCAACCCTTCTGCACCTGCTTGCACAGGCCACCGCCGCCGCCGAGACCACAGATCTGGTCGAACCGGTGCGTGCGCCGGTCACGCCGGTCACGCCGGCCCGGCGCGACGACCCCGAGGAGCAGGCGCGCCGACGCAAGACCATGCTCATCGGCATCGGTGCCGGAGCGGCTGTCCTGCTCATCGCCCTGATCGTGCTGGCGTCATTTCTCGGCAACCTCTTCGGTGATGTCGGCGGCGGGCTCAAAGGTGATCAGCTCGGACTGAACCCCACGACGTCCCAGGGTGTCAGCGCATCGGGGTCGGTCGTGAAACCCACTGGGGCATCGGTGTTCTCACCGGCCGGGGGTGCGGACAACCCGAACCTGGCGGGCCTGGCCATCGACGGTGACTCGACCACGTCCTGGCCCACCGACACCTACACCGATCCCAACCCATTCCCCGATTTCAAGAACGGGGTCGGGCTGATGCTGCAGCTTCCGCAGCCCACCGTGGTGGGCAGCGTTTCGGTGACGGTGCCCAGCACCGGCACCCAGGTGCAGATCCGATCGGCCGCCAGTTCCAACCCGGCCAGCCTCGACGACACCACAGCGCTGACCCAGCCGACAACCCTCAACCCCGGCTCCAACACCATCTCGGTGCCGAGCGCGTCGCCCACCTCGCACCTACTGGTGTGGATCTCGACAATGGGCGAGACCGACGGCAAGAACAAGACCGCGTTCTCCGACATCACCGTCCGCGCCGCATCCTGATCCCGAACAGCCCCGAATCGGGGTGAAGTGCCGCATCGCCTGAGGATGGTTAGCGTCGCGATTCGTGCCCAGTCCCACCACGGATTCCGGTCGCAGCGATTCAGAGTTGCTCGCCGCACACGCGGCCGGTGACAGGTACGCCTTCGAGGAACTGTTCACCCGGCACCGCGCGCGGCTCTACCGGCTGGCACGCTCGGCGACGTCTAGTGCCGAGGACGCCGATGACGTCCTGCAGGAGGCCATGCTCTCGGCGCACCGGGGCGCGGCGGCATTCCGGCACGACGCCGCCGTCGGGAGCTGGCTTCATCGGATCGTCCTCAACGCCAGCCGAGACAGGCTGCGCCGCAACGCCTCTCGGCCGACCAGCCCGCTGCCCGACGATGGACTCCCGGTGGCCGATCGCAGCGCCGGCGTCGAGACGGCGCTGATGGTCGGCCAGGCACTGCTGCACTTGCCGGTCGAACAGCGGGCCGCTGTGGTGGCCGTCGATATGCACGGCTTCTCGGTCGCCGACGCCGCGCAGATGCTCGACATCGCCGAGGGAACGGTGAAGAGCCGCTGTGCCCGGGCGCGGGCGCGGCTGGCGATTCTGCTCGGGCATCTGTCACCGACGGAGCGTTGACGGGCACACTGAGCAGGTGCCCTCCCGCCACACCGTCACCGGTCCCAGAGCCGGACGTCCGGCACACGCCGCCCGGCCGGGGCTCTCTCCCGCCAGGATCGCGGTTGTGCTCGGCGCGCTGGCGGCGCTGGCGGCCGCCGGCTGGCTCGGCGCGACCGCACTGCTGAAGTCGACCGGGCCGGCGCCCACGACCCCGGTCAGCGCCAGTCGCATCACGGTGACCCCGACCACTGTCGCCTCGTCTGCGGCGCGCCCGTGATTCCGGCCGGGAACACACCGGGTCTACCCTGTTGTTGAGGTCAGTGTGCCGGGCCGCCGGACCCCTGTGAGAAAGGCTGGGATGAGCAACCAACCCGCCGTCCATGACGTCATCATCATCGGTTCCGGACCCGCGGGGTACACCGCGGCGATCTACACCGCCCGTGCCGAACTCAACCCGCTGGTCTTCGAGGGAACCTCATTCGGCGGAGCTTTGATGACCACCACCGAGGTGGAGAACTATCCCGGCTTCCGCAACGGGATCCAGGGCCCCGAACTGATGGACGAGATGCGCGAACAGGCGTTGCGGTTCGGGGCCGACCTGCAGATGGAAGACGTCGAGTCGGTCTCACTGAACGGTGCGATCAAAGAGGTCGTCACCGCCGACGGAGAAACGCATCGCGCGCGCGCCGTGATCCTGGCGATGGGCGCCGCGGCCCGATACCTGGGCGTGCCTGGGGAGCAGGAACTGCTCGGCCGCGGCGTGAGCGCCTGCGCCACCTGCGACGGCTTCTTCTTCAAGGAGCAGGACATCGCCGTGATCGGCGGCGGCGACTCGGCCATGGAGGAGGCGACCTTCCTCACGAAATTCGCCCGCAGTGTCACTCTCGTGCACCGCCGCGATGAATTCCGCGCTTCCAAGATCATGCTCGAGCGCGCCCGGGCCAACGAGAAGATCACCTTCCTGACCAACACCGCGGTCCTGGCCGTAGAGGGCGAGACCTCCGTCACCGGACTTCGGGTCCGCGATGTGGTGACCGGCGCGGAATCCACCCTCCCGGTGACCGGGGTTTTCGTCGCCATCGGACACGACCCCCGCTCCGAACTGGTCCGCGGGGCCGTCGAACTCGACGAGGCCGGCTACGTCGAGGTCCGCGGACGCAGCACCGCGACCTCGCTGCCCGGCGTGTTCGCGGCGGGCGACCTCGTCGACCACACCTACCGGCAGGCCATCACCGCAGCCGGAAGTGGCTGTGCGGCCGCCATTGACGCCGAGCGCTGGCTCGCCGACGCCCATAGCAACGCGATGATCGGAGCCCAACAATGAGCGCATCAACCGTGACCGTCTCCGACGCCACCTTCGGCGATGCGGTGCTCGCCAGTGAGCTTCCGGTTCTCGTGGACTTCTGGGCTGCCTGGTGCGGGCCATGCCGGATGGTCGCACCGGTCCTCGAGGAGATCGCCAGCGAGAAGGCCGGGCAGCTGACCGTCGCCAAGATCGACGTCGACGCCAACCCCGGTACGGCGCGCGATTACCAGGTGTCCTCGATCCCCACCCTGATCCTGTTCCAGGCCGGCCGACCGGTGAAGCGGATCGTCGGCGCCAAGAGCAAAGCGGCGTTGCTGAAGGAGCTCTCCGGCGTCGTGTAGCGCGATGAATTCGTGACCGGCGGATCGAGCCGGGAGTTTCCGGATCAGCCGCCCTTTCTGCGACAATGCTTGTCATGTCGACTCCAGGTCCCACCGCAGGGGATGCCTTGCGGCATGGCGACCGGGGTTCGGCGGTAGTCGAGATTCGTGCGGCGCTGGTGGCCCTCGGGTTGCTGGAAAACGAGGACGAGGACCTGAACACCGGGCGGCACGTCGCGGCCGATGTGTTCGACGACGAACTCGATCACGCGGTGCGGGCGTTCCAGCAGGGTCGTGGGCTCCGCGTGGACGGGATCGTCGGGGAAGCCACCTACCGCGCGCTGAAGGAGGCCTCCTATCGGTTGGGCGCCCGAACGCTGGCACATCAATTCGGCGCACCGATGTACGGCGATGACGTGGCGGCGTTGCAATCCCGACTACAAGACCTCGGGTTTTACACGGCGCTGGTGGACGGTTATTTCGGACTGCAAACCCACAACGCCCTGATGTCCTATCAGCGTGATTACGGGCTGGCCCCGGACGGTATCTGCGGCCCGGAGACGTTGCGCTCCTTGTACTTTCTGGGTTCGAGGGTCACCGGTGGTTCCCTCCACGCGATCCGCGAAGAAGAACGCGTGCGGCGATCCGGACCCCGGTTGTCCGGCAAGCGGATCATCATCGACCCGGGCCTGGGTGGTGACGACATCGGTCTGATCGTCAACGGACCGCAGGGGCCGATGAGCGAAGCCGACATCCTGTGGGATCTGGCCAGCCGGCTGGAGGGACGGATGACGGCGATCGGGATGGAGACCTTCCTGTCCCGGCCGGTGAACCGTAGTCCGGCCGACGCGGAGCGGGCAGCGACGGCGAACACCGTGGGTGCCGATCTGATGATCAGTCTTCGGTTCGAGCGGCACAGCAGTCCCGATGCGAACGGACTGGCCTGCTTCTACTTCGGGAGCTCACACGGATCGGTCTCGACGCTGGGTCACAACCTGGCCGACTTCATTCAACGAGAAGTCGTGGCGCGGACCGGATTGTTGGACTGCCGCACCCATGGTCGCACGTGGGATCTGTTGCGGCTCACCAGGATGCCCTCGGTACAGGTGGATGTCGGGTACATCACCAGTCCGCATGATCGCAGCCTGCTGGTCACCCGGGAGTGCCGCGACGCCATCGCTGAAGGCATTCTCGCCGCAGTGAAACGGTTGTACCTGTTGGGCAAGAACGACCGTCCCACAGGCACTTTCACCTTCGCCGAACTACTCGCCCACGAGCAGTCGGTGGATCAGGGGCGATCGGCCGTCTAGCTGCTGATCTCAGCCCCGCTGATCTGCAACTGCGAGCTCTCCAGCAGCCGTTCCAGGGCCGCTTCCACCTCGGCCTTCCAGCCCAGGCCCTTGTCGAGTTCAAGGCGCAACCGCGGGAAGTACCGGTGTGGGGCAACGACGGAGAAACCCGCCTCGATGAGGAAGGCGGCGTCGATCATGCAGGTTTCGAAGGAACACTCGTCGAACGCGGCGACCGCCTGCTTGCAAGCCGGATCCGCGCCGGCCTCCAGCAGTTGCGCTGCCGCGGCGGTTCGTCCGAACGCCTCCAGCGCACGAACCCCACGCCGGCGCAGTTCGCTGACCACCTGCGCGATGAGTTGATTCTCCAATCCACCGAACTCACCCGCCTCGACACCCATCGATGTCAACAGCACGGCGTCCGCGCTGACCGGACCGGTGGGGAACCGCTGCGCGCGCGGCACCGCCCGCGGTGGAGCGTAAAGCACATAGCCCAGGCATGGTTCGTCGTCGTCGATGGGCGGATCACCGTCCTCAGCGACGGGAAGGGCCACCTGGCCGCACGAACCCCACTCGAGCATGACCATGGACAGCCACGCCTCTTTCTCGAATTCCGGATCGGGCAGGTAACCGCCGTCGCCCAGGGTCTGCGGATCGACCTCCCAGAAGACACACCGCCGCGCGTGCTTGGGCAGCTGCTCGAATCCCTCGAGCCGCAACGGCCTTATCTCGACGGACACTAGTCTCTCCTGCTTTCCCGCAGTGCGGACGCGCGCACCCGTTCCTTCAGGATAGGAGAGCCAACGACGAAAAGCCCTGTCGCTCTGCAATTCCGTTGTGCCCGTAGGGAATTCGCAGCATACGACAGACACCCGGCCGCCCGGCGAGATAGTTTTGTCACAGTGACGTAACTGTCTGGTGTCTAGTGCTTAACTATTTGCCGGCGGAAGGGTCCATCAGACCCACGATCCGGTGCAGATCCTCCACCGAGCCGAATTCCACGACGATCTTGCCTTTGCGCTTGCCGAGACTGACCGTCACCCGGGTGTCGTAGGTTCCCGACAGCCGCTCCGCGACATCCTGGAGGCCCGGCATCTGGATCGGCTTGCGACGGGGCTTGGCCGGATTCTTGCCCTCCCCTCGATTGGCCAGGGTCACCGCCTCCTCGGTGGCCCGCACCGAGAGTCCCTCGGCCACCACCCGGGCGGCGAGTTCCTCCTGCGCTTCCGGTCCGGATTCCAGAGCCAGCAGGGCCCGAGCATGACCCGCCGACAACACACCCGCTGCGACCCGGCGCTGGACAGCGATGGGCAACTTCAGCAGCCTGATCATGTTGGTGATGACCGGCCTGGATCGGCCGATCCGGCTGGCGAGTTCCTCGTGGGTGACCTCGAACTCGTCGAGGAGCTGCTGATAGGCGGCCGCCTCTTCCAACGGATTCAACTGCGCCCGGTGGATGTTCTCCAGCAGTGCGTCCCGGAGCAGATCGTTGTCGCTGGTCTCCCGAACGATCGCCGGGATGGCGGTCAGCCCGGCGCGCTGAGCCGCCCGCCAGCGCCGCTCCCCCATGATCAGCTGGTAGCGGCCCCCGCCGACATCGCGGACCACGATCGGCTGCATGAGTCCGAACTCGCGGATGGAGTGCACCAGCTCGGCGAGCGCTTCCTCGTCGAAAACCTGCCGCGGCTGGCGCGGGTTCGGCTCGATCGAGGTCGGATCGAGCTCCCGGTAGACCGCACCCATTCCGGCCTCCGCAGCGGCCACCGGCGTGCCGCCGCCGATGACCACATCGGCGGCCGCCTGGCCCAGCCGCGGGCCGCCGTCGGACGGTCCGGTCGGGATGAGCGACGCCAGACCGCGGCCGAGGCCGCCCTTGCGCTTGGACGACTGGCTCATGGCTGTGCCTCCGGGTTGCGGTGCGCCAGCTCGCGACTGGCGTCGAGATAACTCATGGCACCCCGCGAGCCGGGGTCGTAGTCGATGATCGTCATGCTGTAACCGGGCGCCTCGGACACCTTAACGCTGCGCGGGATGACCGTGCTCAAAACACGATCGCCGAAGAATCTACGGACCTCCGAGGCCACTTGATCAGCCAGTTTCGTCCGGCCGTCGTACATCGTGAGTACCACGGTACTGACCCTGAGCTGTGGATTCAGATGCGCCCGGACCATCTCGATGTTCTTCATCAGCTGCGACACGCCCTCCAGTGCGTAGTACTCGCACTGGATGGGGATCAGCACCTCCGGGGCTGCGACCAGCGCATTGATGGTCAGCAGGCCCAGCGACGGCGGGCAGTCGATGAAGACGTAGTCGAAGTCGGTCTGGTCGAGTTCGGCCAGGGAATTGCGCAACCGGTTCTCGCGGGCCACCATGCTGACCAACTCGATCTCGGCTCCCGCCAGATCGATGGTCGCCGGCACGCAGAACAGGTTGGCGCTGTGCGGGCTCTGTTGGATCGCGTCCCGAAGGGGCAGCTCCCCCAGGAGCACCTCGTAGGAGGACGGGGTCCCGGAGCGACGGTCGGCGATGCCCAGCGCGGTGCTGGCGTTGCCCTGCGGATCGAGATCGATCACCAGGGTCTTGAGTCCCTGCACCGCCAGCGCTGCCGCCATGTTGACCGCCGTGGTGGTCTTGCCGACCCCACCCTTCTGATTGGCGACCGTGAAGATCCGTCGCTGGGCCGGACGGGGCAGTTGGCCGGCCGCCGTGTGCAAGACCTTCATTGCGCGCTCGGCCGCGGCCCCGATCGGAGTGTCGGTGTCTGCCTCGGGCACCCATGTTTCACGTGAAACGTCGCTACCGTCTGTGGGTGGGACGGTCATGGTCCTCTCCTCTCCGGCGCCCGCCGGGAGCCCGCCTGCGGCGGTCCCGGCCGTCGCTCAGATCGGACCGCCTGCACCACCGTCGTCGGCGGGTTCAGGAAGTCCGATCCACATCTCAGCACCCGGACGTCCGTGGCGCCCAGTTTCGTCATCGCTGCCCGGTGCTCGGCAACCTCGTCCTCGGCCCGCTCCCCCTTCAGCGCCAGCATCCGGCCCCCGGGCCGAAGCAGCGGCAGGCTCCACCGGGCCAGCTTGTCCAACCCCGCCACCGCGCGGGACAGGACGGCATCGGCTCCGGACAGCCGGTCGCGCACCACCGGGTCCTCGGCCCGCCCGCGCACAACATCCACCGCGATACCGAGATCGGCCACCGCCGCGGTGAGGAATTCGGTGCGTCGCAGCATCGGTTCCACCAGGGTGACGCGGAGGTCCGGGCGGGCGATGGCCACCGGGATTCCCGGCAGGCCGGCGCCGCTGCCGATATCGACCACGCGGGCGCCTGGCTCGATCACCTCGGCCACCGCGGCACTGTTCAGGATGTGGCGGTCCCACAGCCGCTCGACCTCCCGGGGACCGATCAATCCCCGGGTCACCCCCGCACTGGCTAGCAATTCCTCATATCGGAGGGCCAATGCCATCCGGTCTCCGAATATCTCTTCGGCCGCCGACGGCGGTGCGTGTTTCACGTGAAACATCCCTCCGCCGTCGACCCGTTCGAGAACTACATTTGTGTAACTTCAGTCCTTCAGGACCACGACCCGTCGCGACGGTTCCACGCCCTCGCTCTCACTATGCACGCCCTGCACGGCGGCCACGGCGTCGTGCACGATCTTCCGCTCGAAGGGGGTCATCGGCGCCAGCTCTTCGCGCTCGCCGGACTCGGCGACCCGTCGTGCGACCTTGCTGCCCAAGGCGCTGAGCTCGTCGCGGCGCCGGCGGCGCCAGCTGGCGATGTCGAGCATCAACCGGCTGCGCTCGCCGGTCTTCTGGTGCACCGCCAGCCGGGTCAGCTCCTGCAACGCATCGAGTACCTCGCCGCGGCGGCCGACCAACTTGGACAGGTCGTCGCCGCCGTCGATGCTCACGATCGCCCGGTCGCCCTCGACGTCGAGGTCGATGTCCCCGTCGAAATCGAGCAGGTCAAGCAGTTCCTCCAGGTAATCGCCGGCGATTTCGCCCTCGGCGACCAACCGGTCCTCCTGGTCGACTCCCTTGCGAACGGGGGCCTCGGGTGCGGCTTCTTCTGGCGCAGTCTCAGTCATGTCCATCTCTTCCTCTTCTGCCCGGACGTATCCGGTCAACGCTTACGTTTCTTGGGGCGCGCGCCGGGTCGCGGCGTGCGGTTCGCGGCCTCGGGTGCGGCGGCGGACCCGCCGTCCGGGGCCGGGTCGCTCTCGTCGCCGTCGGGGGCCTCTTCCGGCACCACCGGGCTCTTGCGGCCCTTGATGGGTTTGGCTCCCGGGGCGGGCGCGTTGGCGGAACGGCGGGCCAGCGCCTCCTCCTTCTTGGCCTCTTCCTCTTTCTCGATCTTGCCGAACACCAGGTGCTGCTGGCCGAAGGTCCAGATGTTGTTGGAAACCCAGTAGATGATGATGGCGATCGGCAGGAACGGGCCGCCGACGACGACACCCAGCGGAAACACATACAGCGCAAGCTTGTTCATCAACGCGGTCTGCGGGTTGGCCGCCGCTTCCGGGCTCTGCCGGGCGATGGAGGCCCGGCTGTTGAAGTAGGTGGCGATGCCGGCCAGGATCATCAGCGGAATGGACACCGCAGCCACCGCCGGTCGGCTGAACTCCGTAAAGGCCTCCAGACCCACCTGCTGCGTCATCGAGGCGCCGATCGGGGCGCCGAACAGATGGGCATCGAGGAAGTTTCCGACGTCGGATGCGCTGAAAACGTAATTGCCCAGTTTCCGGTTCTCTTCGACCGACAGCCCGAGCCGACCGAAACCGCTCTGCGTCCGGTTGAACGAGGCCAGCACGTGGTAGAGGCCGAGGAAGACCGGGATCTGGGCCAGCATCGGCAAGCAGCCGAGGATGGGATTGAAGCCGTGTTCACGCTGGAGCTTCTGCATCTCCAGTGCCATCCGCTGGCGGTCCTTGCCGTACTTCTTCTGCAGCGCCTTGATCTGCGGCTGCAGTTCCTGCATCTGCCGGGTGGTGCGGATCTGCCGAACGAAAGGTTTGTACAGCAGCGCCCGCAGAGTGAAGACGAGGAACATCACCGACAGCGCCCAGGCGAAAAAGCTGCTCGGTCCCAGGAACAGGCCGAAGAGCTTGTACCAGAGCCACATGATCCCCGACACCGGGTAGTAGATGTAGTCGAGGCTGAACCAGTTAAACATCGGCGCTCCTGAGCTCCGGTCTCGAGCCGTCGCCGGCGTCCGAACGTTCGGGAATCGGGTCCCATCCCCCGCTGTGCCAGGGACCGCACTTCGCGAGTCTGACCAACGCCAGCCAAATGCCGCGGAATGCGCCATAGGTGGTCAGCGCATCCACCGCGTACTGACTGCAGGTCGGGGTGAAGCGGCACGTGGGCGGACGCAACGGCGAAATCATGTTCCGATACAGCTGAATCGCCGCGATGACGATCCTCGCCGGGCCGCTTCTGTTGTCTGGCGTCACCCGGCACGCTCCATCAGCTGCCGGGCGTGATCCACCGCGGACGCCAATTCCTGTTGCAGCAGTTCAGGTTTCGCGCGCAAGCTACCTGGCAGTGCGCGGATCACCATGTGGTCGGTCGGCGCCAGGGCGCCGACTACCCCGCGCGCCGCGTGGCGCAACCTCCGCGCCACCCGGTGACGTTCCACCGCACCACCGATCGCCTTGGTGACCACCAAACCCACCCGCGGACCGTCGTGAACACCGGTATTGCGGTGCATGTGCACAACGAGATCCGGCTGCACAGCTCGAACACCCCGTTTCACGGTGGTTCCGAAGTCTGCAGACCGCGTCATCCGGTATCGAGCCGGGAGCACGCCGAGTGACCGGTAGGTCAGGCAGTCAGTGAACGGCGGCCCTTGCGACGGCGACCGGAAACGATCGCCCGGCCGGCACGAGTGCGCATCCTGAGCCGGAAACCATGAACCCTTGCCCGCCGACGGTTGTTCGGCTGGAAGGTCCGCTTGCCCTTGGCCACGGCTGTGTCTCCTCGTCCTTAGCAGCCCCGCGCCTCCCCGGAAAGCCCAGGAAACGCTGGTCGCTGTTGCTCAGCTTTGCCCTAACCGGCGCGGTCCCGGGAGTCCCGGTCGCTGCCGTATCGCCACATTCGAGCGACTATCCGAGGGTACTGACCGCACTTGCGCAGGTCAAACCGTACTAACCGGACTGTTGTCCGGCGAGCTTGCCCCTTTCTCCGGTCACCTGTTGGCTCGCAGCGAGAAACCTGTTAGCTTCTGGCACAGCAGCGACTCGGGGACCAGTTCCCAAGAACCGCCGCTTATAGACATTTACTGCCGATACGCTGCGAACTAGGGCCGCCCGGCCCTGTACACAACTGTGGATAACTATGTGGACAGTTTCGGGTGGGAATTCTTTTTCGTCGCAATGATCTGAACTGGGGGATCCGTCATTGGGTGATGATCCCGGTTCCGATTTCGCCTCCGTCTGGGGTTCGGTCGTCGCCGAACTCAACGGTGACCCGGACGGCGCGTCCGGCGACACCATTGTCGAAAGTCCTCTCACCCCGCAACAGCGAGCCTGGCTCAAACTCGTCCGGCCCCTGACCATCGCCGAAGGATTTGCCCTGCTCTCGGTGCCGAGCCCGTTCGTTCAGAACGAAATCGAACGGCATCTCCGGACCCCCATCGTCGATGCGCTCAGTCGGCGCCTCGGACAGCGGGTCGAGCTGGGTGTTCGCATCGAACCAACCGGACCAGACGCCACCGATGGTTACCCCGGCGTCATCGAATCCGACCTCGACGAGGTCGATGAAGCCAGCGAGGCCCTGGCCAGCGCACATGAAAGCTGGCCCAGCTACTTCATCGAGCGGCCGCGTGACGGCGAGTCCGGGGAACCCGCCGCCAACAGTCTCAACCGCAGATACACCTTCGAAACCTTCATCATCGGCGCCTCAAATCGATTCGCGCATGCCGCGGCCCTGGCGATCGCCGAAGCGCCGGCCCGCGCCTACAACCCCTTGTTCATCTGGGGAGAATCCGGCCTGGGAAAAACCCACCTGCTGCATGCTGCCGGCAACTACGCCCAGCGGCTGTTCCCCGGGTTGCGCGTCAAGTACGTCTCCACCGAGGAATTCACCAACGATTTCATCAACTCACTGCGCGACGACCGCCGGGTGGCATTCAAACGCAGTTACCGCGACATCGACGTCTTGCTCGTCGACGACATTCAGTTCATCGAGGGTAAGGAGGGCATCCAGGAAGAGTTCTTCCATACCTTCAACACCCTGCACAACGCCAACAAACAGATCGTCATCTCCTCCGACCGTCCGCCGAAACAGCTGGCCACCCTCGAGGACCGTCTGCGCACCCGGTTCGAGTGGGGACTGATCACCGACGTCCAGCCCCCCGAACTGGAGACCCGAATCGCCATTCTGCGCAAAAAAGCACAGATGGAACGGCTCGACGTGCCTGATGACGTCCTCGAACTGATCGCCAGCAGCATCGAACGCAACATTCGCGAACTCGAGGGCGCCCTGATCCGGGTGACGGCGTTCGCGTCACTGAACCGCAGCCCGATCGACACCGCGCTGGCCGAGATCGTGCTGCGGGACCTGATCGCCGATGCCGGCACCACCCAAATCAGCTCGGCCACCATCATGGCGGCCACCGCGGAATACTTCGACACCAGCGTTGAAGAACTCCGCGGACCAGGCAAAACCCGAGCGCTGGCCCAATCCCGGCAGATCGCGATGTATCTCTGCCGAGAGCTCACCGATCTCTCGCTGCCAAAGATCGGCCAGGCTTTCGGACGCGATCACACCACCGTCATGTATGCCCAGAAGAAGATCCTCAACGAGATGGCCTACCGTCGCGAGATCTTCGATCACGTCAAAGAACTCACCACCCGGATCCGTCAACGCTCCAAACGGTGAAGTTTGCCCGGCGCGCGGGCCGCCCCAAAGCCGGAAATCGATCGCTCCACCGGAAAAACTTTGGCCGCTTCCGCAACACCATTAACAGCCACGGCTGTGCAGACCTTGTGGAAAACCCTCGGATGAACACCACTGCAGGGCTGAACATCACCGCACAACCCCGGGCTGTCCACAGACCGCCCCGCCGCGATCCACAGCCATCCACATTTCATCCACAATGTCGCACCCCATTTCAACAGCACCGATACCCGTTGATCCACAACTTCCACAGCACCTACTACTGTTGCTGTCAGTAATTCAATGAATTTCTTTCAGAAGAAGACTGTTGGGGAAAACCTCGGCCGGCCCTCTCGGCGACCGCTGAGACCAGGCTTGTCAGCCACGGCGTTTAGCGTTCAAGATGATCGCCGACGCTCTACGGTTTGGTCATGAGCCGCGCGATGTCAGGCGGCGTTGCTGGGTGATGAAGGGACACGATTGAACGTGGGGACCACGACGGTGGGCTCGGATCTGAAGTTTCGCCTCGTCCGGGAAGATTTCGCCGATGCGGTGGCCTGGGTGGCCCGCAGCCTGCCCAACCGCCCGACGGTTCCGGTTCTGGCCGGCGTGCTGATCACCGGATCCGATGAGGGTCTCACCATCGCCGGTTTCGATTACGACGTTTCCAGCGAAGTCGTGATTCCCGCCGAAATCGCTTCTCCGGGAACCGTTCTGGTCTCCGGGCGGCTGTTGTCCGACATCACCCGGGCCCTCCCGGCCAAACCCGTTGACGTCAGTGTCGACGGTAACCGGGTTCTTCTGACCTGCGGGAGTGCGAAATTCTCCCTGCCGGCGATGCCAGTCGAGGACTATCCGGCTCTGCCAGCCCTGCCGGCAGAGACCGGTGTGGTCGCGGCCGATCTGTTCACCGAGGCGGTGGGTCAGGTCGCTGTCGCGGCCGGCCGCGATGACACCCTGCCTATGCTCACCGGCATCCGGGTCGAGATTGCGGGCGACAAAGTGGTGCTTGCCGCCACGGACCGATTCCGGCTTGCTGTCCGGGAGTTGACCTGGTCGACCAACGCCCCCGGTGTGGACGCCGCGGTGCTGGTTCCGGCGCGGACCCTCGCCGAGGCGGCCAAGGCAGTGACGCCGGGCTCCGACGTCCATCTGGCGTTGGGTACTGGCGCCACCGTCGGCGAGGATCGTCTGCTGGGTATTCGCAGCGCCGGCAAGCGCAGCACCACCCGGTTGCTCGATACGGAGTTCCCGAAATTCCGTCAACTGTTGCCGGCCGAGCACACCGCATTGGCGACCGTCGGAGTGGCTGAACTCAGCGACGCCATCAAACGTGTCGCGCTGGTAGCCGACCGGGGCGCTCAGGTGCGAATGGAATTCGCCCCTGATGTTCTGCACCTGGCCGCCGGCGGTGCGGACGGAGTCGGTCTGGCCGAAGAAGACCTCGAAGTCGATTTCGCCGGCGAACCGCTGACCATCGCGTTCAATCCGACATACCTGACCGACGGGCTCGGGTCCCTACACAGCGATCGCGTCACCTTCGGTTTCACCACCGCGAGCAAACCCGCAGTCCTGCGACCGGCCGGTGATGACACCGACATCAGCGGCGCGGGACCTTTCACCGCGATCGACACCGATTACGTGTATCTCCTCATGCCGGTCCGGTTACCCGGCTGACCTAGGCGCCAAGCGCCCACGATGTACGTCCGCCATCTCGCCCTACACGACTTCCGGTCCTGGACCGAAGTCGACTTGGAGTTGACTCCGGGGCGCACCGTCTTCGTCGGTGCCAACGGATTCGGCAAGACGAATCTTGTTGAAGCGCTGTGGTATTGCGCGACTTTGGGATCACACCGGGTAGGTACCGATGCCCCGCTCGTCCGGGCAGGTGCGGAACGTGCAGTCGTCTCGGCGATCGTCGTCAACGAGGGCCGCGAATTGGCCGTCGATCTGGAGATCGCCGCCGGCCGGGCCAACAAGGCGCGGTTGAACCGGTCGCCGGTCCGTAGCACCAGAGAAATTCTGGGTGCGGTCCGTGCGGTGCTGTTCGCACCGGAGGACTTGGCCCTGGTTCGGGGTGATCCGGCCGAACGGCGGCGTTACCTCGACGAGCTGGCGACTGTTCGCCGCCCCGCCGTGGCCGGCGTGCGGGCCGACTACGAGAAAGTCCTCAAACAACGCACTGCGCTGCTGAAGTCCGCTTCCAGTGCGCGCTTCCGCGGAGGTCACGACGTGCTGGAGACGCTCGATGTGTGGGACGGCCACCTTGCTGCTCACGGGGCCCAGCTGATGGCTGCTCGACTGGAGCTGGTCAACCTTCTCGGACCCGAGGTCGAGAAGGCCTACCAGCTTCTGGCCCCGGCATCGCGGGCGGCGGCGATCAGCTACCGCGCGAGTGTCGACCTGGATGGCCAGGAACCCGAACTCGAGGAACTCGAAGCCGCGATGCTCGCCGGCCTCGCCCGACGCCGTGCTGCCGAACTCGACCGTGGAGTCTGCCTGGTCGGCCCGCACCGGGACGATCTGGAGTTGCGCCTCGGCGACCAGCCGGCCAAGGGATTCGCCAGCCACGGCGAATCGTGGTCGATGGCACTGGCCCTGCGACTGTCCGCCTATGAACTGTTGCGGGCCGAGGGCAGCGAACCCGTCCTGATTCTCGATGACGTCTTCGCCGAACTCGACAGCGCCCGCCGCCGCGCGCTGGCGGGGGTCGCGGCGTCAGCCGAACAGGTTCTCGTGACGGCGGCCGTCGGCGAGGACATCCCGGCGGACTGGGATGCCACCAGGGTCGGTATCACGATGCGCGAGGATGAAAGTGGCCGGCGATCGGAGGTGATCTCGTGAGTGATGACGAGGACGCCCCGCCCGAGCACCTCAAGGACGTGCCCGGGATGGATCTGGTGCGCCGAGCGCTGGAGGAGGCCAGGGCCGCTGCGCGCGGGCAGGGTAAGGACATCGGCCACGGCCGGCGCTCTCCCGGCCGGCAACCCGCGGCCGCCCCGCGCGGCAACCGTCGCCGCTGGTCGGGGCCGGGACCCGACAGCCGTGATCCTCAGCCGCTGGGTCGGGTTTCCCGCGAGTTGGCCAAGTCCCGGGGCTGGTCGGGGCGGGTCGCCGAGGGCAGGGTGTTCGCCGAATGGGAAGCCGTCGTGGGTGAGCAGATCGCCGAACACGCAGTGCCTACCGCGCTGCGCGACGGCGTTCTGCACGTATCTGCGGAATCGACCGCGTGGGCGACCCAGCTGAGAATGGTCCAGGCCCAGCTGATCGCGAAAATCGCCGCGGCGGTGGGCGACGGGGTGGTCACCGCCCTGAAGATCACCGGCCCGGCGGGCCCGTCATGGCGGAAGGGACCGCTGCATGTGCGAGGCCGCGGACCCCGCGACACCTACGGTTAGGCACCCCCTATCACAGTGGCCCCAGCGCCACCAGAACGCCGGAAACCGGCGCGTCAAGCGTCCTGACGCATGTCGATTCGAAATATTCCGCGCACGGTCCAAATAGGTGCGCGAAAACGCCGCCGCAGAGTGGGTCCTGTCCCCCCTCACCGGTAGACTGGTGACAAACGTTTCGGACGGCCCCGGCCGCCCGCCTGCTAATCCCGAGGAGACCTGTTCGATCGTGGCTGCCCCGAAGAAGAAACAAGACGGATACGGCGCAGACTCCATCAAAGTCCTCGAAGGACTGGAAGCGGTCCGGAAGCGGCCCGGCATGTACATCGGTTCCACCGGTGAGCGTGGCCTGCACCATTTGATCTGGGAGGTCGTCGACAACGCCGTCGACGAGGCGATGGCCGGCTTCGCAGACCGCGTCGACGTCCGGCTGCTCGAAGACGGCGGTGTCGAGGTCAGCGACAACGGCCGCGGCATCCCGGTGGAGATGCATGCCACCGGTGTTCCGACCATCGACGTCGTGATGACGGTCCTGCACGCCGGCGGCAAGTTCGAGGAAGGCGCTTATCAGGTCTCCGGCGGTTTGCACGGGGTGGGCGTCTCGGTGGTCAACGCGCTGTCCACCAGGGTCGAGGCCGATATCTGCCGCGAGGGCCACCAGTGGTTCCAGACCTACGACAACTCGGTGCCCGGCAGCCTCAAGCAGGGCGAGGCCACCAAGAAGACCGGCTCCACGATCCGGTTCTGGGCCGACGGCAACATCTTCGAGACCCTCGATTACGACTTCGAAACCGTCGCGCGCCGGCTGCAGGAGATGGCCTTCCTCAACAAGGGCCTGACCATCACGCTGACCGACGAACGGGTCCGGGCCGCGGACGTCATCGACGAGGTCGTCAGCGACACCGCCGCCGCGCCGAAATCCGCCGAGGAACAGGCCGCGGAGAAGGCGGCCGCGCAGCCGCGGGTCAAACACCGCACCTTCCACTACCCAGGCGGCCTGGTCGACTTCGTCAAGCACATCAACCGGACCAAGGCCCCGATCACCAACAGCATCGTGGACTTCTCCGGCAAGGGCGAAGGCCATGAGGTCGAGGTCGCGATGCAGTGGAACTCCGGTTACTCCGAATCGGTGCACACCTTCGCCAACACCATCAACACCCACGAGGGCGGCACCCACGAAGAGGGGTTCCGCGCCGCGCTGACCACGGTGGTCAACAAGTACGCCAAGGACAAGAAGCTCCTCAAGGACAAGGACCCGAACCTCACCGGCGATGACATCCGCGAAGGTCTCGCCGCGGTGATCTCGGTCAAGGTGGCTCAGCCGCAGTTCGAGGGGCAGACCAAGACCAAGCTCGGGAACACCGAGGTGAAATCGTTCGTGCAGAAGATCTGCAACGAGCAGCTCACGCACTGGTTCGAGTCCAATCCCTCGGACGCGAAAACCATTGTGAACAAAGCGGTTTCGTCGGCACAGGCCCGTATCGCAGCCCGCAAGGCGCGCGAACTCGTACGGCGCAAGAGCGCCACCGATATCGGCGGCCTGCCGGGCAAGCTGGCAGACTGCCGTTCAACCGATCCCAAGCAGTGCGAGCTGTACGTTGTGGAGGGCGACTCAGCCGGTGGTTCGGCCAAGAGCGGCCGCGACTCGATGTTCCAGGCGATCCTGCCGCTGCGCGGCAAGATCATCAACGTCGAGAAGGCCCGCATCGACCGCGTGCTGAAGAACACCGAAGTCCAGTCCATCATCACCGCACTGGGCACCGGGATTCACGACGAGTTCGACCTCACCAAGCTCCGGTATCACAAGATCGTCCTGATGGCCGACGCCGACATCGACGGCCAGCACATCTCCACCTTGCTGCTGACCCTGTTGTTCCGCTTCATGAAGCCCCTGATCGAGAGCGGCCACGTCTACCTGGCCCAGCCGCCGCTGTACAAGCTCAAGTGGCAGCGCAGCGAGCACGAATTCGCCTACTCGGACCGCGAGCGCGACGCGATGCTCGAGTACGGGCTCGCCAACGGCAAGAAGATCAACAAGGACGACGGCATCCAGCGCTACAAGGGCCTCGGCGAGATGGACGCCAAGGAACTGTGGGAGACCACCATGGACCCCAGCGTCCGGGTGCTGCGCCAGATCACCCTCGATGACGCCGCCGCGGCCGACGAACTCTTCTCCGTCCTGATGGGCGATGACGTCGAGGCCCGCCGCAGCTTCATCACCCGCAATGCCAAAGACGTTCGCTTCCTTGACGTTTAACCCCTTTTATCACCTAGGGACCACATAAATGACTGACACCACTCTGCCGCCCGACGGACCTGCCGGCGATCGGATCGAACCGGTCGACATCCAGCAGGAGATGCAGAACAGCTACATCGACTACGCGATGAGCGTCATCGTCGGACGCGCACTGCCCGAGGTGCGCGACGGCCTCAAGCCGGTGCACCGGCGCGTGCTGTACGCGATGTACGACTCCGGTTTCCGGCCCGATCGCAGCCACGCCAAGTCCGCCCGTTCGGTGGCCGAGACCATGGGCAACTATCACCCGCACGGTGACGCCTCGATCTACGACACCCTGGTCCGGATGGCCCAGCCGTGGTCGCTGCGCTACCCGCTGGTGGACGGTCAGGGCAACTTCGGTTCGCCGGGCAACGACCCACCAGCCGCCATGCGTTACACCGAGGCTCGGCTGACCCCGCTGGCCATGGACATGCTGCGTGAAATCGACGAGGAGACAGTCGATTTCATTCCGAACTACGACGGCCGGGTGCAGGAGCCGACGGTTCTGCCGAGCCGGTTCCCGAATCTGCTCGCCAACGGTTCCGGCGGCATCGCCGTCGGCATGGCCACCAACATCCCTCCGCACAACCTCCGCGAACTGGCCGAGGCCGTCTACTGGTGCCTGGAGAACTACGACGCCGACGAGGAATCGACCCTCGCCGCGTGCATGGAGCGGGTGAAGGGCCCGGACTTCCCGACCTCGGGACTGATCGTGGGAACGCAGGGCATCAACGATGCCTACACCACCGGCCGGGGTTCGATCCGGATGCGGGGTGTGGTGGAGATCGAGGAGGACTCGCGCGGTCGGACCTCGATCGTCATCACCGAGTTGCCCTACCAGGTCAACCACGACAACTTCATCACCTCGATCGCCGAGCAGGTCCGCGAGGGCAAGCTCACCGGCATCTCGAACATCGAGGACCAGTCCAGTGACCGGGTGGGCCTTCGGATCGTCGTGGAGATCAAGCGCGACGCCGTGGCCAAGGTGGTGCTGAACAACCTCTACAAGCACACCCAGCTGCAGACCAGCTTCGGCGCCAACATGCTGTCGATCGTCGACGGCGTTCCGCGCACTCTGCGTCTGGACCAGATGATCCGCTACTACGTCGAGCATCAGCTCGACGTGATCATCCGCCGGACCACCTACCGGCTGCGCAAGGCCAACGAGCGGGCCCACATCCTGCGCGGTCTGGTCAAGGCACTCGACGCCCTCGACGAGGTGATCGCCCTGATCCGCGCCTCGGAGACCGTCGAGGTGGCTCGAGACGGCCTGATCGCCCTGCTGGATATCGACGAAATCCAGGCGCAGGCCATCCTCGACATGCAGCTGCGCCGGCTCGCCGCCCTGGAACGCCAGAAGATCATCGACCAGCTGGCCGAGATCGAGCGCGAGATCGCCGACCTCGAGGACATCCTGGCCAAGCCGGAGCGACAGCGCGCCATCGTGCGCGACGAGCTCGCCGAGATCGCCGACAAGCACGGCGACGACCGGCGCACCCGCATCGTCGGCGCCGAGGGCGAGGTGTCCGACGAGGACCTCATCGCCCGCGAGGAGGTGGTCGTCACGATCACCGAGACCGGTTATGCCAAGCGCACCAAGACCGACCTCTACCGCAGTCAGAAGCGCGGTGGAAAGGGTGTGCAGGGCGCGGCTCTCAAGCAGGACGACATCGTGCGGCACTTCTTCGTCTGCTCGACCCACGACTGGATCCTGTTCTTCACCACGCAGGGACGGGTGTACCGGGCCAAGGCCTACGAACTGCCCGAGGCGCTGCGCGCCGCGCGGGGTCAGCACGTCGCGAACCTGCTGGCGTTCCAACCGGAGGAGCGCATCGCCCATGGACTTGCGGACTTCA